>JACQCT010000054.1 GCA_016201435.1 Nitrososphaerota archaeon | reverse complement strand
GCCTCATATAAAATGATGAAAAATTTTTAGAAAAATTGTAATAATACCTTTATTAAGATCCATTTATTCAGAATAATTGGTATTTTAAATGGCAAAAGTAGATGATTTAGATATGACAATTCTATCTGAACTTGCTGCAGACGCAAATATTTCAGTACCACGCATATCAAAAAAGATCAACGTCAATTCATCTGTGGTATATAGCAGAATTAAGAGATTAATAAAAAGAAAACTTATCGAGAGATTCACAATAGTTGTAAATGATAGAGAGCTTGGATACACGGTAAAGGCTTTGACTGGAATAAACATGGATTCTAAGCTTCGTGACCATGTGATTGAGGAATTATTCAAGGTACCTGAGGTAAGAGAGATTTCAGAGGTTACTGGTAGATTTGACATTTTGGTCACAATGTATGCAAAGAATTTAGACGAGATGCATCGATTGATTTCAGAGAAATTAGGTCGGATTCAAGGTGTACAACGTTCTGAGAGTTTTATTGAGATGAAAAGAACAACCAAGCCAATGCCCTATAAACCAGTAAAGTAGGAGTTTATTCAACCTATAAATAACTAAAAAAGATCAAAAAAGAGGAGAAAGAGTGTTAACCACAAAGGCAAGCTCAAGAATCAAGGTATACTATGAATTAACTAAACCAAAAATTTGGTATCTTTTAGTTTTTACTGCATTTGGTGCGGCTATTACTGCATCAAATATTTATCATATTGAAATTTCTCTTGCTACATGGGCTTTGATGTTAGGCGGTGTTGCTGCGGGATCAGCAGCAGCTAATACATTGACTAACTATCATGATAGAGATATTGATGCAATTATGGAAAGAACAAAGAACAGACCAATTCCAAGTAGAAGAATTTTCCCTCCTGAAAAGGCAAGAAATTTTGGATTAATTCTCGCTGTAATTTCTCTTGTATGTTCATTTTCCATTTCTTTTACTAGCTCTTTTTGGAATGGTATATGGGCTGGAATTTTTATGGCATTTGGATTAGCAGACAACATTATAGTTTATAGTCATTTACTAAAACGAAAAAGTCGAACTAACATAGTTTTAGGCGGATTTTCAGGAGGAGCACCCGCAATGATTGGATACGTAGCAGTGACTACTCATGGTTTATGGGATCTTGGATTAGTAATGGCTGGACTAGTGTTCGTCTGGATCCCCATGCACATATGGGCACTTACATTACATTTCAAAGAGGATTACAACAAAGTAAACGTGCCAATGCTTACTGCGGTACAATCAGAAAAGACATCAGTCAGAATAATAGCAGGAACAACACTCATGATGGTTCTCTTTAGCATCATCCCATTCTTTCTTACAAATAATGGAGAGAAAATAGTAAATGATGTTTATTTGTATACTGCAATAATCTCAGGTGCAATAATGTTAATTCTCAGCATTTGGGTTTTAACTAAACCATCAGAAAAGACATCTTGGACACTATTCAAATTTTCTAGTCCATATCTTGCAATATTGTTCATTGGATTAATGATAGGATCTATCCATTAACTAGTCAAAACTAGACAGTTTTACGAGAGATATCTAGTTTAGATAATCTTTCAATGAGATTTTATCTTTTCCTGGAATTTTTGCTATTTCAAATCCTTCCGATCTTTTTGAAATAGGTCTTGTTGCATCAATTCCAAGTTTTGCAGTAAGCAGTTTTTTTTGATCACTTGATGGGTCCAGGCTGGAGCCTCTGACCTTTTCTATAATCATCAAGTTTTTATCTGCCTGAAATCTAGTGGCCATTGCGTATTCTACACTTACTGCATTAGCTGGATCAATATCATCATCCACTACTGTTACCATTTTCAATGACCTGTGTGCTGCAAAAGTTTTTTCAATTACTTTTTTTGCATCAGAGTCTTTCTTTTTTGAAATTTGTACAACTGCATGAAGCCAGTTGCAACCACCATCACTCATAACAACTTTTTTTGTCCTAGGAAAATCTTTTCTAACATCACGATTTAGTTTAGCTTCAATTGGCATCCCCATTAACAATCGATGTTCAGAATAGCCAGAAAGAATATCATGAAAAATAGGATTGTTTCTATAGTATAAATTTTCTAGTTCAAAAACTGGCTGTTCTCTTTTAAAATCATAAGTCCTGAGCATTTCAACCATCCATTCCTTGTGAGTTTTATCTTGCAGAATTTTTCCTTCCATAACTATTTCGGCATTAGATGGTACTTTGATACCAGAATACGGTACCTTAGTCAAGGTTAATTTATTTCCCAAAATTGCATTTGCTATTTCTAACTCATCCTTTCCCCAATCTGCTTGATATGCGCCAGCTATGGAAATTGCAGGGTGTACACCAATAGTTATTGCTACTCTTAGATCTTCACTATGTTCTTTGGCATGCACAAATGTGCGATGCAGATGCCTTCCTTCTACCATTCTCACAGAAAAGTGAGTTTTATCAAGAGGCATCAATCTATGAAATGATGAATTTTGTGTTCTAGTTTCTTGGTTTTGTGTATAAATTATAGATGAAGTGATGAAAGATCCTGATTCTTTTTCAAAGTGGCGTACAATTGGTAAGATAGACAAGTCCTTTGATCTATTTTCCATAAATTTTGCATCTGAAACAATCTTTGGCTTTTGTGCACCTTTAATTGCAAAGATTATCTTTTGGTGAATGTTAGATTCTTTCGCATTAACTGCTTTGGCAAATCTTGCCCTAGTGCCAACTAGATTTGCTACTAATCGAAACTTACTTTCTTTTATATTTTCAAATAAAATTGCGTTGCTACCATCTATTTTTTCAGTAAGAGCAGCGATCTCATATTTTGTAGATACTTTCTTTTTTATAACAAATAATTCATTTAGTTTTTTTATCTGGCCAAGATAATCCCGTAAATCGGTCATTATTTTACAATCTCCATTATTTCATTCATAAGTACTTTCATAGGTTCTAACCCAAGTTCTTTTTGTATGTTAAGTGATGCAACACAAATTCCATTTATAGTAGAAGCCAATCGTTCAGAAACCATTTTCAAAAAAAAGGAATCTGATTTTGATGGGATCACAGTAGCTGTACTAATACGAGTTCCAGAACCAATTGACACTATCATAGCACCAATCTTTTCTTTTCCTTCAGTTATGGAGATAAAATTACCATTATCAAAGGGAACTACTTGAACCAAGAATTCTCGATTATCCACTTTTACGGTTTTTTTCTTATAACCAACTTGGGACATCAAAAAATCTAACGTCAGCTACGCCTTTATTGCTACCGGCTGAATTGCTATCTTTTTCGTAGCCTTTGCCGTCTTAGCCTTTTTTGTAGCCTTTTTTACTACTATTGCCTCTACCTCAATCTCTTCTACTTCTGCAGCCTTTACAGCAACTGATTCTAGTTGAGAGTCAGCTTCAACTCTAGCACGTAATTTTGCTTTGTATTTTAGGTTTCTTGGTTTTGTTCTAAGTCTGTATCCGCAGCATGGACACCAAAGGCCTTCCCATTTTATGAAAATTTCACAAATCTGGCATCTCTTCTGTCCTGACGCATAACGACCCGTACCTACTGGCTTTTGTGCCTTGTATCTTGTGCATATTCCTTTACATGTCATTTTTCTCTAGTCACTATTCCTTTGATTTATTATAGTTATACTAAGTATTTAAGCATGGATCAGAATTTTCTATATCAAATAACGAAAATTATTATAAAAATTATATCAGTCTCTCTTGAACAATTCTAGAGATTTCAGGAAAAAACTGAAAAAGCGATATAAATATGTATGGTTTTTAAAATAATGAAAAATTTCAATTTTTTGACATATTTTTACAACTATCATATAAGCATTTTTTATACAATGATTAATTTTTACATAATGCTTTAACCAGTTCTTGAAAGTGGTAAAATTAAGTGTCTGTATCCGTCCCTTTGTGTAATATACCTTGCAGACATTTTATCACGTTCCCCTCTTTTGTTATGATTTTTAATTTTTAATGAAGTCTTTCGCTCATCTACAAATTCTAATTCAAAATGTGAACAAAAACTAAGATTTAATCGATCAATTATATGATGAGCTATTTTCATATTTCCATTTCCTATTTTAACAATTTTTCTATCAGCTTTTAATCCTGCCAAGATTCTAACTATATGTGATATTAATTCGTCAAGCGATGTATAGGTTGAGCTTTCAATTTCATTTTGATAGTAAAAAACTGAAAACCCGATTCTATTACCTGGATCTATTCCTAAAACTAGTGTACATTCATGAAAACCAGCTTCAAGTTTTTGTGTTATCAGTCCTTTTATTACCGTTGGATCTGCATCAAATTCTTCTGCACATAGAACAAAATTACTTGCAATTTTAGATGCTTCCTGCATTGTAGTAAGAATAAGTCTTTTATCTGTATGATCTATTTCAGTAGGTAGTATAGAATCATAATTCATTTTTAAAAATTGGAGTGTCTTAACAAATTTGAAGTAGTACCGACCCTGAATTGTTGCAACAGCAATATTGTTTTGTGATGAATATGCTATGTTTTTATAATGTTTAAAGTAAAATTTAAAGTTTTTATATGTAATGAAAACAGTAATAATTTAAGAAATTAGATTTTTATTTAACAAGTTTTTCTGTAATATTGTTAAATTCATCATTCGTAAGTTTTGGTTTTTTGCTAAACATACTATGAACTGGTCCTACAGAGTCATCAGTATTACGCGGAATGATATGCACGTGAACGTGAGGAACCTCCTGTCCGCTCTCTTTACCATTATGAATAGCTACAAGTGAAGATGGGGCTAGACGTTCCATTTTTCCTGTTAAAATTCTTACAACCTCAAATAGATCCAAGTTATCCTCTTTGCTCATTTCCTGAATTTTGACGTAATGTTTCTTTGGAATAACTAGTGTATGGCCTTTTGTTAATGGAAATGCATCTAAAAATGCCAACGATTTCTCAGTTTCAGTTATTTTCCTTGATGGAATCTTCCCCTCCACTATCCTACAAAAAATGCAATCCATGATTACTTTACTCCACAAAGTATTGTAAAACCTTTCCAAATCTATAATTCTTTTAAAACCTCTAAGATTTCGGTTCTGTCAGAGGCATTTGGCATTTGTTCCAAGTATTTTTCAAAGTCATTCTTAGCTTCGGTTTTTTTGTTCTGTTCTAGTCTTACCAAACCACGATTTTTATAAATTGGACCAAATCTATTTTGATTAATTTCAATTGCTTTTGTATAGTATTTTTCCGCATTTGAATAATCCTTTGATTTTAGATAAAAATTACCTAGACCCCTATATGCAAGATAACACCTAGGATTTAATGCAATACTTTTTTGATAGTATTGTATAGCATCAGAAGAATTTTGATCATTTAGCATTCCACCAAGTAAACAATATGCGGTAGAGTTGGATTGGTTTATTTCAAGTGCCTTTTGTAATGTAGTTATAGCATCTGTAAATTTTCCTTGTAAGCGTAATTTCTCAGCATTAAAACATAATCTATTTGATTTTTCTTTTTTATTTCCCAAATTTATTTCTGAAAGTATATCCGTTGGAATTAAAACAAGTAAGAGTCTATCATCCTCAGACCATTGTTCATCAAATTTTTTTTCTGGTATTGCTCCAATCTTATCAGGTTCAGGAAAATAATGTAAGATTGTTTTTTCCATATCATCATATCCTAAAATAAGAGATGCGTGCTGCACGGTATCACGTATTCCTGGAAGAATAACTATGGGCGGAATTCCCATGTCAATTAATTTTTTTAATTCTTTAATTGTAGAATTTAAGATCAAACTAACAAGTCCGTGTCGTTCTGCAAGCTCAATTCCCTCCATCATTATGCTTCCTTTCATGTTAGGATATTTTTTTGCAATCTCTTTAGCTTCAGAAAAGGGGAGATCTATTCCCCAATACTTGGATACGGCGGTAATTACAAGAGGCAAACAAATGTTTTCCTCCTTTACAATTGGTAGTGAAAGAATGTGGTTAGATTCCATTATAAATCACCATAAATTTACAATATTAAAACTATTGAATAATGATGAATTTTTCTAGAAGAAGTTTTCCATCATCACTCATTTCTGGATGAAATTGAGTTCCAAAGATTTTACGATTTGTATATTGGAATATTTCATATTTACAATAGTCAGATTTTGCAATTTGCTCAAAACAATTGTCAAGTTTTGAAACCAGATAAGAATGACTCTCAAAAACCTTAATTTTTTTCTCGCATATGGGATTTGGTTTTATGACGTCAATTTCTTGGATTCCATTGTGTGATTTATCCATTTTCTTGATTGTACCTCCAAGTGTAAGTGCAAGAATTTCTGCACCATAACAGATTCCAAGAAGTGGAGTTTTTTCCAAAACAGCATGTTTTATTATTTTAGAGTTAATGGCATTCATCAAAGCAATGTTTGTTGTTCTTCCAGATAGAATTATTGATGAATATTTGTGAAGCTCTGAAAGAATCACTTTATCAAAAGGAAGTGTGTTAAAGGTTATTTTTTTGTATAATAGAAAATCCAAAAGCGATTTAGTGTAGACAGAGCCGTTATCTACGACTAAAAGCAACTAACCTACCTCAATTGAGATATAATGTAATTCTGGTACATTATCTACAACTACAATTGTACCTAGCTTTACTGTGCTATTTTCTTCCCAGAAAATTATCCTGTCACTTCTTGGCTGGACAAAGTTCTTCAAGAAATCTGAGATTAGCTTCTTTGTATTGTCTAGATCAGATTGCTGTAAGAAAGAAGTCTTTCCCTCTTCAAATGAAAGCGGTAATTGTATGGATGTTGGACTAACAATTTTCAAATTATCTGCTTCTAATACAGATCTTAGCGTAGCAATTCTACTTGCTTTATCTAGCTGCAAGGCACTTGTAACATTAGACGGAGCAACACCACTAAGTTTAGCAAGATATGCCACAAAGGCTTGTTGTGCCGTAGTTCCCATTCCTACATGATATTCTCCATCAAATGCGGCACCAACCGCTGCAATTGTTCCAAGTTGTGTGACAACTCCACCCGAACCCGCAGTATATACTGGAATAAAGTAAACATCGTCATTACCTATTCTGTAAAGAATATTATCTCCAATTCGTGGATTTCGAAGTAATGTTTGCAATTGAGCAAAATCAGGATCTCTAGATAGTGCTTCACGTACTGCTGATGGACCAAGAAGCTTTGTCTTAGAATCTAAGGGAACTTGATAAAATTGCATCTTACCCAAGTTAGGAATGTCATTTTGAACAGTCATAAAACCTGCAAGGTTTCTTCCCTGTGATCCTTGTAACTCAAGTGAAAGAATCCCAATAAATGATGTTTTATCATATCCTGGAGGTTTTGCTTCTACATAATAAGTTCCAAGTCCATCTGGAACTTCATAGAAGTCTTTTGCTTGTATGAATGTCGAAGTATCTGTAACATGATATATGTTAAACATGCTTACTTTCCAATTGAATAACGCCTCCGGATATCGAAGTTGTTTCTGAAGCCATGAAGGTGTATCGATAAAATTATCTCCATATTCACTGACAAACATTTTTGTAAAGAAATCATCCCCAGTTTTTATCAGAGCAATGTTACCGTCATATGTATCCAACAATGCATAACCAACAAGTCTGAGGTATGGATTACTTACTGACCAAGGAACATTTTTTGTCTCAAAACCCACAATTAGTGGAACAAGCCAGTAGGTCTTTTTACCGTCAGTAACAGGTAAAACGTCTATATCCTTTCCAAATAGTTTGTACTGGAAATACGGATACAATAATTGCATTCTATCATGAATATCCCTATATCGAATAATGTGGATTGGTTCAGTTGGATAAGAAAGGAAAAAGTTTGGTTCAAAAATTTGGCTTATTGGCGGATATACGTCTATTCCACCTTTTCCATTATATGATGCATTATTTAGTTCAGCAGTGTTTGTACCTCTGTTATCTGGATATGCAGCCCATGTTTCTGTAAAAAGTCCGCCCTCCCCATAATACATCACTCTTTGTTTGAAGAGATTATTGCTATCTACTATAGTACCATTACTTGCATCTAATGCCAGAAATCCGTTGTCAACATGGGTATAAACAAGATGTTGGTTATACCAAGTATTTTCTTGAGTTACTGATGATGGAAGAATTGGTTTCATTGAAGCTGTCCAATAAAGTGTGTCATTAAATCTCAAAATGTCGTTATTTTCAAAATCTACATATGGTATGAGTCCAATTTCAGGTTTAATTTTTGCAAAAGCCCCATCCGAATCCCAAACTCTTATCTTGCTTAGAAGAGCGTTATTTTGCATTACATAACTTGGAATATCGGCAGGTTGAATGGAAGAACTTTGCTTGACTTCATGAGATGTAATCTGGATTTGATCAAGCTGACCCAGATATCGATTGACGCCAATTTGTTGAGCTTTGTATGGACCGAGATATTCTATTTTTTTTGCGTCAGCAATGCTGTTATTGACAGCCATTATTGAACCTGCAATTACTGCAATTGTAATTAGTGTCAGTATTCGGATATAGACATCACGTTTTGAAGGATGTATAATTACTTTGGATTTGAATTTATCAATAAAATAAAATGCAATTAGAGCAAATCCTGCAGCAAGAGTGCCACCAATTGCATATCTTGTATTGTAATCTATTTGATCTGTGAAAAACATGTTTATGCCAGCCCAAAGTATTCCAATACCAATTATGCCTTCTATAGTTGCAATATAATCAAGGAATTTTGGTTTGCCTTTTGATGCATCTTGGACATAACTTATGATAACTCTAACGATGTTGTGTAATCCAACATAAAGTACAAGACGTAAACCAATTGCAGCAAGTATTGGTGGAACTAAAACAACAAGAGCTGGAATCATTGGAGTAACTTTGTCTAATGAATACGAAGGATCTGTTGGAGGTGTTGTAAATGGAAGTGAAAACAATCCCCATATGCTTTGTACTCCAATGTCATTTCCTTGTAACATATATGAAACTGCAAAACCAAACATGAGGTTTGCAAAGAACGCGCCAAAGAGTAGAACTTTAGTTATTTGCCAAATTATAAAATTAGGAATACTAAGCTTGTGATCTTTAAAGCTTGGTATGTTTTCAGTTACAGAGTAGTTGTTTCCTTTTTTTAAAAAATTTATTGCAGCATGAATGCTATACCAAGCAATGGAAGAGCGATTTTTAATATTTACTCTTATCAATACTATGGAAGCAAGTATTACAGCAGAAAGAAGAGAATAGTAAAGTGGTTGCGTAAATAGGTGGCCAAATTCTTTTACATTCATAAATAAAATTACAGCCTGATTGCTTATCATCACAAAAATTATGATACCAATAAGTGCAGCAATCCCTATTCTGATGTATCTTCCTGCATCACGCGGAGGTGGATTGTCTTGAGTAGATGAGCTGTACAAAATCAAGCTTCCTTACTTTGTGTCAAATTAATGTCTTACCTAGAAAGACATAGTTGCATGGAATCTTGTAAAATGCATAGATTTCTGTAAATTGAGCCTAATTTTCACTATTATTAAGTAACATCAGCTAGTCCTTTGCAAATCATGTAAACTGCGGTGTGTTTTGGTACAGAAATAGTTTCATCAACATATGGCCCGTATTTCTTATTTTTTAGTCTAAACGAGATTGGACAGTTTGCTAAAATCTCAACTTTTTCATCACCAAGTAAACAGGCATCGGAAAATGGATCAAAGTCTTCCAAATCCTTGCAGAGAATTTTTGAGAGGCCACTTTTGCTGTTAATAGATCCACCTAATCTGAAGATTCTGTGAACATCCATTGTTACCTTAGGATCTATTCTTACACCTATCGTATGTCTCATTTCTTCAAGTCTTGACTGAAAAGCTGAATATCCTCCTAAAAGTATCTCCTGAATAATTTTCGGTCGCTTTGATTTTGAACCGAAAATTTCTTTTGCTGCTCTTCCACGCCAACCCCTTTCTCCAATATCTGGAAGTGATGTTTTTGAACTATTTTGCTTATTAATTCCAAGAGTTTCTGGCATTACTCCATTAAACATAATATAATCTGCAAGATCTGCCCTCTCCCTAGAGTCCAAGATTTGATATTCAGAATTTGTTATTTGTACATGAAATCCCTCATTTCCAGAAAAATAAACTTGAATTTTTTCTTTATTTATTACAAGATCTTCTGTCAAAACCTGAACCAGTTTTTTCACTTCTTTCTTTGCTTCAGATATACAACTCTGGCAAGTAACTGATATTATATCAAATTTATCAGAATTGCATTTAACACATTTTAAGGATTGATCATTTATACTTTGACAAGAATTACACTTGAAACAAATGTGATCCTTTCTACAACCAAGTTTTAGATCCTTTGCATCTATATCAAATATCAGATCTGCTTCTTTCCAGTCCTTTTCTGACATTGGAAGATTTGGAAAGGAATAACATGCATTTGAGCAATAAACGTCAGATGGCACCTGCGTCATAAGTAAAAAATGCAAATCCTTGTCATTTTTTATTGTAAGGTGTCTAGTCATGCCAGAGTTAAATTTTTGATAACCGAATTCGCGTTCTGAAGTTCTAGATGGAACGTGAATCAGCTCAAAGTGATTAAAATAATATTCTTTTATAGCTGCTTCTACAAGGTTTACATTTTTTTCATGCATTTATTTTTCTCCTTGTCCCAAACTGAACTGGGTTTATTATTCCGTCACATTCTGGTATAGCAAAGCAAAGATTTTCACTTTTTAGTTTTTCGCAAGAAGGACAAGAATATTTTGTTGCTTTACCAGATGAACCTGCTATATGTTCAAGTTGATATTTTGTAATACGCTCATTGTAATCTGGAGCATTTTTAAATAATGGAGCAATCTGTTCAATAGTTTGTCCTTTTGCTAGTAGATAGGTAGCAAGCATAAATCTTCCAGAATGCGGCAAATTTTCTCCCCTATCAAGTACCTCGATTGCGTGCTTGATACATGGTGGATAATCACTGGAAACAATTACAGTAGTAGAAAATTTCTTTGCAAGCAACACCAAATCTCCTACACGTTCCTGAAATGTTTCTGGAATAAATGATACACTAACAGATTGTATCTTTGAATTGATATATACATCAAGTTCTTTTCGTACGAGTCTAACTATTTCATGTGAAGATAAATACACATAGCCATTTTCTACTCGCCTATTTACTAGCTTCCATTCTCGTTCATTAAAATGAGCTGCACGTTTGAGATAGTCTGAAATACTAATTTTTAATCTGTCATCTTCCATTTCTACTCGTATTGAGAAAAGATCTTGTATTATTTTCAGAGAAGACTGAATTGATTCCTCTTTTAGTTTTAGATTTTCTAATATAGTGCGATCTTTTTGTAAAGCGTTAAGACCTTGTTCCAGATATCTTTCTGCTCTTCTTGCTTCTGCTAGGGAAAATCTTCTGTTTAGAGTAACGATTCCTGCTGATTTTAACAATATTATAGCAATAACAAAAGAGAGAATCTCCAAGTCTGGATTTTCAATATCACCACCATAAATTTGCCCTGTGGTAGCAACAACAATCCTGCCATATGCCTTTTCAATCACTGGTTTCCAATCTGGATCGGATAGTTGTTCAAGATTGAACCCTTTGTCTCTTAGATAATCTCCAGTTTCCGCTAGGAATGGATACTTTGCAAGTTCCTTTATACCAAGTTGTAACACATTTTCTTTGTTTCTTTTTACCTTAAAAATTTGGTTATATTTTTAAGATTAGGGTTTAAAATGTCTGTCATTATTTTTGCTTCAAATACTGCCCTAGGAGTTTAAATTATACTCAATTAAATTACCAACATGCAGGTTGGCTTGCATGTTTCCATACATGGTTCCATCAACAGTTCAGTTGATAACGCAGTAGCAATGGGCTGTTCAGCATTTCAGATTTTTACAGGAAATCCAAGAGGATGGACTCCAAAACCACTCTCCAGTAATGATATTACAAGTTTTAAAGAAAAACTTGCGGCAAGTGAAATTGACAGGTTTGCAACCGTTGCTCATATGCCATATTTACCAAACCTTTCTTCTCCTGAAGATGATCTATTTGCAAAATCTTTGAACTCATTAATAGATGAGATAAAAAGATGTAGTAAATTGAGGATCCCCTATATCGTAGCACATCTAGGCAGCCATAGAGGAAGTGGAGATGAAAAAGGAATAGAACAACTCGTTAAAGCATTCACCAAGGCTGCTAAAGAAACACAAGATGGTGTTACTATACTTCTTGAGAATACTGCAGGACAAAAAAACAGTGTTGGTTCTGATTTTGAGCAGCTTGCTTCCATACTATCTCAACTTAAACCGGAAAAAAGATTTGGTGTTTGTCTTGACACATGCCATGCCTTTGCAGCAGGATATGATTTGAGAACAAAAAAGACTGTTGCCTCGACTCTTCAAAAATTTGAAAAAACAATAGGCTTTGAACATCTAAGAATAATTCACTTAAATGACTCTAAAGGAGAGATCGGTTGTAATACTGATAGACATGAACATATCGGACTAGGTCAAATCGGTGAAATTGGTCTTGCTCATGTTATAAAATTTGCAAATTCTAAAAATACTCCAATTATCCTAGAGACGCCTATAGATGAAAGGCGCGATCATCTTGGAAACATAAAAAAAGTAAAGGAATTAGCATAATTACATATGAATTCGAGTATAGGGATGATTTGTTGTGAACTATGATCAGATAATGCAGCTTGCATTAGAGCGTGGGTTTTATTTTCCAAGTTGTGAAGTTTATGCAGACGCGCAAGCTGGTTTTTGGGAATATGGTCCATCTGGAGTCAGTCTAAAAAATAAATTCGTTGAATTATGGAGACGAGAACTTGTCAGAAGAGACAGGATGATGGAAATAGATGGCTCTCAGATAATGTCACAGTCTGTTTTTATGGCATCAGGTCATCTTTCTAGTTTTGCAGATCCTATCATAGGATGCCAAAAATGCAAGTCAATTTTTAGAGCTGATAAATTAATTACAGAAATTACCTCGATTATAGTGCCTGAAAGCGCAGATCTTGCTGAATTCGATAAGATGATTTTAGAAAAAAATATAGTCTGCCCGAAATGCAAAGGTAGCTTTGAGAAAGCTCGCAAATTCAACATGATGTTCAAGGTTGGCATAGGGCCTGAATCAGAACCAGCATATCTTAGGCCAGAAACATGTCAATCTATTTTTGTCGACTTTCCAAGACTTTTCAAAACTATGCGAGGCAAGTTACCAATAGGAATAGCACAGATTGGAAAGAGTTTTAGAAACGAGATTTCCCCAAGACAGAGTCTTTTAAGATTGAGGGAATTTTATCAGGCAGAAATTGAAGTCTTTTGTAATCCAAACAAACTAGATAATCTTGAAAAATTTTCTGAGGTGGAGAATACCGAGATCAGAATCATGGTTGAAGACAGTATCAAAACTATGACTTGCAAACAAGCTCTAGACACTGGAATTTTACCAAACAAGCTTGTTGCATATTATCTTGGTTTATTGATAGAGTTTTATCAAAAGACGGGGATTGATGTAACAAGAAGCAGATTTAGAAAACTCGGGGATAAGGAAAAGGCATTTTATGCTTCTGTTGCATTTGATTTTGAAGTTGAAACTACTACAGGTTGGCTTGAACTTGTTGCATGCAATTATAGATCAGACTATGATTTGAAAAGTCATGCAAATGTAAGTAAGGAAAAATTCGAGGTTTTAGATGATGATGTAAAAGTACTTCCACACGTATTTGAGCTTTCAATGGGTATAGATAGAAGTCTTTACACTATTTTAGAACACAGTTTTCGTGACGATAAAGAAAATGACAGGGTTGTTCTTTCTTTAAAATCATACCTTGCTCCAATTCATGTTGGTGTACTTTCTCTTATGAAAAAAGATGGGCTTGCAGAAAAAACAGATGAGATTTTCTTTAATCTTAGAACAAAATATGACACTTTTTTGGATCACTCTGGTGCCATAGGAAGAAGATATAGAAGGTTAGACGAGGTTGGTGCACCATTTGCTGTTACAATAGATCATCAAACACTTGAAGATCAAACTGTTACTGTTAGAATACGCGATTCCATGAATCAAGAAAGGATAAAAATTTCAGATCTTGATTTGTATCTTGCAAGGGCTACTACATTTCCATAGTTAAAGAACAGATTCAATTACGACTTTGTACCTTCATGGTATTCATTTTATAAACTTGAAAATTTTACTTTGTTTCTGTTACAAACGGTGTTTCTACTGGTCTAAATGTAATCTTCAAGAAGATGTCTTGTATTGCATGAGCCATAGGTAGTAATTCTTGTTGTGAATCAATCTCTGTGTTCCATTGACCAACAATTGGATCTACCGATGTAATTGAGAATCTTTCAACTGGTGAATCTGTTCCTGAATATCTAACTCTGTATATCTGATCTCCTACTGTAATGCTCTTTACTTGTCCTGGCAATCCAAATGTTGATCCCGTTACAAGACAGTTATCAGAGCCTCCTATCACACATGTTCCATCTGGTGCGACTACCTTGAATCTCATGTTTCCTTCATTATTGAATGAGGAATACAAAATTTGTGGATTCGCGATAGTGTGACCATCATTGTCTGTTATGGATTCAATTTTAATTGGTGCGCTAATTGATATGGTCTTGGTTGCAGAGAAGGTAGTGATTGTTGCTTGTGCAGTAAATGATTTATCATAAACGTTTGCTACTGCCTTTATGTTATGGTTTGTAAGCTGATAAGTTGGTGATGTCTTCCATTCTAGAGTTACAGGTATCTGTCCTGTTTTGAAGAGTTGTCCTTGCGATGTATAAACTGATTTTCCATCAACGATTAGAGATATGGTTCCATAAACTGGTCTATTGTCCTCATTGGTAAAGTAGGCAGTAGGTCTGGCTATAGTTCCTGCAGCCTTATTATGCACTATGTCTAATTCTAGCTTGCCACTAATTGAATAACTGGACTTGACTCCTATATCGTATGTTTCTGAATCAGTTGTCTTGCCAGCATTGTTTTGCACATCAATCCAATATTTGATAGCTGGAGATTGCATGGACTCTTGTGGAATTGTTCCTGATACGATGTATGTCGTGTTAGATACCTGTAGTGGCATAACATCCATCTTTACTGCTGCATATTTTGTAAGATCTTCTCCTAGTTTAACAAATCTAAGCTCTGTACGATCAATTGATGTTGGGCTGTCTATTATAGCAAACACTGACATTGACTGCTTGTCTACATAGCTTGTTGCATCAGATGCTAGGATCTTTGTTCCATTTCCTAATTGTAGTTTAACATCAAATATCTTGGGTGCTGTAAGGTCAACTTGGGTTGGTTGAATTTCTGAAATGCCTTGTTCAAAGACAATTGTTGCCTCACATCCAGTAACCTCAATTGTTCTGCCCATAGTATTGACATTCTTTCCCATTGCTTCCAGTACAACTACCTCAAATGATTTTTCATTTGGATTTATGTGCACTACATAGACACTCTTTTGAATAGTTGCATTGACATTTTGTTGTGTAAATGGCTGATCGTTAGATAGTTGTGCTTGAATTATTCCTGATAATGTGCGCAAAATAACAGTTGGGTGAGCTCCAGGATCTGTGCCAACTACAATCCTAACCACATCTGTTTTACATAGGTCATAAGATACTTCGTAGATCTTTAACGCTGGTGTTAGAATACCACCAAATCCTTGAGCACCAGATCCTTGTGAACCAAATCCACTAGATCCGGAAGGTCCAATACCTGTTGCTCCAGCTGCTCCACCTAATCCGCCAGTTGCAGAAGATGATGATGAAGTGGATGAACTTGATGAACTCCATGTAGCAAAGCCAGTAAAGTGCTTTGTCCAAACTACCAAATCGGATCCGACGTTAATTTTGCAATTTCCTCCAGCTGGTAGACCATCGTTTGTGGATTGAGTATTATCATGACAAGTTGTGGTAATTTCTGTAAATGGCGTAACTGAGTTGTAATAACCAACGTGTTGTCCTGCCTCACCCACAAATACTATGCGTACTGCCTTGTTGAAAGTTAGTGTGGTAGAGCCAGATCCTACCTCAATACTCTTGGTAACGGTGTTAGTTACTCCTGTCTGTGTTGGCAAAGGCACAGAGCTGGTGGCTTGAACAGTTGGTAGATTAACTAAACCATTCCATGATAGAGGACCTGATATGGTTATGTTTGGTGAAAGTATGACCTTAACATCAGTAGTAGAGCCTGTAGTAGCTCTGTTGATTGTTAAGCTGGTGTCAATTGTTACCGTTTTGGATGTACCGCTTGTCTGAGTTATTGCTGAATAGTTTAATGTGGGATTGATCACTGTAGATGGAATAGTTATGGATGATAGAGTTGCATTACTACTCATCACAACTAATTGTGAATGGTTTGGATCAACGGTAATTTGAGTCTGGCAATTATTAATAAATTCTTTAGATCCTGAGGTGTTTACTATACAATCAGATGATGTGAGTGATTCAGATAGTGATTTAGATAATACTGCAGTTGTTGATACTGCATCAGATGATGTGAGTGACTCGGATAAGGAGATCTGTTTAGCCGTAGTTGTTGATACAGCTGTTGATACTGCGTCTGTTGATGTGAGTGATTCAGCCAAGGAGATCTGTTTGTCTGCCTTTGTTGATACTGCGTCTGTTGATGTGAGTGATTCAGCCAAGGAGATCTGTTTGTCTGCCTTTGTTGATACTGCGTCT
>JACQCT010000053.1 GCA_016201435.1 Nitrososphaerota archaeon | reverse complement strand
CCTCACAAAAAAAGTTAATGCAAATCAGAATGCCACTCTGATTGTAGAAGTTGGGCCGGTCGTCTAGCCCAGTAGGATACGCCCTTGGCATGGGTGAGATCGTGGGTTCAAATCCCACCCGGTCCACTTTTTTAATAATTTAACGTAATCAATCGTCTCATCTGGTAGTTTACGTAGTTATATTCTTGCAAAAAGGTTTACAGTAGAATCAAAATTTCTTCTAATTTATTTTTAGAATCACAAAATAATGATAGGTAATTATTTTTTATAAAACTAGAATGAATAACTAAAATTTATTAAACAACAGTTTGAAGACTTGCCTCTAATTATGTTACTGTTATGGGAAATGCAGATTTTGGAGCTAACGCATCAATGTCTCGTAGATTGTCCCATACAAAAGTCTCAATTTCATAATTTCCTGCAGAATGAGGCGTCCATGAAAGTGCGGCTGTTAATGTTTGATTTTTTACAAGAGATCCAGTTGCAAAATTTAGATCTATTATAGCTCCATTAGAATCAATTATTTGTACAATATATGCCCAGTCGATGTTTTTGTTACTGATGTTTTTAAGTGAGGTTTGCAAATTAAGCTGTTGATCTACTACTGGTGATTTGATATCTTCTCCTAACGAATTAACTATCTTAAAATCCGAGGTTGAAACTTCGCCATATCCATAAGCAAAACCAAATCCGATCGCAAAAAAAGACAGAAAAAAAGGTATGGCAAAATTCATCGAATCACATGTTCCATTCTTAGATTTAAATTATCCTAACATGTAGAACGTTGCATGTCCGAGTCTAGAGAGACAATCTACATAGGCAAAAAACCACTGATGGCGTATGTAACTTCTACGCTGATTCAGTTGGCAAACCAACCAAAAATATCTATCAAGGCAAGAGGACTCAGCATTGGGCGTGCAGTTGACGTTGCACAAATAATTGCACGTAAAACAGAAAATGCTGGGTATTCTATTGGAAACATCACAATCGGCTCAGAAATGCTAAAATCAACAGACGGTCGAGACAGGAATGTTTCTACTATAGAAATCGAAGTAAAAAGAAACAATACTTAGATAACTACTTGACTTGGAGGATTTTTCTCCTTTTTGTTATTTTATATTTTTGATACGTAATTCCTTTCCATTTTCTTGAATTTTGTGAGGTCTACAATCTCATTAAACTGATCAAAATTGACAACATTTTTCTTTAATCTAGCTGTAGTTCCTGATCTTCTAAGTTCATGTAATATTTTCATGGATGCAAAAGCATTTGCAAAAAGAACTGAGAGCGGATATAGAATAAGCTTATACCCCATCTTATGTAGTATTTTAGAAGAAACTAGAGGTGTTGCACCCCCTTCTATCATATTTGCAACTAGAGGAGCTTTAATTGATCTTCCAATTTTTTTCATCTCTTCAATAGATTTTGGAGCTTCTATGAAAATTGCGTCAGCTCCTATTTTTTTATACTCAAGTCCTCGGTTAATTGCAGCATCCAATCCTTCTGGTGCCCTTGCATCGGTTCTTGCAACTATGATGAAGTCCTTACTTTTTCTTGCATCTAATGCAGCCTGTAATTTCTGAGAATATTCTTCTTTTGGAATGACTTCTTTTCCTGACATATGCCCGCATCTTTTTGGCCATTTTTGATCTTCAAGAAAAATTCCTGCTGCTCCTACTGATTCTAATTCTGTTACTAGTTTCCATACACTAAGTGGATTTCCATAGCCTGTGTCTGCATCAACAATTACCGGAACAGATACAGCCCTACAAATCCTACGCGCATTCTCTGTTGTTTCAGTTGCTCCAATAAATCCATAATCTGGAAGTCCAAGTAAAGTCGCAGATGTTCCATAACCTGTTTGAAACATGGCATCAAAACCAGCCTTTTGAGCAATTTTTGCTCCTATTGCATCATAGACACCTGGAACCACAAGTGGTTTCGAATTATCAGAAAGTAATTTTCTAATATTTGGCAATCGTTGATATTGATATTTACAATTATTTATGGCTTAACTGACTTTGATTTCTTTACCGCGCTTTTTTTCTGCGATTTCTATCTTTTGAAGTTCAGATTCCAGAAATTTCTTGTATTTTCCAGTTTCTTCTTTTGTCATATTGGACACATTGGAACTAAGTGAATTTCCTATGCTTGTTACACGTTCTAAAAGATCCATGGCTACAAATTTGCCTACATTACCTACTCTGAACATAACATCCATTTGGTTTTTTACAATTTTATTTAGTGTTTCAAGATCATCTACAACTAGCCTGCCCTTTTTGGTTATCTGATATTTCCCATCTTTTGTCTCCTCAATTAGATTTTCATCTAAAAGCCTGCCAAGTAGAGGATAAATTAGACCTGGTGAAGGCTTCCATCTCCCACCGCTCTGTGTTGTTGCGTTGTCTATAATCTCTTTACCAGTACTTGGATTTTTTTTCAATACCTCGAGTATGAAATATCTAGAGAATCCTCTTGGGATTGAACTGCCAACTCGTTGTACCCATTGAGAGATCATCACTAGCGATATCACTAGCGATATATATTAATGATTCGAAATAAAATTGCATGAATTCTTCACAAGACATATTTATCTAAATTGAAAAGGAAGATGTCTAAACATGGTTGATACGATAGAACATGATCTGCTAATTGTTGGTTCTGGTCTGGCAGGTCTAAGAGCTGCAATTCAAGCTGCAAAAACTAGCTCAAATATCAAGATTGCAGTAATTTCAAAATT
>JACQCT010000052.1 GCA_016201435.1 Nitrososphaerota archaeon | reverse complement strand
CGTAGTTGGATGGATCTCATTTTTGATTTTTGTATATAGCACGGGTTACATGAAGGGCGATAAAGACATTACAAGATTCTGGTTCTGGATGACATTCTTTGTTGGTTCTATGCAGCTGATTGTTCTTTCAGATAACTTTTTGCAGCTCTTCTTTGGATGGGAAGGAGTAGGATTAGCTTCTTACGCCCTAGTAGGTTTCTGGTATAGAGATAAAAAGAAAGATCATGTTGGAATTGAAGGACGCAAGGTTCTTGGAGTAGTAGACTACTATTCGCCAACACATTCGGGAATAAAGGCATTCATTATGACAAAAGTTGGTGACATAATGATGTTATCTGGAATGTTTTTGATTTTTGCATTTGCTGGTACATTTGGATTTAGAGAATTAACTCAGCATACTGAATGGGCTACTGCAATGTCAGCACAACATCTCTTGATTCCTGCAGCAATTTTGCTTTTTGGTGGCGCGGTAGGAAAATCAGCCCAATTTCCACTTAATGAATGGCTACTTGAGGCCATGACTGGTCCTACGGCAGTTTCAGCTTTGATACACGCTGCAACAATGGTTAAGGCTGGAGTATTTTTGGTCGCAAGATTAGGACCATTGTTCTTTGCATTAGCTGCTATTGGTATTAACATGGATCAATTCTTTGAGGTTGTTGCATGGGTAGGTGCAATTACTGCATTATTGCTTGCAACTCAGGGAATGGTTCATCCAGAAATTAAGAAAGTGCTTGCATATTCCACAGGTTCACAGATTGGTTATATGATGATGGCACTTGGTGTAGCAGGATTATCAAGACAATTTGTTGACGGTTACACTGCAGGATTCTTCCATTTGATATCTCACGCAATGTTCAAGGCGTCCCTTTTCATGGCGGCAGGTTCGTTATTACACATTGTAGGTTCTCGATTCATGACAGATATGGGAGGATTAAGAAAATACATGAAGAAAACATATGCATTCATGTGGGCTGCGGGACTTGCACTAATGGGTGCTCCGTTTATCACCACTGGATTTTGGAGTAAAGATGCAATCTTTGCAGCTGTATACGAATCTGGAAATACGTGGGCATTACCAATATTTGTAATTGCACTCCTTACTGCTATAATTACGGCATTTTACACTACCAGAATGATCGGCATGGTCTTCTTTGGAAATAAAAGTAAACATGTAGAAAATATGGAAAAAGAAGGTCATCATATTCATGAAGCAAGTGCATCGATGTGGGTACCATATGGTATACTTGCAGTACTTACAATAGGAATTGGTATCATTGGATTATCATTTGAACATGAAATACATAGAATCTTTACAGATTATCTTAGCACCTATTTTGGAATAAAATCGGAACTTGGAACTGTTGCCGTAGAATCACAATCAGTACTTGGAGGATTTTTGAATGGAGTTAATCCTATTGCACTTACTGCATCACTTGTTGCGTTTGGAATTGGATTTGGGTTAGGATATGTTTTCTATATAGGAAGATTTGTAGATCCTGTGAAGTTTGTAAATTCTAATTTATTTTTCTATTCAATTCACAAATTCTTCCTAAATAGATGGTATCTTAACTCCTTGATCTACTGGGCTTTTGTAATAGGGCCATTATATTTTGGAAGAGGGATATACCGATACTTTGAAAATGTTGTAATCGAAGGTATTAACACAGGCCCACAAAAAGCAGTTGCTGTTGGTGCACGAATATTACAAGGAACTCAAACTGGAATTTCTCAATCATATTTGTATGTATTTGGAGCTGGAATACTATTCGTAGTACTCCTTTTGTTAATTTAGGAGAAAAAAATGATAGAATTTACATCAACACCAATTATTCTAACTATACTACTGGGAGCAGTAGGAGTAATACTTCCAGTTATTAGCATAATAAGAAAAGAACGCGGTTCTTCATTATATGGAGGAATAGCATTTGGAGCTTTGATTGCAGCAATTTGCTTTGTTGCATATCAAATTCTTTCGAAGCATATCATGCCAGCAGCAATATTTTCAAAAAATGTTCTTGTTGATGATACATTTGGTTCATTTTTTGCAATTGCTATGCTTCTTGTTAGCATAATGACAACAGTTGGTTCATTTAATTACATGCGGGGAAGATCTAATCCTGCTGTATACTATTCTTTGATACTTCTTGCATCCATTGGAATGGTGCTTATTGCATATTCTACTGATTTAGTAATGTTGTTTGTAGCTTGGGAACTTATGAGTATTCCAACTTATGTTCTTGCAGGATTTAATAAAAAAGATCCATCATCAAATGAAGCTGCAATCAAATACTTTTTGTTTGGAGCTTTGTCGTCAGGAATTATAATTTATGGAATATCTATTGCGTATGGACTTACAGGTTCAACTAACATAGGAGATGTAATTTCAGGATTCTCAAAACTTGGACCAGATATGATGCCGCTAGCACTTTTAGCAGTAGGTATGTTTATCGCAGGATTTGGATTTAAAATTGGTCTTGTACCATTTCACATGTGGCTTCCTGATACATACGAGGGTTCTCCACCTACTATTGCTGGACTTTTAGCAGCAGGTACAAAGAAGGCGGGATTTGCTGCTGCCTTACGTGTAATAATAATGGGTACAATTGCCCTAAACATTGATTGGGCTTTTGCACTTGGAATAATTGCTATTATAACAATGACTGTAGGAAACTTGGCTGCAATAATGCAAAAGAATCTCACTAGAATGCTTGCATATTCTAGTATAGGTCATGCTGGATACATACTGATTGGATTAAGTGTTGCACCTTTTTCGCAAATTGGCATTCAAGCATCACTCTTTCATATATTAAATCATGCAGTAATGAAGGCAGCTGCCTTTATTGCAGCCGCTGGAATAATTACTACACTAGCAGTCTCACACATTGACAAGTTACGCGGTCTAGGAAAACGAATGCCAATAACATCACTTGGCTTGGTAATTTCATTACTTGCACTAGCAGGTGTTCCTCCACTGAATGGATTCTGGAGTAAACTTATGTTGTTTGGTGCAGCTATCAACGCTGGATCTGTCGCACCATGGGCTCCTTATCTTGCAGTTGCAGGTGTTCTAAACAGTGCACTCTCGCTTGCATACTATGGTTGGATAATAAGAAAGATGTACTTTGAAGAAGGTGAATCAGACAAGAGAATAAAGGAACCAAAATCGATAATTGCCGTTATGATATTCTCAATTATATTCATGGTAGGAATTGGAGTTTATCCTGATCCAATAATTGAATTTGCAAAATCGGCAGTTCCAAACCTTAGTGCACTTTCAACTATACACTAAACATTGTAAGATCTACAAGATTCTCTAAATGAGATTTTGCAGAACTCTCTTTGATTTTCCTCAAACCTATTTTTGATTTTTGAGAATAATCTTTTAGTAAGAAATCCATATGATTAAAGATATTGCGTGGATCTGAACTCTTTTTTATTAAAGCATTAAATAATTTATCTTCATTATTCCAATCCTGCAGATCATCATGAATTTGATATGCAATTCCTACGTTTTTTCCATATTCTGCAAGAGCAAGTATTTGATCCTCTGTTCCGCCTCCAAGTATAGCGCCAATTTTTGAAGCAGCTTCAAAAGCTGTGGCGGTTTTATACTCAATTACCTTAAGATAATCATCAAAAGTAACATCTTCACTTGATTCTAATCTAGTCTCAATCATCTCACCATCACTCATCATCATTGCGGTGTTAGCAAGTTCACTTGCAATTCTTGGATTGTTCAGTCTTGATGATAAGTTTAAAATCAAGCCTAGAACAAAATCGCCTGTAATTATGCTCGTATTGTAGCCATATTTTATATGAAATGGGTCTTTTCTCCTTCTTAAAATCTCATTATCGATTATATCGTCATGTATTACCGATTCTGTATGTAATAATTCAACAGCGCAAGAGGCAACATATGCATTTTCATCACAAGTTCCTATACTTTCTGCTGATAATAGAAGAATAATCGGTCTAATCCTTTTTCCCCCATCAAGCGCATATTGAAGAGGCTCAACAAATTCAGAAGCAGAATAAAGTTCTAATTCATGTTTCAGTGCAGAATTTATTTTATCTACATATTGCTTGTAGTCTTTTAATAATGGGTTAATTTCAAGATTTTTTCTATCCAAAAACCTGCACACAGCTTAACCTTGTGTTACAATATTAATGCTTTTGTAGTGCTCCAGCCGGGATTTTCATCAAATAGAATTTGAACCCGGGTCGGTGGATTGAAAGTCCACCATGCTTGACCGGTCTACACCACTGGAGCCCAAACTGCATCCTGTTTTCTGTCCATAAAATCCTTTTGAAGTGATTCAAAAGATTTTTTTATTGGCTGAATTTCATAAATCGCATGAATTCTCTTGTAACAAGAATAGATCAGTTAATAGAAAAACAAAGTTTGTTGAAGCATCAATTTTATGTTATGTGGAATGAAGGAACACTAACACTTGAATCTCTTAGAGGTTATTCAAAAGAATATTTTCAACTTGTTAAAGCAGTACCTACATTTGTGAATATGATTATGAATAACGCATCTAATGGTAAAGATACAATTGCGGCAAATCAAAAAGAAGAATCTGAACATATAATACCTTGGATGAAATTTGCTGATTCTTTAGGTGTCTCTACAAGAGAATTAGAAGAATATATAGGTCTTGAAAAGACAAGACAGGCTGTCTCAAATCTTTCAAAACTTATGACTACATTTGAGGATGGCGCTGCTGCAATGTATGCTCTTGAACAAGAAATTCCAAAAATAAGCTTATCAAAAATTGATGGGCTAAGGAAGTTCTATAATATAACAACTGATGATGCAATTGAATATTTTAGATTACATGCAGAAGCTGATATACGACACGCTGCATTATGGAGAAAAATTCTTGAAAAAACACCAATAGAAAATGAAGAAGAATTATTTAATATTGCAAGTAAATCCATTGCAGCACAGAATATGTTACTTGATAGTTGTTACGAAACTTACTGCTAACTCTATACTATTTTATACTGCATACAAAATTGTTTGTGCGGGGGCCCATAACTCAGCTTGGTAGAGTAACCGGCTCATAACCGGTGAGCCAAGGGATCGAAGCCCTTTGGGCCCACTATTTTTTGATTAT
>JACQCT010000007.1 GCA_016201435.1 Nitrososphaerota archaeon | reverse complement strand
AGTCCTGCATCCACCCGCTTCGGCGTGATTTCATTTCCGCAAGTCAAGCGAGTACTATCCATCTAGAGATTTACCCAGCAGTTATCTGATCTCTGCGTATAGCCGGTTTCAGATTTGGGGCACGGCTAGCGCCCCGATCTTTCCTACTACCGCTTATTCTTACAATCAAATCTTATATTTGCATTAGGATCAGTCACGCTTTAGATTTACAAGCATACTGCAGACTGAACAGATATCTCCGGTACACTCACTACCACACTTAGAACAAATTTTTCTTTGTTTGTAGTTAGAATCTTTAACCACTGAAGAGATCCTCATTATTGATTTGTACATGTTATTTTTAATTCCACTATGTTTATTTTCCAAAGAATTCAAAAATTCTCGTATTTCTGTTCTTATTCCCTCATTCATATGGGGACATTGTTCTGATTGGAAAGGAATCTCATTTACAAATGCGTAAAATACAATCTCATTTTCATATATCTCACAAAATGGTTTTATCTTTCTAGTTTTGTTGGATGATGTATCAGGATCCATCCAGCCTATTTTGTTTGTATCTCCAGATATTATATTAATTACAAAAGTCTGAAGAACATCATCTAGATTGTGACCTGTTGCAATTACATCTACGCCTAAATCTTTCCCACCAAAATCAATTGCCCGCCTCCTTAGAGTTCCACATATAGAACACGAAGATATTTTTTCATTTTCTCTAAGTTCTAAAGATTCTTCTAAAGTTATGTCGAAAAGTTCTTTGTAGGAAAATACCTTGTACTCTACTCCAATATTGTCGCAAAAATTTTTTACAATTTCTAATGCTTCATCCCTGTAACCTGATATTCCTTCATCTATTGTTATTGCTTTAATCTTAAAATTATGAGATTCGGACATTTTTTTAAGTACGTGTAAAAGAGAAAGTGAATCCTTTCCACCTGATACTGCTACGCCAACAACATCGCCACTTTTTATCATGTTATATTTTGATATTGCTCTTGCCGTTTTTTGTAATATAGAATCTGAAAAACAATTGCGACAAAGGTTTTCTCCAGAATATTTTCTGGAATATGCAGCTACATTGTCACATCTGCCACATTTCATATTGGATTTTTTTTATACCCAAATTTAACCATATGTGATTTTTTGAAAATCTATGATTCTATTTTATATTGTAATAAAACCTGATTTGACTACTGATAATGCTATGTTGAGCGCAAATAAAGCAAAGGTTAGTGCATAAACTGACCACATGGTAACCTTTACTGCCTTGTCTGAGATCTTTTTCTCAATTATACTCTGGACGAATTTTCCCCCATCAAGTATAGGAAGAGGAAGCATGTTAAATATGCCAATAAAAAATGAGAGCATCCAGAGCCAAAGAAGAAACATGAATACTTCTGGACTCCAATGAATGTAATATGGTACAACTGGTTGATAAGCTGGAAATGCCGCTCTTAAAATTCCAAGCATTCCTTTTGTAGCATTGTCTTTTGAAGGTGTAGGTACCACAGGAATTTGCAAAGCTTGTCCTTCTCTGAGTATTGATACTGACGCAGTTTCTCCTGGTTTCAAATTTACTTTTTGAAAATCTAGTGGATTAACAATAGATATTCCGTTAATTGCAGTAATGATGTCATCTTTGAGCAGTCCTGCTTTTGATGCACCAGTTCCTTCAGTCACTGAAACTATTGGTACACCCAAAGGTTCATGGTAAAATGCACTGCGAATTGGGTCTGGCATTAATAATGCAAATGAGGGATTGAAAATTAGCAGGCCAGCTATAATAAATGAAAAAAGAACATTTGATGTTGCTCCTGCACCTATTACTCTAAGTTTTGAAATCTTACGTGACTTGGCAAACTCTTCCTCATCTGGTTCTACAAATCCTGCAAATAATGCGATAAATACAGCAAAGCCGCCAGTTTTGATTTTTATTTTTTCTAACGTTGCTACAATACCATGAGCACCTTCATGAATAACAAGAACAATTGGAACAGCTAGCAAAAAATATGCAATGTTTGGTCCTGATTGAATAGTGACACCTGGTATTAGGACTGTCATCTCAGAAAATGACTCTGGCTTTACAAAGAAATTGGAAAGATTGGATACGAGATACCAAAAAGCAAATCCCATCATTATGAAGCCAGCTATTACACTTGTATTGGAAAACAATCTTGTTAATTTTTGAGTTCGGCCTAAAATCCTAGTTAGGACAACCTGTACCTTTTGATTTTTGTATACTAGACTGTAAGGTTTTATCTCAAAACCATGCTTATCAAGCTTGGAAACTTTTGCAATCACAAATACTATTACCCACACAATCAAAACGTAAATGATAGAGTTCTGCGTCAAAAAATTATATGCCAAGTTAATTGATACTCTTTTTAGTCAGGGCAAATTTATCGGTTGCTATGGGAGCAATGATAATAATCTCAACATATCCTGATAGGAAATCCGTTCTAAAAACTGCAAATGTAGTGGTACAAAAACAGCTTGCTGCATGTGTAAACTTTACCAAAATAAATTCAGTTTACATATGGAAAGATAAGATGGAAAAAACAGAGGAATTTTTGGTATTTTTTAAAACAACATCTACATCAAGTTCACCACTAAAAATTGAGATCAAAAAATTACATCCATACAAAGTACCGGAAATTGCAGAGATAAAAATAAGATCTATAAACAAGTCTTACTTTGATTGGTTAGTACAATCAACTAGGCGGAACAAATCTCAAAAGTGAAATAATTCCACCCAGCGATGAAACTCTTAATCCCACATCTGTTGTAGAATCTACTGCAAATACGTTGACTCCCTTGTTTTCTGCTTGATTGAGAAACTCTATTACTTTGTCTTCATCTTGTTTTTCAAAAACTTTGTCTGAAAAAACAAGTGATTCTACAGCTCCTGCATCATTTGCCTTTGTGGTTTCATCAAAACCCATGGTAAATTTATTGCTCTTCTTGTTGACTCTAAGCATTACTTCGTCAATGATTACAGAGACTCTGGCAATCTTGCTTTGTGTCATTACTTTTTTCATGGCCTCTGATTTTATGAAAGTGTAAATTCCATCTTCACCACCAGAGTCTATGCCTTCAATAACCTGAATTTTGTGTTTTTTGCCAATAGGCATATCTGCAAGAAAGTTTCTAAATCTGTTTTTTGTTTCTCCTGGCCCAAATATTATTATGAGATCATCTTCTCGTATGGAAGTAGAGATTGCACTTTGAACATCCTCAAAAAAAGTCTCAATGTTAAATTTTGATTTGTATCTTTTTCCACTTGCTCCAGAATACATGTTTGGCATTAACCTAAGGTGCGTACCACTCAGTCTTCCTATTCCACTATCTCCAGTATCTATGGCTACAAGCAAGAAACTATGGGTTTCTTTTTTTTCATGGATTAGTTTTCTTTCAATATCTGCCCAATTCTTTTTTGTTAAGGTAAATGGTTCTCCAATTTTAAGTACCAGCGAATGATGTGATCCTTTTTTAACTGATTCACTGTCTGATTCTATTATTGTTCCATGAGCTTTTAGTCTGTCTACTACATCATCAATAGAAATTTTTCCAACTTCTAATGCGACTTTTATTTTAACCCGCTCGCCCCTATCTGGTCTTGCAAATTCCTTTTCTTGCTTTATTGCACGTGTAGTATCTCCAGTAAGTCTGTCTCCTTTTTTTATTATTCTTCGTAATGTAAATAGATCGTCTGATTCTTCTGGAATCAACGCTATTGAATTTTCATCAATTGGTTTTGCAATCATTTTATAACTTTAACATTAAAAAACAAAAATAAAAAGAGGTTTAGTTAGTTAATTCGCTTGTATTGGCTTGCTGTTTTTCGCCAGCTTTTTTTCTTAGGTAGTTTTGGACCCACTCTTGCGTAATAACGCCTGCCTCTGTCAAGTTTACGAGCGTATTGGTAGAAGCATCGCCAATTACTTTTCCACTATTTCGTCTGATCTGACGCCACTTTAAGTTGGTGTTTCCACTTTTTGATGAATATATTATTCCTAAAACATCCTTTGCATTGACAAAAGTCATGTCACGAATTTTCTTGAGAGTTACCTTGTCGGCAGCTTCGACATAAATAAGCCCTGGACTTTCTTCACGTTCTGGAAATACCTCGTAATCCTCAAAGTAGCTTTCAGGAACGAAAGAATTGCATGTGCTAAGGATCACAAACTTCCTGAAACTTTCAAGGGAGCACGCAGCATCTATTGCGACCATTAATCTAAATTCTGACCTCTGCCTTTTATCAAGCTTCTTGAAAGACTCAATTAGGAACAGTAAAAATTAGATGCTGCAGGCGTTGATGACCAAATCCCTTTGATATGATGAGAAGGATCTTGAGTTCTGAGCCTGCATTAAATATTTATCATAAACATATATCTTGACTTATAATGAATTCAGTTACAGAATATCTAACATTCAATGTGCCTTCAAGAAGAGGATTTGTGAACATAACATCACAAGTTGAAGAGATTGTTCAAAAAAGTGGAGTCAAGGAGCTCCACATGAACCAATAGATCAATACGAACATAACAGAACTGGTGAAGATAACGCTGATGCGCATTTAAAACGACAGATCATGGGAAGAGAAGTTGTTGTAGCAATAACAAAAGGAAAACTTGACTTTGGACCATGGGAACAAATTTTTTATGGAGAGTTTGACGGAAGAAGATCAAAAAGAATACTTGTTAAATTAATTGGAGAATGACACTAGGAAAGAGAACCGCGCTTTTGACTATCTTCTAGATTTGATTTTAGCTTGAAACTTTCTTCATGGTTTTGAGGGCCATGATTGCATTTTACACATCCAACCTTAAAGCCATTAGCATCTTTGACATAAGTTTCGCATCCACAGAAACAGGTCATGATATTACAAACTTATACTATGATATAACTTATTTCAAAATTAATTTTTACAACATTTACCGCGTGGAATATCATGTGTATGTGGACATTTTCTTGGATGTTTTAACATAGTACAAAGAGCATCTGTGAATTGTTCATTCATGTGATGTTCAATTCCACAAACCATCTCTTCATCAATATCGACCTTAAGTGCACTGTCCATCAACACTTCAAGCAATCTACTATTTCGCATCATGTTAGTACCTACCTGTTCGCCACTTTTGGTAAGAGATACTCCAGTTTTGTTATAATTTACAAGCTTTGACTCATTTAGTTTTTTTAACATTTGTACAACACTTGGCTGCCTCACGTTTAGCATCTTGGAAATGGTACTTATTTTTACAGGATCTCCACTTTCTTTGATATGCCATATAGCTTTTAGGTACATTTCTACATGTTCTGCTTCTGCAGTGCCAACAAATAATACTTCGTCTTTTTCCATATTATATCATCACAGTGGTACTTTACTTTACGTCTTTTGATTCTTTTAATAAATATTCAAAATATTCGCGAGCAAAACCAGCTAAACCGGAATGATCAGCCCATATTGCCACTGCCTCTGCAGAAGTACCGAGATCTTCTCCAAGTAATATTACAACATATCTCTTGTCTGATATTATTCCGCCTCCAAAAAGTCCCTTTTTCACCTTTACCTTGGCTACTCTTGACAAAGATTTGAGAGTTTCAGAATCAACATCTTCGGAAACTAGTATTGTTATTTCAACTCCTTTGTCGTGCAATGATCTAAGTTTTGGTAATGCTTCCTTTGCTAGGTTTTCTGCAACCTTTGGTATGGCAATCAATACTTCGTTTCTACATGAGTCCACCATCTCTAAAATTTTAGAAGCAATATTTACTACTCCTGAAAGAACCCAAATGTCAGGCCTTTCACTTGTGCCACTTTGTTCGTAGAGTGGCGTAAGTTCCTTTAAAATAATGGATTCGTTGTTTTTGAAATCAGATTCAAAATTTTGTCGTGAGGTCTCTATGGCAGTTGTAGGTGGCTTTGCAAAATATTGTGTCGGCCTAGAATCATCTGAACCAATCCATCCTTTTTCTTCTAATGTACCCAAAACTTCGTATATCTTTGAATATGGAACGCTTGATTTCTGACTTAGATCCGAGGCATTTATCTGGCCTGTTTTCAATAAGGCAGAGTATACCTTTATCTCGTAACTTGTAAGACCGATCTTTTCAAGTGCTTTACGCGTCTTATCTGAAAGACTCATCTGAGGATCTTTTGGAGTATATTTGTTATATATGTCAACTATGACTGATTGTGCCTAAATTCTCACATATGGTATGCCATGTCTACCAATTCATGTGGTGTATAGTAGGAAATTGATTAAATACTCATTTTTTAAAATATGCGTAGTTAAGCATGGAACTGATACAGATCTCTAACCAGAAGGTACCTACATTAGGAAAGAAAGCCACGATAAGATTTACTCAAAGCATATGTCCAGACTGCAACATGATACTTGACGCAGAAGTCTTTGAGAGAGATGGTAAGGTATTCATGACAAAAACCTGTCCAACTCATGGCGAATGCGAAGAACTCTATTTTGGTTCATATGACATGTACAAGAAATTTAGTACTTACTGGATGGACGGAAAAGGTGCTCATGCTCCAAACGTAATGATTGACAAATGTTCATGTCCAAACAACTGTGGTTTATGTTCGAATCACTTGTCACACACTGGATTGGCAAACATGATAGTAACAAACAGATGTGATTTAACATGTTGGTATTGCTTTTTCTATGTAAAGAAGGGACTTGAAGGTGCATACATGTATGAACCTACACAAGATCAAGTGCGAGCAATGATGAAGACTCTGAGAGCAGAAAGACCAATTCCAGGAAACTCTATGCAGATTACTGGTGGAGAACCAATGTTACGAGAAGACATTGTTGATGTTATAAAAATAATGAAAGAAGAAGGCGTTGACCACATTCAAATGAATACAAACGGAATTAGATTTGCTTTAGACCCCGAAGCAATGCGAGAGGTAAGACTTGCCGGTGTCAATAATCTCTATCTAAGTTTTGATGGCGTAACTCCAAGAACAAATCCAAAGAATCACTGGGAAGTTCCATATGCATTAGAAAGTGCAAGAAAGACAGGAACCACTGTTGTCTTTGTTCCAACAGTTATCAAATCAATTAATGATCATGAATTGGGTGGCATTATTAGATATGCACAAAAGAATCTTGATGTTGTACACGCAGTAAACTTCCAGCCAGTTTCATTGACAGGAAGAATGGGTAAGAAAGAACGTGAGAAATATAGAATCACAATCCCAGACTGTATCCAAAGAATCGAAGAACAAACAGGAGCTGAGGTAACAGTTGATGACTGGTTCCCAGTTCCAAGTTGTATGCCACTGACAAACGTCATAGAAGCATTTTCAAGTAAACCAAAATATGAGTTATCAATTCACTTTGCATGTGGTGCTGGTACTTACATCTTTGAAGACCAAGAAACCAAAAAATTCGTTCCACTGACAAAATTCGCAGATATTCAAGGAATGTTAGAACTCTTTGAAGACAAGGCAGACGAAATTCGTTCTGGTAAGAACAAATACTTTACAATGCTAGAGGTTGTAAAAAAACTCTCAAGCTTTGTAGACAAGAAGAAACAACCAGCAGGACTTGATCTAGCAAAGATGTTTAGTAATATATTGATGAAAAGATCATTTGATTCTGTAGGTTCATGGCATGTCAAAGGACTCTTTTTGGGCATGATGCACTTCCAAGACAAGTACAACGAAGATCTTGAAAGACTGCAAAGATGTGACATTCATTATGTAACACCAGATCTTAGAATAATTCCATTCTGTGCATTTAATGTAATACCAGAGTGGTACAGAGATAGAATCCAAAAGAAATATTCTACATCAGTAGAAGAATGGGAACAAAGAGTTGGAGCAAAACTAGAGGATGGTCTATACCGAGGAATCATGCGAAGAGGATCAGGTGACGAACTTGCTGCAGGCTGTGCAAAAAGCCAGATGTTCCATGAAGCTTCACAAGCTTTAATGTAAATCCTTTAACATTAGAAAAATATTAAAAAATATAACTAATTCTGATTTTAGATCACCAAAATACTATAAACTGCTTTGTAGGGTAATATTGCATTGACAAGTAAAATTGGTGTTCTATAATGAAATTATTGTTTATTGCTCCACGATATACTGGTGGCATTGGTGGGCATGCTGCCAGAATTGCTAGAAAACTGAGAAAACAAGGATTTGATGTGAGATTGATGCACGCTCCTCATATACCGATTAAAAATCTGAAGAATCCAAGCTTTGCTATATTAAGTACACTAAAAGTAAAGATGGATAAAGAAAAATATGATATTGTTCATGCATTTAATGTTCCATCAACATTTGCTATGCGTGCTGCAAAGGCAAAAAAGAAAGTTCTGTCTGTACATGGAGTCTATGCCGATCAAGTAGGAAAGATTCATTCAACTACAATAAAAAAGATGGTTGACATTGCAGAACCAAACATGCTAAAGTGGCCAGACAAAATTACTACTGATTCAAAAGCAGTACAGAAAGCATACAAAGAAAAATTAGGATTTGATTTTGAATATTTACCTGCTCCTCTTGACACTTCGTTATTCAAAGACATTCCAGATGTTCCAAAAATTGAAAATCAAATAGCATATGTTGGCAGAGACAGTTTTGAAAAAGGAATAGACATACTTCTAAGCATTGAATCACAAATCAAAGGAAAAGTAGTTTACTGTACTGATATTTCATGGAAGGAAGCGATGATGACTCTAAGGGCATCTAGTCTTCTTGTAATTCCGTCCAGAATGGAAAGTATTCCTCAAGTCATTAAAGAAGCATATTACTTTAAAATTCCAATTGTTGCAACAAATGTCGGCGGCATTCCAGAAATTATCACAAATAATGTTACTGGCATACTTGTTCCTCCAAATGAACCAAAAAAATTGGCTGATGCAATCAATCAAATATTAGAGAACAAAGAATTTGCAAAAAAACTAACTGATGCAGGTTATGAATATGTGATGAAAAATTTTACATGTGATGTATTGATACCAAAATACGTTACTTTCTATGAAAACCTTCTCAAAAATTAATTTTTTATGATTTTCTGCACTGTCTCATTTAACCAGTCTTCAAGTTTTGTTTCAGCCTGCCAATCAAGTAATTTTTTTGCTAAACTTATATCTGCTTGACTATCTTTAACATCGCCTTCAAGAGGTTGTCCATGAACTGGTTTTATGGCAAGACCGGATGCTTTTATGATGATATCTGCCAGATCATTAATTGATAATGCTGTACCTGTACCAATGTTAACAAAAGCAAAATTCACTTTGCTTTCCATGGCCGTTAGGTTTGCTTTTGCCACATCTCCTACATAGACAAAATCCCTTACTTGTAAACCATCACCATTAATCACTGGAGCCTTACTATTTGCAATATTTTCTAAAAACTTTGTAATTACACCAGCATAAGCAATATTTTGTCTTGGTCCATACACGTTAAAGTATCTTAATCCTACGATTGATACTCCTAATTTTGAGTATTTTTCTGCAAGATACTCGTCTTCTAATTTTGTATTGCCATATGGATTAAGTGGTTTTCTTTCAGCATTTTCTTTGATTGGAATTTTTTTTGTGTTACCATACACACTTGAACTGCTTGCATAGACAACCTTGAAACCAAATTCTTTTGCAAGCTTGAAGATGTTTTCTGTACCAGTAACATTAACATCATGATATTCTTTTTGTTTTGTAAAAGATTCCTGTACCAAAGTAAGTGCAGCCTCATGAAATACTCCGTCAGTATCTTTAACAACATTTCTCAGTTTCTCGTAATCTAAAATATCCATATCCAAAATTTCTATTTTGTTCCTAAATCTTGATAGATTTTCTAGCGTACTTGTATGAAAATTATCAATTATTGTTACAGTGTGATTTTGTTCTACAAGATATTCTACTATATGACTTCCGATGAATCCTGCCCCTCCTGTTACTATGAAATTCATATTGAATGCTTTTCTAGTCTTATCTTTAAGTTTTGAGAGGAAAAATTAGACACAAATTTATATAAACTCAGAAAAGTCAATCATGTTCTGTTAATGATAAAACGAGGACTGAGTTAAAAAATTGAACCAAGGAATTTCTAAAAATATTATTTCATTGACTGTTGATGAAATTAAAAATTACTTGAAATCAGGGCAAATCACAGTTTCTGTAGTAGGCATAGGACGAATCGGTCTTCCAACAGCCCTGTCATTTGCACATTCTGGTTTACTTACTATTGGAGTTGATATCAATACCAAATTGGTTCAAATGATAAATTCCGGTAATTATCCAATAAAAGATGAACCGGGATTTGATAAAATATTTGATGATGTAATTAAAAATAAAAAATTTCATGCAACAACAGACATTGGCGAAGCAATTCCAAAATCTAATCTTGTAATTTTATCATTACCTACTCCTATGGATAAAAACAATGTACCTGATTATTCTGCATTAATATCAGTTGTAAAAAACCTCAGCAAATTACTAAAGCCAGGCTCATTAATAGTGGTAGAAAGTACAATTGAACCAGGATTTGTTGAAAATGAATTAATTTCAATTATTGAAAACAACGATCAAAGGTTAAAAGCCGGCAAAGATTTTAGCATTGCAACATGTCCTGAAACCGCTAATCCTGGTGAAATATTGAATGATTTTAAAAAATTGCCACGACTAGTAGGAGGAATAAACGTAAGAACAACTGATCTTGTCTCAGAAATTTACACACATGTTTTTAATGTAGAAATGATAAAAATGCCAGACTGTAAAACAGCTAATGCCGCAAAACTTACGGCTAATGTATTTCGTGATATCAATATTGCATTTGTAAACGAGCTTGCTATTTTATTTGAAAACCTTGGAATAGATATACTAAAAGTACTTGAAGCTTGTGATAAAAAATACAATTTTGAGACCCATTACCCTGGAGCAGGTGTAGGTGGTCCATGTTTACCTGTAAATTCGTATCAAATTCTAAATTCGGCACGAGGAATGGAAAATAATGGCATGTTAAGGATAATCAGAGCTGCAAGAGAAACTAACGAATCTATGCCATATCATGTTGTTGAACTATTAGTTGATGCATTAAACGAGGCTGGCAAATCAGTAAAGGATAGTACTATTGCATTATTAGGACTATCTTACAAACCAAACGTACGTGATATTCAATTATCGCCAGCTGAAGCAATAATAAAAAGATTAGACCAACTTGGTGCAAGAATAAAAATTTACGATCCATACTTCAAATCCACTGAAGTATTTTTACATAAAACTGAAGATGATTCTGTAAACGCAATAACAAATGCAGATGCAGCAATAATTGTTACAGCACATAACGAATTTCGTAATATTGAACCTGCGTTCTTTGTAGCCAAACTAAAAACTCCGGTTCTGATAGATACTAGAGGACTAATTGACGTTCATGCCGCAAAAAAAGCCGGCTTAATTTTTAGAGGCATTGGACGTGGGGGAGTTTAACCACATCAATCCATCCTCAATAAAAAATGCTCTTACTCTTAGATATGATCCTACACAAAAAACTTTTTTACCAAAATTAACATGGAAAGATTTTGTAGAAAAACCAGTTAGCGAACCTTCTATCCATATTGAAAAAACCATACGAAATACTATTAAAAAAAATTTTAATAATTCGAAACTAAAAGTTGCAGTTGCTCTTAGTGGTGGTATAGATTCTACTTTAATTCTTAGCTTGCTAAGAAAGACATGCCCTCGTCTTGATATTGATGCAATTTCTGTTAAATTTGCCGATAGTATTGATGAATCAGTACTTGCCGCAAAAATTGCAGAAAGATTTGAAGCAGATCATCATGTCATATACATAGAAAATTATCTTAAAGAATTACCAAAAGCATTAAGCATAATAAAACTCCCTTTTTGGGATTTACATTGGTATTATGTTGTTAAAAAGACAAAATCCCTTTCAAAAATTCTTGTATCTGGAGATGGTGGCGATGAGCTTTTTGGAGGATATATTTTTAGATATAAAAAATTCCTGTCTTTAATAAAACTGGGTTTTTCCCCAACTGAGAAAGTAAAGGCATATTTGAAATGTCATGAAAGGGATTGGGTTCCTGACCAAGATAATCTATTTGGTAAAAAAGCACACTTTTCCTGGAATGAAATCTATAATAATTTAAAACCATACTTTGATAACCCGCTTCCACCCATCGCACAAGTTTTTCTGGCAGATTTTAATGGGAAACTATTATACAATTGGACACCACTTAATACAAAAATTCACAAACATTTTGGAGTACGATCTATATCTCCCATACTGTCAAAGGAATTAATTTCTCATGCAACTCATCTGCCCTACAAATTAAAATATGATAGCACCAGAGATATTGGAAAGATTTTACTTAGAAAAATCCTTCGAAAATATGTAAGTGATGGTATGATGTCTAAAACAAAACAAGGTTTCTCAGTTAATACTACTAATCTATTGAACTCTCATGGGCGTGAATTGTGTGATTATTATTTATCTGATGCAAGAATCGTAAAAGAAGGCTGGATAAATAAAGAATGGATAAAAAAACATCTTAAAAAACTTGTTAAGGAACCCGACGTGAGATATGTGAACAAATTTCTCGGATTGCTAGCGTTTGAAATTTGGTTTAGGTTATTTATTACTAAAGAAATTAAACCAAATGATACTCTAGGTTAATTATACGAATATCAAATCTAGAAATTATGATTTTTGAAGAGTAGAATTAAGTATTGTAATGAATTTCTTTGCTATTTTATCCCAACCAAAGTTCTCTTTAACAAAATCACGACCAGCTGTACCCATTTGTTTTGCTTTTTTATTATCATTAATTAAAATGGACAATTTCTCTATCCATCCTTTATGGTCTCCTTTTTCAACTAGAAATCCTGTATTGTTATTGTCCATTAATTCTGGTATTCCTCCTACATTTGTTGCAACTACTGGTTTTTCCATTAATGCAGCTTCTTGTAGCGTAAGGGGAGACATATCAATTCCACTTGCTAATGCGTAAACATCTATTGCTGCAAGGTATTCCCTTACCTTATCTGGATATTCTAAAGACCCAAGCCACTTGAAATTATCATATTTTTTGAGTGTTTCAAGAACATTATCTCTGTATGGTCCATCTCCTACCCAATAAAACATCACATTAGGCATTGCTTCTAACACTTTTGTCAAGGTCAGCATTTCTTTGGTTTTTCCCCAAATCCACGCACCTTGTAATAATCCAACACATGGATGTTTTAGCTCCATTCCACTAACAGGATACCAACGAGAAGCATCTATGCCTCCATGTAACACATGAGTGGGCTTGTTTGGATAATGTTCCTTTACAACAGTTTCAAGATATTTGCAAATGGGAATGATTTCTGTAGATCCACTAAAACATTTTTCAGCTATTCTCTGCCATTGCCATAGGGCTAAACGTCTGTGTGGAGATTTGTATAATGTTTCTTTGGCCCATTTTATTTCTGTCCAATATTCACCTCTAAGAAGCATAAATAATGGAATTTTTTTCTTGATTACAGCTAAACTAAAATGTCTTTGCCTATCAACGAAAACTGCATCAGGCTTGAACTCTTTTATCAAACTATCAAATTTTGCAGTGGATTGAAACCAATGTGAAATGTTTCTGCTTGGCAATCCATCATAAACATCTACATCATGTACCAACTTGTAATCAATACCTAATCTTTCTAATGCATCACCAAATTCCTTAAGATGGAAAAACTTTGTTTTAGCTCCTGCAATCAGTAATCTCAATTTTAATTACACCACAATAACATTTACCAATATTAAGACATGCTGTTTAAAATCATAGACAACAATCTGTTCATTAGCATTATTTACAAATTTTTCAATTTAGTACATTACTTTTTATTTACCCAGGTAAAATTGAAAACTGATCTTGAAAATCAATCTGGTAAACTATATCGTATGTCCCAAATGCTACAAAAGTTTTACACTAAAATCTGAAAAGTATGAAAAAAATGAGATTGTTAGCGGTTTGTTAGTATGTAATAACGAGCATAAATTTAGAATCATTAGAGGTATTCCAAGGCTAGTTGTTGATGAAACAACAGGTTTTGTTAAAACCGAAGCGGCATTTTCTTCTAAATGGAAAAAATACAACAAATTTTACCACCAAAAAAACTGGTTCCTTCACCAACAAAATTGGTTTTTAGATAGGTTTGGCTGGAAAAACCTTAACAATTTTAACAAATTTCTAAAAACCAGAAGCAAAATCTTGGATGCAGGAACAGGAATAGGAAACAGTGCAAAACTGTTTTCCTCAAATCCAAAATCTCAGGTTTTTGCAATAGATGCAAGTGAAAGCATAGACTTTGCATACAAAAAATATCATACAACACCAAACATTCATTTTCTTCAAGCAGATATACGCAGGCTTCCATTTAGAAAAAGATTTTTTAATTTTATTTGTTCCGATCAAGTTTTACATCACACAAAAAACACAGAAACATCATTTAAGAATCTCACAAAATATTTGGAAAAAAATGGCATGATATCCATATACGTGTATAACAAAAAAGCCCCAATGCGAGAATTTGCTGATGATTTTATTCGAGAACACACAACTACAATGTCAGAAAAGGAATGTGTTGAATTTTCAAAAGACATGACTTACTTGGGTAAGGTCTTGTCTCAATTAAAAAAGAAAATAAAAATTCCACGAGACATTCCAGTCTTACAAATTAAAGCTGGAACTTATGATGTACAGAGATTCATTTATTGGTATTTTCTAAAATGCTTTTGGGCAGAAGATGGAAATTTTGAACGAAGTGTAGGAGTAAACTTTGATTGGTATTTCCCAAAATTTGCTTTTAGACATACTCCTGACGAAGTTAGAAAGTGGTATGCAGATACAAAAACCAAGATAGTTCATTTTAAGGAAATTGAAAGTGGAATTAGTGTTACAGGAAAGAAATTATAACTATTTAATCCTGATTCTTTTTGATTTCAATTACCGTCTGTAAATTAACATTTTTTCCTTGTTGCCCGCTCTCTTGTGATCTAATGACAAACTCATCTTCTGAAAGTCCATTTCTCAGAAGATTTTCTCTTGTTTGTTGGATTGAGAGATCATTAAAATAACAACCATCATGACCGTCCCATGTCATTTTATGTTTGGTCATTTCTGGGAAATATCCTCTGTATGAGTTGATGTAGGTGTATTTTTTTGAAATTTTCACCATTTTTGATATAAATGCATCAATATCATATACATGATCCACCACGGCATGCGAATAAACTAAATCATATCTTTTTGTAATACCCATTTTTATAAAATCACCGCAAATGAATTCAAATTTGGAATTTTTCTTGCAATATTCTATTGCAGTATCTGATATGTCTATTCCAGTATACTGTTTTCCTTCAAAAAGTTCTTTCATCTGGATAGGATATATTCCAGTTCCGCATCCTATTTCTAATACTGTTTTCATATCTTTTTTTTCTTTAAGGTACCTGACAAAATCCTCATGTAGTAAGGGATTTGCATTGTGTATTTCATTATACCATTGATTATCTTTAGTCCAAACCTTTCCATAGGTAGATTTTCCAATTTTTTTCTCCACCTTTATTCTAATTCGATCAAACAAAGATTTCTTTTGATCAGACTTACTCATCTATGTGTAAAATAATGCCTGAATATATCTAGGTAATGGTCACTTAATGAACCAGTGAATTAAATAAATTGTAATCTATCTTGAATATTTTTACATGATACTTGAATCCATCTTTTGATGAATCATATGCTTCAACTAGATAAGGATACTTTTCTGGATTATGATATGCATCATTTAGAAATGAAGGCCTATTCTTTTGTCCATCTAAAACCAAATCTGTCAAACCGTTTTTCTCTGAAGATTTGATGTACTCGGTAAGGGAATTAAATCCATCAATTGGAATTACAACTGTTTTGAATTCAATAGATGACTTGAGAGCAGGCCATTTTTCAGGAAGCTCAGCAGGTGTGATATAGCTATCCTCTGGATAGTAACTATTAACCCCGCCTGCAATTCCAATTACCTTGTATGCAATTCCAAATGCCTCTCTTTGATGCTCATAATCGAATTTTTTAATCTCTAGAAAAGCAGCAGAAGCAACTAAGATGGTACCGACAATTAAAATGAGAAACAGACTCTGGCTCTTGGTTTTTCCAAGGGCTTTTTTTATTGTAAATGCTGCTACTACAGAAAAAAGTGGGAATAAAGGATACATGTAACGAATATCTGGATTAAATGCAAGTGCATAGATGACTGGCAGTAGCATCAAAATAATGATTACAAGAATGGTTATCTTGTCGATATCTCTTTTTTTGATAAAAAAGTAAAGACCAATTGGAAGAAGGATCATGAAAATAGGCACAAGGGACCATCCGCCAAGCTTTATCACGTTTTCTGCCGCAATTTTTAGGAATGCAAACGTTCCTGTATTCTGTGATGTAGTTAAAACCTGATTGGTTCCTTCTAAAATTCTACCAGTCAGAGCATCGTTTCCCTGAGTACTAATCCTAAACATGGCAATAGGTAAAAGTAACAAAATGAAAATGGCTGCAGCTAGTATTGCCTTTAGAACAATTTTGTTTTCTTTTCTATTACGGATGTAAAACATGACAATCAGAGGTATGAATACGAAAAGTCCTTCTGCTCTGATAATGGAGGATAGTCCAACCAACGCAAATGATACATAGATTAATTTTCGCTTCGAACCAAAATACAATGCAAATGCAGATGACAGGAGAAGAATGTAGAGTGGTTCAGTTATTCCAAGAAGTGAATTCTGAATAATGCGTGGATCAAATGCAAATATTGATGCACCAATTATCGCATAAGAATTACCAATAAATCTTCTACATAAGAAATAGACTGGTATTATTGTTAGCACAGATAGGCCAACTGTAATGCTTCTTTGCATGGTCATGTAATCAAGAAAATTGTCAAATCTAAAGATGGTGAAAAAAAATGATAAGAATATTGGCCAGCCATCATGCGCTCCTATTGTGTTAGCTGTAAAATGGCCAAGTATGCTAAGGTCAGTTGCATAGAAAAAATATCCATTAAGTGCATCTAATGTCAAAGGAACATTATACGGGAAATAGTATAATCGAAGAAGTAGACTAATTATCCCTATTGATATTAACAGTGGAATTGAATACTTGAAATGAAACCTATCTGTATTATCGACTTTTTTTTCCTCAAGTAAAATCACGGGATTTTCACTTGGTTCTTTAATTGGTATTTCCACCTTTTTCCTAATGAACCTGTCCACACTTACTAGATATGCAGTTTCAGAAAATGTGGCTATGACTACTGCAATTGCTGCACCGTTTACCCCCATGATTTTGCCTAAAATTATAATCAACAAGATCTGGATGGAAAGATATATCGCAGAACCTATCAGAACAATTCTGCTTTTCTCACCACCAAGAAATTTTGATATGTAAGTTAGGTTGATAGTGGTCGCTATTATTGAAATACTGAGTATCTGAATTACCTGTGTTGCTTCTGTAAACTTTGGAAATAGCAATGGCAAAAATATTGGTGCCAAAACTATGCCTAGAATTGCTAGTAATACTGAGAAGAGTATGGCAACCTTCTTTAATTTTATATTCGCATTTCCGCTTGCGTCATGAGGCAAAATGTATTGATATATTATTCCAGGAAGTATGCCAAGTAATGAAAGAAACTGAATTCCTAACTGATAATTACCAAGTAGTGCAAAACCAAGTAATGGAGCAACTATTAACTTATCAAGTGTGGTACTAAATGATCTGGCTATGTCCATGATATAGCTGTTTATAATAAATCCAGAACGAGCTTTTAGAAGTGAGAAATCTATTTTGTTATACTTGAATCCCTCATAGATTCTATATGTAGGCAAGAACATTGATATTGCTAAGCCGAGAATTACTCCGCTGTGACCTATAAAGTGGTTAAGAGCAATAGCTAAGACAGTTCCAAGAATCTTTTGGCTTATCATGTATACAGAATATTGTTTGTATAACTTTTGGCCAATAAGCTCGTATGTAACTAACCCAAAAACCACATTTCCTATAACAAATAGACTTACTCCAACATCTTGAAAGATAAAAAATAAAATCACAGCAGCTATGATTGAAGCAGCTAACGCAATAGTGTAAACAGCAGGTTGTATTCTTATTCCCTTGGCAGTATAGACCAGGAGAATATTTCCTGAACCAAGAAAAGCAATTACTGTAGCTATACCGGAAACTGCAATTAGGTAGCTTATCTCACCATAATGTGTAGTACCCAAAAGTCTTGCGATATACAGCCAAAAGAGACCAGAAATAACACTGGCTACAATATTGGCAAAACCAATTGTTGTAAGTCCCTTGAATTTAGTTACAATTCCACTTATTCTGCCTAAACTATCCGTCATATCTTAAACTATGAATGATATTTTCAACAGATCAATCACTACGACGTTCTCTTACAACGCTTACAAGTGAGAATAACATTATTGAAGTCAAAATCAATACAGTACCAATAAGTGTTGAACCTATTCCAATCAATGTAATATTTGTCCAAATTTGTCTTGTTGCAGTGAATTCTTGTATGGTCCAAACTACAAAGAACAGTCCTATTACAAGAAAAATTATTCCGGGAATGCCATAAAACTTGAGAGGATGTTCTATAGATATGAATTTCATTGTACTGAGTATCACTGATGCACCGTGAGATACAGGATTATGTGTTGAAGTGTCACCTTCATAAAGTATAGTTATTGGGACTTCTGATATTCTGAATTTTTTATTATTTGCCTTAATCAAGATCTCAGTTGATACTCCCATTCCATGGTCTGAAGGGACTATTTCTTTTAGTACCTTGTTGTTATATGCTCTAAAACCACTTTGCGAATCTGATACCTTTATGTCAGTTGATATATTTGCAATGCTTGTTATCGTTTTAATTCCGAATTCTCTGTATTTTGGAATGTTGGTATCTTGGTTTAGAAATCTAGAACCAATTACAATGTCTGCTTCATTCTTTTTTATTGGTTCCAACACTTTTTCAATATCCTCAACTCTGTGTTGTCCGTCTGCATCAAAGGTTACAAGAACATCCGAATTCAATTCACTTGCCTTTAGAAAAAGACTCCTAATTGCTGCGCCATAACCTAAATTCTTAGGCTGATTGATTACAATTGCCCCCATCTTTTCTGCGATAAGTCCAGTCAAATCAGACGAACCATCATTACAAACTATTATTTTGTCTGCAATCTTTTGTAGTTTTAAAATTATGGCAGCTATGTGTTTCTCTTCATTATATGCTGGAATGCCAACTGTTACTTGCAACTTATTGTCGAATCTCTTCTTTTTATAAGTAATAAAATACTTTTGTCATATTTTGAACACAAACCGAGATAATAGATAGTTATTATCCCTTACAATTACTAAATTAGAGAAAACCAGAATCCAAAAGCTACGCACTTTTGTCGCTATCTTACTCCATAGATAAATCCAGAGTATCCAATTTTATGATGCTTCTTTGAATTTGACTCAATACCATTTCTGTTCAAATTGTTAATATTATTTCTTTTTTTGGACGATTTGATTAAAGTTTGCAAAGATTGCAAGTATGTGTTTATAACATCTGTTGCTCGGGGTGTTGATACTGTCACTTTAAAACCACATCTTTCTAATTTCTCTTTAAGATTCTTGTAACCTGTGTGATATTCTATCAAGATATGACTAAATCTTTGTAGTGTTGTGTCAGGAGCAGATATGATCGATTCATATTCGCATCCCTCACAATCCATTTTTAAGATAGAATCATCTGGAACATCATATTTTTTCACAATTTCTTGTAGTGTAAGTAGAGGTATAGTTGTGCCTTTGCTTGATTTTACAAGTTGACTTTCAATATTACTTCCATATTCTGGGTCAATGACGATTTGACCTATTTGTGAAGCACAACCAGCTAGGATTAATGTAATTTTATCAGAAAGATTGTTTGATGAAGCATTTTTTTTTGCTAATTCGTAGTTTTTTGGAAAAGGTTCAAGACCTATTACCCTTTTTGCCCCGTGAATTGAAAAGTAAATTGGTGTATCTCCTATGTTTGAACCTACATCTATTACTGTTTTACCCATAACAGGCAGCTTACTGTAATCTCCTTTTAGAAACCCATAAACTATATCGCCATTATTTACTCCGCCATACAATTTTACTTCTTTGTCTGTGATTGATTCCAAGGGTGGGATGATCACAATATCATCTTCAACATCATATTGAATTTCTGGTGTATCTTGTGAATAAGCAATAAAAAACATGGCATTAAAGGTTCTAAGCGAAAGATGTTTACCATTTTTTAATACGCAATCAACAGGAAATTCTTGTTTTAACACTCTTATGAGAACGCTGAACGAGTTTTCATAAGTCTCACTTATGGTTTGTAGCATTTTGGTAAAATTAATCCAATAATGTAGATGAGCTATTAACATTTCAATTAACGAAACATTCTTCATGGTATCTTCGAGACTAATGGTGATGAAATAGTTTTTGCTGACATTAATTAGAAAATTTAACAAACTACAAATAGAATCGTAATGTTTTCTTCATATGGGTAGAATTCACCAACTATTAGCAACTATTAGGGAAGCTTCTAAACAAAAGGGAATATCTTATGTGATAAAAAGAGGATTCTACGTTTGGCTGTACGTAATTTACTATAAGATATTTTGTAAGGGAAGAGGCTTTACTTTTAGAGGTAAAAAATATCATTATTTTTATGACATTATCAATAACACTTGGATGAATGAAAGATCTGTTGAAGTGGCTATTGTTATGGAAATAGTGAACAAGAATAGAGATAAAAAAATTCTTGAGATAGGCAATGTGCTTTCTAATTATTATAAAGTGCCACATGATGTAGTTGATAAATATGAAAAAGCCCCTAATGTAATCAATCAAGATGTCATTGATTTCAAATCAGATAGTAAGTATGATCTAATAGTAAGTATTTCAACACTAGAACACGTAGGATGGGATGAAAAACCACGTGATGATGGGAAAATCCCTAAAGCGCTTGAAAATTTAAGAAATCTCATGAAAACACAAGGTGGTATGATGATAGTAACACTTCCACTAGGATATAATCAGGTATTAAACAGACATTTGAATGATGGAACAATACGATTTCAGGAACAACATTTCCTATTGCGTACAGGGAAAAACTCTTGGCGAGAAGCATCATGGGATGAAGTAAAAGAAGCTAAATTTGGAACCCCCTATTCTGGAGCTAATGGATTAGTAGTGGGGATTAATTCTAGTTAATAATACTTTTCTAGTTGGTATAATAACTTCGAATTTAATATTGAAAATTTTCAAAGTAGAAATTCTCTGAATCCGGTCTTTTCTAACCAATAAGTCACTCTCAACTTTTTTGGGTGAATTCCTTGTTTTGTTTGGGTTTATCCATCTTACCATGTTTCCACATAGCACCTCTTTGGAATAGAACTGTGATTGTAATAAATTCGAAATACTGGAGTTACTATCTTTCTAAAAATCAATAAGAAATATAACAAGTCTCTTTAGCACTGTACGATATTGAATCCATAAAAGACTTGCTTTACTTCTATTTTGTTAAGAGCGCAAGAATAGATCTTCACGGTATCAATTGAACCTCCAAAGAAGTCATTATTGTCTGATCCATATCTTTCTGCACCAATAATCCAATCATCACGTGGATTTGGAGTACCTGAAAATCCAGGTCCAAGATTCTTTGTGGGCTGTAGGACACCGTCAATGTAGATTTTGATCCCACCAAATGTTCTGCTACCATCATACGTGAGGACAACATGACTCCAATGGCCGGCAGTTAATTTTCCGTTTGCAGTTATTTTTTCTGCACTGTAGGTTTGAGTACTACCAATTTCTGCTACAACATTACCAAATGTTGACCCCTCTCCAATACGAAGGTTAGCAAAGAAATCTCCAGTATTAAGACAGCATTTAGTTCCACCATTTGCAACAATAATAAATGCAGAAGTATTGTTGGTAGCTGTTTTTACATCTGGTTTTACCCATGCAGCTATTGAAAATGGCTGCGTATCGCTACTAATACCAAGAGAACCCACACTTACAGAATCATCCACGCCATCAAAACCAAGACAACGAAAGACTCTACAATCAATAGCAGGAAGATGTGTTGCTCCATTTATAGTACCATCATGGTGATTACCACTAGTGTCATGTGCAATCGTTCCCGTTGCTTCATTGAATAACCAATTTCCCACTAAAGATGATAAAGCAGATGCTTCTTGACTCATGCCTACTAAAATCATTGATGTACTTAATGCTAGAATAATCAAAATCAAAGTCTGTTTATTTTTCGTATTTTTATGAGGGTTCTAAATTACTTAAGCATTACCCAAAAATTAGCTTCTATGCAAACTCTCACAAGCAGGATAAGAAATTATCAATGATAGTAAATTGCTTGACCAGTTGGCAGCTTCATGATCATACCTGATTTATCCCGAAAATATGCATCAATTGTCTTTTTTGTATCCTCATACCCTTCCCATGCATAATCATCAAACAAGATAACTCCTCCTCTGGCTAGCCGCGGCAAGAAAAAGTCAAGTGTATCTATAGTTGGTTTTGCTGAATTAAGATCTATGTGTAAAAACACGATAGATTTTGGAGACTCGGGCAGTAAATTAAATGACTCGGGAACAAATCCCTGATGATAAATGACATTGTCTTTAAACTCTGCAAGATTTTTTTTTGTTTTCTCAACACTAAGTTCAGCATATCTACCAACATGACCCAATTCACTTTCAAGTAATCCTTCTTTTCTCATAGCAGTCCAAGAGTCGTATAGATGCATTGAAAATTTATCTTTGATGATTTTTTGTCCTTTTATTTCACGTAATGCAAAAAAAGCAGAACAGCCATCTGCAACACCACATTCTACAAAATTGTAATAATCTGTGTTTGCAAACTTTATTGCATGACGTACAGCATAACAGAGTATCCAATGTGTCCAAAGTAATTTGTCTACATTATTACGATCAATCTGAGCAGCATTTTTGCTGAATTCTAAATTCTTTACATCTAAACTAGCTCTACGGAATACATCCCAATCATATTCGTCATTCCAAGGAAGTTCATGAACAGTTTTCATTCCCCATCCAGAAAATTTGGTTTTGATAAAAAATTTTCTATGTACAAAAGCCATGTATGGTCTTAGCATGGGAATTTTATAATATACTGGTCTTAGTACCTTAACTATTTTTTCTCTCATTATATCTCAACCTACCATTGATGAACCCTTATTATTCATACTAAAATTGCCTAAATCATATTCTGGGAAATAACAAACGGCATGGAGTTTAATCGTCATAAGTCATTCTGAAGTTCTCTTGACGCTAGATCCACTGACTCTGCACTTGAAAGCTTGGGTGACCATCCAAGACTTTTCAGTTTTGCTATGTCAAGATGGGCCTGTTTAATATCTCCAACCCATCCCCTGCCACCATCAACTCCTCCAGTTGTAATGATCTTTGTATTCTCTAAATCCATGTTTTTAACCACCATTTTGGCAATGGACATGACATCTACGCTATCCTCACTACCTAGATTGTAAATCTCAACTTTATTTACTGATTTTTTCATGCAATGAAAGAATCCTTCTACCCCGTCACTTACATGAATGTAGGATTTTGTTTGTTTTCCATCACCAAGAACTTCTAATAATTGGGAATTTTTTTTTATCTTGTTTATGAAATCCCATGTTACACCATGTCTGCCTCTTGAACCAATTACATTTGCAGGTCTTACGATATACCCGTCTATGCCATAGTTATGACAATAAGAAGAGACGTAGGCTTCACAAGCAAGTTTTGACGCTCCATATGCTGAAATTGGTAATAATGGGCCATAATCTTCAGGAGTGGGTAATACCTTTGCATCTCCATATACTGCAGAAGATGAAGCAAAAACTATTTTTTCAACTTCTTTTGACTTTCTGATTTCTTCGAGAAGGAAAAATGTATTTCTCACATTTTCTTTATAAGATGATTCTGGAGTTTCAAATCCGGTTCTTACTTCTGGATCAGCAGCCATGTGAAAAACAACCTTGATATCTTCAAGAGCTTTTTTTACTCCTGCAGAATTATTCAAATCTTCTTTGATAAAATTAAAATTTTTTTTTCCTTCACTTTTTGATAAATTTGAAAGTTTGCCTGTTGAAAGATTATCAAGAGCCCATACGTCTATTTCTTGTTCTACTAACTTGTCAACAATATGGCTTCCAATAAATCCTGCTCCTCCAGTTACAAGCGTTGGTCCATATGAGTAGGATTTCATGTATTAAAAAATAAAGTATCATGCATAAAAACCCACGTTAAGATTTAAAATTCAATTTTTATTACTGTATCTGGTATTAATTAAAACCTGAAATATTTGATGTTGTTATTTCCTGAATTGTGTCACCGCAAATTTCTACATAAATCCATCATAAACACTTGCTACTTGTTGGCATATATTTGACCAATCATGTTTTTTGGCATAGTGTAAAGCGTGTTCACTATAAGATTTTTCATTTTCATAAACCTCTTCAATTTTTTTACAAATATTAGTTGTTCCTGAAAAAGAAAATGATAGGCCTGCCTGAGAGGCGCCTAAGATTTCTTTATGAGATTCTAATTCAGATAAAACCAATGGTTTACCACACGCCATGGCCTCAAATGGTGGTACTGGGCAATGCTCATTAGTGCTTGCTGATATGTAGACGTCAGAGGAAGAATATCTTAACCTCAGCTCCTCATCGGTAATTTTTCCTGTCATCTCTACATTTTTCTCTAAATTTTGTTCTTTTATTCTACTTTGTAATCTCTCATAATCTTCTCCGGCTCCTACTATCTGAAGATGTGCCGTAGGATATTTTTTTAACAACTGTGGCATGGAATCAATTAACATGATGGTGTTCTTGTATCTACGCAGAACACTAACAAAAAGTAATTGCGGTTCCCCTTTTTTATACGGTCTTGGAAGATTGGGATTGTAGAAGCTTGTATCAACTCCGTTATAGATAACGGTAGCATAGCATTTTCCTGTTAGTTCTTGTAAATGATTTAATGCTTTTTGTGAAACACAGATTGTTTTTGAAATCCTTTTTTTATACAAAGCCATCATTAGCTGTAAATTAAGTTCTTGTACCTTATTTGATGCGGCATGATAATGAAAAATAATTGGTTTTGTTGGCTTGATCGTAAGCAAGTAATAATTTACACGAGATTGATGTGCGTGAATAATATCAAAATCAAGATATTTGACTCCGGAAGTAAGTAGTTTGAATTTACTTAGCTTTATTTTTTCTATATTGTCTGGAGGTTCAGCATCAAAAGAAAAAGCACCTATTGCTGCCTTGTAACCCATTTTATTAAGACCCTTGCAAAGATTATTGATAACAGTTGTATGACCATATGTAGCTGGATATTTGGCAACAGCCATCAGGATTGATTTTTTATGCATTATTGTAGCTCTGTAGATATTTGGTTCATATATTTAGGAATCGAAATATGATGTTATGAAATATCAAAATTAACGGAATCCCTTAAATTTCTTTGATAAAACTAATGTTAAGGGGAAGATACTTCTTAAAACGCATATGAAAATCATGATTACAGGTGGAACTGGTTTTGTTGGTAGCCATCTCTCTGATGATCTAGTAAAGGAGGGACATGAAGTAATCATACTAGCGAGAAACGATAGCAAAAAGCAAAATATCATTCAAAATTTGAACAAAATAAGATTAGAATATGTAGATACTACTGACTTTCCTTCTCTTGAAAAAAGTATAGAAAATAACAGACCAGACGTCATATTTCATCTTGCTGGTGAAACCTCGCACAAACAGTCATTTGAAAAACCTATGTATGATGTAGATACAAATTCAAAGTCTACCCTATGCATTTTAGAAAAAATACGAATTCTTGATTTAAAATGTAAGTTTATTTTGGGAAGCACATTTATCGTTATAGGAAAACCAGAAAAATTACCTATTAACGAAGAAACAACATGTAATCCTACAACAATTTATGGTGCAAACCGATTAGCTAGTGAACACTACTGTAAGATTTACAACAATGTTTACAATCTGGATACGGTTATTTTCAGAATTACAAATTCCTTTGGTCCAAGAGAACAATATTTAACACCCAAAAAAAATGCAGTAAATTATCTAATTTATAAAGCCTTCAAGAGTGAAGAGGTAACAATTTATCATGAAGGAAAATTTTTCAGGGATATTATTTATATCTCAGATGTAATTTCGGCTCTTAAATCTATTATGCAAAATGGAAAATCAGGAAACTTATACTGGATTGCATCAGGTACAAAGACATGGTTTTATGAATTTGGAGAATGGTTACATGAACTAACCGGTTGTAAAATAAAGTATGTGAATCCTCCTTCTTACACAGAAAAAGTTGACGTAGGAAATTTTCTAGTTGATAATTCAAAATTAAAATCATTAGAGTGGGAAATAAAAATTCCAGTAAAGGAAGGAATAAGAAAAACTCTTGAATATTTTAAATCTTTACAATAGTGTTTAGAATATCTCAAAGTTAGAACTTTGCTTCCGACAAAAATCTGCTAAAAGATGTAAACTTGAATTTCTTGATTAGTCTATCCAATTTTTTTAGAGTATTTCCAAGGTTGTAATATGTGACAAAATTCTCAATAAATGACAATGGTACTTTGGGCATAAATTCTGGAGTAAGTTCCCATGAATGAATATAGAAGCTGGCAGGAATGTTTTGTTCATTGTTGTGTCTAATGGCATTTTCGATAATTTTTAATGGTAATGCTCTAAGATAGAATCCCCCACAGGCAGGAACCTTTCTACCAAGTATTTTTGTTACAAGAAGAGGAAATTCCATTATCTTTCCAGATGGATCATCTCGTTCTAGGTTCTTACTTGTTATCCTGTATGGTCTAGTTTGGGCATCAGAAATTCCATACAACTTTGTTTTTGCAGGTACAACACTACTATCGTATACATAATTATTCTCAGACAGAACATCAATTGCCCATGCACTATTGTGATTTAATGAGAAAGTAGGTGCCCTAAAACCTCTTGATTTTTTAGATGTCAAAGCATCGAATCGTTTTATCTCTTCAGTAAATTTTTCTCTATAGTTTGGAGAGTCAAGTCTTGTGTGATACATGCTATGAAACCCTATCTCGTGGCCACCAGCAAGTATCTTGTCAAGTAATTCTGGTTTGAGTTCCAATAACTCACCAACCACAAAAAAAGTTGCAAAAGTCTCATTCTTTCGTAACCAATCTAGAATCTTGTCTATGCCATTTACAACGGTTGGTTTATTGTTTTGAGTTTTGAGGTGACGTTGAATTAATTCTGGATGATACCAATCTTCAAAATCAATTCCTAGTAGATTCAATTTCTAATTCCTACTGTTTTGCTGAAATATGTTGTTATGGCAACAATTTGAGAAAACATCTCCTAATCAACGTTCGATTTTCTTGATAATACGAGCTGGATTGCCCATCACAATGCAATAGTCTGGAACACTTTCAAAAACAACACTACCTGCACCTACCATTGAATTCTCACCAATAGTAACTCCTGCAGTTATGATTGAACCAGGAAATAGGACAGCGCCTGATTTTATGGTGACTTGTTCCACCTTGCGGGGGTAACTTCCTTTTTTTAAAAATAAATTGGCAGTAGGATTAGCATGAGCAAAGATTAAGCTGTTTGAACCAATTGTAACATTATCGCCTATCTTGATTAAACTTGGGTATACTAGATCAATTAGAACATAAGGTGAGATATGACAATTCTTACCAATGGTTACTCCCCTTGATCTTTGTATTTTGACTACAAATCCTGAATTTGGACAAGAATATGCAAGAGAATGCAAGATCCAAGTCCTTAGGAACTTCATCTTTAGGGAGAAACGACCTGCTGAACCCTTGTAACCATAAAATTCCATTATCTCCTTTTCGTTTAAGGCGGAAGCATCCTCTTGTATCTCTGTCATATGCCTAAGAAGAAGAATGAAGTCTTTATCTAAAACCTTTCTAAGAAAAAATACTGACAAGAATGAACTAATAGAAATTTATTGCCAAAATGAAGTATATCGTGACATCTATGGAGCAAAAATTATCTCATTATATTAATGCGGCAAGTAATCTGGATACTAGCAACTTTGAGAAAAAAATACGTATAGGGATACTTGGAAGCTTCACATTAAATGGTCTTGAAGAGACACTGCGAGTAAAATGTGCTGAGAAAAAAATAGATGCCTCAGTTTTTGTCTCTGGATATAATCAATACAACCAAGACATTTTAAATGATAAGAGTGAGCTATACAAATTTTCTCCAGATGCTGTATTCTTGATATTAGATACAAGAAGCATTCTTGGAAATTTCTTTTACTCACCTTATTCATTGTCTGTTGATCAAAGAAAAGAACTGGTTGAAAAGAAAGCTAAAGAACTAGTAAACCTATTCGAAGTCTTTACAAAAAAATCCAAATCAAAATTGGTTGTAACAAACTTGAGTGTTCCAACTTATTCACCATATGGAATTTGTGAAACAAAATCTGAATTAGGTCTGCAAGAAATGGTAATGAAACTTAATTCAAAATTATATGATTATACAAGACAGAATCAAACTGTTTACATATATGATTTCAATGGGTTTGTTACTAGATACGGAGAATCAAACGTATTTGATTATCGCCAATATTTTTTTGGCGATATTAAAATTAGTTTAGAGTTCATCCCTCTTCTTGCAGAAGACTTGATGGGATATGTAAAAACGATGATGGGGCTAAACAAAAAATGTATTGCACTTGATCTTGATAATACTCTATGGGGAGGTATAGTTGGCGAAGATGGATTTAACGGAATAAAATTGGGTCCTACTCCTCCAGGTAATGCTTACATGGAATTACAACGCTCTTTGTTGGCGCTCAATCAGAGAGGTATCATTTTAGCCATAAATAGCAAGAACAATGAGGACGATGCTCTTGAAGTGATAAGAAAACACCCTCATATGGTACTTAGAGAGGAAAATTTTGCGAACATTAGGATAAACTGGAATGATAAGGTATCAAACATGAAAGAGATTGCAGAGGAACTGAATATAGGACTTGATAGCATTGCCTATTTTGATGATGATCCGGTAAACAGAGAATTCATGACTATGAATTTACCCGAAGTACTAACAGTAGATCTGCCATCAGATCCTGCCTTCTATGCATCTGTTCTACATGGGATTAACGACTTTAATGTTCTCAAGATTACAGAAGAGGATTTGAAACGTAAGGACATGTATCATCAAGAAAAACAAAGAAAAAATTTTGAAAAGAACACTACTAATATTGAAGACTTTTTAAAACAACTTGAGATAAAACTCAAAATAAAAAAAGCAGATCAGTTTACTATTTCAAGGATATCTCAGCTTACACTAAAAACAAACCAGTTCAATCTTACAACTAGGAGATATCAAGAGGAAGAGATTCGACAATTTTCACAAGATAGTAACATGTTGGTAGGATGTGTCCAAGTTGAAGACAAGTTTGGTGACAATGGCATAACAGGCGTGTTTATTGTAAAAAAAGAAAACCAAAAAGAGTGGACAATCGATACCTTTCTTTTAAGCTGCAGGGTAATGGGAAGAGAAGTAGAAAAGGGTATATTATCTCATATCATAGAACAAGCTAGAAAAAATAAAGTTGAATACATAAAAGCGCAATATATTCCAACTAAGAAAAATAAACCAGTGGAAAGTTTTCTGTCAGACTGTGGTTTTCACAAAGAAGGCGATCATTGGATTTATTCTGTAAATTCTACATTCAAAGCACCAGATTACCTAAGAGTTAGTGTAGAATAATGTCAAAGAGACTCTACGATCTTATTGGAAGAGTAATGAATGTGCCTGTATCTCAAATAAGCGATAATTCAGGTCCTGAGTCTATTGAGAGCTGGACATCGTTTAATGGTTATGTGTTATTGTATGAGTTGGAACATGAATTTAATGTAAAATTTACAATGGAAGAAGCAATTGATGTAAAGACCATCTCTGATATCAAGAGGCACCTACAGAATCATGGAGTAACACTAAATGACTGAAATGTGTGAGGATCATAAATTAGAAGAGATAGAAGTAGGTCAAAAAAGAAAGTTTTCCGTTAAAATAACTGAATCATTAGTAAATAAGTTTGCAAAGATCTCCGGTGACTATAACCCATTACACGTAGATGAGCAATATGCCAAATCGACAAAGTTTGGAAAGAGGGTATGTCATGGCATGCTTTTAGGTTCCTTTTTTTCTAAAATGGTAGGAATGCATCTACCTGGGAAAAATGCCTTATACTTTTCACAGACATTGAATTTTAAATTGCCTTGTTTCATAAATGATGAAGTTACTGTAGAAGGAGAAGTCTTTGAAAAAAGTCTGGCAAGCAGGATGCTTACCATTAAAACTACAATATACAATCAGGAGGGAAAGTGTCTAGTGGACGGCATTGCTAAGGTTATGGTAAGATAATAGTTTACGATTTGAAGAGGAAAATTTTATGATAGAAAAGTTTGGTATCGGAATTGATATAGTTGACGTGACTGCCTTTGAGAAGATTCCATACTATTCTAAGCGGGGATTTTATAAGAAAATCTTCTTGCCTTCTGAAATAAAATACTGTTTGAAATACAAAAATCCATATGAAAGATTCGCAGGAAAATTTGCAATAAAAGAGGCAGTAAAAAAATCAATGAATGAGAATATGTCTCCATTAAAAATTCTAGTCTCTCACTCAAACTCAAAACCCAAAGTAGACCTGTTGGGGGAAAACAAGAAAAATTATGTGTTCATTGCTTCGATTAGTCATGATAAAAAATTGGCTGTAGGTGTTGTGATAGCAGAAAAAGTGGCAAACACTAAGATAAGATAGAACGCTTTGCTTTTTTGCTAAGCGTAGCAAGTATCTTATTAAAAAAATTATTTGTAGTCACACTTGAAACATTGGCAGGAACATAAATTTCATCAGGAAATAATTTTACTAGTTCTACATCAGAGACAAGTTTCTTACTCTCTATCTCGTTGTATTTTTTTGATATGTGATCTTTGTTTTGAAGTATGTCTAACTCTGCTCTTATTTTTGAACCTAAAAATCCTTTATAGAAATAGAAAAACCAAACAAGAATATCAACAACTATTAGAGAAGGCAACATCTTGCGATACGTTTCCTTTGAGTAATGAGTAAGAAGACAATAGCGTCTGTTTCTTTCTAACCAAAAGAACTTTTTTGCACCCCATTTTAGCGTGTAGCTCTCTGCGTGATATATTACTGAGGATGGTACAAAATATGATTTGATTCCTAATTGGGCAGCTCTCCAACCAAGATCAAGATCATCATGATACAGAAATAGAAATGGATCAAGCAGGCCTACTCTATTTAGAACAGAAGCGGAAGTGAATAAACATGTACCAGATGCATATCCAATTTGTTCGATTTGATTTCTTTGATTACTGTCTTTTAATCCCTTATCTCTTGCAAATCCAAATCCAAATAGGTGAAGCACATTCCCAGTGCTCTGAAGTATGTCTTTTTCATAAAGTGAAAGTATCTTTGGCTGATAAAGCCCCTCTCCATTCTTTACATATGCGTTCAATAATTCGTTGAGGCAACTTGGATCTACTTCTGTATCTGGATTTAGAATTACGATAAATACTCCCTTTGAATTTCTAATTCCTACATTATTTCCTTCACAATATCCTAGATTTGTTTCATTACTGATTAGATGTATTTTGTTAAATTTCTCTTTGCATGTGATGTGACTTTTATCGGATGAAGCATTATCTACTACAATTACCTCCAAGTTTTCATATTTGCATTTGAATACTGATTCTACACAATTTAGCAACAATTTGCCTGCATTGTAATTTAGTATGATGATGCTAATGAGTGGATTCTTATTTTCAGAGGACAATTCTATTTAAGATACTACGCTTGCTGTTCTTAAATTTGGGTGAAGGATCATTTTCGATATTAAAGTGAAATTTTAGAGCCTTCACCAAGAAGAAATATCTTCTTATCGCCATTTTCTTTCTTGTAAATGATTTCAGAATTTGATGAAATAATGCTCTTTCTTATCTTAATGTCACAGTCAATTGTGCAACCCGTCATTATGATTGAATCTTCAATGTTGCACTTTGCCAGATTAGAATCATCACCTACACTGGTATTTGGTCCAACATATGAGTCTGGACTAATCATACAATTCTTTCCTATGATTACAGGACCAACTACTTTTGCACCTGACTTGATGGTAGTATTTTCCCCTACCATTACATTACCTTCAATAATCGCACCATCTTCCTTTTTACCATAAAAATACGGTTTCATATCCTTCAAGATGACCTCATTGGCATGAATGATATCATGAGGTGTACCCGTGTCCTTCCAATAATCAGTCACGGTATGATAGGTGATTTTATGTCCCTCGTCAAGGAACATTTGCAGAGAATCAGTTATCTCCAATTCTCCCCTCAAGGATGGCTTTAATCTATCAATTATGTCAAAAATTACTGGCGTCAAAAAATAGATCCCTGTTACAGCTAGATTAGTTGGGGGGCTCTTTGGTTTTTCCATGATCTTTTTGATGACTCCGTCTTTTACATCAGCTATGCCAAACTGGGTAGGATTGTCTACTTCACACAAAAGTATTATAGCTTCAGAATCTGATTGTTGAAAATCCTTTACATAGTCTGAGATATTTCTTTTTAAAATATTGTCTCCCAAAAAAACTACAAATTTTTCATCTCCGACAAAATCTTTGCAAAGACGTACTGCATGAGCTATTCCTTTTGGATTATCTTGAACAATGTAAGTTAATTTTACACCAAATTTTTCTCCATTATCGTAGTATTCTTGAACTTTGTTAGCTCCTAGTCCACCAATAATTATAGCGATGTCTGTAATTCCTGCTTCCTTTAATGATTCTATACAATACTGTGACATGGGCTTGTTTGCTATAGGTAAAAGTTGTTTTGGTCCTGTATGTGTCAGAGGTCTTAACCTTGTACCATGTCCTCCATGAAGAATTATTCCCTTCAATAAACTCACGATGATTTACACCAGTTAATTTATCTAGTTTTCCAATTATACGCACTCAAAATGGAAGAAGGTGTGTCTGCCCACCACTTCTTGTTTTCAATGTACCAATTTATTGTACGTTCAAGACCCTTTTCAAAATTATATTTGGGCTTCCAACATAGTTCCCCTCTTATTTTTCTAGAATTCAAACTATACCGGAAATCATGTCCGGGCCTATCTTTTGTAAAGTGAATTAGGTCCAAAGGTTTTCCCATAATCTTTAGGATTTTTCTAACAATTGTCAGATTATCAATTTCATTTGCTGCTGATATGTTATATGACGCGCCGCTTTTGCCATGGAAAAGTATCTTTAAAATGGCATCACAATGGTCCAAAACATATATCCAATCTCTTATGTTTTTTCCTGTTCCGTAAATTGGTATTTGCTTATTCTTTTGAGCAAGAATTATGGTCTTTGGAATTAGTTTTTCAGGAGATTGTCTGGGACCATAATTATTGGTGCACCTAGTAGTGATGGCATTGCAACCATAAGTGATTATGTAAGATTGTACTAACAATTCTGCAGAAGCCTTTGAAGCGGCATATGGACTGGAGGGATTCAATAGATATTTTTCACTAGCACTGCCTTTCTTTAGACTACCAAAGACCTCGTCTGTAGATATTTGGATGAATTTCTTCTTGTATTTTCTAACTGCTTCTAAAACTGTATACACACCAACAATGTTGGAATCCACAAACGGTCTAGGATCTGCTATACTCCTATCAACATGAGATTCGGCAGCAAAATTAATGACTACATCGGATCCAGAAACAAGCTTATCAACTAATTTTTTGTTAGTGATGTTTCCTTTTACATACTTGTAATGATTACTGTCTTGCAAGCTTGAAAGATTTTTTTTGTTGGAACCTGGTAGCTCTGCATCAATATTTGTTATTCTAAAATCTGGATGTTTTTCATTAACATGTAAAATGAAATTACTCCCAATGAATCCTAATCCTCCAGTCACTAAAAGTCTCATTTCTTTACCTATCTTGATTTATGTGGCGTATAAGTATGACGAGAATGTTTGTATTTAATATTATTTTTCCAGACAAATTAAAGTCTCTCACATCATCAAATATGATCAATATTCTTTTAATAAGTCCAAGTTTAAAACCACACAAATGGGAAACAATGAGATCAGGGCCATAAAATTAGAAATGCACCAGACAAAAGATGTGAAAGATCATCACATTAACGGTTCATTAACTGTAATATGGAGAGATTGGGACAAAATACTTGCTAATGAACCAAAAATGGTATATGTTTCCTCTGTGAATCCCAGCGAAATAAAAGGCCCTCATCTGCATACCAAAAGGGATAGCTATTTTGTTTGTATAAAGGGAAAGGTAGTTTTTGTTGTAAAAGATCTAGAAGGAAAATTTCATGAAATAGAATCAAGTGAGGAAGATCCAGTACTGGTTCAAATACCAAAAAACTATCCATCAGCACACATTAACTTGTCGAATCAAATCTCATCTGTTTTAGCCCTTGCAAGTATTGCTTGGAGGCCAAATGATAATGAGATGATTAATGTTTCTTTTGATGACTATGATTGGGAAAAGTGGAAGAAAAAATGCTCAGTGTTCTGATCTGCAAAAGAAAAAATTCACATGCTATAAAATTAATACTTCTTCAATATGTTTGCAAGATGTTCTGAAGATGTTCCTTGATTTGACATGTAATCGTTGACAAATTCATTACCTTTACTTATTAAATCTCTACGGACAGTTTCATTGTACAAAAGATCATTAAGTGATGATTCTAATTCCTCTGTTTTAGAGATGGGTAAGGTAGCTTTACGAATAATTGGAATTTCTTTCTCATAATTCTGATCTTCTGGTAAAATCACCATGGTTGGCTTTTTCAAAATCATCGCATCCAGTATGATAGTCGAATAATTCATTGAGATCACAACATCACAATCCTCTATTAAAATACGGATATCTTCATCTCGGTATATTGGTATGGTTGGATCTATTTCATGAATAATTGGTGTTATATCGTAATATGGTCGTGCAGGATGTAATTTGACTATTATTTTCTTACTTGGATCCTTTTTTATGATTTCACATATTTTTCTTAGATATGTATCAAATAACTCATATGCATGGGTATCATTACCACTATAGTTAATAGCAGATAACAAATTTGATGCAATCAATACATTATTTTTGTTATCTTTTGACTTTTTATGAGTAAAAAAGGGATCATGTCTAGGACTTCCGGTTATTGTTATTTTATCATGTGAAATACCGTGTCCTAGAATAAATTTTTGCATTATATTTCCCCACACTGCTTCTTTTGAATCATTTGAAGGTAAGATGGGGAATATTGTTATGTATTTTTCAAATTTGCTATTTAGTAGATTCAATCCATGCTGCAGAAAAATACTAGGTATTTTTCTTTTATTTGCTGCCAGAATAGTTGTTTGTTCTTCTAATGGTACATGTGCCCATTCAAGAATGCAACTAACATCTACATTTTCAAATAAAGTTTCAACTAAGATGAATCGTTTCACAGCTTCTGTAAATCTATCTATGATAATCTGTGTAAAGCTCTCTTTAATTGATTCCCAAAAAGGCTGTCCGTTGATAGAGAAGATCCTTTCGAAGAGATTGTTCTTTAAGAAAAGAAAATTCATACTTATTTTTAATTCATTCTGTGTGGTTGAAATTTTTTTAAGTATATTTGAATCTGAAAAATCTTCTAATTGTATAACTTTGCAGTTTGATTTTTTAAGAATATTAAGACTTTTGAAATTCCATGTTGCCGGTCTACGTTGATTTAACAATATCATGCTCTGTTCTGCATTTGAAAGAGATATTAGTAAATCATGATATGAAATAGGATTAAATTCTAATAATAAAATAGACTTTTTATTCTTTAGTTCACTAGGTTTAGCTTTCACATTAAAGAATATGTCTATAATTTTCTCCAATATTTTTTTGAGAGCAAAAAAATTTTTTCGAGAGATTTTTACAGCAAATATTCTACCTCTAATATTTATTGGAATTTCTATTCTATCATAATATAATGAAAGAGATTCTTTGGTTTGATATTTTATGATCTTGACGCTTGGATCTTTACACATTGTTTCTACCGACCCGCCTAAAAAAGAGCATATTATTTTACTAGGATGTTCTTTCTCAATTACTCTTAGTATTCCGAATACTCTTTTGATATGTTGAAAAAAATAATATATAAATTCTGTTTCAAGAAGCTTTCCTATGTTGAAACTATCGTATTGCAGAAATTTACTTATCTCGTTATCTTTATACCATGTGGTGGTTAACTCTACTGCTTTTCCGTCCATTATTTCTTGATCTTCTGCACTAAAATAATCTTCCACTAGAGCATGTGAAATTCCCATGTTTTTTAGGGATTTATGTGAGAGAAAATCAAAAGTTATTATTTTAACTTCTTTATTCGATAATTCGCTTTTAAGTGTCTGTACATCATTATCACCTTCTATGACAATTAATGTTTGTGACATATTATATTAGAAAACGAAGTTATTATCAATTTAAAAGGATATGTTATCTTTAGGTAATTTTCGCTTATGATTATAGGATAACGAGTTGATATTATAGAATTTATAGCAGAGTAACAAAACAATATCTGATGTCGCGAGGTCTTAAAAAATCATTTGAACTTCTTGAGAAATCTCGAAAATTAATTCCTTCATTAACACAAACCTTCAGCAGAGCTGCATACACTTTCGTTGAAGGTGCTTTTCCAGTCTATGCTGCCAGTGCCAAAGGTTCTCATTTCACGGATGTTGACGGAAATGAATACATTGACTATCTTTGCGGATTAGGTCCTGTCATTCTGGGGCATGCATACGAAAAGGTGGATATCGCAATAAAGAAACAATTGAAAAAAGGTATTATTTTCTCACTGCCACATAAGTTAGAAATTGATTTATCTGAATTACTATGCGAGATTATTCCATGTTCTGAAATGGTGAAATTCTCTAAAACAGGGTCTGGTGCTGCGACCGGAGCTGTGAGGGGTGCTCGAGCAATAACAAAAAGAGATAAAATTGCTTATTGTGGTTCAGGTGGAGTTTGGCACGATTGGTATGCTGCAATAATTAGTAGGAATCAAGGAGTACCTGAGTTCAATAGGGATTTGATCTATACATTTGATTACAATGACATAGATGGCCTTGAATATATTTTTGAAAAGAATCCAAATGAAATTGCGTGTGTATTCATGGAACCGACAATATTTGAAAAACCAACGAATTCTTTTCTTCAAAAAGTAAAAAAGATAACAAAACAGAATGATACTATCTTAATTTTTGATGAAATTGTTACGGGATTTAGATTGGCAAATGGGGGTGCACAAGAATATTTTGGAGTTGAACCAGATATCACAGTTTTAGGTAAGGGAATGGCCAATGGAATGCCATTATCAGCAGTAGTAGGAAAAACTGAATACATGAAGATATTCGATGACGTCTTCTTTTCTACTACTTATGCTGGTGAGACTCTATCACTTGCAGCATCACATGCTACTATTACTGAATTTAAAGAAAAACCAGTGATAAAGAAAATGTGGGAAAATGGGAATATGCTTATTGACGAATTCAATAACATTGCAAAAGAACAAGCATTGGAGATAGCGTTAACAGGCTATCCGGTAAGAATGCGTTTAGTTTGTAAAGATACAAATGGAAATGATTCAATTTTGATGAAAAGTCTTCTTATTCAAGAGATGGTAAAAAGAGGAATTTTTATGCATCCTGGAGTAGAATACATTTCATTCTCACACGATCAAGAAGATATTAAGAAAACTATTGACTCTTTTGCCGATGCAATTTTAATTATAAAAAAAGCTATAAATGAAAATAACTTTGAATCCTATCTGAAGGGTAATCCGATAAAACCCGTATATACTGTTATCAAGCCATCAGAAAAAGCCAATCCTACTAAATAAACAACAAAAGATTATTTAATCTAGAAATAAGATTTTACAAATTAATAAAACATGATCTGCAATATTAATTGATCAGTCATTATATCTATATCATGAAAATTCGTCGAGCAGTTCATTAATAATTTGATAGAGTTTTTCTTGTGAAATTCTTGTTGCAGTTTCCGAACTAAATTGTGTCATTGGAATTTTTTTCTTAATGGCCTCCTTTGAGATTTTATACATGCTCTCAACGTCATGACAGTATGGAATTTCATCCGGAGTGATTAAAAATTCGTTAAATCTTTCTCCTTCCCTTGCAGTAGAAATTTTAATAGGTGGAAGATTTTTCTTTTCAATTGGAAATCTTTTGCCATAAACACTAATCATGCCTTTTGCAAGATCTTCTATTCTAACAGAAGGCATTTTCAATATGAATACCTCTCCATCTTTAGCAATATGAGTTACTTTTAAAATAAGAGATGCAGCTTCGTGTATTGACATTATGTAACGAGTCATTTTTTTGTCAGTTACAGTAAGAGGAATTCCCTTCCTAATTTGATCAAGAAATATCTGAAATACAGAACCTCTAGAACCTATTACATTGCCAAAACGTACAATGGCAAATATGGTTTTTCCTTTCCCTCTGTAGGAACTAGCTTTAATTGTAAGTCTTTCTGCTAACATCTTGCTAGCTCCAAGAGTACTTGTTGGATTGGTTGCTTTATCCGTACTTATGAAAATAAACTTGGAAACATCTTCCAAAAGCGAGGCTTCTAGAATATTGCTTGTTCCAACTACATTTGTTTTTACTGCATCAAAGGGGTTTTGTTCACAGATGTCTACATGCTTCATAGCTGCCGCATGAAATACAATGTCTACATTTCTTATGGCAAGATTTAATCTATCTCTGTCTCGTACATCCCCCACCATAAAAGTGAATATAGGATCGTTACTCACAATTCTTTTTGTTTCAAAAATGGAATTTTCATCATTTGAAAAAATTCTAATGGAACGTGGTTTACATTTAATTAATTCCTCAATTAGACCAACTCCAATAGAACCAGTACCACCAGTTACCAGAATGGTTTTGTCCTTGAATTCGTTTTTCACGCTTTTTTCTAATGCAATCATGTGCTATTTGTCATTCATCAAGTGCTCTAAGTAGATAAAACTATTTCTAAAACATAAACTAGTGTTACTAGTTAATTGTTAATAATTTGTCTAGTTCCATCATCACTGCTCTTTTCCATATATTCTAATATCTTCAAAATTTTAAGATCCTCTTCAAATGTGTAAGGTTGTGGAATTTCTTTCTTGATTGATTTGAGGAAGGTTTCCATTTCATGTATATACATTCCTTCTCCATGTATGTAGTTTTTTTCTATTATGCCATCATCAATTTTTTTATCGACCCATCCTGTTTCCTTGGTAAAATACCTCACAATTTTTTCTGACCAGTCTGCAAAGATTACGCCATTTTCGCCAAGTATTTTTAATTGTCTATATGGAAACCTTGCAATAACATCTACAGTCAAATTTCCTTGAACTCCATTTTTAAATTCCAATAAAACATTGTAGATATCATCAATATCTGCTTCTAATTTAGAAACCTTAGATTTGTTCGCTGTTACACTATTAATTTTACCAAAAGTAGAAACAAGCCACGTCAGCTCAAATGGAACTATCTCTCTACATGCTCCTGTTTTCCTTTTTGATACGTAGAATTTTCTGTAGTCTTCCCAGGGATGCCAATCTGGAAGGTATTGTCCTGAATGATATAGTATCGCAAGCGGTTTTCCAATATTATTGGTTTTTAAAATTCTGTTAACTTGAATCACTATAGGATGATATCTCATAGTACATGATGGAAGCCCTATTATGTTTGATTTTACAAGAAGTTGAATTACTTCTTCCATTTCATCTTGTATTACACTAGCTTCAGTAAAGAAGTGAATGTTGTTTTCAATTGCAATCTTGGCATATCTCATATGCAGATCTGGAGGAGTAGAAATTACCATTGCATCAGGGTTATCTTTTATTGCTTCTGCAATATCGGTAAATGTATGAATCTGATATTTTTCGTGTGCTTCGTTACATCTATCCTCCCTCGTATCAAATCCAATAATGTCATTTTGTTCTAATTGTTTAAGATTTCTTATTCTCCTTTTTCCCATTGAGCCCAAACCAACAATCAGAAATTTCATTTACTTCTTACCTTTCTTTTGAATGCAATTTTAGTCATTTTCCTTGTAAAATTTTGTTCATATTTGTACTTAACAGATTCGTTAATCTTTTGCAATTCTGGATTTTTATCTAGTAATTTGATCAAGTCCGTGAGCGTAAATTTCCGTGGTAGCTTTCGATAAAGTATTTTCACTAACTGAAAGTCTTCTGGATAATCAACTGAAAGTCTAATGTCTGGCCGAATCCATTTCTTAAAACGAGGTCTAATTTGTCCAACCTTGAAAACTTCACTTTCTACTATGAATCTTCCCCAACCTGTTTCCGTATTTTTTGTTGCTTTGCTTTTTACTAGAATTTCCAATTTGGACGTTTTTATACCGAGTGGAGAAACTCCAAATGGCAAATTCTTCCAATACAAAAAATCGTACTTTGTTTGAGATAATTTTTTACATGTTTCATCAATCAGAATCGGTTCACAAAAAACATCATCACCTTCTACTACTACAAATTGCTTGACTTTGTATTTTTTTGCAGCTAAGTAGAGTCTATTTAGAATATCTTTTCTATCTCCTCTGAATACCTTGATATTGTTATTCGTAAGAAATTTTACTAATTTATCATCTGATTTATGAGTGGTAGTACATACAATAATCTCTCTAGCTTTTTTAGCTGTCTTTATTCTGTCAATTAAGATCTTGATTAATGGTTGATGATTTATCTCTAGCAATGCTTTTTTTGGAAGACGGGTTGAAGATGTTCTCACAATTAGAAAAACGGTACAATTCATTTCTCTGATAGCTTTCTAATAATAATTAACTTTTTTTACCCATTCAGTGCTTCTTTAATTTCTAAGGGTTAATATTGTAAAATCAATTTTCATAATTAAGAAATGACGAAATGGAAAATACCTCTCTACAAAGTTTTTGTTGATAAAGATGATATTAGAGCCATTTCAAAGGTAATTACAAGAGGAATGGATTGGGCAATTGGCCCTGAAATAGAATTATTTGAGAAATTACTAGCAAACTATGTGGGGGTAGATTATTGTCTTGCATTCAATTCTGGTACTTCTGCACTACATGCCTCTTTACTGGCAGCAGAAATTAGAAATGGTGATAAAATTCTTTTACCGTCATTCACTTTTATAGCAACCGCAAATTGCGCTTTGATGGTAGGCGCTACTCCAAAATTCGTTGATATTGAGGAAGAGACTTGTGGTTTAGACCCACATCTTGTTAGTTCTAATGTTGATAGGAAAACTCGTTGTATACTACCTGTTCATTATGCAGGTTTGCCATGCAAAATAAAAGAAATAGCTGAAGTATCAAAACAAAATAAAATATGGCTAATCGAAGATGCCGCTGAATCATTAGGAGCGCGAATAGGAAAAAAAATGACAGGTACTTTTGGTGAGATGTCTATCTTTAGCTTCGCTGGAAACAAAATTGTAACAACTGGCGAGGGAGGAGCAGTAGCAACTAATTCCAAATCGCTATTTGATAAATTAAAATTGCTAAGATCTCATGGACGTGTGGATAAACAAAACTACTTCTCATCAATCACCAAACCAGATTATGTGACTATTGGGTATAATTGGAGAATGTCAAGTATTACTGCAGCTCTGGCTATATCACAATTAGAAAAGATTGAAAAACTCATTAATTTACGTCGCAAGAACGCAAGATATCTTAATTCACGCTTAAGTAAACTAAAGAATGTAAAAGTACCACTTGAAATGCAAGGTTGTAGACACGTGTATCAGATGTATTCCATACTCTTACCAAATTCAGATTTTAGAAACAAGCTAATGACTTTTCTTTCTACAAAAGGAATAATGTCTAAAGTATTTTTTGATCCTGTTCACTTGACAACCTTTTACAAAAATATTGGGTATGCTAAAAATTCAAAGTTGCCAGTTACAGAATCTATCTCACAAAGAACTCTTACCCTACCAATGTATCCGGGATTGAAAAAAGAAGAACTTGATTATATTTGTGAATCAGTAAAAGAATTCTTAGAACAAGAATGAGTTTGTATCAGGAATTCTGATAAATACATTTCTTCACATTTTTATTTTTAAAACTTATAGAATATACTCATGATAGAAATTAATTTAGGGTAGTTGTTGATTAACATAAATTATTGAAGAAAAATTGTTCAATGTGCAATATGGTTTTTGAATGTGATAATTCAGCTACTTGTTGGTGTATGAACATTCCAAAACTTAGTATAAATGAAATTGACAACCGTGACTGTCTGTGTAAAAATTGCCTTTTAAAAAAATATAAAAAAATACTGAATGTATAATTGAACTATATCTAAAATAATTTGTTCTTTATGTTCCACAGGAATTGGCTTAATCATTAAGTCAAATTTTAAATACGATATGGTACAAGGTTTTATATTGATTAAGGCAAATTTTAAGATATCAAAAACGTCTAAATTTGATTCAAAAGAAACAAATACTAAAATCAATATAGAATCAAGTAAAGATATTACGCAATCTGAATTTGAAGAATTTATCATAAAATCTGGTGCATCAGGATCCTTCATGGTATTTAGATCTGATAAAAAAGAAGACGAGCTTGGTTTAGAAGAGCTATAATAATTAAAATGTAAAGGTATCAATGAATAATAATGATGTAAATAAATGTCAAATGATTTTGAATTCTCTATCAGAGAAACCACACTTGAAAGAATGCTAGTACTAAAGTCAGAAATGGGTTTTGGCAAGAAAGGATGGGATGACTGGTTTATTCACATGCTTGACTACTTTTCTATTAAAAAAGATAATGGATTCGCATTGGAAAACATTATGGAGAAAGTATATTATGATAAATTCTATGAAAATTGGGTAAAGAATTTTAGTCTAAATTTGAATAATGTGTGGAAGGATTCATCTGCTAAAGAATTAGTTCCTATTAGAGATCCGCTTTACAATATCCAAGATCATTCTGCTATAGTTATAGGGCGAGGTCCTTCCATTAAAAAGTATAAACATTTAGAACAATTAGCAGATAGTGATTATAAAGGAACTATAGTATGTTGTGATGGTGCCTTGATAGATACTCTTAAGGCAGGAGTTACGCCTGAAAAGTTTCCAGAGTATTATGTTGTTACTATTGATGCAGATGAAATTATACAAAAATATTATGATGATAAAATTGTTGAAAAATACGGTAATAAAATAAATGGAGTTTTTTCTACAGTAGTACATCCGTTAACTGTTGAACGTGCACGAAAAAATGGGATTAAAATACATTGGCTACACGCATTATTCGACTATAACGAAGGCAAAAAATCATTTAATCAAATATCTGCATTAATGGTAAGATCAAAGAATCATCTACATGGGCTTCCAGCTATACAAACAGGAGGCAACGTAGGAACTGCATCTTGGTTTATCTCGTGGCAAATTTTAAAACGCTCTACGGTTGGGCTAATTGGGATAAATCATAGTTGGGATGAGGATGATCCTTGGGAATTAATCACTTCACATAGTAAAGTAAAAACTGAAATAGATAAAAATAATCCAACCTTCAAAAAATTGTTTCCCAAGATTTACAATCCTGAATTCAAATGCAATTGTATTTTAGATCCAATTTTCCTTTATTATAGCAACGCATTCAAAGAATTCATTTCTCGCTCTCCATCTTGGGTATCGACTATCAATGCTACTGAAGGTGGTTGCATTTTTGGTGAGAGGATAAAATGTATGACATTCAAAAATTTTCTACAAAGCTATAGAAAATAAGCTTGATTATCGAATAAATTTAAGATTCCTTTAAATATTCTAAAAAGAAAAACAAGATCAATTGAAAGTATTGTTAATTGTTCCAGAAATCAGACTTGATAACAAACCATATCATTTTCCATTTTGGGCTGGGATCTTGGCAGCTGTTGCAGAAAGAAATGGTATGCAAGTTGGTATACTGGATTTAAATGCATTAAGGGACAACTTCAAGGGTAACTTAGTTCCAAACGAAGTAGTTGCAGAGGAAATTTCTTTAGAAAAATGGGATTTAATAGGTATAGGGGGTCTCACGTCAACTTATGCTAGAATTAAACAGCTTGTGCCAATAATTCGTAAGTCTTCACCAGATTCTATTCTTCTAGCAGGGGGTGGTTGGTCTACTTATAATCCTGATGAAATTTTGCAATTAGTACCAGAAATAGACATGATATGCATAGGAGAAGGCGAAGAGACATTCGCTGAAATTTGTGATGAAATAAACAGTGGCACTCGAAATTTTGACAAAATAAGAGGCTTATGTTTAAACAATAAAGGTGAATTCAAATTTACTGAACCAAGAGCACTAATTTCTGATCTTGATACTGTTCCTTATCCGGCTTATCATCTGATGGAAACTGAAATTTATTACAAGTATTCATCTTTGCCATTATCTGTTGATTCTTACAACTCAAAAAGAAGGGCATCTGTTGTTTGGGAAAGAGGATGCCCTAGAGGTTGCACGTTTTGCTCTCATAATGGCATGTCACGTGGTGATTTACAAAATATCTATGGAAAAGGTGACAGAAGAGAGGGGGAAAAACTAGTAAGAATCTCTGACAAAATGAGCAACACCTTTCAATTACCTGCACGATGGCCTACTCCAAAGTATGCTGTTGAAAATATAAAATTTTTAAAAGAAAAATATGACGTCGACTTTATTTCTATTCTTGATGAGAATATGACTAGCAATCTAAAGTGGACAAAAGAATTCTGTAGATTGTATGTTGAGGAGGGATTAGAGAAAACTGTAAAATGGGGTACGCTAGGTGACGCTCCAAGTGTGGCAGTAAAACCAAGTATCGTACAAACAATGAAAGATGCAGGCTGTGCGTATATCTCATTTGGATTTGAATCGGCATCAAACAAAGTCTTAAACCAAGATATTGGGAAGGGGCAATTGCAGATTCATGAACAACAAACTATCGACACTGTTAAAAAAGCAAAACTAACCCCGCTAGCAACATTCATGATTGGAAATCCACATGAAAACATCAATGATTTAATGGAAACTGTGACATTCTGGATTAGAAATAATATAGAAGTAGATCCTTTCATATGCACACCTTATGTAGGCAGTCCATTGTTTTTTGATTACAAAGATTTCTTATTACAACAATATGATGAAAGATTAAAGATGATAGCAAGTGGTAAGTATAAAATCAGTGATGAAATTATTAAAAAATTAAAATTACGTGCACTAGATAAATTCATGCAAGAATGTGGAGATGCTACGCAGTATACAGCAACTGTTAGCCAGTATTTTTCAATTCCAGAATTATATGCCTTAAAACGATTTATGTATAAAAAAGATACAAGAAGAATGTTGCAAATGGCTCATCAACGATATGAGCAAACAGGATTAGAACAATGGAAACATGATGAAGAATGGGCCAAATATTGCAATGTCTGTAAAGCTCAAGATGAATTAGGTTCAACGCTAGAAGTTCCACTGAATCGTTGACATTACAAATTAATTAATTCCAGTAGCATACATTACAGAATTACGCATTTTTGATATGACTAAATTAACATTTAAGATATAATAAAAAATAAACCACGGTCTAGATGACATGGTTTAAGTTTTAATTTGTTCTGATAAGCGAATCAGTTTCATGAGATTATCAAGTTCCTGATAATCAAAACTAACATTGTTATCAATAAAATTTCGTGATTTATCCGAAGTGATGTGTACTTCTATTATTTTTGATCCTAGAATAGCTGCTGTCAATGGAGCTATGATATTTGGACAATGGTTAGAATATCCATCAAAATTTTTTATATTTGTAAAATCTAAATCAGCAGGACTACATGGATATTTAGGAACAACATAAAGCCATTTTATTTGTGGATGATTAAAATATTTGGTATTATGTGGCGATATTTGAGAGCTAATAATTATTTCCTTATTTGATTTTAATACGCGTTCAAATAATTCGGTGGTTTTATTTTCCAACAAAGGTTTTCCATCAGACATTCTAATTTTAAATCTCTTTACAAAAGGATCTAACATGTCTACAGCATCGGGATACATAGGAGTACAAAACCATTCTATTCCAGCAGATTTTGCTAGTTCGTTTATGGTTTCTACATTTGCTTTAGTGATTGTTGATTTCATTAAGCGTGATCGTTCAGGATGATTTTCTACCATACTTTCTAGAAATGATTGAAACTTTACTGCACTGCAGCCAATTTTTTTTGCATGATCTATCATTTGTTTTGCTAACTCAAAATCACCATCCCAATTTACTCCTATTTCTGCAACAACAAAAATCATGTATTCATTATTTTCAAAGTTCATATAAAAAGGTGAATCTAACACTCAAAATACACAGAATTATAAAATATCACTTCCATAGATGATTAAATGAAAAGAAAAATCGCTGTTACTACAGGAACAAGAGCAGAATATGGAATTCTTAGACCAATTTTACAAGCTATTTCTTCAAGTAGAAAATTAGAACTATTCTTGATCGTGACTGGTACACATCTATCAAAAAAATATGGTTTAACTATTAACGAAATAAAAAAAGATGGTTTTAAAATATATGCTAAAATAGATAACATGCCCAAAATAGATTCAAATTATTTTATGGCAACCTCTTTAGGAAAAGGAATAATTGCGTTTTCTAAAATTTTTTACAAATTACAGCCTGATATTAATCTGATATTAGGAGATAGAGACGAAATGTTAGCATCAGCTATTGCAGCTTATCATATGAACATACCTAATGCTCACATACATGGAGGAGATAGATCACAGGGAGGAATAGACGAATATAATCGACACGCGATTACTAAAATGTCAAATATTCATTTTGCAGCAACAAAGAAAAGCTATCAAAGAATAATAAAAATGGGTGAAAATCCTAAGAACGTCTTTCTGACTGGTTCTCCGAATATAGATGCAATAATGGATGAAGATATTACTTCAAAACAATTATTAGAGAAAAAATATCCTTTTGCATTCAACGGTAATGAAATTCTACTCCTTCAACATCCTGTTACTACTGAAACCGAATTGAGTAAATTGCAAATAAGTGCTACACTGGATGCTATAGTGAAGATAAAAAGGCCCACAATTGCTATTGCCCCAAATTCTGACGCGGGAAATAGAGCAATTTTTGAAAATCTTAGATTATATTCACAAAAGTATGAATTTATCAATGTATATCCTACGGTACCAAGAAATGATTACTTGGGAATGATAAAATATTGTGGTGTCTTAATAGGTAATTCAAGTAGTGGTGTAATAGAGGCAAGTTACTTCAATACTCCAGTTGTAAACATTGGTATTCGACAGAAGGGAAGAGAAAAAGGTAACAATGTAACAGATGTTCCTGATGGAAATGTAGATTCAATTTATCGTGCAATATTGAGGGCTTTGCAAATGAGAAAAAGAAAATTCATTAATTCATATATATATGGTAGAGGAAAAGCCTCAAAAAAAATTGTCCTTTGTCTTGAAAAAATTAATCTTAACAAAAACTTAATCCAGAAACAAATATTCTATTGAGTATTATGAAGAAAAAAAATAATTGGAAAAAGCCTACCATTAAACATAGTAAACTTACAAAATACAATTACATTGTTCAATATCCTGAAAATCTAAAATTGGGAAAAAATTTTGACATTGGAACTTTTACGTACCTAAACTGTAAATATGGTGTAGAGATTGCAGATTATGTTCAGATAGGTTCTCACTGCTCAATCTACTCACATTCAACTATAGACAACAAGAAAGGTCGAGTTGTTTTAAAGAAGAATTGTAAAATAGGAACTCATAGTACCATCATGCCAAATATTACTATAGGTGAAAACTCTCTTGTCGCGGCGTACTCATTTGTAACTAAAAGTATTCCTGATAACGAAATATGGGCAGGAATACCCGCTAAATTCAAATCAAAAATCAAAACTATTGATTAATTTAGGAGTAAAAACAAGTCGTGATGTCTTGAATACTAAAGATGTAGTAGCCGGACTAGGGGAAATAGGTAACCCAATCTTACAACTTGTCTCAAAAGAAAGACCGGCTGTAGGCTATGACGTAAATGAAAAATTAATGAACAAAAACAAATTTCAAAAATATGAAAAGCTAAAGACATCATTTCTTCATATCTGTATACCATTTACTGATAAATTCACTGAAAACGTAATCTCACTCTCAAACAAGTTCAAACCAGAAGCAATCGTGATACACAGTACAATAAGTCCAGGAACTACGGCCAAGCTACAGTCTAGACTCTCCATTCCAGTAATCTATAGTGCTACAAGAGGCGTACACAAAAGGATGTTATATGACCTGAAAAGATATGTCAAGTTTTTTGCAATAGAACCAAACGCGCCACGCAAAGAATGGGCTTCATCTACCTACACCAAGATAATGAAAAAATGTGGTGTAAAGACAAAACAAATGTCAACTCCCATGACACTTGAGCTTGCAAAAATTGTAGTAGACACATCATACTACGGATGGCTCATAAATTATGCCCAGCTCTCAAATATGATTGCACAAGAACATGGAGTAGATTATGACGAGATGTGGACTTTTGCAGATGAAATTCATAAATTCTTAGGAAACAGACCAAAGATGTATCCTGGTTTCATCGGAGGTCACTGCGTTGTACCGAATTTGGATCTGATCCACAACCAGACACTTGATCTTATAAAAAAATTAAATGACGCCTATGCAAAAAAGGTAAAAAATGCAAAATCTATTGCAAGAAAAAAAGGATCAAAAGTTACAGCCTAATCCAATCCTACATATTTTTTCCAAGTTAGTTCATTGTTCTGTTCCATTGTTGCAAGAAGGTTGTTCAAAGGTCTTGACCTGCTGCCAATTCGTGTTTTCTTACTGGAAACAGCAAAATCATGCTCAAGTTTTGCCTTGACAATCCCCTTCCACCATTCTTTAGATATCGCTATACCTACCATCTCAGGCGATACGACAAGCTTGTATGAAGAACCATATCCATGTCTGCCTTTGGAGCTAGTCTGGGATGTGACTAGTCCCGTGTTCTCAATATCAGTCAAGAGATCAGAGACACGCCTGTAGCTTAGCGGTTTTGTGCCGTTCTGCACAATCTTGGCATATTGATTGTATAAAGTAGATGTAGAGTGCCAAGACTCTCCTGTCAGAAAAGTTATTCTTGCTATTGCGCCACATACAATCCTCAAATGATAAGATGCACTAGCCAGAGTCTGAGATATCCTGTCTTTTTGGAGCTCGTCAGATGCCCTGTCAACGTGCTGTTTTTCAAGGTCACCTGAGCTTGCAATCTCGGCAGCTATGCGCAAAAGATCAATTGCCCTTCTTGCATCGCCATGTTCTGCAGATGAGAGTTCTGCACAATACTCCAAGACATTCGCATCTATCTTCTTTGAAAAAGCTTCCCCGGCCCTGTCTTTTAGAATATCAAGCACATCTGATTTAGAATAGGGCCCAAAAAATATCTCAGAGGATCCTATCCTGGATTTTACCCTGTCATCTAACTCGTATTCTGACAAGACATTGTTTGATATTCCAATTATACAAAACAGAAATCCCTTCTTTTTGAGGTTCTCGCCTAGTACGACAAGTTTGTAAATAAAATCAGAAGGCTTGCCCCTCTTGTCATAGAATATGACATCAAGCTCATCTAGTACCAATACGAACAATTTCTTTTTTGCCTTTTGCAATACAGACTCTATCTCCTTTCCAATCACATCAACTGCAAGGTTGATTCCCTGCGCACTCTTCAGATTTGATACGCCAAGCTCGGCAAGTATTAGATTTGCAGCTCCAAATACAGTCTTTGCCTGACGCAAATTTACAAAACTAAATGATATCCCATCAATGTTATCGCAAACAAATCTTATCACAACGGATTTTCCAGAACCGCTTCTTCCATATACTGAAACATACGGAACAACATATCCTTGCTTGTAATCCAAAAGATATCGTATTAGACTCTCGGCCTGATCTTTTCTTCCGATTATCTTTGACGGAAAAGACAGCGAATCAAGCGATGCCTTTTTTGCAAATATGGAGCCTTCCTGTTCTATTTTGGATATGATGCTGCCTATCTCTTTTTTATTCAATACGATTCCTCAAAATGTTTTCCACTAGAAACACATATAATAATAAAATACGTGCCTGATAAAAACTTTCAATCAAGTTTTAAGCACAGCAATTTTAGAATAGAGGATAAATTAAACACAAATGAATAAATCCACAAAACCAAAGAAGGGCCAAGTCAATTTGTCAAAAAGTATACAAAATAAAACTTAATCAAAACAGGTCTATTTGTTATTTATAAAAAACTATACTAATTTGCTTTTCATATACTCAATTGATTTTGTCGGTGATGGATCCACTCTTGATAAGACAGCCAAGTAGATAGTGGAATAATCTAAAAGATAAATGAGATTAATCAGTTTGGATATTATGCAACCATTAACTGAACATACTTCTCTATAGTCAATTTTGTTTATCTCAAAATATTCTTTGAGAATTTTCCATCTTTCTTTGGTTTTGCTGTAATCATCAGCACCTTCAAGTAGAATGGGTTTTACATTGTCTTTTTTTTCCCATGAAACAATATTGTTATGACATGCTTCTATAATATCTTCGATCATTGCATGTTTTTTTGCATTTTCTTGTAGAGAGTTTTTGAATCTTATTGCAGCTGCCTGTAAACCAAATGGATAATAAATCACTGGAATACCGGAAATCCATTCTGCTAATCTTAACGACGGATTTTTCAGGCTTAGATTGGCAGACGAAATTTGTTTCCTAGTTCTATCTAACTCCTTTATTGAATCAAGAATGTCTGACTTTTTGACAGGAAGCACAGGTCCTAGGACTTTCAATATTGTATATAAAAATCTGGTAAAAGATGATCTAGGTGAATGTAATTGTGGAATATTTCTATGCTCAATTTTATTCCTAGTACAATATTTTTGCATCTTATCTCCTGAGGAAAAAGCAACTATCTTACATTTTGATTTGTAGGCAGAATCCAATACAGAGAGAGTTTCTACTGTGTTTCCAGAAATGCTTGTGGTTACAACCAAGGTATGGGAATCAACTGTACTTGGTAGATGATATCCCTTGATAACTGCTACATGAATCTTGGTCTTTGATAATATGGCAGAAAAAATATCTCCCAGTGCACCAGAGCCTCCCATTCCAGCAAATACAACATGATCTATATCTTTGAAGTCCACCGTATCCTGATCTGATTCATAAGATTCTTTGGCAATTTCTGGCCATTTGTCATAAATCTTGTACATGCCTGAAACATCATATCTATTCAAAGTGGCTAGATTGAGCAACTACTGACATGAATAATGGTTCCAATATAATGTTTAATCATCGGTAATCTAGGTACTGTAAAGATTATAAAAACACAAGAACCGAGTACGAATATTGAAATCACAAACCAAGATTCATTCCAGTCTTAGAACTATAGAGTGGAAAAATAACACAGTAATTATGATAGATCAAACCAAGCTTCCAAACAAGCTTGTTTATGTAAAATACACTAATTATGAAGATGTAGCAAATGCAATTCGAACCCTTGTAGTAAGAGGTGCTCCTGCAATTGGAGTTTCTGGTGCTTTTGGTCTTGCCTTAGCTGCATTGCAAAGTAAAGCAAAATCAAAAGAAAATATAATAAAAGATCTAGAAAAAGCTAAAAAAATTCTCTTTGAAACAAGGCCTACCGCTGTTAATCTGATATGGGGACTAGACAAAATAATGAATGTAGCAAAAAAAGGCAAAGATGTTTCTGATATTAAAGAATCTATGATTCAAACTGCAAAAAAAATGGCAGAAGATGACATACAAACTAACATGATTATGGGAAAACACGGTGCAAAATTATTTAATAATAATGATACCATAATGACTCATTGTAATGCAGGAGCGTTGGCTACAGTTGGATACGGTACGGCATTAGGAGTTATTCGTGCAACAAAAGAAAGTGGAAAGATGATCAAAGTTATAGCAACAGAGACAAGACCAGTAATGCAGGGTTCACGACTTACTGCATTTGAACTAAAACATGATGGTATTGATGTCAGTCTTATTCCAGATACTGCAGTAGGATATGCAATGACTAATGGATTAGTAACCAAGGTAATAGTAGGAGCAGACAGGATTCTACGAACAGGTCATGTCTATAACAAGATTGGTACATATCAGGTTGCAACAATGGCAAAACAACATAAAATTCCATTTTATGTAGCAGCTCCACTTTCTACCTTTGACCTAAAAAGTAATTCTGAGGATGTTATTATAGAACAACGCAAAGCAAGCGAGGTTACTGGAATCGCAGGTAAAAAGACTGCTCCAGACGACATTAATGTAATCAATCCTGCATTTGATATGACTCCCCCTGAACTCATAACAGGTATAATAACAGAAGCAGGCGTTGCTAAACCACCTTTTGAAGAATCTATCAAAAAATTGTTCAAATCAAGGCTGTAAGGTATTTATTTTCATAAAATAAAGAAATCATCCATGGAACAAGTGACATTACAACAAATACTGGATTCACTAAAACAATGTATGGATCCTGAAATCCCAATCAATATTGTAGACATGGGATTGATTTATGGAGTTAAAGTAAGCAATGACAATAAAGTAGATGTCAAAATGACCATGACAACGCGAGGCTGTCCTTTACATGAAACTTTAGTGAGTGATGTAAAAAGATATGTAAACAAAGTTCCTGGTGTTAATGGCATTAATGTGGAAATTGTATGGGAGCCTGCATGGACACCAGAAAAAATGTCAGAAGAAGGAAAGAAGCTAATCAACTATGGAAAACAAAAAACAATCACACCTATAGATTATGAAACTGCAATGCCACAAGGTGTAGGTTCTGTTGTAAAGCAAGAAGATGGCGCATTAGTTTTGATGAATGATCATGAACAAGGATTTATGGTAAATCAAGCAATAATTGATTTTTGGAAATTATGTAATGGACAAAGAAGAATAACGGAACTTGTAGATGCCTTTGCACAAATAACTGGTCTTCAACGTGGACAGGTGGAAAAAGAAGTCATCCAGCTTATACAACAACTAAGGGATGGAGGAATAGTAATTATAAAAGAACCTGAAGTTTCAAATGTTCAATTCAAAAAATAATTCTTTTTACAAAACCTATTAAATTTCATTAATCTCTGTTATTGTTCCCAGAACAGAATCCATTTTAACAATGGCTCTTTTTTCATTAAATCCTAAGGCAACGTACCAGTCTCCACCTTCATTATCGTATTTGGTTTCCAAAGTTTTGATTTGTTCTTCAGTAACATTGTATTTTTTTATAATTCCTGATACTGCTAGAGGAATGGCTTCTTTTTCAGTAGGAAGTCTTCTTTTCATTAACCCTATTCCTGGACTCATTGATACTCTCTCATGATATGAGGTATAATAGTTACTATCAGTCAACAAAGATCTAAAACTTGTCATAAGATCTGATCTTGTAAGGTTCTTGTGTTACATGATATTATGATTACAAATGAGTCTATCAGCACCGCTAAAGGACGCGCTTGTTTCCTTAATCGATAATTTAATGGTAAATCCACAGAATATGCGAAACATGGCATCTGATTTAAAACCGCTTACAAGAGATGACACAGAAGTAGCATTTGGAATTTTTGTAGGATATGTAACTGGAGGGTTTGCAGAAATATTCTTTGAATCCCAAAAGCGTAGTATGACATCTATGGAAGCAGAAGAAATGCGAAAGATAATTTTTGAACGAGCACTTGAAATGAAAAAAGCAATAGCATATGTGAGAGCTCAAGAAAGTAAGAGCTAAATTTTAGCAAACAAAATTCTATATATTACGTATAAAACAAAATTATTTCAAAATGCGTCTATCTAATCTAATTCATACTTCATTTCTTTCAAAAACCGGAACCATACTCTTTGTAATCTCAATTTTGGCTATTTGTGGTACAGTTACAGAACTTCTAGGTGGAATATGGGATGCGTCAACACATGCTCTACGAGCACCTGAAAAATTCTGGACAATTCAACACGCTACAATCTATGCTGGTGTTGGAATGATCGTAAGCTCATCAGTATTGGGTATGATCATTTTGTTTCTAAACTCCAAAAACAAAATTCTGTTTAAAGGAATAAAGATTATACTTTTAGGTTCCGTTTTACAACTTGTAGGGGGTTACGCTGATTCCATTTCACATGAAATATACGGCGTAGATGGTCTGGTAACTCCATCGCATCTTACAATAGAAACAGGTCTTTTCTTGAGTGCTCTTGGTAGTTTTATGACACTTTGTCAAGTTGACAAAAGAAATACAAGAAAAGTTATGACAGTTGCTATTATGACAGTACTTTTATCTGCATCATGGATATGTTTTAACTTGATTTTACTTTTTACTTCAATAGTATTGTGTATACCTGTTTACGATTTATTCTCTTCAGGGTGTGCAGTACTGTAATTTCGTAATCTTTTGTAGCCAGACCATACAATAAAGCACGCACCAATGAGTGCTATGAAAGAGGGAAATGTAAATTCTACTGATTTTGTATTTCCAAATTCTGCTTTAATTTGGATAGGGTTTTCAGAAAGATTAGTAATTTCTAGAGCATATTTTCCAGTATAACTAAATTCAAAATAGTTTACAGACATTTTTGTTTCTATTCGTTTAAGATCCATCACATTTCCTTGAGGACCTAATACTTTTACTAGTACTGTTTCTTTTGAATAGTTAGGAATTGTAATTTTATAAAAACCAAGTCCTTTGCCTTTTAAATCTAGATCAACATTGACATTTTCTTTGATGCCGATACTCAAATCTTGTGATGTTTTTTCTGCGGTAGAAAATACAAGTGCTACCCAAATTGAACCTATAATCATCAATGACAATCCAATTCTAAAAGGTGTTAACTTTTTCATACATCTGATATTTATTTTCCTGTCTTAAAATTCACTCTATAAAGGGCCCGGAGGGATTCGAACCCTCGACCTGGTGGTTCGAAGCCACCCGCACTATCCGGGCTATGCAACGGGTCCGATCAAGTAAGAATTTAACGGGGCTAAATATCTGTCTAGATAATTGAAAATATCACAAAGAGTAGCTGGTGTTGAATATGCTATACGCGATATCACACTTTCTGCAAAAAAATTGGAAAAGCAAGGGCAAAAGATAACCTATCTTAACATAGGAGATCCTGTGGCATATGGATTTCAACCACCAGAAAATGTAAAAGACGCTTTAATCAAGGCGATTAAAAACAACCAAAATTATTATGCTCCATCAGAAGGATTATTAGAGCTAAGACAAGCCATTGCTGAAAAAGAAAAAAGAAAAGGACTTTTGACAACTGAAGATGACATTATTGTAACAAATGGTGTTTCAGAAGGATTAGAGATGCTAATGGCATCTATTGTTGAAACAGGAGATGAAGTTTTGATACCTGGTCCATATTATCCCCCATATGCTTCGTATGTTAGATTGTTTGGTGGAATTCCAGTAGAATTTGCAGTAGATCTTAACAATTCCACGCCCGATCTTGATGATGTAAAGTCAAAGATTACATCAAAAACTGTAGCAATATGTTTTATCAGTCCAAACAATCCTACTGGAGCAGTTTTTAATGAAAAATCTCTCAAAGATTTGATCGATATTGCAATTAAGAATGATTTGTACATAATCTGTGATGAAATATACGATCAGATTGTTTTTGATGAAAAGTTTGTGGGTATTGGAAAGGTTGGTGGTGATTCACCTATAATACTACTAAATGGATTTTCCAAAGTACATCTAATGTCTGGTTGGAGAATTGGTTATATTGCATTTAATGATTCCAAGAAACTTGATCTTCTTCGTGAAAACGTTCCAAAGCTTGCTAGAGTCAGAATTGCATCTAACCTACCTGTTCAACATGCTGCATTAGAATCACTTCGAGGTCCACAAGACTATATTCCCAAATTTGTTTCAGAGCTAAAAAAACGAAGAGACTATGTCATCAAACGAATAAATGGAATGCATGGTCTTAGCTGTCCAACTCCTAAAGGAGCCTTCTACGCTTTTCCAAAAATAGAGAATAATAAATACAAATCAGATAAAGAATTTGTTCTTGAACTTTTAAAATCAAAAGGAGTTCTTACGGTTCACGGTTCAGGATTTGGCACAAAATATGGCAGCGGTCACTTTAGGATGGTATTTTTACCTGAAATTAATGTGCTGGAAAAAGCTCTTGACAAAATAGAAGAGTTTGTAACTTAAAATTTCCAAGTGATTGTTTTTCTTGGAGATATTTCTATAATGCAATTTGTGTCATCTAATAATTCCTGAGCAGATTTTGCCTTCAAACTTTTAAAATATCTTTTCAGAATTCTTTTTGCAATAAATGATACTTGATTTCTTTCTAAAATCAGTCTTGCTTTACCAATGCCCATAACACCAAAAATGTCTGGAGATTTTATTCCTATATCGACACAAAAGCTTACTTTTGGATTAACTTTGATGTTTTTTGCCTTTCTTGTTCTTGTATTGGTTCCAACATAGAATTTCTTATCTCTAAATTCATACCACACAGGAACAATGTGTGGATTATTTTTACCATTAATTGTAGCAAGCCTCAAAATTTTCTGAGACTTTAAAAATTCATATGTTTTCATTTACTTCCTTCCTTGTACCCAAAAAGATCAAAAAACATCCAACTCCAATCATGCCTACCGATATTTTTTCATTAGTGATCTCTGGGGATGTGAAAAAATCAGCAACAAACTCTGGACCCCAAATAAGCAAATTTCTAATAAGAATAATGCCAGCCATTACTAGAAATAAAACTCCCATCGCAGTAAACCAATTTCTGTTACGCCTATAATGCAAATCTAACATTGATTGAATCTTTCTTACTTAAATTATCTTTATTCCAGGATTTCTCAATTTGTTTTTAATCATCGCATTCAAAAGTATCGGTGTTGCTATTTCAGCAAGATAAGAAAGGGAGCCAGGACCAAGTAATATTGGTCTTAGAGTTCTTATTTCTTTGATCAATTCATTGACTACATCTATGGAATTTTGGTCATCACCACATACGAAAATATCAGAATCCAAGATTAGTTTTGAATCTATTAGTTTTTTTTCTGATATGGTATGAAATGCGGCAACAAGCTTTGATTTATTTTTCATATGTTTTTGTACAAGTTCAAACGCAGATGGTTTTTTTTCTATAAAAGAGATGAATTCAAATCCTGCATCAGTCTTTGTTAATGGAACAATAGGTGATATAACAACACAATCATCTTTCACATTTGGAAGCAACTGAGAACAAATTGAATCAATGTTCTCGTATGGAATTGATAAAACTAATACATCGCTTTCTTTTGTAACAGAAAGATTGTCTTTTCCTGTTATAGTACCTTTAATTGTTCCATATTGTTCAGAAGCATTTTTAGAATATTCAAGAGCTGATTCTGAAGCTTTTGTGGCATCTCTTGAGCCAATTAAAACATTATGATTTTTGCACCATCGAATAGCGAAACCTTTTCCCATTCCTCCTGTTCCGCCTATAATTCCAATCTTCATAAAATCATGCTCTGGTAATGTTATTATTATCTCTATTCAATATCGTTTGTAATATTGTCCTTGATTATTTTTTTACGCCATGCGCAAGCTACAAATAATGTCGAAAGAGTTCTTGCTGGACGATCTGAAGGAATTCCATTAACAGAACTTGGATTACAACAAGCAGAAAAAATAGCGACCTTTCTACAACCGCTTAAAATTTCTGCAATTTATTCTAGTCCAATAGAACGTGCTACACATACAACAAAAATAGTGTCTGATAAACTAAATCTTCAGTATGAGATAGATTCACGATTAACAGAGATTGAAATGGGAAGCTTCTCAGGAATGTTATATGAAGAAATGTTTGCTAAACATGGTAATATTTTTTTAAAATTTTATCAAGATAATCCTGTAATAGAACAAAATGGTGTTGAACCCTTCTCTAGTGTAAAAAAAAGAATTCTTGATATGGTTAACTATTGTTCCCAAAAACATAGCAACGAAAATATTTTACTTGTAACTCACATGGATCCAATCAAAGCAATGATCTCAACAGTTTTGCAGCTAAAACCAGAGTCTTTATACGAATTAATTATTAGAAATGCATCTGCCACAATAGTGAAAAATGAAAAATCCAATTTTTCCATGGTTGCTATAAATTCAATGAGCTCTGATAGATATCACATTGATTAAAAGAATGATTTTGCAGTAAAGATCAAATCTTTTATTGATTATAATTTAGATGAATGAATTGTTCATATTTAACAGAACTAATATCTATGGGATGTAATGATCATGAATAGGTTGAAAACAGCAACTATACTTTTCTTCTTTTTGATATTGGTCACCAATTTATCTATGGTACAAGCCTTTGCATTACAAATGTCTACTGACAAACAGGTGTATTCAGATGGTCAACCTCTTTTGGTGTATGGAACGGCATTGCCAAATGAACCATTAATTATAAGACTTTTTGCTCCAGATGGTACAATTGCAAAATTTGATCAAATAACTGCAGATAACAACGGTGGCTTTGATCACATTCTAATACGATGGCCTAATGCCACCACAAATTTTGCATATGGTACATATTCTGTAGAAGCAATAGCAAGTGCAGAAAAAGGTGCATCACAAAAGATCGATGTCAAATTTGCTCAATCATCCTCTACCATATCAGTACCAATACAAAGAACTCTATACACACTAGTCTTTGCACCGCAAACAGCGGCAGTAAATCAACCCATTAGAGTATTTGTCCAAGTAACAAGCGACGGGCTTTTGGTTGCAGGTTCTCCCTCAAAACTTCTAGGTACTTCACATGTACATTTACCTGATGGTACTGTAGTAAGCTTGGCCAATTCATTCCAAACACTTCATCAAGGGATCTATTATTTTGATTATACACCACCTGAGGAAGGAACTTATGTATTCCACATGATATCTTTTGATCAAGGAAGTATATCTCATGCTTCTGCAGCAACAGTTGTACTCAAACAGAATATTGAGGGAATATCAAATCAAATAATAAAACTAAACTCAGTTTTGGATTCTACATCACAAGAACTAGATAAGTTAAAATTAGAAATTGGAACTTTTGGTCAAGTATTAAACAGTAGTCAACAATCAGTAACTCAAGCAAACCAACACATAAACCAAAGCGTGACCTCCATGTCAGTATCCGTTAACAATCTAGAAGCAGCGTCGGGACAATTTAATTCGCTGTTCCTTCCTGTTGTTGCATTGATAGCAATAATTATTGCATTGCAAATAACAATTCTTGCTAGGCGAAGATAACAATAATGGCAAAGAAAGGCTTTTTTGTCATTCAGGAATTAACAATTTTTTTAATTTTTATATTACTCTTTTCTACAGTTGCAAAACCAGCCTCTGCTTTTTATGATGTTGATCTCATCCATCAAAATCAGACTGTTGATTTTGCAGAAAAATCTGGTATTATTACATTCTTGCCACAGACATACGAAAATCCTGTAAAAAGATATGTGGTTTTTGGCTCTGGTTCTATCTCTGATGTAAGATCAATTGCACACAATTTGATCTATGACACAAGCTCAAAAAATGGTTTTTTTTCGGTGGGTGTTTTTTCTCAAAATGATATCTTGAATCTTAAATCAAAAGGATATACAGTAATTGAAGATTTTCCTTTAGAATTTGATTCTTTAAATCAAGTTAATACAAATGTGATTGTTCAAGAAGGTTCTAGAATAGGAAAGATTCTTGGTACTGAAGATGTTTATCAAAAATATGGCTATACTGGAAAAGGAATAACAATTGGAATCGTAGACACGGGAACAGATTTTTCAAACCCTGATATTCGAGATTCTGTTTCGCGTGACAAAAACAACATCCCAGTTATGATTGATGCTGACGGTCAAGGACTAGTTTTAACAAATGCAACTTTTATTGCAAACATAAACGATAAAGGAATAATAAAAAACTACACTACAACAATTCCAAAAAACATTACCTCCAATGTTTATGTGAATTCTAAAGGAGTATTTCTGAACATAAACAAAAATGGGAATAGTACTAATATTCAAGTTTTTAACTCAATGTATCCCAAAGGTGGTAGTGGTCCTGTTCTTACTGGTACTACATCAAACGACTATAAAATTGGAAAGAATAGTAAAAATTTCATAATTTCAAAAAGTGGTATATACCACTTTGGTGTAATTTATGAAAATGTTTTACAGGGGCAATCTTCACGTTTGCAACTAGTTCCAGTGCTTGTAGTTGATTCCAAAATAGCAGGTTTGTATGATACAATAATACCTGATATGTCTGATTCTTGGAAAGATTTTACTCGTTTTGATCTATCTCTAGAAAGTTTTCCAGAATTTGATTACGATTTTACAGATGAAACCACTATTACCTTAGGAAATGGAAAAGAATCTCTTGTATATGATTCAAACAATGATGGAAAATTGGATTATAGTGCTGGTACTGTTGGTGCTCGAGTACTTGATGTTTATGGGGTGATAGGAAAATCACCAATGATTGATAAAAAAATTGGAGCAACCAATGGGACTCTACTAGCTCCAATTGATACAAAAGGAAATTACTTAGGTATAATGTATGATTTTCAAGGTCATGGAACTTCTACCGCTGCGTCCATAACATCAAAAGGAATTGAAAAGTATGATATTTACGGTAACACTACAAAATATTCTCTGAGAGGTGTAGCACCTGGAGCGAAAATTGTTCCAATCAAAGCACTGTGGTTTGGTGATGCAGTATATGGTTGGCTATGGGCTGCTGGATTTAATCAAGAAAAAAATGCGTGGGTTTTTGATGGAAAACCTAGAGTTGACATACTGTCAAATAGCTGGGGAATTTCCACATTTCCAATTTTACAATCAGTACCAGGACTTGACATACAATCTCTATTGTTAAGTGAACTTGAAGTACCAGGTTCTCTTGACAAAAACTATCCCGGTATACTTGTTGTGAGTAGTGCAGGAAATGCAGGACATGGATATGGGACTTTGGGGACACCTGATGCTGCGCCATATGCTCTAACAATAGGGGCTGTAACAAATAATGTATACATCGGCTCTAATTCGTTTAAGAATCAACCAAGATTTGGAAACAGTACTTATTTCTCAGGTGATATTGCAGGTTTTTCGAGCAGAGGCCCTAGCTTAGTAGGTGATCCAAAACCTGATTTGATGGGAATTGGTGAATACAGCTTTACTCCTACAAGTGTTACAAAATATAACAAAAATGCAACTGATCCATTTGCACTTTTTGGTGGAACAAGTTTGGCTGCTCCACTTGTTGCTGGTTCGGCAGCTGTATTGATGGAAAGTCTAAAACAGAAGGGCGAACAATATGATCCATTTAAAATAGAAAATATTTTGATGTCGACCGCAACTGATCTGAAAAATGATCCATTTACACAAGGATCTGGATTGGTGAATGTAACAAACGCTGTAAATTTTGTTAAGGGAAAAGATGACACATTTATTGTATATAATAATGCGTCATACTCTAACATAAAAAAGATCTTAGACGTTCCAATTAAAGCATTGAATTCATCTTCAATGGGATTAGAAAGATTTCAATTAAACAATAATTCTTTTCCCCAAACTTCATGGTTCGGAGGTAGACTACTTCCTGGTGATAGAACTTCTGCCACCTTTATTATTGAAAATCCAACAAATAAAACACTTGAAATTAAAATAACACCAAAAATTCTTGAATTGTTCAAGAAATCACAATACGATGGTACCACTACTGTAAATCTACAAGATCCTCTACTGAATAAACCTGGAGTCTATAGACCAAATTACGTACCTCTTGAAAATGTAAAAGAGCATTTTGATCTACTTTCTTTCTTCAAAAAATCAAAACCTATTCCAAATGATGCATCATTGATGATCCTTGATCTCAATTTTCCATTTTCAAATTTTTTGAATGCATCATCTAAGATGTATGGAGACGATATCAAGATTTCATCTCTTTACCTATATGATTGGAACGACAAAAATAAAGACGGTAAACCTGATTACACAGAGCTTTCCATGGTAAACAGAGGAGGATCGTGGGGAACAGTCCAGCAACTACAAGTTTCAGATCCAAATTCAAAAATCAAACATGTTCCACTAGTTGGTGTATACCCTGTCCCAACAATGTTTTCTTATTGGCAAGGGGATACAAAGAAAAATTCTACTTCTATGGATTATGCCATCACCGCTAGTTATTACAAAAAACAAAACTGGAATGATATATGGGTAAACTATAATGATATACAGATTGCACCACACAGCTCAGCTCAGATAGTGGCAATACTTGTTGTACCATTAGATTCCATGCCTGGCGTTCATCAAGGATTTCTTTCATTCAAAGACAGTTTACATGAAGTTAATGTCCCTGTTTCTTTTGGAGTCTTAAAGAAACTTCAACCAAAAGATTTGCCTACAGTTATTGAAGGCACACAAAATGGTGATGTATTATATGGAAATGGATACATTGGCGGTGCATTTGATATGTCAAACAGGTATAATGCAGGTGATTGGAGACAATATTATTTTGATGTTCAAGACAGAACAATAAATACAGTTTCATTAAATATTTCGTGGGAAAACAAGGACACAAATCTATCTGTATTTGTAGTAGATCCTCAAGGAAGAATCGTACAAACAAATGTTCCAGCAGGAATACTAGGACAATTTCAAGGTTGGCCAACTGGTGATTGGCTTGGTATTAGTCAGCCCTTCAGTGAAGGCGGAGGATTTTATCCTATAAAAAACAAGGATGCAACATCAACCGTGTTATATGCCCCAATTAATCAGACTGGAACATATTCAATTTTAATGCACTCAACTTTGTTTGGCGGACAATCTATAGCTGAACCAACAACAATAACTGCAAAATTCTCTACTATTCTACCTGATGAAAATGGTCCAAAAATACAATTTGGTATACCTGAATTTATTAATAGTACATTCAAAATTGAACCAAAAATAATTGGAGAAGATATTGACAGCATAAAATATTATCTTGATGGAATTGGGCCACAACAATTTAATGAAACTATGTTATCCACCTTACCTCAACAACTAACTGAAAGTGCACATACTATTCGATTAGTTGTAACAGATACGGTTGGACACACCATATCAAAGGAATCTGTATTTACTATTGATAACACTGTACCTGAAATCATCTTCAATTCTCCAACAAATGGTTCAACCATATCAAATGCTGTCACAATAGATCTTCAAATAAACGAACAAAATCTTTTAGATCATGGAGGGATAACAGTTATTCTACCACATCAAAAAATATTGGATAAGAAATCTGTACAATTTGATACAAAAACATTAGAAAATGGAAAATATGACATCACGGTTTTGGCAATAGACAAGGCAGGAAACAAAGCATCACAGACAATCGTAGTAAACATTGACAATAATCCCATAAGTAAAATATTTTCTCCCGAAAGAAAAGAATCGACTAATGAAATTTACTATACATTAACAGAAATAATAATTGGAATTGCCGTAGCAACTGTCATAATTATAATTACTTTCAAAAAATTGAAAATTTCAAAGCAAAGTTAGACAAGGTTTATATGCAATTTTTCAAAAACGAAGCTTAGATGTCTGAGCAGGATTCTAGTGCTAGGAACGTTCTGTCTAGGCGTGATTTTTTAAAGTTATTGGCTGCTGCAGGAACCGCTCTTACTTTTACCCCTTTTGTTCCTTGGGGAAAATTCATGCCAAACCCATCAAATGTTGCACCTGCAAAAGCTAAAGTTATACTTCCTGATGGTACCCAAGCAAACGTTAGAACTTTTCCAAAAAATACCTCGGTAGTAATTACTTATCCGTTATCCGGAGATTCCGTTCTTGATCAAGAAGCATTCAAAAAATGGCAATTTATCAGACTCCCATCAGAGCTTGGTGGAGACGTAGAAGATGCTAGTGCTTTTCGTGTGTATAGTATGGTATGTTTACATTTATGGTGTCTTTGGAAATACTGGCCTCAAGAAGGAAGAAAAAGAGGAGAATGTCCATGTCATGGAAGCATGTACAATCCGCTTACCGGAAAAGCTTTTGCAGGACCGGCATCACTCCAAGCTCCGCCGTCAAATGTTCTTGCAACATTATACCTTGAGGCAGATAATGATGGAAATTTATGGATTCAACCAGCTAAATGGGATATAAACGCTAATGGAATTGTAGGATATGGTCGCATCCTTAAAACGTAGAAACGGTCTAGTAGATTTCTTCTACTGGATTTGGGATGGATTTGAAAGAACAGTATTTATTGGTACTAAATTTTCATTTCCAGCAAGATTTGTAAGTCCATTTGGATTTCTTGGAATGCTCACATTTGTGACTTTTATAATCTTAGGAATTTCTGGAGCACTTTTGATGTTTTATTATGAACCAATACTAGATAGAGCGTGGGACAGTGTTGCAAAAATAAACAATACCGTTCCGTTTGGTTTTATGATAAGAAATATTCATTATCATGCATCTAATGCAATGGTTCTCTTAGCAGTATTACACATGTATTATCAATACTTTAGCGGAAGATACAAAATAAGAAACGAACTCATATGGTTTACTGGGGTCATTCTTGGTACAGTAACAATCCTTGAAGCCTTTACAGGTTATGATATAATATTCAGCGAACGAGCTGAGCTAGCAATAAGTATAGCGGCATCACTCACAAATTCCATACCTATTGCAGGGCCAACTATACGTGATGCTATGTTTGGTTCAGGATTTGCAGATTTTGTCCTACGATTCTATACTCAACATGTCTTTGTTTTACCGATAGTAATGCTTGGGTTAATGGCAGTTCATATGCCAAGATTTTTGGTCTTCGATATTCCAATGGTCATGGCAATTTCTGGTGCAATATTTATCACAGGTGGTGTCTTTCCAGTTGATCTTGGTTCCAAATTTGAACCCACTGTGCCTCCTGGTATTACTGTACCCGAATGGTATCTTACAGGAATTTACGCATTTCTTAGAACTCAGTATGACAAATTTGTAACTGGAGTAGCTTGGCCTGCGATGTTTATCATAGCTCTCGCTTTAACTCCATTCATTGATAGGTACAAGAAATTTTCTTGGAAAGACAGGCCTATAATTACTGCATTTGGAATAACTGGAATAGCTCAGGTTATGGTGACCACCTATTGGGGATTCTATATTACACCAGATGCAACAAAGGCGCTTGTAGCTAGACTTGTCATAGATCCTGTATTCTTTTATGCAGTAATGTTATTGTTGGTTCCAATTGGATTTGGTTTCTCATATATGATGATTAAGCTTGCCAAAGAAGCTGAAAGAAAAGCAAAGCTTGCAGCGTCAAAAGGACCACATAAAGTAGCTCAAATAAACTTGTCAGGAAAATGGATCAATTGGCTTATTGTTGCACTTTTAGCATTCCAAGTGTATCTTAACATTGCAGCATACAATGCAGCACTATCTGGAATGAAAAACTTCTCACTCTTTCTAGTAGGATTGATTTTAATGGTATTTGCTGGCATGTTCCATCTTTACAGACATGGACTAAGTGAAGCAAAGAAGATTCCAACTCCCCCGCCACAAGCAGCTACTGAAATTCCAAAACCAATAGGTACTTCACCAGATTCTGCTGCAACACTTCCTGGAAAAGAAAATCCACCATCGGTAACAACCGCAAATACTGCACCAGCACCTGAAATAAAAACTGCAAATCTAGAAAATATTAAAGAACCAACGATTGGAACATCTGATCTTAAAAAGCCATAAATTATTTTCTAATTTATACGATCGAATAACTTTATATGACAAACAAAAAAATTATTATCAGTTGAGCCTTCCAAGTTCAAGTCATGCTTATGGAATAGGATTGATAGCAGTGATAATTGGGGCTGCGGTTGGAGTTTCGTATTATCAATTATATTTCATTCCAGAATTAAATGCAAAACCAATAATTCCTGAAAAGGTATTGCATCCAGGTGAGACTACCAACATAGTTATTGTACCTGGAGCTGAAAACCAACAACAAGAACAGAACTTTGTACCAAAAACGATTGATGTTCAACTTGGAATTAATAATTTAGTCATTTGGAAAAATACTGGAGATATTGGTCATACTGTAACACTTGATACTGATGTCAATTTTGTAGACAAATATAGCGGTAAATTTAGTTCACCTGGAATAATAAAACCTGGTGAAACCTACCAGTTCTTATTTACTCAAGAGGCTATTGTAAAATATCATTGTGATCCACACCCATGGATGAAGGCAACTGTTAACATTGTACATGGTGCTACGACTTCTTAATACTCATTCTAATTTTATAAAACAATTTGAATTATCAATGTGTCTTTAGGGCATTAACTTAGCAAATACAATGTCACTTTCAATCTCTTTATGTTCTTGTATTATGGATACACGAAACTTTACATCATGAGTTTGATTTGGTTCAAATTCTATCATAGCTGTAAATTCTACCATGTTTTGCGGCATGTCATTTTTGTTAATGAATAGTCGTGATAGATTTTGAGAAATGACTTTACCGTTATATGATTTGTAAACTATGAGTTGATTTGAATTTAATATCTGTGTATTCACAACTACCCCATCATATCGACCAGAATAATTCACTTGAATTTTACCTTTAATCTCAGTATGAGGCTTTATGTTCAAATTTTCCATCTTTATTTCTACATCTTTCATAGTATATGCGTAAAATAATGAAGATAAATAACTTGTGAGAAAAAGAATTAATTTGAAAATTATATTACATTTTTAAATTAAAAATGACACGGGCCCGAAGGGCTTCGATCCCTTGACCACCGGATTAGAAGTCCGGTGCTCTGTCCAAGCTGAGCTACGGGCCCAAGGATTGGGCACTGGGATACCATATTAAGGGTTTTTCACAGCCAATTTTTTTTGTTTAGATCTCTTTCCATTTTGAAAAGAAACTGTTGCGAGTATCCAGCATATGGACCAAAATACTCTATAATTTTTTCATGAATACCTTCATAATTTTTTTCCGTGAGGGATTTTTCTACTAAACCAGAAAATTTTTTTGAATAATATTTCTGGAGAATTCTTTGTGTCCACCTGTCTATTGGAAACGCCTCTAATTTTTCAAGCGAGAATAAGAGTATGCAATCTGCAACTTTGTTTCCAATCCCATAGATCTCTTTTAGTTCTTGTTTTGCTGAAATATAGTCT
>JACQCT010000006.1 GCA_016201435.1 Nitrososphaerota archaeon | reverse complement strand
TGTTTTTGCAGAAAATACCAAACTTAATCAGTTGTCTAACATCTTCAAGTTAAACGTTATGCGTAGTTACGCCATGTATAGCTACATTTAACACAGCGGTAAAACTGAGTTGTTGGTTCGTCTGCGCTTCTAGTTTGTAACATCCACCACACCGCTTCAGTGTTTCCACATTTTTCACAGTCAATTTTTATAACAGGTAATGTTGGCGTTTTTTCACTTTTATCAAAAACATTAATGGTAGAGCTACTCTCTCCTTTTACTTGCTTTCTTTCTTTTCCACCTTTTTCAGTATAACCACATTTTTGACAAATAAAAGAGTCAGAGCTATCTTGCTTTAAGCGCACCTCACACTTGGGGCAAAATTTCATCTAAACACCTTTTAATTTAGAATGTACTGCTTTTTTTAGTTCGTCTGTATATTCAATTGCAGTCTTTGCTGCCTTTTCTATTTCTTTTAGTGGATTTCCTTTTGATGTGTTTACACGCATCCAATATTCTCTAGTAAGTGGATGCTTCATTATTACACCTGCAAATTCTATACTAGATTCTTTGAGAAGTTCATGTTGCACTATGTATAATGTGCCAATATCAGATTTTGATACGGTTAATGAAACTTCCTTTGGAGAAGATTTTGTTATCTTTGCATCCATGTAAATAAAAAAAATACTTATTGAGGATATAAACCATTACGATTAATTGTCTACTGAAAAGACCTTCATCACTGATGTGGAACTAGAGAAGTCAAATGATAAATTCAGAACCGATGAAAATGTCACAATAAATGTAAAATTTGCTGTAATGGGTGCATTTCGAGAAGCTTTTAATGAAAAAAACTGGGAAAGAGCCTACAATAAACATGACAATACGTTTAAGCTAAAATACGGAGTCAAACTCTACACGGGTGGACTACGAAAACGTGAGATCGGAAAACCAGTAGATACCTACAGAAAAGCCGCGTTATTTTGGACACGTAACCCTAAACTCACCCAAATGGCAGAAAAAAAGATCTGGGTCCAGATAGCAAAAAATTTTGAACCATTTATTCCAAAAAGTCTAGTAGAGGCTCAAGAATTGCTTCTTAATTTTAACGAAAAAATAGAATTCAAAGCATCTGATCTTGGCAATGGAAAACACAAGGTTGGTGCAGAAGTTTTTGTTTCTTGGCTAAAACATGACTATACTGATACATTTAATGAAAAAACACATTCTAAAGAAATAGAGATCGAGATTACCAAATAGGATATAAATGGAATTATTAGAGTTAGGTCATGGCAAAATTCGATGGACTTAGAGGACAAGAACTGCTTGAAGTAGAAGAAAAAAATGGCGAAATAACTTTGATTTTCAAGGATAACAGATTTTTGTTTATCAAGCTTGAAAATGGAAAAATGGTAACCACTTCTATACCAGAATAGTTACTTGTGAACAAATTTGTGATAAAGACCTATCGCTATTTCTTGTGATTCGGATTGTATGGAGCCTGGTCTTTCTTTACGTACTTTTTCAATTGCATTTTTAGCAGACAAGTTATGGTATTTTATTAAATAACAAGCTAACATTGTTCCTGTTCTACCAATTCCAGCTGCACAGTGAATCATAATAGGTTCATCATTTTTGATCCGTTCTTGAATAAAATCAACAGTCTGATCTATTTTATCCATGTCTGGCGCAGAAAGATCTTCTGTAGGAATATGAAGATAGTTGATATCTTTTATCCATGACTCTGGAAGAGGATTTTCTGTCATTGTGATAATGGATTTCACGCCTTGTTTTCTAACCCATTCAAGCTCAGCTATAGATGTTGGCATTCCACTTCCTGCAAGTTTATTGTTAATTAACCAGCCAAAGTTAGTTGGTTTTTTTGTTATCTTACCATGTACACGACGCCACAAGTTACCGGGTTTGCTCAACAATTATGATTGAATTTTTCCATATATTTAGACAACGTGGTATAGTACACACTAGTATAGTCTTAAGAAAAAGAAGTTATTGTCGGACGACCTATTCTGCTAGTTCAGTCCAACCTTTGACGAATACAGAGTTTCTGTATAATGGTACTGGTTGACCTACTGTAAAGTCCATTGGTCTCATCCAGAAGATTGCTTTTGTTGGGCAAACTCCTATACATGCACCGTCTGAG
>JACQCT010000005.1 GCA_016201435.1 Nitrososphaerota archaeon | reverse complement strand
GCATGTCAGTAACTGAAACTTATGGCATACCAAGAATGGGACCAACTTATGGCTCTATGTTACTTTCAGGCAAGAAAGCTGCTGAAGTAACAGCTGCAAAAATGAAAGAATTAAGAAGATAAACTATATTCAAGTAATTCTTAATTTGTTTGTTGAAACTCTCCAAAGTATTCTTATACGATGAACCTTCCGTACCTGAAATAAAGACAGACCGGTTAGGAGAATTTATCAAAGAGAAATTTTGTGTTGAAGTAGAAATAAGAGAGAGATTTTTTGATTTCTTTAAAGAGCCAACTAGAAAATTCTCACATGATCTAGCTACATCAAGAATTTTTAATCCACTAACTCCTTTTGAAAAACACATTCCAACCCCAGAGGAAATAATCTTTGAAGAGAGTTCATTTACAAATTTTACAAACACAAGTAATATCGTAATGTATGATGGATTTGAATTCAAACAAATTATTGCCAATGCAATACCGCAATCAGAATCACAGTCAGACATGTTTCATCTTATTTGTACAGACAAGCTTACTTGTACATATGACTATTATGATTATAGATACCATGGACGAGCAGTAATTTGTTCAAATCCCGGAATCATATCCACTACAGGCATAATTGAAGCCCCAGCAAAACCTCGTGAATATTATCTAAAAATGTTTGAAAATATCTCACAAGGACTTAACTTAGAGGTTTTGAAAAATCAATTCAAAGGAAAATATCTAGAATATCACGATGTAAAATTAAGTGAAATAATCAAGGGATATGCAATGCAAGCATTATTTTATTATTTGACTGGTCAGCCATTTTGTGAATCAAAAGACTGTAGACTATACAATGCCCATTGGCAAGAAGATCTGCTACATTCACAGATAGCATCCAACAAGCTTTGTGACCATCATCAAAAAATTATGGATGAAATCATCCAAATACTGTGAATAATTTAAATATGAACTTCAAATTAATTTGATCAGTGCAAGCTGAGATCAAAGCAGAGTCCAAAAAACCTGAAACAAAGAAAAAATTCGATGTAATCATAATCGGTGCAGGTCCAGCAGGATATACTGCATCAATTTACACATCACGCGCAAAACGTGATACGTTGATAATATCAGGAGTATTACCAGGCGGTCAGTTAATGCTCACAACGGAAGTTGAGAATTACCCGGGATTTTCAGATGGGATATTTGGACCCGAGCTTATGATAGCGATGAAAAAGCAAGCTGAAAGAATGGGAACTACTATTATTGATGATGAAGTAGTCAATGTAGATTTCAAACACAAACCCTTCAAGGTTCTCACTTATTCAGAAGAATATGAAGCCGATGCTGTAATAATCTGTACAGGTGCAAATCCAAGAAAAATGGGGGTAAAAGGAGAACAGGAATTTAGTGCAAAGGGCGTTTCATATTGTGCCACATGTGATGGACCATTCTTTAAAAATCAAGACATAGTAGTTGTCGGAGGAGGAGATTCAGCGGTGGAAGAAGCCACGTTTTTAACTAAATTTGGCAAATTGGTTCATCTAGTTCATAGAAAAGACAGTCTTAGAGCAAGCAAGATCATGCAGGAACGTGCATTTAACAATCAGAAAATTAAGTTCTACTGGAATAAAGTCGTAGAAGAGATTTCTGGAAATGAAAAAGTAAATCAGATAACTATCAAAGATGTAGTAACTAATGAAAAACAGACGTTAAGTGTTGGCGCACTCTTTGTTGCAATAGGGCACGAACCAAATACCAAGTTGTTCAAAGGTCAAATTGAGATGGATGATCAAGGATACATAGTTCTAAAAGATCATACCAAAACTAGTGTAAATGGAATCTTTGCAGCTGGAGATGTACATGATCATAGATACAGGCAAGCAGTTACTGCAGCAGGATTTGGTTGTATGGCTGCAATAGATGTAGACAAGTACCTTTCTGAAAATAAAAAATAATTACATGTAAGATGCAGTAGACAAATGTACTGCTTCTTTTAGAGCCTTGTCGAATTGTTCCTCTGTAAACACTTTTTGTTGGACATACAAGCTCTTGAATTTGCGACCATCATCTGCAAATATTCCAACTACACATCCCTTATCTAAAGAAAGTTTTTCCATTGCGGCATAAACAGCACCTGAAGATGGGCCCACTACCAGTTTTTCTTTTTCAAATAATTTTACTACCGCTGCAAATGCTTCCTCGTTAGTTATTGTCATCCAATCATCTACTAGGTTTTCACGCTTTTTGAACAAAACTGGTTTGTCTGATTCTACAAAGTTACGTAATCCTTGAATCAAGTGATTTTGTTGAGGTTGAACCGCAACTGTCTTAATTTCTGGGTTTTGTTCCTTCAGATAGGCGGAAATTCCAGTTATAGTACCACCAGTACCAACACCTGTCAAAAAGTGGGTTACTTTTCCTTCAGTTTGCTTCCAAATTTCAGGTCCAGTGCCTTTGTAATGACCCATGAAATTCGCTTCACTCTCATATTGATTAGGCATGTAATAGATATCTGGTCTTGCAGATGATATAGCCCTGGCAAGTGCTATACTTTGGTCTGTACCGGCACCAACCTTTGGACACAAATCGTCACTTGTTTGAAATAACTTTGCACCTAGTGATTCAATTATTTTCTTTGTTTCCTCGCTTGCTTTTTCAGGAATTACTATTTCGACTTTGTAGCCTAACAGATTAGCTATTCCAGTTAATGCAATTCCAGTATTTCCAGAGGTAGGCTCGATGATAATGCTTTCATTCTTTTTTAATATTCCACGTTCTTCCCCATCTTTTATCATCCAATAGGCAGCCCTGTCTTTTACAGAACCAAATGGATTATGTGATTCTAATTTTGCATAAGAAACTATATTACCTGAAGAAAGAGAATTTAATTTTACAAGAGGCGTATTCCCAATTTTCTTTAAGGCGTCAGAATCATTTACAACTTTTGTTGCCAAGTATTACTTCACCTTTTTTATGGTAAACTCTAGATCTTTTTCATTCTTTTTTAATTCTACAAGCTGATGACCATTTCGATTTACCCATCTAGATATATCTTCTTCAGATGCAGGATCGTCCGCAATCACTTTTAGAACGTTTCCTACTGTCATTCTTTCAATTTCTATTTTTGTTCTAAATACCGGTTCTGGGCAGAACAATCCACGTACATCAATTGTCTTAGCTGGTCCTAATTCTGACATTCAATTCACCTTATAATTAAAAATGACTGCAACGTGATATTAAAATCTATTCTTGGGTATAGAAAATGTTTTGTTAAGTGAGGATCATAGGCAGTATTGCCCTCAAGTTACGTTCATATAAAATTGTATGATCATGATTTTTAAAATTTATTTTGTTAGAAAGTTTTGTTGTCAGATGTACTGCAATTTTATAAACAGCTGTCCACATTAGACTGTTTGGATTGGATTCAAACGTTCTAATTAAAAATGTACATAGTCCTGTCAAATGCGGATGAGTCTGCTGAAAATATTTTATAATGTCATCTTTTGAATTTTCAATTTTATATTTTGCATGTTCTATCATTTCTTTACTTGTAACATAGCCTGTTTTCCCAATAGAGATTCTTCTTTTATGCATTGCATACAATACATTGTCTAGTGTATTTTCAGAATCAATCAGGTTGACACATCTTCCTAGTGTAGATACAACATGAGAATCACTACCTGCCACTTCTATCATGTTATTATTTTTCGCAAAATATGATGCACGCAAATTGGAATATCTATCAACATTATTACTGTTAAAGACTTCAATTAAATCACAAAATATTGCTTGTTCACGTAAACCATTACTTAGAGCAAATGGATGCGGTGCGCATGAGATAGCTCCTTGTGATTTAATCTCATCAAGTACTTCATCCAGAGCCTGTCCGGATTTTATTATTTCAGAAAGGCCATATGCGATAACGTGTATTCCAGTGTCTGTCGTAATCTCTTCTGCTGGGTAGACTTTGAGATTCTTGAACTTTTCATGATTTTCTTTGTATTCAAGCAAGGCTGAAAATCCATCCAAAGTATTATGATTTGTGATAAAGAAGGCATCTAATCCAATTTTATGCGCCTGTTCTAGTTGTTCAGAAACACTTATTCCACAATCATACGGGGTTTCTTTCAAACCAAGCTGAAAATTAGAAAACTCGTTGTGACAATGTAACTCTACTTTTAAAATACTCAACGTCTATTCGTACTGCTTACTTTAGAATATATTCTTTATTTCAAGGGTTGTACGTATAGTTTACCTAAATAGATCTTCATCTTTTGGTCTAAGCAGATCCTTCATGTCACTTTTGGAATTATTAAATTTGTAATTTCGTACTATAGTAATTGGAGTATTGAGGGATTTACCCATCGCTAATTCTGATGCAGAACATATCTCATCTACAATTGCAATTTCAGTAGAATGAAGAACTCGGCCAAAAGTATCTTTTGTTCCAACATAATCAGCAATTGCAGAAATACCAGCCAATCCAATAGCGCAGTTTGTTTGACCCATTCTGAACGGTCTGCCAAATGTATCTGATATTACCACTGCAACGTTCTTTCCTGTTTTTTTCATTATCAATTCTCTTAGTTTTTGTGCAGATGCGTTTGCATCTTTTGGTAATAGTGTAACATATCCATGCTTGACATTACTTTCGTCAACTCCAGCATTAGCACATACAAATCCATGAATGGTTTCAGATATTATGACGCCGTCATTCAATCTCACTATACGCTTTGATTCATCAAGTATTTTTTGTACGACTCGCGGATCTTTCCCGTATTCACTTCCAATGCCTGTTGCAAGAAGAGTTGGCGCTATTGTGGATAATTGTACTACACGTCCTTCCTGTTTAGATATTATTTTTTGTGTTACGATTAGAATATCGTTATCTTTTATTTCTGGTTTTGATGTAGGTGATAAAATCAATTCAGAAATGTCGTCATTTTGTTCTATTTCTTTATCTATCTTAATTGGGATTATTTCTAATGACATTTGTAAATTCTATTGTCGCTGGATTTAAAATAATATCTAATTACGCAGCAGTTTGTAATTCAAGTTTCATTCCATAATGTTTGTTAATGACATCAATTAATAGTGAAAGATCCTTTTCTTCGAGAGTTACGGTAGCCAAGTCTTTCACAATATCTTGTGCCCTAAATGCCACACCAAGGCCACATATATTGAAAAGTTTGATGTCATTTGCACCATCTACTACAACAACAATATTTTCCTTCTTTTCCTTCCATTCATTGATTTTTATTATGGCGGATTTTGCTTTGTCAGAATCTACGTGAATTACTACATCATTTAATTTTCCGTCTTTGAAAAGAAGTTCATTTGAAAAAACATAGTCAAGTTCTAATTCTTTTTTGAGTCTATCTGTCATTATTGTAAATCCCCCCGAGACTGCAAGTAACTTCCATCCAGCCGCCTTAAGTGCATGACATATTTCTTTTGCACCAGTCATAATAGGTAACGAATCAGCAATATCTTTGCATGTTTTATAGTCTATACCTTTTAATGTGTTAATTCTAGTTTTGAGACCATCTTCCCAGTTTATGACGCCTTCAATACCTTTTCGAGTAATCTCCCAAATTTCATCTTGCTTGTTTATTTTTTCAGCAAGTATTGGAAGAAATTCTGCATCAAGCAAAACACCCTCAACGTCAAAAATTGCTAGCAACTAGTTTCAGTTTGACAACACAAATCTAGATTATATTAAGTTTTGATAGATCGGATTTTGATAAAACCACTAGCAATATATTTCGCAATTGTTGAAGAATGTCATGGGCGAGCTTCCACACAAATATGAAGTTACTATCAAGGTTGCTACTGCACCATACAAGCTTTCAGATAAGATCAAAGACGAGTTAAAAGCTTCAGGTATGATGGATGATAAGGGTAAATTAAAATTGAAAGGTGTTAGCCCAAAAATGCTCAAACGAATGAAAGAAGAAGCTGTGGATTGTCCAGTTCTCAAATCAGAGATAGGATTCGTCCAATGCTTTGTTTGTCCAAATTTTCAAAGCAGAATAACAGGAAAAGTGCTTTGTAAAGGCGACCCACTCTAAAGACCAGAAAGCTCATTAGTACATATCCCAAATTGATGTAAATTGAGTAAAGAGATAGGCATAACAGCCACTAAGAATGAAAATTTTAGTGAATGGTACACGCAGGTTGTAATCAAAGCAGAGCTTGCTGATTATGCTCCTGTCAAGGGCCTCATTGTACTCAGACCATATGGATACTCCATTTGGGAATCATTAAAAAATTCACTTGATGAAAAACTAAAAAACACTGGTCATCAAAATGGTTTTTTGCCAATCTTAATCCCAGAATCACTTCTTAGTAAAGAATCAAAACATTTTGCTGGATTTAATCCAGAAGTTTTTTGGGTAACTCATTCTGGAAATTCTGAAATAGGAGATAAACTTGCATTAAGACCAACTTCTGAAACTCTTGCATATTCTATGTATTCTAAGTGGATAAAAAGTTGGAGAGATTTACCATTAAAGATTAATTTTTGGAATACCGCACTACGTGCAGAAATAAAATCAACAAAACCTTTCCTCAGAACATCAGAATTCTTATGGCAAGAAGGACATACTGTGCATGCAACAAAAGAAGAAGCTGAACAAGAGGTAATGTCAATACTTGAAATATACAAAAAAACAGTGGAAGAAGAGTTAGCCATACCAGTAATTACTGGTAAAAAAACCGAGAAAGAGAAATTTGTAGGGGCAGTTTATACTACAACTATGGAGGCAATAATGCCTGATGGTAAGGCCCTCCAAATGGGAACATCGCATTTTCTAGGACAGAATTTTTCAAAACCGTTTGATGTCAAATTCTTAGATAAAGAAAACGTAGAAAAATTTGCTTGGCAGACATCCTGGGGTGTTTCTTGGCGATTGATAGGGGCATTGATAATGGTTCATGGAGATGACAAAGGTTTAGTTCTACCCCCTAGAGTGGCACCAATTCAAGTAGTAATTGTTCCAATTTATTATTCAGAATCCGATAAAGAGCAAATTATTAAAAAATCAAAAGAAATAGAACAGATTCTATCAAAAAAGAAAATCAGAGTTCACATAGATACAAGAGATGAATTTACACCTGGTTACAAATTTCATGATTGGGAGATGAAAGGAGTTCCTTTAAGGATAGAGTTAGGACCAAAAGACTTAGCTAAAGATAAGATGGTGTTAGTAAGACGCGATAGTCAAAAAAAGACAGACCTTCCTTTTGACAATATTGAAATTGGTATTGAGTCAATGCTAAATGAGATACAGCAAAATCTTTTTGAAAAAGCAAAGAATCTCCTAGATGAAAAAACAAAGGATGTATTAGATTTTGAGAAATTTAAATCAGAATTAGAAAAGGGTTTGTTTTTAAATTCTCCTTGGTGTGGTGATCAAAAATGTGAAGAAACAATAGAAGAGACAACAGGTGCGGACATACGGGTACTTCCTTTTGATAATAAAAAATCAGATGCACCATGCATCATATGTAAGAAACCTAGTAAAGAAATGGCAATATTTGGTCGTGGCTATTAATTGCTAGAATTCGTTACGATTAGCTATCCTGAATCTACTATAAGATTACTTTTCATTTCAGGATGAATTGTAGAATAATACTTGAATGTACCAACTTTATCAGCAATGAAATTGATTGTCTGTGCTTCGAAATAATTCAATTTTTTAGTATGTACATTGAATTCATCTATGTTTAGATCATGTTGTGATGTAGTCTCTTTATCCTCATTAATTACATGAAGAGACACTAGTTCTCCTTTAATTACATGAATAGAAGCATCTATTGCACCAGATGCCAGAGTTTTTTTGCCTTGCCTAGTTGATTGTTCTTCATAAAAATAACCATTTTGACTATCATGTATGGCCAAGATGTAAATATTGGTTGGAGGTGCAAAAATTGGAGTTGTTCCATTAACTGGAACCATGGTACCTAAGGCAAAATATCCACCAACTGATGCCGCTGCTGCAATAATTACAATACCAATAATTGTGCCCCGAGTAAAGAATTTATTTTTATTATTGTTTTTTTGGTGTTTTCGCACTGATGAATAACCGATGGTTGTGTATATTTAGGTAACTAAGGCAATGATAAGGAACAAAGATTCGTAAAGGATATCTATTACTTCCAAAATATTTCACCTGGCGATAAGAAACGAAAAAAACCGAGGTGGTTCTTATAGCTGCAGTAATAATTCTTGCAGCTGTAGTTACAATTCAATCTACTAATAATAATCCCATTACAAATAATTCTCTTGCCACAACACATGGTCCCCAAGGACCACCAGGTCCACAAGGCATACAAGGTCCACCAGGTCCTCCCGGTCCTTCTGGTTCATCAGATCAGACATCAACTGGACAATCGGATCTTACATCAATATTTAAAAAAGTAGAAAATTCTGTTGTTCAAATAACAAGCAAAGTCTCAACTGTAGACAACAATATCATCGTAAATGGTATGCCGCTTCAAAGTCAATCTACTAGACTTGGTTCTGGATTTGTGTATGATAAAGAAGGACGTATCATTACAAACAATCATGTAGTTGAAGGATCAAAAACGGTAAATGTCACCTTTGTTGATGGAAATACCTATACTGCCAAAGTAGTAGGGACTGATCCTGATAATGACATTGCAGTTATACAAATAATTGATAACTTTTCAGATGAAAATCTTACACCCATAATATTTGGAGATTCGTCACAACTTCAGGTAGGTCAGCAAGTAATTGCAATAGGCAATCCCTTTGGTCTGAGTGATACAATGACGCATGGAATAATTAGTCAGGTTGGTCGCCTCCTACCAAATGAAAACTTGGGATTTAACATACCTGATGTAATTCAAGTAGACGCGCCCATCAATCCGGGTAATTCAGGAGGGCCATTGCTAAACACCCAGGGAGAAATCATTGGTATGAACACTGCCATCAATACAAATACAGGTGAATTTTCCGGTGTTGGATTTGCCATCCCATCTAATTCAATTCAGAGAATAGTTCCACAATTAATCAAAAACGGAGTTTACAACCACCCATGGCTTGGCATAGCTGGAAATAGCATGAATCCAGATGTTGCATTAGCAAACGGATTATCCAGAAATTACAAGGGAGTAATTGTTGTTCAAGTTGTAACAGATGGACCTGCATACAAGGCAGGATTAGTACCAGCTACTTTGGATAACAACAACATTCCTCATGGTGGAGACATAATCACTGCGGTCGATGCTCACCCAATTAAAACAATCTATGATATCATTGCCTACGTGGATGATCAGAAATCTGTTGGTGATAAGATGGTCCTAACAATAAATAGAATGGGTAAAACAATGGACTTGACTTTATTACTACAAGCAAGACCTGCCGCAAAGTAATTTTTGCTAAATTGAAAACTAGTTTAATAAACTAAAATTCCAAAGATTATCAGTTGCTTTTTTAATTCCAATTCTTGATCTTGCCTTAATTTCAGATTTTTGTATTTCCTTTCCTTCAATAATAAATAGACTAGAAGGTTTTGTGAGATCCCCGCCGTATTGTTTTTTTGTTATCTGTAATGCCTGTGTAAGTTTTGCAGGTCCATTGGTAAGGTTTGAGATCAGTGTGGTTTTTCGTTGCTTTATCATAAAATCGACTCCTTCCATTGGTTCAAGTGCACGAAAAAGAACTGCTCCTGCTTCAAAATCATTATTTTTTGCAACCACATTTACACAATAATGCATCCCATAGGTAAAATAGACATATGCCTTTCCTACTTGTCCAAACATTGCTTTGTTTCTCTCCGTCATACCTACAAAAGAATGACTAGCTGCATCATCTTTGTACCTATATGCTTCTGTCTCAATTATCATACCAGAGATTATTTTTTTGCCAATTCTTCGTACAAGTAGTTTGCCTATCAGGTCCCGGGCAACATCAACTGTATCCCTATCATAAAATGAGCGTGTGATTATTCTCATGATAAAGTCTCTACTTGAATTCCTTTTTTTATTTTCTCAAGTGTTTCGACTAGTGTTTTGATGTCATCTTTTAAGACTTGTTTAAGACTTGGTGTGTATATTACTGCAGCTGGATGTATAGTAAGAAAATACAAGTGATTATTTTTTTTAATTATTTTACCTCTGTTCTTTGTAATTGAGTCACCACCTAAGATAGAACCATAAGCAGTATTTCCAAGTATACAGATAATTTTGGGTTTTATGATATCAAGCTCATCAATCAAATATGGGTGGCAAGAATTTCTTTCTTCTTCAAGTGGAATTCTATTGTTTGGCGGTCTACATTTTACAACATTTGTTATAAAAACATCATCTCTTGAAAGGCCAGAATATTCTAATGCTTCCGATAAAATTTTTCCTGCAGCACCTACAAATGGCTCACCCTTCAAATCTTCGTTTCTTCCAGGTGCTTCCCCTATGAACATTATTTCTGCATTGTAGTTTCCTTTGCCTGCAACAGCATTAGTTCTTGATTTTGAAAGATTGCATTTTGTACATGATATTACTTGCAATCGTAATGTATCCATCAAATCTGACATTTATACTCCCACGCTTTTTACTGTAGCAATTCCTCTCACATGTGGTCCACCGTTACCCATTCGCATAATTTGCATGGGATCGCCTTTACCACAATTTGTAATTGGTCTTATTGTGAAATCTTTTCCGCATGCATCAATTGAGTTGAAAAAATCAGGTGCAATTCCCATGACAATTACGTCCCTAAGTAATTCTTTTAATTCACCATTTTCTATTTTCTGTGCAAACTGGCACGATATACTCCAGTTGTATCTCATCATGTCAATAGATGGAACCTTCATGTTAGAAATAAGATAGCCATTTTTTACTTCTTTTATCATTTCTTGAGGATCCCAATCTCCTCGCTGTATGCACGTGCAGGCCATTCTAATTAATGGCATAAATCCATAGCCTGTAGCTCGCATTCCAGAATTTGGTTCCGTATTGAAACTTGATGCAGTTTCTCTGCTTTGCATGTGATTTACTAGAACTCCGTTTTCTATTAGTGATTTTGGTTTTGCAAAAACTCCTTCATCGTCATATTTGTAATATCCAAGACTTGGTAATGTAGGATCATCTATTACATTTAATTTCTGAGAGCCAATTTTTTCCCCTAGTTTTCCTGCCCACCAAGCACCGCCTGCCCAAGCCATTTCCTTTCCAAGTACTCGATCTGCCTCTGATGGATGACCAAGAATTTCATGCGAAAGTAGTGCAACAAAATCAGGATTCATTACAACTGTTGTTTTTTCTTCTTTAGCAGTTTTGGCATCTAAAAGTTCGGAAGCTTTCTGTGCTACAAATTCAGCGGTTTTCATAATGTCATTTTTTTCTAATATCATCTCTAATCCTCCCCTGCCTCCTTCTGTAGCATTAACAGATTCTGTCAAACCAGATTCATGTGCAGTCGCAGTAACATTAGCTATCGTGTCTTCGAATCTTTGAGTTATTTTTGAACCGTCGCTGTTTACAAAATATTTTGAAAAAGTGTCATGCTCCATAGATAATGAAGATTTATGAATTCTTTTTTTACTTCTTATTATTCTGTCACATTCAAAGCCAATTTTTGTCAGTTCTTCCAATGTGGGTTTTTTGGATACAGAAAAATTTACATTATCTACATATACCTGGCCCTCTGCAAGTTTTACTTTCTGTTTTTTATTTGTAGAATAATGTAATGCACTTTTTACTGCATCCATTGTTGCGTTTTTTACTTCGTCTAGTGATTTTGGATTAGAAATGGAAAAAAATCCCCATGCGCCATTAGCGAGTATTCTAATACCCAAGCCAGAATCACTTGAAGATGTAAAATGCTCAATCTCACCATTTTCTAGAAGAAATCCATCGCTTTGTACTGTTTCAGCTCTAACATCACAATATTGAGCACCAGCTTGAATTGCATACTGCATTGACTTTTCAGCAAAATCCTCTAATTCCAATATAAAACAATTTGGTTGTTCTCAACTATTTATTTAGAGTGGAGAACTAGATTTTTCAATTTTTGCAAGTGTAAAGAAGAATGTGGCACCTTTACCCAATTCACTTTCTACCCATATCTTACCACCATGTGCTTCAACTATGCCTTTACAAATTGAAAGCCCAAGACCACTACCACCTTTTTCTCTGGTTGAAGACGTATCTACCTGATAGAATTTTTTAAATATTTTATCAAGAGCATCATTTGGTAATCCAATACCGTTATCCTTAACTGATATCTGAACTTCATCAGGTAGATCTTCAACAAAAATATCTATTTTTCCTTTTTTTGTCGTAGCCCTAAATGCATTTTTAATTAAGTTAGATAGTATCTGACTGATACGTTCTTCATCATAATATGCATAGACATCAGTTTTAACATGGTTTACAAGTTCGGTTTCATCTGAGATTGCTTGAGGTGTCACTAATGTTATCATTTTTGAAATAGTGTTTTTGAGATTGTCTTTTTGTTTTATAATTTTGAGCTGTCCTAGTTCTAATTTTTGTGCATCAAGTAGATCTGATATCAATTGCAATAACGTAGCAGAGCTTGATTTGATTACCTCCAATCTTTCTTTCTGTTTTTCATTAAGATGACCTAAATGTTCACCAAGTAAAATATCAGCATATCCTTGAATTGGCACCAAAGGAGTTTTCAATTCATGAGTAATCATTGCCAAAAATTCGTCTTTTGCAATTTCAACTTTTTTTGCTTCTTCTTCCTTTTTTTGTATAGTCTCTGACATAAGATTGAATGTGCGTGCCAAAGTTCCAACCTCATCACTTGTTGTATAGTCTATTTTTTCACCATAGAAGCCTTCCTTTACACGAGAGAGTGCTCTAGTAAGCATAGCTAGTGGGTTAAGTGATTTTCTAATGGTAAACATCACAATAATAAAAACTGCAACGTCTGTTACAAGCAATACCAGTACAACATTAACTTTCTCTTTTAATTTATCATCAATTAATTTATTCCATTCATCTACAAAAAGTCCAGTTATAGAAAGCATTACATCTCTTTGTGCATCTAGATCTTGTAGTGACTTTCCAAATTCTGCAGAAAGCAGAGGTGTTGATTCAACAAATTTTATTTTTGCCTCTACAGACTCCCATAACGGATCAAGATCACGTAGTGATGCTGAGTTTTCTCGAGGAATAGATTGAAGTGTTTCTGGCGTTACCTGTACTCCATCAGTATCCAAATTATCCAATGAAACTCCTTCTAATTTTCTCAGATCAGCATCAAACATAATTCTATCTTTTTTAATTATATCAGAACTGTTTCCTCTTTCTCCAATTGAGATAAGAAGTGTGTTTTCACCAATTGATTTTGTAAGTGTCACAAGTTCTGCCGCAATTTCTTTATGCCTATTATAGTTCCTATCAAGTGGCAAAAGATCGTTATATACACCGTTTGTTAATGTTATCAAACTTCCATCTTTTTCCAAGATGTATTTTAATGCGTTTTTGACGTCAGGATTAAAGACGGATTCTTGTCTTATTTCTTCTGCCTTTTGTTTGTAAAGATTCCACGCATTACCAACATCAGCATATTTATCTCGCAGCTCACCAGGTACAACAATTATTGTAATTCCATTTAATTGCCCACCACTACCAAGAATATTGTAAGTATTTTCAAAGTTGTTAATTTGTGTAGTAAGAGTCTGTCTATCTATTTCATTTCCACTTGCTATAGAGTTTGCAGTTCCTGCAATTCTTTCAACGGTAACCTTGAGATTACTTGCGCTATTAATTGAATGCAACACTGCCTCATTTTCCTGCGATGTCTGTAAGAGTACGAATAGGTTAAGCAATGAAACCCCGATTATAACGGCTAGCAAAATATACGTCTTAGAAATGATCTTCATTTTGCAGTAGATTCAGACTAAGAGCCTATAAAAGTTGGCATGAAAATAGTCTAGTCATTAGTTAAAATGTCTGACAACTTTCATAAAATTGCAAGACAAGAGATCCAAGAAGAATTGGATAATCTAAAAGAAATATTATTGCAATGCAATAATGATAACGATATTTCCAACTATGGCAATAAAATTGAAAAACATCTACATAAGATAAAAGGACTTGCACCCATGATGGATCAAAATGATGTTGGTGAGATTGCCAAGTTAAATGATATCATATTAAGAAATATTATTGAAAATGGAATGTTAAGTGGAACATATCAAATTATCAGCGAATCATTACATATGATGCAAGAAATTTTTAATGGCACTAATGAAAAAAACATAGATGAATTCAAAACAAAAATCCGTAATAATTTTTCTCATATTTTTAATCAATAGTACACAACTGTGCTTAAATACAATTGAGCCTAATTTTTGTTAAAACATGGCGCGCATAATGATTGCTGATGATTCAGATGCAATAAGAATGGTATTAAGAGATATTTTAGATATTGGACATCATGAACTTGTAGCAGAAGCAACAAATGGATTAGAGGCGATTGAAAAATTCAATGAAACAAAACCCGATTTATTGATACTCGATATGGCAATGCCAAAAATGGACGGCATTCATGCATTAAAAGAAATACTTGCTACGAATACCAATGCTAAAATTGTTATGGTAACTGCAAGTGACAATGTCAATACAATGACCGAGTGTATTAATGCTGGCGCAATAGCATATATTCTAAAGCCTTTTAATTTTGAAGATGTGCTAACTGCAATTAATATGGCACTAAGTTAAAATCACAAATTAGTTGATCTAAAACTTCACTCTTTTTCCCATTCTTAGAACGTATTTGAGTCATCTGGTTCTCTCATTAGCAGTCTATTATCATCCCAGTATCAGGACGAATTCTAAATATCCTCTATATCATATCGTTGGCATTCATATCAGGAAGACTAAAATCATGTATGACAACTATCTGTCTGATTTTACAAGTTTTTCAAATATTTGGATTCCAGACCTGCCGTTATTACAAATTTCTACATTTTAATAATTAAGATTCTTCAGAAAATCCTGAATAAGTACTGCAACAGATAAAACTATCTTTCATATTATCAGAATATTCTTTTTTTGCAAAGATATTGTATAACATACTGAATTACAAACCAGACATATAGGATTTACATAGCTATGATTAAAAAGCGCAAAACAACCTCACTAATCGATGGAAAAGATCGTAGTAGATACCAGCATTATCATAGACGGAGAGATTACAAAATTAATTGAAACAGGTATCCTGAATAATTGTGAAATAATAATTCCTGTTGCGGTACTTGATGAGCTGCAATCCCAAGCTTCACAAAGCAAAGAATATGGATTTGTGGGATTAGGAGAAATAAAAAAAATTCGTGAATTATCTAAAAAAAATAATCTCATCTTAAAATTTGAGGGAGAGAGACCAACCATGGATGACATTAAACTTGCAAGCCATGGAAGAATAGATGCAATAATAAAAGACATTGCGAAGAGAAATGATGCTACCTTTTACACTGCAGATTATGTTCAAGCACTTGTTGCCCAAGCCGAAGGCATTAAAACCAGATATTCGAAGCCGGACATTAAAACAACAGGTTTAGAGTTTGAGAAGTTTTTTGACGCTCAAACAATGAGTATCCACCTAAAAGAAGGAACAAAACCCATGGCAAAACGAGGAAAACCTGGAACATTTACACTTGTAGAACTTGAGGATAAAATTCTTACAAAAGACTATCTTAGCAGCATAACGACAGAGATCCTTGAAGCGTCAAGAATTAATCAATCAGGACAAGTCGAGATTTCAAAGCCTGGTGCATTAGTAATTCAGTTTAAAGACTATAGAACAACAATAACACATCCTCCTTTTTCAAATAGTTATGAAATAACCATTACACATCCAATAATAAAATTATCTCTAGAACAGTATACCATATCTGAAAAATTAATGACTCGATTTTCAGAAAAAGCAGAGGGTATTCTTATTTCGGGATCCCCAGGTTCTGGAAAAAGCACACTTGCTTCTAGTCTTGCTGATTTTTATTCTAAAAAAGGCAAAATAGTCAAAACGCTTGAATCGCCAAGAGATTTACAAGTTAATGAAAAGATAACACAGTATACTCATCTTGATGGCAGTTTTGAAAATTCAGCAGATATTTTGCTCCTAGTAAGACCTGACTATACAATCTTTGATGAGGTTAGAAGATTTCAAGATTTTAGAGTATTTGCAGATTTGAGGTTAGCAGGTGTTGGTATGGTCGGAGTAGTACATGCAAACGCACCATTAGATGCAATTCAGAGATTTATTGGAAAAGTTGAGCTTGGCATGATTCCCCACATATTAGATACTGTGGTATTTGTAAAAGCTGGCAACATCGCTCAAGTTTATGAATTAGAATTCAAAGTCAAAGTTCCAACTGGCATGACCGAACAAGACTTGGCAAGACCAGTAATCGAGGTACGAAATTTTGAGAATCATAACTTAGAGTATGAAATCTATACTTATGGTGAGGAAAACATCGTCATACCAATCTCAAAAGAAGCAAAAAGTGGAGGCATAGAAAAACTAGCGGAATCAAAAATAAGAGAGACAATACGCAGATTTGATTCAGAAGCAGAAATTGAGATCCTATCAAATAACAGCATAAGAGTACAAGTAGACAAAGAAGTTATGCCGTCAATAATTGGACGCGGTGGTGCTACAATAAATGATCTTGAAAAAACTCTCGGTGTACATATCGATGTAGAGTCAAAAGAGGAGACTTCTTTTAGAGATGGAGAACGGTTTGAAATGTCTGAATCAGGAAATAATCTGATACTTGAAGTAGATACTAGTAAAACAGGAATGTCTGCTGATATATATGTAAAAGACAAACTTGTAACATCATCATATGTTGGAAAAAATGGCAAGATAATTATTTCTAAAAAATCTGATAGCGGAAAAAGAATAATGAAGGCAGCAATGTCAAAACAAGATCTCAGAATAGTGATATGAAGTTAATCACTCAAAATTACTAAGAACTTTTGGATTTGCTTTTAAATATGTGATAAATTTTCGTAACTGTTTTATAGTTTTTGGGTTAAGATGGTGTTCTATTCCTTCTGCATCTTTATTTGCTGCAGTATGGTCTATTCCAAGCATCTTAAAGAACTCTAATAATATTCCATGCTTTTGGCGTATTGTATCTGCAATTGCATTACCTTTTGTAGTCAAATTTATTCCACGGTATTTTTCATACTCCAAGTATCCATTTTCATCAAGCCTTTGCAACATCTTTGTCACTGAAGGTGCGCTGACATTCATGTATCTAGAAATATCAAGCGTATTTGCATATCCTTTTAGCTCTACTAGTTCTGATATCACCTCTAGATAATCTTCCATTCTTGAGCTAGAATCAGCCTTGGCTGACTTGTGAGCTTCCTTTATAGACTCTAGTCTTTCAGCACGTTTTTCCTTCATATTTTGTCGAGATATACCTTGAATGATATAATCTGTTCTCTTTGTATAAGAAATCTTTACCTCATTGTAATTGATCTTTACTATGGAATTTTAACTATCAAAAAATAGAGTTTCCCAGCATGAGCGAGCATTATAAGAAGCATATTGCTAGAATTAAAAAAATCGGAGAATCCACCAAAAGAAGAACGGAAATTTATTCAGGGCTTGCCAGTCTAGATGACAGAGGAACTGCGCGTTCTCTAGGATCTTTACAACGTGCACCTGCACCTGGAAAAAAACTACAAAAGATAGGATTTATTTTCCTTCTTTCACCAGATCCACTTACCACTCCTTTTGGCATTCCCATGATAATTGCTGGAAAATATCTAGAAAAGGTCTACAACGGCGCCACCATCAAAGATGTTGGCCAGGAAACAAAGAACTTTTTCAGTGATTATTCCCATCTAAAAAATAAGATGGGTTAACTTAAAAACTCCATTATTTTTGCATTAGTTTTTAGCTTATTCCATCAACATGTGTCAGTACCTGGGCCATCTGTGGTAATTGGTCAGGTGTGCTATAAAAAATGGTTATTCCATTTACTACATCTTTGGTAAGATCCCATGCGTTATTCATTTGGTCAACAGTATCCTTGTTAACACTATCTTGTAGAATAACAATTGAGTTTGGATTTCCTGATCTTATTTTGGTAACTGAATCGTGTATCGTATTACTAAATATGGCAGGATCTCCTGCAATCAAACCCATTACTTGCAATATAAAACCGTCAGAATATTTTGCCATACCTGCAAAATTAGAAGAAGCAATCCCTGCTGGTGTTATCATTAGTTTTAATCCGTTGTTGTGTGCATATTCACTTGCTTTTTGTATAGAACCAATTGGATCTTGTACTTCGCTTGCTGGCGAGTAACTTGGTTCCAAGTCATATACAACCCAAGCGTATCCAAGGTTGTGTAGGTTTTGTACATTTGCCTGAATGTCTGAAAGGGAGAAATATGCAGTTGATTTTTGTGCAGGAACTTGACTTGTTATGGTATCAGAAAGGAGTTTATCGGTGAATTGTGCAACAATGTCTATTGATCTTGCGTGCTTAGAATACAGAGAGGCAAGTGAAGCATCATCTATTCCATTATTTCTAACAAGAAAAACGAAAACCGCGTTTGTGTTGGGTTTGGGAGTTGTATTAACTGTTACACGTATATTAGAAAATCTAGCATTACCTGCATTATCTGTAGCCTTTACAGTAATTGTGTTGGAGCTTGACTGTGAAAAACTAACAGACGCATTCCATGTGGACCAATCACCAGTAGTCTTTGGTGTAGCTGTTATTATAGAACCAGAGTTTATCTTTATTTGAACTAGTTTTATTCCACTGCCAGTATCTGACGCTGTTCCTGTAACAACATAATTCCCAGTTTGTACAGTTGCACCATTTAATGGTGAAGTAATTGATATTGTTGGTTTTGTTGTGTCAACAAATGCAAAAGCTTTGCTTTCAAAAAGTCCCACAACAGATATGATCACGGTTAGAACAAAAATTGTTGAAATTATCGTAATATGCCGCATTGGTATACTTAATTATCTCTTGATTTATCGAGTAGCGTGTAATAATCAAATACAATTTGTTTGGTTAAAACAAAATTTTTGTGACTCATAGATGCGACTCAAGTTTTATCATTTATTAATAACATGTAGAATTTCTACTATTCTATAACGAAATTAGAAATCACGTGAAAAATATTCTGAAATGGTACAATGATAATAAAAAAATTAGATTCAGCTTATTAATTAGAGAGTGGTTTTTTGCATGCCATTGGTTTTTAACTAGAACTTTTTCTTCATATGACGTGGCATCAAGAGCCCAAGTTCTAATCCCTATAGCAATTGCTGCAGTCATAATAGGAGTTGTCGGAGTGATAACAATACCATCTGATTCAAAGCTTGCAGAAACCAAGTTTCCAATGGGAACAATAAAACTTGGCGATGTCACGCTAGATGTACAGATAGCTGAAACTGATTCACAAAAGACACGCGGTTTGATGTTCCAAAAACAACTGCCATATAATCAAGGAATGATCTTTGTGTTCAACAACGAGCAGATAGTACCCATATGGATGTTAAACATGCAATTTCCATTGGATATAATTTGGTTTGATTCATCTGGAAATATAGTCCATATAGCAAAAAACGTAGCACCTTGCAAGTCAGCAATTGAGACTGCAACGTGTACAGTTGACAATGGTGGTGGAAAGAATGCCAAATATGTTTTAGAGGTCACGGCAGGCTTTGTTGACAAATTCAACATTACCGAAAATTCCAAGCTTCAGATAATTTCTATTTAGGGTGATTTTTTTTAATGGATTGTTTTACTTCTTCAAAGGCTGCTTGTACCTCACTTACCGCAGCTTCGTTTTCTAATGTACTTATATCTCCAATCTCATCTCCCTTTGCAATTGCTTTTAGTAGTCTTCGCATTATTTTCCCACTACGTGTCTTTGGAAGTCTTGTAACAAAATACAATTGTTCAGGTGAAGCTATTGGACCTATGACATTTCTTATGTGAAGTATGATTTCGTTTTTCAGAGTCTCACTACTAGAATAACCATCTCGTAGAACCACAAATGCAATTATCGCTTCCCCTTTGACATCGTGTGGAATACCACACACTGCAGATTCTGCAACAGCTTTATGGGACACAAATCCGCTTTCAAGCTCTGCTGTTCCTAGTCTATGGCCTGCAATTTTTAGAACATCGTCTGCCCTACCTAACATCCAAAGATAACCGTCCTTGTCTTTGATGGAATAATCCCCCGGGTAGTAACTCGTTTTATACTTAGACCAATAGACCAGTTTGTATTTTTCATCATCATTCCACAATGTCAAAAGCATGCCAGGCCATGGTTTTCTAACTACAAGATATCCCTTGGTTTCCGGAGTAACTTCATTTCCTGCCTCATCAACTACTGCAATGTCAACTCCTGGAATTGGCCGTGTAGCAGAACCGGGTCTGAGTGGAATTGTCTCCAATCCAGGCACTGGTGTTATCATTGCACCGCCAGTTTCTGTCTGCCACCAAGTATCAACAATAGGACATTTCTTTTTGCCTATAACATCATAGTACCACTTCCAAACCTCTGGATTGATTGGCTCGCCAACTGTCCCAAGCAGACGTAAGGAACCAAGATCATGTGAGTTTGGAATGTCGCCACCTGACTTCATGAACATGCGAAGCGCTGTGGGTGTTGTGTAAAATATTGTTACCTTGTATTTTTGAATTATTTTCCACATTCTTGATGTGGTTGGAAAATCTGGAGCTCCTTCATACATCACTTGGGTTGCACCATGCAATAATGGGCCATATACAACATAGCTGTGTCCTGTTACCCATCCAATGTCAGCTGTACAAAAATAAATATCAGAATCTCTGATGTCAAAAATCCACTTGAAAGTAGAATACAAATGTGTAAGATATCCTCCGGTGCCATGCAGTACACCTTTAGGTTTTCCTGTTGTACCAGAAGTATAGAGTATGTATAACGGATGTGAGCTTTCTAATTTTTCTGGCTCACATTTTGGTGATGCATGTTTCATAAGATCGGACCATTTTTTGTCCTTTGAGGATATGGTTATTGGAATTTTTGCGCGTTCTACTACAACTACATTTTGTACAAAATCAAGATCTGAAATTGCTTCATCTACTGTTTCTTTTAGTTTTATTATATTACCACGTCTGAAACCGCCATCTGCAGTAATCACAATCTTTGATCCAGAATCTTCTACTCTATCTTTAATTGATTTGGCACTAAATCCAGAAAAAATTACAGAGTGAATTGCACCAATTCTTGCACATGCAAGCATGGATATCAGCAATTCTGGAACCATTGGAAGATAGATTGTTATCCTGTCTCCTTTTTGTGTTCCAAGTGATTTTAGTACATTTGAAAACTTGTTTACTTCAATCCACAAATCATGATATGTAATGGTACAGCTTTGACCATCCTCACCTTCCCACAAGAGGGCGGTTTTTTTTGGATTTTTTTGTACTATTACATCAAGTGTATTGTATGAGGCGTTAAGTTTTCCTCCAACAAACCACCTTCCAAACGGGGGCTCCCATTGCAAAACATCATGCCAGTCCTCAAACCAGTGGAGGTTTTTGGCCTGCTCTGCCCAGAATGTTATAAAATCTTTGTCTGCTTTTTTTCTTGTATCAGAATCATTGTTTCCAAGACCTATTAAATAATCAGTCAATAAGATACCTGTTGTAGTTTCTTAAAAAAACATTTGTTCAAAAAGGAGGTCGGAGCGAACCCTATATCCTATTCTTTTGACTTATTGGGATGACATTCTACTAAGCCAATCGGAATCTTGAGAATCTTCTGCACCATCTGCTCCAATAGCAACAGGCTTTTGCGTTGGCGTGGGGGGAGTCGTATTAGTAATCGCTGGGCCAGGTATTATTGGTGCTACAGTTTTAGTTGGTTCTGTAATCGGGTTGCTTTCTACTTTTCCCAAATACGAAACGGCGGCTGAATGAAGTTGTTCCTTTGGGTTTTCCGTTCGCTCCACATTTTCCACGGAAAGATCTGATATCCTGTGTTGGATATTTACAATTTCTGCCTTTTCATGCTCTATGTGTTCTATTATTTCTACAGTCTGTGTCTTTACAGATTCATACTTTGCATCTGAAATCTCGTTGCTCTTGTATTGCAACTTGGCATCAAACACAAGCATTCTGATTGACTTGAGTTGGCTATCCAGCTCTGCCAGTCTGTGATCTAATTTTTCTTTGATCTGTTTTTCAGATTCTTCTAGAGTCAGCAGTTTCATCTTGTATTTTTCGTGGATGAGCTCTGCATCCTCCTTCATGTCGTCGTTATCAGATACGATGTCTATCAAAGCTCGTATTCGTCGTAATGTAAGACCCTTTTCACGTAACAATCTTTGAGCTTCTAATCTCCACCTAGGAATGAAAATTACAACAGCTCCTTGTACGACCAGTTGTTCAAATGGTATCTGCCTAAGTCCATCAGAACCACAATCAACACCCACGGTTTGTACACTTCCGTCGATATCAGTTATCGTTCCAACAACTTTGCCGATAAAAGTGCCGTACATGTCCTTAACTTGCTTGCCGATAAACTCGATCTCTTCTTTGCTCATTGTGGATAGGTTTTGAAATCAATATAATCAGCAAAGTGTTAACAAGCTTTCGAGTTTTGGTAAGATCATTTTAGCTAAGTCTACGAGAGGATTTTCGGAAAATTTCGCAATTTTAAAATGCCTTTCTTGGAATACAGAATCATGATTCAAAAAGAAGACCTAGACGAAATTCTGCATTTTGTATCAAAAAGATGGGTAGACCTAAGCCGTGATGAACAAAACAAATCCTTTGAAAATTTACCAACCAACTTTTGGATGAACTCTATTGGAGGAAAAGCTGGCACTGGCAGGTGGATAACGACTTTGATGTATACTGAAGATGAATCGGAAGCTGAATCATTTAAAGAAGTTTTGCTTCGCTGGCAATCAAAACATAATTCGACAATGCATGGTTCGCCTGATCTAATTCAAATTGGAAAAAAGTAGATTATTTATAATTGGGTAGCTGTCCGATCATAATGTCGGAATTTTCTAATTCTGAAAAAGAAATTTTATCAAAGCATTTTTCAAATGTAGAAGACTCTGTCTTTGCAATTATTACGCCAAGACAAGTTGACCGCGGTGCACTGATGTCAAGATACAGTAGATCTGATAAGAGCATGCGAAAAATTTTTCTTGATGAATTTGTACAAAACGAAAATCGTGGTGAAGAATTTTACAATAGAGTTTTACTTGAATATGGAGATGATTCTGTAGCCGAACTTGGCGAAGCACAAATTGCCATAGAAGGATTGTCAAACATTGCAGTGAAAAAAATCGAAGATCGTAGAATTGGTTTGTCATATCTTGAAAAATCTTCACGCTATGTAACATGGGATAAAAAAATCAATGGTGAATACAAATTTTTTAAAGAACACGATATCATGAATTCTAAATATGCAGACATGTATTTGGAATCATGTAATTTTGATTTTGAAGTATATTCAAAAAGTATACAGCCAATGATTTCTTACATTCAAGAAAGAGAACATATCAACAATCAAAAATTTAAAAATGCTGCAGGAGAGGAAGTTTCCTTCTCACGTCTCTCAAGTGACGAAGATATCAAATCAGCCACAAGAATTTACAATGCAACAATAAAGGCAAAGGCACTTGACATACTACGTGGCATTTTACCTGCGTCTACTCTTACAAATGTAGGAATAACTGGAAACGGTAGAGCGTTTGAGTATTTACTTACAATACTGCATAGTTCAGGGCTGCAAGAAGAAAGAACACTTGCATCAAAGATGCATCAAGAGCTTGATACTACCATCAAGTCTTTTGTGAAGAGGGCAGATGACAGGTACGGTAAGGCATTGCAAAAATATCTAGATGAGATAAAAACAACTACCATTAATTTAAATAAAAAGTATCTTAAACCCAAAAAGAGTCGTGATTTTCTTGTCAACCTTGTTGATTTTGAATCAGTAAAAAAGGCAGAAGAGAACATAATTTCTGCCATACTATATGAACAAGCACAAGGAATTTCGTACAAAGAAATACTTGCTCAAGTAAAGAAGATGGGTTTCACTGCGAGGAAAAAAATCATACTGTCATTTATCAATCTTCGTCAAAATAGAAGACATCGGCCACCCCGTGCCTTTGAAATGACAGAGTATACTTTTGATTTTTTAACAAACTTCGGAATGTTCCGTGATTTTCACAGACATAGAGTATTAACATTAGAAAGACAATTGCTTACAACAAATCATGGATTTTGTATTCCAGATGAAATAATATCACTGGGCATCAAAAAGGATTTTGAAGACTGTATGTACAAGTCAAAAGAAGTCTTTGATGCAATACACCTGAAGATGCCAGAACAAGCACAATACGTGGTAAACTTTGCGTACAACTATCCATTTTTTATGCGACTAAATTTAAGGGAGGCAACACATTTGATTGAACTTAGAACTGTGCCACAAGGTCATCCTGACTACAGAAAGGTTGCACAAAACATGTTCAAATTGATAAAAAAGGTGCATCCAAATCTTGGTAGTATAATAAAATTTGTTGATCTAAACGAGTACAAGCTCGAACGTCTAGAAGCTGAAAAAAGAATAGAAGAAAAACGCAAAAAGCTTGAAACCTAGATTTGAAATAATATCTGGTATTACTTATTTGAACCATTGTTCTAGAGTGTGACTTTTTTTCTCAATTGATTTTTTTAATCTGTTAATTGATGTTTCCACTCTTTCGCGAGAAAAACTTCGTTCAGAAGATAGATAGTTAACAATTCCTGTAAAATCAATTTCCCCAAATTTTATTTCAGCTACATTAGCAATTTTAGGTTGCAAAAATATTTGCCTGATTTGGTTGTAATTTATCTCTTCTAGTTTTTCTTGGATTTGTGGAATTGCTTCAAGCTTACCATGTTCTTTTATTGCTTTGAGTGCAGTTTTTGGTCCGATTCTCTCAAAACCATTTGGATTAAAATCAGTACCGATTAAAATGCCCACGTCAACTAGTTGCTCTCTTGTAAGACCAAGTTCTGCAAGTGTTTTTTGCAGATCAATTATTTCAGGCTCAATTTCAATTATAGTATTTCTATTTGGTAACTTTCTTTTGCCACTATTTGAAAAGTTTCGAACCAGTTTTTTTGCCCCAAATAGTAATGAATCAAAGTCTTGACTTGCAGAAGCATATGCTTGTCCTGTTATTGTAAGGTTAGCAGCAGTAGCTTCACCTTCAGAAGGCGCCTGTATATACGGAATACCAAAAAGTCCTAAAAGATGTTTAGAGTCTTCTACCATATCGTCTTTTAGCATGGATGTTTGCTGAGCGTATTTTTTTGCTTCGTCATACTTTCCTTCTGTAAGTGCCTTTTCAAACTTAATTGTAGCGTCTTTTTTGATCTGTTTTCTTCTTTCTATTTCGGCAGATTTTAGCGATGGTGGTTTTCCATCAAAAACATAAACTGGCTTTATGCCAAGTGATAAAAAATTAACATTTCTATAAAATAGACCAGTTATGTGACTGGTAATTCTTCCTCTTGAATCTGTTAAAGGTAGTCCCTCAGGACCACGTATTATGGATAAAAACTGGTAAATTGCATTATACGCGTCTATTGCTACAATCTTGGAAGAAAAGGATTCCAGGTTTGTTTTTTCTCTGTTGCAGAGCGCTTTTAGATCTAAACCCACAAAATGATATTAAAACTAGTGAATTTTTGCTTTTCCTATTTCTTACGAGTGCCAGATTTTGTTTCCCAACCGCGTTCTATGATTTCTTCATAAATGTTTGAAAGTTTTGGAATTGCTTCTCCTTTTTCAGCAGCAGTCTTTACTTTTTCCCTGTAATAATTTTCAATTGCCTTGGCGACCTTACCATCAATTGTTATAGAAATTCTTGACTTGGGCATCACCATCAGACCTGAGATTATTATATGAGGCGGATATCAATAATAAACTATCTATTATCAATTTGTACACTCAAACCAGCACAAAGCCATCTTTTGTAGTTTTTAGAGTAACTGTTTTGTCTTTTGGGAGCCCCAAATCTATCAAAAACTCTTCAATTGTCATATCGTCTGAAAGTGCATATTTTTTGCCCTCAAACTCAATGGATACAGTTTTTGCTGCCAGGTTAGCCAAGCGGTACGGCGACCGCCTCGAGATCAAATACAAGGTAGCGGTTGTGCTTCTGCACTCAGGGGTTCGAATCCCTTACCTGGCGCCTTGATTTTTTAATCTAAAATTTATTTTTTTAAGAAATTTGAAAGACGGTAAGGGATCTACCTACATTTTAAATTAAATAAAATGCGATTTTAGAAAAGTTTCTGTAGATCTATAACCAATTTTAATTCTATCAAAGTAAAAATGGGCCTAGTTTGAATCAAAAACGATTTGAAAAAAGTTCTTTTAGATTATTTTCCAGGAAAACCAAGACCTGTTCAAAAAGAAATACTTGGTAGAGTGGAATCTGCACTAAAATCAGGATATAAAAAAATTATAATTCAATCACCTACAGGTACTGGAAAATCGTTTCTTGCTGCAACCATAGCACGTTGGCAAGGCTCGTCATCCATTCTTACTGCAACAACCGAGCTACAAGATCAGTATTCCAAGGACTTTGCATACATGAGAACAGTAAGAGGAAAGACGCACTTTCCATGTCTACAATTAGATTCCCTGGAATCATGTAGTAAAGGCCTGTGTTATGACCCAAAGACCGAAGAAAGTTGTTCCTACAAGCCACATAAATCATTGGTATTACTTGAAAGAAAAGGAACTCTAAAAGAGAAAATTAGCTACAAGCCGCATAATTTTTCAGAGCCATGTCATTATTATTTTCAAAAATACGCTGGAGATATTGCATCACATACTGTTTACAACTATGCAGAGTTCTTTTCTTCTGTTTTTTATACCAAGGATGCACCAAAAAAAGCATCTTTGATATTCGATGAGGCACATGCCGTAGAAGACAAGATAGTGGATTTTGTAAGCCTTGAATTGATAAGGTCTGAGGTTGAGAAGATTGGTCTTCAAATGCCTGAAAGTCAGCAAGACTTGGAGACTTGGATTAGTTTTGCCAAAGATGTTGATGGTGCATATGCAAAAGCCATTTCAGAATTAAAATCCATAATAGAAGAAAATTCCAATGGCAATACTACCATATCAAAGAATCTTGCAGAATTAGAAGGAAAGCATGACAGGTTGTCATATGTTTTGAAAAAAATGAAAGACAAAAAAGAAAACTTTGTAATCTCAAAAGCAACTTTGGACAAAAATGGTCTGATGTATCACATATCAATAGAACCAATAGATGTAGGTAGCTACCTAAACGATGTCTTTTCGTTTGGGGATGTGATACTCTTTATGAGTGCGACAATAGATGATCAAATGTTTTGTAAAAGTATTGGTCAATCAAAAGAAGAATGTGCTTTCATTCAAGTAAAAAAATCTCCGTTTCCTGTGCAAAGTAGACCCATTCACTTTCTAAATGTTGCAAGATTAAACAAAAACTTGATGGAAAGTGCAATGCCAAAAATAATATCTAAAATTGATGAAATAATGAATAAACATGGTTCCGAAAAGGGAATAATACTTACAACAAGCAACAAACAGATTGATGACATCATGCAAGGAGTATCAATATCAAATGCTCAACGTTTCTACAGAACTGGAAATGATCTTACACGTTCTGAGCTAATCAAACTGCAAAAAGATTCTGATACACCTACCGTGATAATTTCTCCATCAATGTACGAGGGAGTTGACCTCAAAGATGAGATGAGTCGATTTCAAATAATTGTAAAAGCTCCATATCTTGATTTGTCAAATGGTAGGATATCTGCAAAGCTAAAATTAGATCCACAATGGTATACATACCGCAGTGTCATGAAACTGGTACAAGGCGCAGGCAGAAGCATCAGGCATGAAAAGGATTTTGCAATCACATACATCCTAGATCAGAGTGCTACTGATTTGATAAAAAGAGCCAGCAATATCATCCCACAATGGTTCAAAGAATCAATAATAGAAACAAATTCCTGAATCATAGTTTTCTTATATTGTTAATTGTTCTAAAAATCAGTAATGGAATCTTCAATGGTCAAGGAATTGAAAGAAAAAATACACAAAGAAGAGACGAATTTACAGAAACTGATGAATGATACAGATAAGATTTGGGAAGATACTGGCTTAGATCCCAAGGAACCATCATATCTTATTGAAAAAACAATGCGTTTTGAGTTGGCACAAAAAAATATCAGATTAACATTCCTAGGGTTCAAAGAAATTATAGAAAATTATAAAAAACTTTGTTTAGAATTGGAGAAATATGATACAGAGTAATACGAAAAAATTATCTAGTGTTATTCTTTTTTATTACATATCATTTTACTAATATTTGATCATGAAAAAAATGGATTAAATCAGTATGTAATATGTTATTCATACACAATTTATTTAAATACTAAAATCAGATCGTTTGTAAATGCTATCTGCAGAATTCGAAGTTCGTAAGACGCGATCAACTAATCGTATAACATTAAGACTGCCAAATAATGTCTTAGAAAAATTAAAGAAAGAGTCGGAAAGAAAAGACATTCCGTTAAATGCAGTCATTACCAAAATTTTATCCAAGAATACTACCTATGATATGGAATTTAACACGATTTCTACAATTACAATGTCGCATGTATTATTTTCAAAAATAATGGATAGTGTTGATGATATTGCTTTAGGAGAAATTGCTGCAGAAAGCCCAGATATAATTAAAAAGCTGTTTACAATAATGGGGGTAGAGTACAAGCTAGATAATGTAATTGAAAAATATTTTGTAATTTTTAGTAAATATTGTGGATGGTTCAAATTTACATATGATACAAGTGGACAAAATTATAGATTTGTCTTTGAAACACCTTTAGGAGAAAAGTGGACAAAATTTCTGTCATTGTATGTAAAAAATGTTTTAGATTCATTAAAAATTCACGTAGATAACGAATCAACTCATGATAATGTCATACTTTTTGAATTTAGAAATCGTTGACGCAATCTGACGCCATCTGACGCAAATAGCCTCCAAATACCTATTAATCATTTCCATTTGTGGAAATAACAATCAGTCATGAGAGAATTAACAGGTAGAAAAACAAAGTGTCAAAACATATTATTTACAACATCACATAGATCAAAAACAATTTCAATTCCTACTTATTTCAAATCGCTTCTACCAAGAAAGATCGCAGAATTTTACAATGCAAGTCTTCTAAAGCATATAAGATTAACTAACAAATTATCAGTAAGAAAGCTACGCGTTTTTTATCTATCATTGCTTGGAGATAAAGAAAAATGACAAGCGTAGAAACCAAATTGTTCACACATTCTCCTTCTGAATCATTACAATTTCAAATCACACCTAACCATTTTCTTATACAAACATGCTCACATTGTAATAAAAAAATGGAATTAGTAGAAGGAGATGTGATTTATGGCGACAAGTGGTTCCATAATCTTTGTTGGAAATTAATTAAAAATGGAGGAATAAAAAATGTTTGAAAATAATACCCTAAACAACAACAATAAAAAGATTCTGATTATAGGATTAGGTCAGATTGGATATAGTAACGCTGAATACATGTCTTCAATTGGTTTAGACGTAGACGGTTTTGATATAAGTGAAAAGGCAATACAGCGTGCTCTTGATAACAAGGTAATTCATAATAAAGCATCTAATTTTAGAAACTATGACTATTATGTCATCTGCATCTCTACCCATAGACCAGAAGACATGTTTGTGCCATATTTGGATGGACTTTATGATATCGCAAGAAAAATTTCTCATGAAGGAAAGACAGATGCTCTTGTTGGAATAGATAGCACCATAACACGTGGCACCTCCGAAGAGATCAAGAAAATCCTTGGTCACAGATTACATGTAGTTCATGTTCCCCATAGATTCTATATTCATGAACAAAAAGATCATGGGGTAAGGCAGACAAGAGTGCTTGGTGGTTGTGAACCGTGTTGTGTAAAAGAAGCACGATATTTTTATGGAGAAATGCTACAAATTCCTCTTCACATAGTAAGTTCAGCTGAAATCGCTGAGCTCACAAAAGTTGTAGAAAATTCGTACAGATTCATGGAAATCGCTTTCGCTGAGGAATTGAAAATGGTGTGTGATAATACTTCAGTTGATTTTAATGAATTAAGAAACGCGATAAATACAAAATGGAATGTAAAAATTTTCGAAGCCCAGAAGGGCATAGGTGGTCATTGCCTTCCAAAGGACAGCCAAATGTTTCTTGAATTCTCAAAAAATGTCTTGGTAACTAGTTTGATTGGTGCTGCAAAAATGGTCGACAAACAGTATAGATTTCATTTAGCTAAACGAGCCTCACAGGAAATGCCATTGACTAGGTAGATGAAATTTTATGAAAATAATCCATCTTGGTACCATTGCTACTGGTACTGTAATTATATTAGGAATTGTAATGGTCGTACCTGCTTTTATGCAATCCGATCAACCACTATTAGTACTATTATCGTTTAGCATAACTGATGATAGAAACCTCCCAGTATGGTGCAACCAACTTTCATCTGTTTTAAAAAATAACAATGTCAAAGCAATAGTTTTTGTTCCTGGTAAAATTGCGCAAGAACATCCGGAATGTGTTTCAGATCTTCCGAATACAGTAGATATAGGAAGTGAGACCTATGACTACGTATCTCTTACTTCAATTCAAGACTATGCAACACAGCTTGAAGAAGTAGAAAGGGGCAAGAATGCAGTTGATGCAGCAGGTAAGATAGAATCCAAAGTATTCAAAGCGCCACATGAAACAACTGATCAGAATATTTATTCTCTTCTGAGTCGTTCTGGCATTTTGGCAGATTTTTCATACAATAATCAATATAACAAATACTACAATGGGCAATTCATAAAATTTAATCTTACTTCGTATGATGGCGTTTACTATTCAGTAGATTTCTTTCATAGTCTTCCTGTCTCTGATCCTGTTCTCATCAATTTTGATAATTCTACACCAATTGAACAAATCGATTCTTTCATAACACATCTCAAATCGCCCAATGTCAGGTTTGAAAGTGCTACAGATCTTACAGGCTTGGAACTTACAAAGAGGTAGAATAGTTGACACTAGAAATTCAAAGCGATACCAAAAATATTATTAAAAATCGCAAGTCTGGTCAAATTATTTCGAAAGGCGGAAGGATAAAAACCAAAAAGAAGGCGTGGTTGCTAAGAATAACAACAATCATTCTCCTAAATTTAGTAGTGGCAAATAATCTATACCAAGGTGTAGCATTAGAGGATCCACTTGTAGCATATTCAACTTTGATGCCCATACATGCATTATTGGTTTTATGTGTAGGTTGGTTTTTTTACAGAAATCCTGCTAGAGGAAAAGCTGGTAATGAGTTAGTATCTGTCATCATCCCAGTATTTAATCAAAAAGCAATGATTAAAATCGTAATTGATGCTATCTATCAATCGACGTATAGAAATATCGAAGTTATTGCAGTAAATGACGGAAGCAAAGATGGTACTAGGGAAATTCTTGACATGCTAGGAAAAGAATATCCTACTTTGAAAGTCATTCATAAAAAGAATGAAGGAAAACGAAAGGCTGTAGCTGCAGGTTTTTATGCATCAACAGGAAAATATGTAGTATTAATAGACTCAGACAGCGTCGTTGATTCTAGGGCTATTACAGAATTCATGAAAACTTTCAATGCCAATCCTGAGGTTGGTGCAGTGGTAGGATATGCAAAAGTGTGGAACTATGAGAAGAGTTTCCTCACAAAGTGTCAAGATGCGTGGTATGACTATGCCTTTAATATTCATAAAACTACCGAAAGTACTTTTGGAAGCGTATTATGTTGTTCTGGTTGTTTGGCAGGTTATAGACGTGAGGCGATATCTGATTTCATTCCCTATTGGATACAAGCAAAGATCCATAACAGTGATGATAGAGATCTGACATCTTATGCCATAGCCACCCCATGGGCAAAAAAAGAACTAGCCCCATTTTCACAACAAATAATGGAGTCATCAGCACAATATGACGATGCGGAAGATCGTATGTTGACTGCACAGGCGCTGGTTGAATGGAAGTCAGTGTATGTGGCAACGGCCATTGTGTATACAGATGTACCAGATAAACTGAGGGGATATCTTAAGCAACAAGTAAGATGGAAAAAGGGGTACATTCGCTCAAATTTCTTTGTTAGTTCCTTCTTTTGGAAAAAAAATCCGTTGATGTCACTTATATTTTATTCTGAATTCATGGTTACATTTACTGCTCCATTAATTACTATAATCGTGCTTTTTTACGAACCGGTGATACTACATCATTATTGGATTCCTGTGGTGTTTATAGCTGGATCTCTCTTAACTGGTTTAGCTCATGGGTGGGATTACAAGTTCAGAGATGTTTTAACAAAAAATTGGAAGTATAAACCAATAATGAATCTAGTAGCATCTTTTGTACTTTCATGGTTAGTGGTTCCTGCTTTGTGGAATTTTAGGAAGAATGAATGGTTAACAAGATAATAATGTGGATAACATGAAATGAAGAGAGTATTCCTTGGTTTAATTCTTTCAGGTGTGGTCATTGTTACTTTGATTCTTTCTGAGAGTGGAATCATCTTCAATAATAATTCAAAAGATTTGTGTCAGAATAACAATCTATTTCAAGTTGCATGGAAAAATTCACCACAAAGTTACAGTTTCGCAAATCATCCATCATCACTTTACGTAGATGGTTCTGGCAACATACTTTATCTACATGATAATTTTACCAAGTATGCAGAAAATCAAAAAATAATTGATGATTTTGAAAATCCAGAAGCATGGTCAATTAATGGCACGCATGACCTGCTTCAACCTAGTGATGAATATTACGGAGGTTCTGGAGCATTATTTTATTCAGTCACGTCACACCAATCAGATATTACCTTAAGCAGGCAGTTTGAAAATGCCCAAAATCTTACCCGATGGTCAAATTCTGGATATATTACTATGTGGCTAAAAGTGGATGATGCGCGCGACATTGATGCAGTTAACTTGAGTCTTGAGGATAACTTAGGAAACATGCGCCAATATCACCCAGTTCTTAATCCTCATCCTTCTTCAAATAATACCTTTGGTAATGATTTGGGTTATTCAGATATAAGTTTTCAATATGGAGATCCCAAAACAGAACAATGGACAGATTTCTTACTAGCACCTGGATGGAACCTTCTATTTTGGCGCACTGATGACTTCAAAGACATCGGAGATGTAAATATTTCTAAAATTCAGAAAATATATCTTGAAATAGATTTTAACGCGAATATTACAAAACAAAAATTAATTTTTGATGATCTGCGAATACAAGATGGTTTACAAAAAACATCCAATCCAACTCATGGAATGTGGTATCCTCCTCATGGTAGACCTCAGTATGGTGTCTATGACATAGATAAGATTCCAAACAGTCAAAATGATTACGAATTACGCTTGTTAAATGTACGCAATACACAATATATCACCAATGGCGATCATGCTAGGATGATAAGTGAGGCTCCTGTACCAATGGATTTTGCTGCAAAAATAAAATTCACACTAATCCAGCTGGGCGCAGCAAGTGAACAAAAGAAAATTAGTTTCCCATTTTCAAAATATATCCCAACGAGCTGGCTAGAGCAAAACCAGATAAATGAACGTAACAATACATATTTTCGAGTAACTTATGATTTTGAGCCTGATTGGGATCCTGGACACGATTGGTTTGGTGCATACATTTCTCTTGAATATAATAAATTCGGGTTAAATGCTGTTTGGCCTATAACGCGAAGTATCTTACAGGATCAGGAACCAAAGAAAGGCGATGCTACCACAACTAATGACTTTGCTCCCCTCAACAATGTAGAATACGAGATGGATTTAGTGGTACAGGGTCAACAAACTTCTGCAACAATTTATGAAGTAAATGGCGATTGCCTTACACCCCAAGCATCTGTGGGATACGTTTTTCATCATACACGTCATGGGACAGACCTTAGATATCCAATCGCTATAGAATCAACAGGTAACATGCGCTCCATAATTCATGAAGTTGAGATTGTATCGTTGGAGAAAACGAATTCGTCAAACACAATGAAACAGCTTAGTTAACAAGATAAAATTATGGTGCAAATAAAAACATTAATTCCATTAATTTTGATCTTTTCGATAATTTTTGAACCCTCATATTCTGCTCCATCATGCCAGTGTGTCGCCTTCAGAATGGACGATGTTCAGGATTATTGGGTTGACAATGCACAGATTGCAATAATGCATGTCTTTCATAAAAAACACACTAGTCTCACCATAGGAATAATTGGTAATATTTTTGGTGATGATCCAACATTAATCCAATATATAAAAAATAACATAAAAAATGAGTCATCAATAGAAATAGCAAACCATGGATGGAATCATGAAAACTTTACAGATTTTAATAAAAAACAACAATCACTTCTGATGGAAAAAACAGACAAAAAATTAACTAAACTTTTTGGTATAAAGCCAACTGTCTTCCTCCATTTGACAGCTTAAACAATTATACAATTTCTGCTATGAAAGAAAATAATCTCAGATTCATTAGTGCAGATGTAGATCAGGACAATTTAGCTTTTCATATTAAGAAGAATAATGTGTATCACGTACCTGGAAATGCTAAGACTAGTGATCTCATTGATAATGATACCATTTGGTATCATCGTGACCACAAGCATACCTTTGTAGAAATAATGGTGAGTATTCAGAAATACGGATATGCCGTAGTAATAATTCATCCTCAAGAATATTCAATCAGATACCACTCGTATTATTCCAATCAAGTAGATAAAAATCAGATTCGAGATCTTGAACTACTAATAGACGATATAAAACATAGTGGTATAAAGATAATATCTATAAACAAAATTCCATTTAGTATGAATAAAAAACCTGATCCATATTGGCTGGACAATATTTTTTCATGGTATAAACAAGGAAAAATATCTGACAAACAAGTCTTTTCTAGTGTCAACTACCTAATAGGTAAGAAAATCATCAGTTTTAATTCAAGATTTGCATAGATATCAATTGAACGGTAGCAAAGAATTACCTATTGAAATTTTCTCATCATTTGTTACAGAACAAAGCTCCGCAAGGCATTATATTTACAAAATTGAGAATATTATTTGGAGCAGGAGATAAAATCAAAAATAGAATGAAAAATTCATTTAACGAATTTAAAATTAAAAAAACAAAATTGACATAAATCATAAATTCTTCACTTTGATCACGATTTTTTTATTATTGTCTTATTCTGCATCTTATTCATATACTAATTCTGCAAGTGCACAAGCTGAAAATGTTACCAAAATTTCACTACAAAAGATCATTAACAATCCCTGTAACTGCGTGATCTTCAGATTAGATGACGTAAGAAATGATTGGCTTACAACTGTACAATTAAATGTGATGGATCAATTCATTTCAAAAAATCAAAGTTTATCCTTGGGACTAATAATGCATAAAATTGATAACAAATCTGCAATTACTGAAAAAATCAAGGAAGGAAATGAGAAAGGATTGTTTAATTTAGACATACATGGTTGGGATCATGTAGATTATACTCAGCTAAGCAAACAAGAACAACTTGAAACACTGCAACAAGCTAATGAGAAAATGAGCACAATATTTGGGCACCGTTCACAAGTTTTCATTCCACCTTATAACAAATTTAATGGAGATACAATCGAAGTTTTAAAATCAGTTGGCATCAGAGTCATCAGTTCATACATATATTATGACAAGACCGACTATTTTATCTCCGATGGAAGAAATGAAGGTGTCTTTAATACATCATTATATCACCTTCCAGCAATGACAACTTTCAAAAGTGAAATAAGAAATGGAATATGGGAAAAAGTTCCCATACAAACAATCCTAAACTCTGTAGATGACGGCATAAGCAAATACGGTTATGCGGTCATTATGTTACACCCTCAAAACTTTGCAAAAATGGAAAATGGAATATTTGTAAATGTTTTAGATGAAAAAGAAATGAAAGATTTATCATTTTTGATTGATTCTATTAGATCAAAAAACATACAGATCACTACTTTTACAAATGTAGTAGGATTAAATAATGAAACACCTTCACAAGATACCTCCGTAGTTCCTGAATTTTATGGAATGCAAACTATTGTGTTAATGATATCTACATTATCAATAATCTTGTTCACAAAAATCAGTAGAAAAATGGTTTTACAATGATATTAATGCAATAAGTTTTCAAGAAGGTGACATGAATATCTGTGATGTCGTAATAATTTTTTTCCAAGGACCATCTGGAACTTTATCACTATCTATGAATTGCCAACTAACGACATTGTTATGATCATGGTATAGATCAAGATAATCACTAACCGCTGGCGATACATCTAATCCTGAATGATTAACATTGTTCTTGGGAAGATTATTTCCAAAAACATAGTTTGCATCATCATATACAAATGGTTCCACATCCTCCCACTGGGCGTAGGCAGTTTTGTCACCTTTAGTGATCATTATCCATTTGTTTTTGAGCATTGATTCTGAATCAGCCCAATTCTTTTCATTAGACCAATAGACTATTTTGTAGGCATCTGGTGCTCTAGTTCCGTTAATAAAATCAGCATATGGCAATGCAAAATAGAATGGATTCTCTAATGGAACAAATTTTGCAGGAAAATATCCGTTTCTTGATTCAGGATCATCTACTCCCCCAAAATGTTCTAGCCACTTGTCATCCCAAATACTGGAAAGATTATCTACGAATTGGTTATCTTGACTAGCAGGTTCACCAACCCAGAAAAATGTAGCACGAATATTTTGGTGTAGTGGATAAACAATGTTAGGAATTTGAGAATGAAGATTTATTATTTTATTTGCCATCATGAATTTGATTGCGTCATACACCTCATTTTCAGATATTTGACCTTTATCATACCAAGTGAAAAGATTACTAGCCCATACAGGAATCTTTTGATTTGATATGTTTTTAGGAACATTACTGATTGTTACAATTTTGAGACCGTCGTTTCTAATTTCATCAATTAATAATTCTAATTCATGAATTTGGTTTTCATCAACAGTATTGGAATAACTCAAATCTTGTCTAATTGAATATTCTTGAGGATGCATTACAATTATGACATATCCATATTTTTGTAAACTACTCACAATTTCTGCAAATGTCTGTTTATAATTTTCACTATACCAATAAGTATAATGTAGATTTCCTGTTTTTGCTGTTCCTGGAAGATGATGTATTGAATTATTTTTAATAATATATGGAGGAGGATCTTGAGTTACATTTGCACTAATATATTGAAAGTTATTTTCAAGAAATACAGCCATAGTATCATTGTTAATTGTGTTAAACGGAGGAATAAAGACAGATGGAACAACTCCAAAAAGACTTGATATCTTATCATTAGTGTTTTTCATGAATACGTACTGCTGTTCTCTGCTAAACTGGGTAAAATCCTCGTGATTCCAGCCATGATTAGCTATCTCCAATTTGGGATTTTTTCCTAGTTTTGATTTGACGTCATCAATTATTTTTGGATCTTGACCTATGTGATTGCCTATTATCCCTATAGTTAGACTGGCGTTTTTCTCGTGGAATGTATCAATTATCTTTGTTTGAACACTGTTTAGCCAATAATCTTGAATGTCATCTAGTCTAAATGCTACGCATTGGCACGAATCTGTCGTAGCAAACGATAATGGGATTACACCTATTGTTATCAAAAATATCAAAGTTAAAAAAACTACTTTCATTTACTTGAAAATTATGAAATGCTAGGATATTACTTGTACGGTGTGTGTTTTCTGACAAGAAATTATTTTACTACCTCATGATATACCAATACTATGTCTGAAGTTAAAACGGCAATATCATATAATCGATAATGGGCAGAAAATAAAATATAGGACAACAATTTTACCAAAGGAATGGAATTTCTAGTACAGCATGAAATAATCAGAACTTAAAATTTAAGTAAAACAGTTCTATTTGTTTGGTCCAACCATTTCGTCACTTTTGACATTCTGATCCCATTTTCCACGAATTCCTTTTATCAGCACAAATACACCTCCTCCAATCAAGCCTAATGATGCAGCTAGCGTAAAAAATACGTCTTGCATTTTTTCATCACATTTTACTTTGATAGCATCACCGTCTGGTGTATAATTATAGCAAACATCAAACTGACCTGCTTGAACCACATATTGCTGATATTGTGCGCCAGAGATACCTCCTAAAAGGAAACCACCAAATGCCAGAACTGAACCCAGTATTATAAGCCTAGTATCACTCACATGGGTAATTTGTATCGTGTAATATTTAATGTTGTAAGCCTTTAATGTAGTAGAGATATTTCTATGGTTTTTGGATGGGGAAAGAAAAAATCGACAAACGAGGCGGTGGAATCAGCAAAACATGAAAGACAAATTTCCTTTTCAGATATCAATCCAATTTTAAAGGAAAACGAAACCCATCTACTTGGAAAAATCCTTGAGCAGGCAAAATCTATAGGAGCACAAATAGAGATTGAACGAAAAAACATCATACAAACAATGTCGCTGTTTGAAAATGATAATCTTAATGCAGAAGACGTCGATAAATCCCTCAAAGTGCTAATAGAGCGTGGAAAAAAAGCAGTAGTTTTAGGACTCAAAAGAGAAACAGCAGTAAATCTATCAAATCCAGAAACTTTTTCAAATTTGGCAAATTTAAATTTACAAACAGGCCAGATGCTAAAAAGAATTGGAGATACTTTGGGAATAAATTCTCGTGTAATGCATGTTTTTGCTAGAAAATATGCAGACAAACTCAAAGAAGACCTTGCAGACATGGCCAAAAACAAAAGAGAACTCCAGGCTTTAGTTGACAAATATACCAATTTTGAAGCAACATCTAAAAATATTTTAGAATCAATCGAAGAAATTAAAAAATCAAAAAAAGAAATTGAAGATAAAAATCACAGATTAACCGAGTTACGAAAAGAAATCGAGGATCATAAAAATACAATTAATAATTTGGAGCAAGATATACGAAACCTCAGATCAACAAAAGAATACCAAGAATTCCTAAATGTAAAAAGAGACATAGAGTCTCTAATGCCAGAAAAAAATGCTGTCAAAAATGAAATCAACTTACAATTTTCAAAAATATCAAGACCTCTTGGAAAATATAGCTATATTTCCTCTCTTGAAAAGCCTCTCAAAATCATCATGGATCGTTTAGTTGCAGAGCCATCTGAAGTAATCACAAGTGAAAATAAGAACGCCATTATAGAAATATTACAGGCAACTGTAAAGTCAGTTGTAGCAGGTAATGTCTCTGTCAAAGATTCACAAAAAGCAGCCGAACAAATCGAGGAGACAATAAGTAGACTGGATGAATTCATCAATCTAAAACACAATCTAGCAAAAAAAATGAATGAATTTGAAAGCAAGTTTGTTGTTTTTAATATTAGAGATTTAGAAGAGAAGGAAAAAAAAGTGACGCGAATCAAAGAGGACATAATACAATCCGAGTCATCTCTTAAAATTCTAGAAAAGGAGATTTCTGAAGAATCAAAACGTCCACCACAGATTGCTCATGACGTAGAAGCAAAGATAAATGAAATTTCTCGAACCAGAATAACTTTGAAAATTTAAGATATGGAATTCCATATTCTTCGAAGATTAATTAATTTGGATATTAAGATAGTTATATGATCTTCTTTAAAAAAGAAAAACTGCAACGTATAGTTACCATAACAAAAGATACTCGCGATGGCATCCTGACTTATTGTAAGCTCAATCATCCCAATGAGGGAATTCTCATCTTACGTGGGAAATCCAAAAAAGGAATCATATCCGTAGATGGTTTGGTAATTCCGCCTTTTTCGCATCATGGTCCTACCTTTGCAGGATTTCCGCATTCGTTTTTGCCATTTGATCCAAGCTATGTAGGCACTGTTCATTCTCACCCATCAGGTGCTGCACGACCATCAGTTACAGATCTGCATAATTTCTTTGGATTTGTTTCATTGATCGTTCAATCACCATATGAGGACGATGATATTTTTGCATATGATAGAGATGGAAATCTGCTTGAAATTACAATAAGTCCAGACCAATTATGACAAAAACTTATAAGCTTTTTGCAATAAGATGAAGTGTTGATTAATTACAAATCATATTTAATTTTCCTTTTCGGTTCTTTGGCTGTCAGTATAGGACTACAGATGATCCTACCGTGGCCATTTGGATTAATGGCTGCCCTAGCTATCTTCATCGTATTTCCATTGTTCTTAAGAAACAGAGCGTTGAAGAGAATGGGGGGCGGATTTGGTGGCGACCCAGGTGGCAGTGGCGGATTCTTTGGACAAAGTCAAGGTGTAAAGTACATTTGCCTTACCTGTAACAACAGGTACAAGGGTGGCTCTTGTCCAAGATGTGGTTCTAAGATGAAAAGAGCCGACTTTTAAAAGTACCATATCATGACACTTGAAGAACTGCGGAAAAAAGCATTATTCCAAAATACAATAGACACTTGGATAATGTTGTGTGAAGAAACCAAATCAGATTGGTACTCGCCAGAAAATTACAAGAAATTCATTGCACATCTTACAAAAAGTGGTTTGAAGATGCAAAAATTTCCTCTTTGTATAAAGGAAACGGGCGGCATGTATCAGCGAGGTAAAGACAAGACGCAGTTTGCAGAATCTCTTGCTCAGGAAACAGATCCCAATGCGGCTGCCTATACAATAAAGCTAAATGATGAAATAATAAAAATAATCAGGCAGTTCAGTCCTACCGCTTTAGCCTAGGATTAACTATTACATCCATCGCATGACCAATAAAGACAAATGCCAGGCCTGTCACTGCAATCATAATTCCTGGTGGTAGAATCCACCACCAGAGACCTCGCGCTGCAGCACCATAAGTATTAGCATCATGTAGAATTTGTCCCCATGTTGGAAATGTTGGGTCACCCAATCCCAAAAAGCTGAGACCTGCCTCAGTAGTGATTGCAGCTGGTACGGATATAGCAATACTAGCAAACGCATATGGTAAAAGCTGAGGAATTATGTGCTTGAATATGATTTTGTAGTCTTTTTGCCCCATTATCTTTGAAGCTTCTACATATTGTAATGTTTTAATCTGTAAAGCCATGCTTCGTGAAACCTTTGCAATTCCTACCCATCCAAAAAGAACCAAAAACCCTACAATTAAGAAAATACTGTTACCAATTGTTACTGCCAAAATTATCAAAAGCGGCAGGGCAGGCATTGCATAAATAATATCATTAAAGCGCATTAATGATTCATCAGTCTTTTTTCCCTTGTAACCTGCAAATACACCATATACTAATCCAATAACTACAGAACCAATTGCTACTGTTATGCCAATAAACAATGCAAGCGGGGTACCCCACAACAGTCCAACAGTCAAGTTTCTCCTAAGCTCGTCAGTTCCCATCAAACCATATACCTTTCCTCCCAAGATGAATTTAGAAGTCACAAGGTTTGATTTCGAATCAACACTGTACAGAGTCATCTTGAAAAAATACGGTCCTTGAAATACAGTATTTTGTTCAGTCTTTGAAAAAACAATATCTTGCGCAAGTCGAGAATCAATTGGGAACATGAAACTTTGTTGATTCTTTCTGAGGTTTTTCATCATGGAGTCATCCGTTGAAAAAATAAACCCGTGATATACTGTCTCAGTTTTTGATTGAGGAAGTGAAGTGGATATCAATTGGAATTCTTTTCCATCAGGTCTTGTCACCCAAATTTGTAGCAATGGTGAACCTGTATATTTTGCAGCATATTCGTAGATAAAATCACTTGGAAATGTATCATAGTTATAATCAACACCAAAAATACTACTAGTCAAAAAAATGTTCCCAACATTTTGTGATATTGGTTGTGTATTTTGTAATATCATGTGCTCTGGCATTTTTTCTGGGAGAAAATAATTCACCCATGCAGGAAGAGCAGACTTTGGAAAAGTTAGCCAGCTTGCAGGATCATTCCACTCCTTAAAACTCTCTATTGGAATGGTAAGAGCAGCCACTGCTGACATTGCAAAAAGTATTGCAAGTATTCCAATTCCAGCTAGACCGGTTTTATTTTTTGAGAATTCATGCCAGATTTCTTTTGAAGAAAAACTCATCCCTTTCTCACCCTTGGATCAAAGTAACCATACAAAACATCTGCCAAGAATATGCTTACAAGGAAAAACGCAGTCAAGACATAGGTTTCACCAATTATTACAGGCAAGTCAAGAACGCTGATTGCCTCGTAGTACAACCTTCCCATTCCTGGCCAATCAAATACAGCCTCTGTAATTATAGCACCTCCAAGCGAACCTGAGAGACTCAATGCCAGAACAGTAACAATTGGCGGCGCTGCATTTTTGAGTGCATGAGTATAGATTATCTTTTTCTCGCTAATACCAGCAGCCCTTTTTGCTGTCACAAAATCTTCTTGCATAATTCCAACAATGAAATTCCTCACCAGATATGCCCACGAACCAAACCCAATTAGCACTAGTGTGATTAATGGTAGTGCCATGTGATACAAAAGTGCACCAATGTAGCCAGGATCAGTTACAGGAATTAATGGAGTTGCCCTTGCTGGAAAGATTTGATACACAAATGCAAATACAAAGATCATAAGCATGCCTATCCACCAGACTGGAAAGCTGCTGCTAATTATAGCAAAAGTAGATGTTATCTTGTCTAGCTTTGAGTTTATCTTGCTTCCGGCAAGTGCGCCAAGAAATATTCCAATTAATGAAATTATCAAAGTAGCAGTTGTAAAAAGTAAAATTGTCCTAGGCATCTTCTCAAATATGATGTCCTTTACATTAGATGAACCAGTATCACTAGTAAGAAATTTTGCATGTCCAAAATCAAGTGTCAGTATCTTGTACATTGAAAGTCCAAGTCTTGGCGGATAGTACCAAGGCTTGTCAAGTCCTAGTGCTTCTGTTCTCTGTTTAATTTGATTTTCTACAAATGTATCTAGATCTTGCGGATTTTTGAAACTTGAAACTAGGTGCTTGTTGTCAGTAACTTGCTGTCGTACCTCAAGTGCGACACTTTGTTTTAAAATAGCATCCATGTTAGAGCCAACAAGTGCTATAGTAATGAGCAATGTGGCCATGAGCACACCAAACATTGTTACGGCTCGTTTTATGATGAATCGTGTGAAGCTCATCTTTATCTGATAACTATTGTAGAGTTAATAACATCTAGGGTTTCTTCCTTTTCTTTAACACCATTATAATTCCAATAGCAATTGCTGCCAAAACACCACCAACTACAACATAGTCTGAACTGACAGTTGGAGTGCCAGATTCAGGTATAATCTCAGGCATTTTAGGGCTTTCGCCTTGAATTCCTAAAAAGCTGGTATAGAAAATGTCTGGCTTGAGAGCAGATTCTGATACTGCAAATATTTTCAAGTCATTTGCACCCATACTCAAAAGTGATGTTTTTTCTTTTGGTAAAACAATAGTGGTGTTTCCAGTACCAGATTGCAAAATACCAGAATCTACTGCTTTACCATCGGCATTTAGGAAATAATAGTAAATTGTACAATTAGATGTAACCGAAATTGGAATTGTCAATTCTTTTCCTAATGAAACAGTTGTAGGAACATCAATTCTATTTATCTTGGCAACATTAATGTTCTCAAATTTTTTCCAGTAACCTGTTCCAAATGGATATGTATGATCATCAAATGCCTTTATTGTTATGATTCTAGCCTCGGGAGAGTAACTATCAAGATAAAACGGTCCATCACTTATTACCGCATGGTTATGCTTTTCAATCCATGATACAGATGCAGAATACCTTTCAGAATAGTATTTAGAATTTTTATCAAATCCTGCTAAAGCCACAGGAATAGAATTTGATTTTGAAAAATCTTCCAGAGTTGATTTTATCATATTTGCATCATTTGGAACAAGCAACGAAAGCCAGTCAGCATTTTTGCTAACAGCTTCTGATCTTGAAAACGCAACCTTGCCATCAGTCACAGATTTTTCCATGGCATAAAATATCTCCCATGGCATTGAAGGAAAAACACCTGCAGAATCAGCAATCTCCCCTTCATCAAAATGCCAATAATCCTGGTAAACTTCGATTGTGTTTTTATCAATAACTCTAATTCCAATTAGCGTCTTTGCAGCCTGATTTGCCTTTGGCGAATATTCCGAATCAAATGTCTTGCTATTTTCTGAAGGTTCTGCTCCCCACTGATATAGGAAATAAATCGAATATAAGACATCGTTCATGTCCATTGCTTGACCATTATGCCAGTTTCCAAATGTTAGATGAAATGTTACTTTGCTTGTAGAGTTTACATTATTGCCAACTTGAATCCATTTTTGCTGAGTGGGATCCCATTTTATTGCATCTGATGGTACATCTAGCTTGCCCGCTGGACCTGCAGTCTCTACTTTCCAACTAGAGCGAACAGGAATGGTTACTCCAGTATATGGATTTTTGAAGCTTCCCGGGTCAGATATTGCACCCAAAATTTGCTGGCTTGCAGAATCGCTAAAACCTGCAACAGGATTCCAAGCGCCCTGGTAAATTTTGTGTACTCCTATTGTTAGAGAATCAGAATTATCCCTTGCGTTGATAGGAGTAAACCTGCTTGTTATTCCAGCACCAAAATCATTTACTATTCCATCTACTTTCTTGTTTGACACATACTGATCAATTTTACTTACAAGAAAAACCCTAACAGATTCTTTAATGCCTTCATCTACTGCTTTTTTTAATAATTCAGTTCTTTGTTCTGCTGATGTAAAATTTCCAAGAAAAATATTTTGTGAAATAGAATCCATGTAATCATCTTTGTAATTCCAATATGACGGATTGTTAAATCCAGGCATGTTAGAAAACCAGGGGGAATACATTTGTGCGGTAAGAACCGAATCATATCTTACAAAGCCACTTGCTGCCCATCCCTCAGTGTAGATATTCCATTTTAGATCAGATGGGTTTGAACCATATACAATCGTAAATGCCTTGTTTAAATCGCCATAATCTCTTTTTATAGAAAATCCAATTTTTTCCAGCTGTGAAGAAATTACCTCACCAATTGACTTTCGTATTTGATCATCGCTTCTAATAAAAATTGTAATCTCTATTGGTTTTGAATCATAGTACCATTTGTTGTCAATCTTTTGCGCTCCCGCCTTTGTAAGAGAGTCTGTGATCATTTGTTCTGCCAATACAGGATTATATCTAAAGTTAAATGATTCAAGCTCATCCAAAATCAAAAGATAATCAGGATCAAATGGTTTGTATGCTGAAACCATCGGTACACCATAGCCGCCAAGAAGTTCATCAATGATTAGGTTTCGGTCTACCAAATAATTTAGTGCAAATCTAACATCTTTTATTGAGAAAGGATTGAATTTTTCAGATGGAGCTGGGTTTACAAGAAGGCTGTACGATTGACCAGTTGATTGAAATATTTTTAGACCTTCCCGTGATTGAGGGTCAGCAATTCTCTCAAAAGGGATTTGCCAATAATAAATGTCCAAATTTCCATTTTTTACTTCTTCAAATGCCGTATTGTCATCAGAGTATTGGATGAATTGTACCTTGTCTACATAGGTTCCCTTGTCAGCAAAAGCAAGAGTGGAACCGAAAACAAAAACAACACAGCACAGTATTAAAAGTGGATTCAATGCACTGTTTTGCTTAAAACCGTATATAAGAATAAGAAATCAGGTTAAAAACACTAACTAAAAAGAGATGATAATTTCTACAAAATATTTGGGTTTAAGTAATATCTCTTTTCATTTTTACTTCTGTTAAGATGTCAGAGGTTGACATCTAGAAATTCATGGTGTTAAGTTTCGGAGAGCAGAGATTAAATCGGTTTTATTACAATAGCTCTTCTACAAACTGGACAGTTTAACGTTTCTTGACCATCCCAGACATTGTATTCAGCATGACACAATTTACATGTTATAGTCCAAGTCGGTTTCATTGATATCTTTTTAGCAAAAATGTTCTCAATAAGTTCACGATATATCTTAATGTGTTCATCATCACCTAAATTGAATCGAGCGTAATCCGTTACGTATGGAATAGGAAATTTAATAAAATTATTAAAATCTTCAAAAACCCAAACTCGTTTATTGGAACCAGCCGCAACGCCAACTTCAAAATTAATCCAATTATGAGTGAACTCTGGTGTTTGTGTTGTAGGTTGTAGTACTCCCTTACCCAACAATACAAAAACTGCTTGAGCACCACCTATCATGGGTTTAATTTTATTTGCAATTTCAAACCCTGCATATTTGCCATCCAAATCTTCAAATTCCATGTAACTTGCTTTTACGCCAGAAATTGCAAATATCTCAGAAAAAAATTGTCTTATATCTTTGTCATATTTGCTATGAGATACGAATATGGTCAATTTCGATTATTAGATGACACAGTTGTTTTTAACTATTGTCGGATATTTTGTTTTGAAGTCATCTTAATCAAATTTTCAATTTTATTTTGACCAAGATCTTGTATTCCTGCTTGTTCTGCAGGTGTTTTCTTGAAAAATAGGTTCAAAATTATTCCTAGTATAACATTTGGTGGTTATATTCTAATCACATTTTATGAATAATATTTTATAAATGCAAAAATTAACCACGAGTATTGAACGTTCAGATTCTAGTTAAGGGCATAAGAGGAATAATTCCAGGTGGAGTATCTGTAAAAGATTTTAGCGTTGTAACAGATACCAGCGAGGAAACTGCCCGACAGATACTAGACAACTTTATGCAAAACGGCATTGGTGTTTTCCAAGATGATCAAATACATTTTCAAGATAATGACAAACTAAAAACCAGTTTACTTGCATTAAGAATGGGGGCGCCAATTGATGAAATTTCACAGATTTTAGACTGGAAGGATTTTGAAGCACTTGTTTCAGAAATTTTAGAATCACGAGAGTTTGATGTCACACGAAACCTAACTTTAACAAAACCAAGAATGCAAATAGATGTTATTGGCATAAAAGCAGGAGTGGCAATTCTCATAGACTGCAAACATTGGAAGAGGCTAAGTTACTCTGCATTAGAGACTGCAGTCAATAAACAAATTGAAAGAACAAAACACTATGTTATCAAAGAAAAAGTACGAGGCGCATTACCTGCTATCGTAACACTATACCAAGAAGAAATCAAATTCATCAAAAAGATTCCCATAATACCCATATTCCAGCTAGATTCTTTTTGTGATGAATTTTATGGAAATTTAGAAGAGATGGATTTAGAGCAAAGTGAATAAAAAGAAAGCAGTAGTCCCTATCAAAAATCCTTGTGTGATTCTCATTGCCCTGTCAAGTGATTTTGAATAGTTCTCAAGCTGTTTTGGTCCCATTACTTTGACATCAGTTTCCTGCTGTAGTGTCTCAAACATTGTAGGAGAAAGGTTCTGCTCTGATTTTTTTGCCAAATTTAGATACCAAGAAGCAACTTCTTGTGATTCTGATAGGCTTCCAAAATAGAAATAACCATACTTGTTTCTTGCCTCTCTTGCCTTGTAGTGAGAGTCAGAAGTACAAATATCAAGTAAATTATATCCAGATTTTGAAAGAGATGATACGATTTCTTCACGTAAACCATTTCTCATGTTGTTAGAGTCTGCCCAGCCAAGGAAAAATTTCTCATTGTTAATTTTCAGACACATCATTCCTACTTTACCAGGACCAAGATCGTCTGCCTGAATTTTCAAATTTTCCGAGTTTGCATATCCAATTTCTAATGGATATGCTTCTTTTGTTATCAATGTATCAAGATTTGATTTTGCTGCTTTTAGAAGATCATCCGAGTCCTGTTTTAAAATTTCTTCTCCCATTGCGTTATGGCTATCAACAATTAAGATTTTTTCAAACCCACGGTTTTTCCCATATTGTTCAAGTTCACTTTTAACATAAAGCGGCACATCCTCCATCCCGTGTGGCGATAATGATAAAATCAAAACTGCTGTTTTACCAAAAAGCATTCCAACCGCACGGGCTTTGTTTACTTGAACTGTAACAGGTTTTGTGCAATCAAAACCTTTGTGAATTATAGAACTCTTGGTAAGACTAGAAAGATATGCGTCAACTTGAGATTTTGATGGTAAGTTAAGAGAGTGATCAGAGACGCTATGCATAACCATTGCAGAGTAGTTCAGATTTTTGTATATCAGATATGGAATGTTGCTTCCCCCAATTGGATGAAATGGTCCTGGATGAACGTCAGGTACAACTAGCCGAAATTCATTGTTTTTTGTTTTAAATAAAATTTGAAATGTAGATACTTTGGTAGGTTGAGACCGTTCTTCCATCAAAGTTTCCATTTCAGAAGGATCGTTTCTTGTCCAAGCTGCCACATAGGCTTGCAATACTTTGTGTGTTCTTGGAACTTTGATACCAGCTGCTCTATCTGACAATAGTGTCCAAGCTGTTGCAAGAAACAAAAACACAAGGCCGTATCCTATGACTTTTAAATCTGAAAGCATTGGAATCCAAGATCCTGATGGTACAAATGCAAAAAACATTGCCAATGGTTGAATCAAACAAACTGCCCACGCAGTTTTTAATTTTGCTCCCATGACAGATGTAAAAAGTCCAATTCTAAAGCTTGCAAACAAAAACATTCCTTCTGTGATATAAATTGGTAATAGTTCAGGTTTTGCAAAAACATGTGCAGATACAAACCCTCCAAGGAGGGTTACAAACCACAAAAGATTTCCAAATGCCGATAGATGCACGATTTTGGAAAATTCTGTTTTTAGCAAACGTGCGTCTAAAACCTGTGTTCCATAAAGTACTGCAATTGACAATGGCAAACTGAAAAATATTTTGTCATTTGTTTTAAAATATGCAAATAACGCAAGTGTTACAGTTGCAGATGTCACTATTATAGAAATTAGAAGAGAAAGATAATGTGATGATGGAGTTAGAGTTGTTAATGTGTATCGCTTGTGTATACGCGACACATTATCAGCATTTTCGGTCATGGTAGGAAAAATATTTTTAATATCCACGAGACGGCAATCAACGCACTTGGAATAGCTACAACAACTTCTGGCCTTAGTTTATATCCTTTTGTTTCGTCCTCAAAGAATCTCAACAGACCCGCACTAGATGCTGGAAGCGGTGCCGATTTCTTGCTACTCATGTTACTATAACTCGCAGGATTTTTACATAAATACTTTTGTGCTAGATCTTTTTGATCTTCTCTTTAATATTTATGATATCATTGATTGATTTTAGGATCTGCTGCTGTTTTTGATGATCTTTCTCATGTTCAAGTTCTTTAGTTAACTCCTTTAGTTTTTGCTCAAGGCTTGCAAGTAGGGGATCGCCACTAGGTTTTTCTTCTATTTTTTCAGGTATTTTTTCTTCGTTAGCTTCTCTTCCACAGTTTACACATAATGCGCTACCATTTTTCATGATGCGTACTCCCTTACAATATGGACAAGGATCACTTACAAGAGTTGCACCTTTTAGAAGCATTTCAACTGCTTTTTTAGTAAGATCCTTAGACACAAACTAATTTGGGAATTCCAAGTAAAAAATGTAGTCGAACAAGGCTTAATAGTAGGAAACCAAGTTTTTATTTTGAATGGCGGTAATCTGCAATACATGCGGACTTCCTGACGATTTATGTGCCTGTGGAGAACTTGAAAAAGATGCTACTCAAATTGTAGTTCGTCTTGAAGAGAGACGTTTTAAGAAAAAAGGGACAATGATTGAAGGGGTTAATCCAAAGATGAATGATCTAGCTAAAGTTGTCAAAGAACTAAAAGCAAAATATGCATGCGGTGGCACAGTAAAAGAGGGATACATTTTACTTCAAGGCGACCACAGAGATACAATCAAAGCTACTTTAGTCAAGCTTGGATTTCCAGAAGCAAGCATTGAAGTTCATTAAATGTGACTTGTTAAAAATCGATAAACTCTTACGAGTTATAGCTATTCCATATTCTGCACTAGCGTCAGTTATCTTTGGTATGATGATCATTTCTTTCCCCATCGGCGCATATGTGGTTTTTAACTCAAATGTAGGAAAAGAAATTAACTTTCAGTATCCACTTGATGGTGTAGACATTTTTCTTGGCGGCATAGGATTCAAGCTGCCAGTTCATTTTGAGATTGGTGATGGTTTTATTGTTATGTGGTGTGTCTATCTTGTTTTGTTCGCTATTTCACTGGCTGGTCCTCAGCGAAGCTTGATGAAAGCACTTTCCTTGGTAATGATAGAAGGGTGGCAGAATATCAAAAACAACGCACTTTTGAGCATGATAACCTGGTTTTCTATTTTAATTGTTTTTTCTCTAATTATTGATTTTATTCAACACAGTTTTGGCATCAACATAGAACCACCAGCATCCCAAAATAGATTAATCCAATTCTTTCAAGTTTCAACATCACCATTAAGTGAAGAAGTGGGTTTTAGAGTTCTACTTATCGGTATTCCACTTTTTGCCATATTTTCCCATAAAGCATCGTTAAAACATTTTTTCAAATCACTCTGGCACCCATCAAAAAATTTGGAAGTTACAAATTACAAAAAAGTAATAGCATTGATTATAACAGTTGCCATATTTTTTGGAGCGGCACATATTATTTCAGGTACGCCGTGGAGTGCAGGTAAGTTTGCTCAAGCAACCGTATCAGGAATAATAATTGGTTGGGTTTATTTTAGATATGGTTTTGCACCTGCTGTTTTGATTCATTGGGCAACAAACTATTTCATATTTTCATATACTTATTTCATATCTGAAATGACTCAGTCTTCAATTACGGACAAGTTTTCAGATCCATTTTCAAATACATTAGAGTCGTTACTTTTGATTGCCGGTGGGATTGCCATTGTTGGCATTACATTAAACTACATAAAATCAAAAAAAGAATCAACCATAACACAAGTGTGAATGTATTGACACCAATTATAATCTAAAATTTAGTTTTGAAAATTATAATGTTAGATTAACAAATCCTCAAGCATTTTTGAAATTGGTGATTTCGAGTATTTTAAAATAGTTTGAAGATCTTCTGGTTCATCTACATCAAGCATTATTCTTCTAATCAAAACTAGTGCAGATTTTGCAGATTTGTTATTTGCAGTAGTTAGATGTATTTTATAGCTGTCCTCATCATAATGAGTTTCCATGATGTCTACTGGGCTTCTAAATAGCGCATTTGTCCCATCAAATCTTCTTGAGGGCACCACAAGTACGCACTTGTCAGGCATTTGAAAATCATACAGCGTCTGTATATCCTCGGTTTTCATGAGAGGAATATCTTGAGGAAACACGATTGTCGCACCAAATCCCTCGTCCAAAAAATACTTGTCTGCCATTGCAACTGCACTGTTTACACCCTGTTCTTTTTCATCGTAAATTTCAACAACACCAAATTTTTTCCCAATCTTAAAGGCAGATTCATCTTTACTTACAACTGTAATTTTTTCTATAATATCGGATTGTGAAATTGTCTGTAAGACTTCTTCTAGCATTATCTTACAAAGATCCTCTGTTTTTTCGTATGACAAGTTTAGTCGTGTTTTAGCTTTTGAAAAAGTTTTTACTGGAACAATTGCGCCTGTGCGTAATTTAGACATGCACTTGTTTTAAAATAAAAGACGCAAAAGCATCTTCATCTTTTTTGTCTTTCATTTTTATTTTAGTTTCATACACTTTCATGTCTAAATTTTCTATTTTTCTTGTTAAAAGCCTATCAGAGGAATCTATCACGATATGAGAAGCCACATCAGAATACATTTTTGCAAGTCCATACACTGATACCTCCATGCCAGCTGCTTCCATGTATTTAGCAGCAGGACCACTAACTGAGTTGTTTCCAATCAGTGGACTTACTACAACAACTTTCTTTTTTGATTTAGATAGTTCTTTTTTTATCCCTTTAATTGAAAGAATAGGTCCTATGCTTGTCAGTGGATTTCCTGGTGCAATTATAACCAATTTAGAATCATGTATTGCATTTACAGCTGCAGGATTTGCTCTAGCTTTGTCTGCTCCAAGATATTTTATTCCCTCAACATTGTCTTGTCCTTTGTGTTTTACCCAGAATTCTTGAAGGTGAAGATCACCTTTGTTTGTAACAATTCTTGTCTCTACAGTATTATCTGTGACAGGAATTATTTTTATATCAATAGCAAACTTCTGGCACAGCCATGTGGTAATATCAGATAGATTCTTGCCATTTTTGAGCATGTTTGTTCGCAAAAGATGAATTGCCGCATCTCTGTCACCAATTTTAAACCAAGTCTCTTCTCCTAACATTTCCATTTGACGCAAGAAATTATAGGTGTCTTTTTTTATTCCCCAGCCTTTTTCTCCATCAAGCAAATCAGCAAGTCCATAAAGAATGGTATCAATGTCTGGACAAATATACAGACCATAAAGCCAGTAATTATCACCAACGTTTGATATCACGTTGATATCTCTTGTTTGTGAGGATATTCCTCGGACTAGTTTAACGGAGCCAGTGCCCCCTGCAAGTATTGTTATCATTTTTCCAATTTCCTACGAAGATTGGTAATGTTAGTATGCACAATATTACTTTTGCCACAAAAACAGATTTTCAATTTTATTGATAGTATTTACGATAAGATTTATTACCGACCCTAAAAGTAGTCTGAACGTGACTATGGGTAGGTATTTTGCATTAGGATTAATTGGTTTATTGATTTTTGGCAGCATTTCTCCAATTTGGGCAACTTCAGATCTTTCCGTATATCTCAGTGCATCTGATACTCCTACACAAGCAACCTTCAAGTTTTTGGAATCAGCATTTATTGAATATCCAAATGGTGGCAAGCTAAAGGATCTCTTGGCAGGCAAGAATTACACCATAAGTTTTACTGAAAACTCTAACAATACTAGCGTTCAAGATTTGATGCACCGACTAAATACAGCACTAACACGTGATCAGAAAAGCCCTGTAATCATAACAGACTTGACCGTGGAATATACTGCAACCCTTGCAGGAGATGCGAAGTCAGCATCAATTGATTACAATCTTGAATTAATTCCAACATTAACAAGTTATGTCATAAAAAAAGGAGATAATGATAATGACCCAACAATAATTGATGCTGCATGGATGGGACTTACAATAAAAGATCCCGTCATCATAAAAACAGCACAGTATGGTGATGTGGAAGTTAATGATCCAATAAGCTTTGTGAAAGAGGCAGTACCAGATGTTTATTCTAATATCCAAGGAACAAAGGCAGAAGATGCTTTGAAAAATAATTTGATTGATGCAAGTAGCATATTACAAGTACCAATCGATCAATGGAACCATCTTTTTGATCCGGCATTTATAATATCTGAGACTAGCAGCTTTGGGTATAAAGGACAAAAAGTGGCAATAACAACCTACGCTATGGGACAAAGTGGCCTCGACACAGGATCTCAAAAACCAACACAAAATATGATAGATTTTTCCACAGATACTAATTACAAACTTACAACAGTCCAACATGCAAGTTCAGCTACAGTCAACATAGAGGGCCATGCAGTTACAACTAGCGTAGGCGGTACACCTGCATTTGGCACTACTCCACGATCTGCAGGTGGTGACACATCAAATGGACTTCCAGTCGGAGTAATCTACGGAATGGCAATCTTTGGGGCGGTTGTAGCCGGTGGAGTGTTATTCTGGAGTAACAAAAAACTAAAGGATAGTGCCAATAGACCAAAAGATACAGGTCCAGCTAGAACACTAGAATACGAAGAACGAAAACATTGGGCTGACAGGTTCGATAAAAAGTCAGCAGTGTAATAACAAAATCTATCATCATTTCAAGTATAATAAAAACAAAATGGTGCGTGCTAGACGTAACCCTCCTTCTGTTTTCACGAGATTCAGCTATGCGGCCTACCTAAACCAAGTGCAGCGCTTTTAGTTTTGTTTGGCCTTGCTCCTTGTGGGTCAGCTTTTTCACTCCTTACCGGAAACCTCAGGTTTTTCCATCACAGTACGCCGGGTTGGATTTTTTTCTGTTCTGTAGCCAGCCATCTCTGACTATCCATCTCTGGATCACATTTACTGCATGGAGGGAGGAGTTTCCTCTGCCTTAGCAGTAGCTCGTTCACCAGCTCGCACCTTGATAACCATAACTAGAAATTTCTATTTTAACATTGTTAGAACATACAAAAAATCTAACAAGGGATTACATTTTTGGTGCAAAATAATCTTCGTCGGAGAGAGGTTTCTTCTTTGATCTCACAAAAGCCATCAATTTCATGGTCTCGATATACATATTATAGATGAATTTATTTTCCCTAAGTCTAGGGGCAATCATATGCCAAAAGTATCGAGCTCTGATATTTGAAAACCTAGAGTCACGCACAACAAATACACTATAATCTGATTTTCCTATAATAGCTAATGTCTTTGGACTAAAAGCTTGATCCGATTGATTTCCTGCTCCTACTATGACAATCTCTGGATCTTTGTTTAGGTTTTGCAACAAGTCTTTAGTAATGTCCTCGGTTGTTGGGTAGATTCTTTCAACAGGAACTTTCTTAAGATCTAAATCAAACATCTTTTCATTAATTTTTCCCAATATGTCACGTTCTTCTTCAGGTGATTCAACTACGCCCCTTACAATTCGCATACTGCTTCCCAAAGTATTGGAAAATGCACTTGCTACTTCAACTCCTAGGTCAGAGTGTCTTCCTTTATCATATAATACTACAATACGAGAAAGTTCTTTTTCAAATTCTTTTTTGATATGCACCCCGAGTATATCACACGTAGTAAGTGATAGTAATTTTCTGTTGTTGCGAAGATCGTAGAAATCCATCACAAGTAAGTTAATTCCTTGTTCTTCAACTGTTGCTAGAATGGCTTCTGTTGTGTCATGTGTTAATCTTACCAGATATCTGTAATCTGATGATTCAGGTAAGGATTTTTTTATATCTCCAACTGAACGCATGGTAGGTTCAGTAAATCCTTGTCCCATAAAGAGAGGTATTTGAATAGGTATTGTTACCACACTTAGAAGAGAAATTTCACCGTCTTTATTTTTTGCAATTGCTGATGCTATCTTTACCAATTTTTCAACTGTTTTCTTGTTGGATACTATCATTATGCGATAATCTTTTCGATGAGTGGGTCCCTCATTTGCTACTAATGGTGCGTAATGTTCAATCTCCTTTTTTGAAATATATAATTTGTAAATAGAAAATCCAATCAATATCCAGACAAAAGCAATTGCCCAGCTCAGTGGATTGTAAATTAGAAGAAAAATAGCAAGCCCTAATTTACAACATATGCCAATAATTGGCATAAGTGGAAAGAATGGGATTTTGAATCCATAATCAAGCTTATGACCATAAAGTCTTCTGATTTGGATTCCCGCCCAATTTACCTGTGTAAACAAGAATAGGAACATCACTCCAGCTGCAAGTGCTAGCTGTTCAATCGGTAGCCATACAGCCATCACAAGCATGATGAAACCTGATGCGATTATTGCAAAGTGAGGAGTATGATATTTTGGATGAATTGAGCTAAAGATGGAAGGTAGGTTGTACTGTCTTCCCATGGCAAATGAAACTCTACTTGAGGAAAACGTAGTTGCACTTAGTGCTGCAATAGTGGAGATCAGACCGCCAACTAGTACTGCTATCATTCCATAAGGTAGTAGAAATTTTGCTGCTTGTGCTATTCCCAGCTCTTGATAATCACCTATGAAATTCCATGCATCTTTACCAGTTTTAGACGGATCCAGTCCACCTAAGAAAGCAAAAGTAAAAACAATGTAAAGAACAGTAACAACTCCAAGTGTAATGAAGATTGCCTTTGGAATATTCCTTTTTGGATTTTTAACTTCTTCTCCGGTTTGTACAATTATTTCATAGCCTTCAAAAGCAATGTATGTAATGCCCATTCCTAAAACCAACCCTGTCATTCCCTTTGGTAAAAAGTTCTGAAAGTTTGCTGTCCAGTTAGGGTTTGTAAAACTCAATGCGTAGATGCCTGCAATGATTAGAACTACAATAATCGCAAGTTGCATAAATGTTAGTCCATTTCCAACTTTGCCTGTAAGTGAAGCCCCTCTGTAATTTACATATGTGAAAATAATTATTGAAATTGTGGCAATAATTTTCTCCAAGGATACTCCACCGTATTCAGAGGAAAGCCCTACATTTGTAAGCAAGCTTCCAAAAAATGATCCAAAGGAAACTGCGTACAAGCTTCCTGCAATCATATGGGCAAACCACGCAGTCCATCCGCTGATAAACGCATTTGGCCTTGGTAGTCCTTCTTTTACCCATCGATAACCACCACCTGCTTCTGGAAACGCAGAACCTAGTTCTGCGTAAGTCAATGCTGTAAAGAAGCTGATTACTCCGCTAAATACAAAGGCTACAATTAATGCTGGACCAGCTTCATGTACAGCTGGTCCCACCAGATTAAAGATCGAACCTCCTATCATTGCTGCAATTCCAACCATCGTTATGTCAAGTAGTGATAGACTACGTACAAGACCTGGTGATGATTTTTCAGCAGACATTATTATCTAACGGTTTGGAAAAAATGGTTGAATAAATCTCTACTTGTCTCTTTATACATTAAAAAACATCCTAGTAACGCTCTACAGCAATATCATAAATATCATATTCTTTTAGGATAGAGTTGATCTCTTCTTCGGAATGCGCTTTTGAGTAGTCTTCAAGAAGATTTTTGTTTAGATCATAAAAAGTATGTCCCCATTTGAATTTGTTCAACATTTCATGTGCAAGATCATTGAATTCCATAATAAACAATGCACCTGCTATTGCTTCCACTGTTGTAAGCTTGCTTAGTTTTGAATAATTAACTGGATTACCGGCAAAAAGTGGTGGGAGTTTTCTATGTATGCCAAAAAATTTTTTTACAAATGTTTCCTGTGCAAATTCCCACGAACAGTCAATTCCAGTTATAGAGTCAGCAATAAATCTATCATTTTTTAAAATGACTTTATCTGCAAAAGGATCTAAAATTAATGTGTTTGACAAAGTACTTCTTACATCTTTTGCAATTCCAAATTTAACAAGTTTTGCAGCAGTACATTTTTTTGGATCGTCCTGCTTGAACATCAAAACCTGAATTTGCATATCATTTTTCATCTTGTATAAGATGTATAATAAACTACCAAAAAAGTGATGTTTGTAATTATGTCTATTTAGACACGTATGTAATCTGATAGTAGAATCTAGATGGCTGGTCTTTCTTTAGAACTTGGATATTCCACTGCCCATCTTGAATTACCGCATTCTCATCTGCTGGCAAGATTGTAAATTTCTCTAGCCTATCCCCAGAGCCAGCATATCCAACCAAAAAGTTTTGGTTGCCTACTTGGACTGGCTGGTATAGTAAACCAGAGTTTTGAGTAGAAGATATAATCTTGCAATCAGAGTCTGGACCTATCAAGCATGTTCCATCTTCTAGAGTCACCTTGAGGTTAACACTTGATTCATCACCTGGGTTTACGCGCAGCAATCCATCAATCATTCTTGGATAGAAGGTGGAATTCCCAGTAGTTTTTTCTTTAAGGGTTATTGGAATAAATGAATCTGTTATTCTATTTACTTTTTCAATTGTCATCATATTTGAAAGAATTGTTTTCTGGATAGGTCCAATTGTACTTGGTGTTCTAGATGGAGTAATTATTTGAGGTGTTCCTTGTGTTGTGTTTTCTTGAGTTGCATTTACCTCGGGAGCTGGTACTACATTTGGTAATTGATCTACAACTTGGAATGGAACATTAAATATTCCAAATGGCACACTTGCCATTACAACATAGTTTCCAAGTTTTGCATTGTTGGGAATTTTATAATCATAACTAAAAGAGCTTGTTTGATCAAAGGGAACAGTATGTTTTGGCAACACACTGCCTTGTTTTGATACTATTTGTCCTTCGCTTACTATGGTATCATCTGCAAGTCCAATAGAAATATCAACAGAATTAATGGATATTATATAACCAGTTCTGCCAGTAATTAAAACAGTCTGGCCCGGAAGATATTTGTCTTTATCAGTTGTCATCAACAATGTAAGTTTGTTTGATGATGTGGTAAATGGATCAGTTACGTTAAAGCTTGCCTGTGAAGATGTACCAAGGTAGCTTCCGTAAATCTTGTATGTGCCAGTTTGAAAGACTCCAGGACGCAACTCTAGTGATGTTTGGAATTGACCTCCTGCGTTTACTTGAACTGTTGCTCTTGAGACCTCCTGTCCAGTACCAGTATATACAAGAATGTTAATCATGGTATTTTGTTCAAGTGCGGCAGTGTTAACTTGTGGAATTACCTGACCAAAGACTTGGACTGTTTGAGTGGTGGTATAGTCTGTTTTGTCTGTCTGCAGGAAAAATGGGGACAGCGTGGTTTCAGTTTGTGGGTTTTTAGAAACACCAAAGAACAAGTCAGTCTTGGCATGATTTGAGCCAATTGTTATTCTGTAGATTCCATATGTATTTGGATAATTATTTATGGTTACAACATTTTGCCTTCCAGAGTTGATTATAGTTGCCAGAGTTCCGTGAGTGGTAGAGGAGTTTGGTATGGTCCAATCCCAAGAGAAAAATCCATTTGTGATTGTCAAAGGATTTGTGATCAAACTACCATCAGGCAGTGTTAGTGTGACTGTGTATGATGAGGTGTCTACAAAACTAGCTAGTTTACCAGTCAGATGTACTGTCTCTCCAGCACCATAAACTTGCTTGTCTGTACTTGCTATCACAGCTTGATTTCCTGTTACTAGTGGATCATAAACTGAAAATGATGTACTAGATGTCAGTTTATTATATGTGACTTTAAGTGTATACGTACCAGTCCCAAAGACACTACGGTATAATGTTTCCTGGATTTTGTAGTTGCCATTGCTATCAGGATATGCATAAAATGTCAGAGGGGTATCTACCACACCTGACCCTATTCCTCCTGAAAGGTTTGGAGCAGTATTAGCTTTTGATATTAGTGCAGTGCCATCTGCGTTTAATACCGTAATAATAAGACTAGTAGCTGTCGTGAGCTGGTTTGATGCAATGTTACCTGAAATGTTAAACGAGTCACCTATTGCATAAGAAGATTGATCCGTTGTAATGGATAAGGGTCCTGAATTTGTTGCTACAAAAATACTTGGATCTTGTACTACATTAAAATCTGCTTGAGCCTTGTAGGATTTTTCAGATATTGTTACCCTGTAGCTTCCAAATCTATCCGATGTACCTGGGATTGGCAGTTTGTATGTGAATGTACCATCTGATGCAACATTTAATGCGCTTTTGACATCAAAGGTTGAACGAACAACACCTGATGTATAGGATTGTACTATCTCGATTTGAAAATCATACACTCCAATCAAATTTGTGCGGCCTGAAATTGTTACACTGTCACCTAATCCGTATGCCTGTTTGTCTGTAGTTACCACTATTGGGGCGCTCAGAGTTGGCTGTTGTATCAAGTTAAACGAGGCAGTTGTTTGTGCCGTATCATATTTTGCAACAATATCATATCTTCCATAAACTGGGTTTACCGGATTTACAACAACGCCGTATACTGTAGCACCTGTGTGATAATAATTAGACGAACTGATTCTTCCTTGTGTATCAGGAAACAAAGTCCCATCATAGACTTGGACATTATTAGGATCATATACTTTGTAAGTCACAGCAGTAAGCGGGATGACTTTAGAAACATTTCCCACAATATTTATCGGATCTCCTAAAATGTAAGATGGCTTGTCAGTGGCAAATGTTAGTGCAGTCTGTGCTTGCTGTGGTGGTGGAACATATGCTTGCTCACTTAGGGTAAATTGCGTATTTGCAGATGCATCTGAGTAAGTTACAGAAACTTTGTAATCGCCTTCGTTAAATCCCACCAGCTGATCAGCTTTCAAATCTGTTTCATATTGAAGATGGTTATCAGGATATACCATGATTGTTTTTTGAAATCCGGGTCCTGTGACAATTATTTTGATTTGTTCTGGGATATAGCTTAGATTTGGTATGTTAGTTTGTTTTGAAACCTGGCCGCTTATTTTTACCATATCACCAAAAATATAATTTGTTTTATCAGTCACAACTGCAATACTTAGTGCAGAAGAGGTTCCAGTTGAAGACAGCATTCCATTTGAACTGCCTGTTGTTGCTATTTTGAATGCCCAGTCACTACTAGAGTTTGTGTTAAATCCATCTGCAATTCTCTGCCAACTATTAAAGTCATTTTGCTGGTCATCGAGCGGTGGAGTTTGGTTTATGACCATGCCATTTGCATCTTTTAGTTGAACAACTGCACCAATATGTGGAAACCATGATGGCCCAAATGTATATGTCAAAAATTTACCGCTTGGAATATTTGTGCCAGCAGAAATCGTGTATGTATTTCGCAAGCCAGTTGTAGCCCCAATTGTCCAACCACCAATGTTAACTGGTTGGGATGTTGGATTGTACAGCTCTACCCATTGTAATAATGATTTAGAATCATCACCTGGCGGATCTGTTTCAACTTCATTTATCACAACATTATCAGTAATAGAGCTTTGGCCCATTACAGGATTTACTTGAACACATAGTATGACCACTGCCAAAAATCCAATTACAAGATATAATCTAGGGTCTCTCATCTGCACTATCATTTCATCACAAATATTGCAATTTTAGGTATTGATAGAGTAAAAGTTGAGCTAGTTGTTAATGCCCAATATGTACAAGCAGGCATGAATAATGTACTCCTTTATACATTATAAGCCGTACGTAGAACTTATCCTATATTGAGAATGAGACAATCTTTTGCCTCAATGAATTAAAATCATGGTAGTAATGACGAAAAGAACGTTACTCTAAGTTTGATTTTTAGTATCGCATTGCGGACATTTGTTATTTGTAATTCTTTGACCACAAACTGCACACATTCCCTCCCCCATAGCTTTTTGTATTTGCTTTTTTCTTCTTCCAACAAATACGCGCACGCCAAAATAAATTACAACCGCTATTACAACTGCATAAACAGGAGCGATAAATGGCAACATGCCTATCATTAAAAATAAAATACCTATAATCAGGACTATCTCGCGTTTTTCAAAACCCAATTATGTTAACATCTAGAAATTTTAATAAAAGTCTATGCCAGGACTCAGAGTCACTGAATTTGCACTCATATTGTATCATGTCTCTAACTCCTCTTCATTGTCTGGCTTTTTTAGAATAGTAAAAGTAAGATAAGAACTAATTGAAGAGAAAGGTAATTTTCATCTTGTAATCATTCTAAAGATCATCTTTGCTCATATAATTGTCATAATTTGTGCTCTTTTTACTATCTTTCTGTTACTCTTCATCCTTTTGTAGAATTTTGCCTAGTTTTATTTAATGGGAAAACGAAAATTCACCATTGATCTTGGCAATGAAAAGATAGAGGTAGAAGGACATATGCACAAAAATGTAGCCATCAAATATCTCATGAAAAGACGCAGGTCACTTATTATGACTCGTGACAAGGAAAAAGTTGAACGGTTGTACGAGAGTGTACCAAAGGTAATATCCATAATAGGAGGACATTTGACAAAATCATACCAAGTAAACTGGGAAAGAGAGGGCACGACAGAATTCGAGGGCTCTAGATTTGTCTTTACGCTAACTGAGATTCCAGATCAAAAGATAATAGCGTAAAACTAACTGATTTTTTTTCTAATGTCCTAACTGTGGATTATGTTAGATCTGTAAATTCAGATCATACCAACTTCGTGCATAGTAATCAAGCCGTTATCACCAACTAATTTTTTTATCTCTGGCAGTATCTTTTCAAGTTTTGATAATTCGTCAATTACTTCGATAACAAGCGGCATGTTAACTGATATTCCTTCTACATGTATGTTGGATTCTCCTCGTTTACCATATCCACCTGTACCTGTCCAGACTGTAGCGCCAGAAATTTTCCCCTTTTTCAAAATGTCAAGTATTAGCATATGGACACGTTTTCCCTTTACAGTGTCATTTTTTTTAATTCTGATAACAACTGACTGCATTTTCATGGCTCTCATTTTATCTTAATGCTCCAATTATGACACTTAACAAAACTCTGCCTCCAAATATAGAACCTAATGACAAACCTACATTTGTGATTATGTTAATTGCCATTAAAGAATATTGTTTGTTATCAATCAAGTTAGATGTTTCCAACGCAAAGGATGACATTGTAGTTAGCCCACCACAGAATCCTATTGCAACTAGCAACATATACTTGTCATCAAGATTCCATTGTTGTGAAAGAACTGAGAATCCTCCAAGAATAAAACTTCCCACTATATTCACGATTAATACGTTTACAGGTAATACACCAAGAAGTAAAGGAGATTTTGTTATTCCATATCGTAGAAAAGTTCCAGCCAATCCACCTACTGCTAGAAATATAATTTCAATTCCCTTCATATTGAATCACTTTCCCTGTTGAATTTATTTTCTTTTTGATTTTTGTTTGTCATTTGTCTACCCATTTAATTCTCATTAGGTAGACATTATCAGCATCTTCTGATGCGGTTTAGGATGTTTCCAAGGCTAATGTCATAGCCTGTAATCACATAACTTTATCATATTTTTAAGCCTTTGTTGCAAGTTTCATTATTACTTTGGTTACAATGTGAACAAATCAAACTTAAGATATCTTTAATACAAAAGAATGGGATCGGCCGGATTTGAACCGACGACCTCAGGTACCCAAAACCCGAATCATACCATGCTAGACCACGATCCCGATGCAAATGCAGCTTAGAGATCCCCAATTTAAGCTTCACAGATGATGATTTTAAATAACATACAAAACCAAGACCACCCTGTGCAAATCCAAGATTACATTAATGCAGGAAAGATTGCATCAGAAGTCAGAGAAAATGCAAGAAAAAAAGATCATGTCGGTTCTACGTTGTTTGAGATTTGCGAATCAATAGAAAAAGAAATTATTCAAAAGGGTGGCAAGTGTGCTTTTCCTGTAAATACCAGTCTAAACGAGATAGCAGCTCACTATACCGCAGAGCCAAACGACCAGCGGGTAATCAGCGAAACAGATTTACTAAAAATTGATCTTGGAGTGCAACTTAACGGCCACATTGCAGATACTGCAGTAACAGTATGCTATGATCCCAAGTTCGATTTCCTAGTCCAAGCCGCAGAAGCAGCACTAAAGGATGCCATGTCCATCATAAGAGTAGGTACAAAGTCAAGTGATGTAGGAAAAACAATAGAAAATACAGTAAAACAGATGGGATGCCAACCAATAGCAAATCTAAGCGGTCATTCTTTAGAACAATACACTATTCATGCTGGAAAATCAATACCAAATATTTGGTCCATAGGATCTTTTTCATTTTTGCCTACCGAAGCTTATGCGTGTGAGCCATTTGTTACAACAAAAGAAGGGCTAGGATTTGTACGTGAAGGCAAAACAAGAAATATTTTTTCGCTTATCACACGAAAAAGAACAAAGGAAGTGGAAGCTGACAAGCTTGCTGATCACATATGGGAAAAATTCAACATGCTTCCATTTGCACTAAGATGGCTTGTCCCAACTTGGGAAGAAAAAAATGCGAGAATTTTACTAGAGAAGCTTGTTAAAAACAAGGTAGTAAGATCATACCCTGTATTAACAGAGGCAAATGGCGAAAGAGTAGCACAGGCAGAACACACATTCATACCACAAGAAAATGGAATAACAATTACTACACTCTAGACACTAACTTCGCCAAAAATTTTGGTAATTAATATCTGGCCCTTACATGATGAACATGTATCGGTTTTTTTAAATATATAATCACCTTCTTTGAACTTTCGTTTTGAAATTGCGTTACAAGAATTGCATTGCTCTATAGTATATGGTGTAATGATCTCTTCTTTTTTTCTTTTAAATTTCATTGCGAAACTCCAAGAGTATTACCTACTCCAATTACCAGGACTGATTCTCCTGGTTTTGCATTATCTTTGATCATTTCATGAATTTGTGATGTTACCTTTTCCGCTGAATCGGCAATTTCTTTTTTCATAAGTGTGATGGCTTCTTTGATTGATTGTTTTATCACAATAGCATAAAGTGGTATTTTGTGTTTTGTTGCAACCTCCTCAATTTGGTATCTATCAGTACCAATTCCTCCAATTGCGGCACCAAATCCTTGCGATATCGTACCAGAATCTTCTCCTTCTAGTTTTAGCGCTGCATCAACCATTACTATTACGTCAGGTTTACTTTCAGAGATGATTCTTTCTAGCGCATCACCTGGCCTTCCAACTGTTGCAGTTGGTCCTTCTGCCTTCATAAGATAGAGCTTTCTTCCCTCGAATTCTTTTTCGCTCCACACCGTCTCAAATGCAGCGGTTTTCTTTTCTGTTCCAAGCATCATCTTTCCAATAATCATTGGTCCAATTCCATCACCTATTGGTTGACCTTGTTTGAAGGCAGAAACAGCACCCTTTAGTGCCTCTGCTTCTTCCATGATAAACGGTATCATCATTTGTAGTGGTAAAATGAGTGGAAAATTATTTTGCTTTTTTGCTGTAAGATAGAGATGTCTTACCATTTTGTAAAGCAAGTGCAAAGTAGTAACTGCTTCTAGAATGTTTTCTATCTTACTTGCATCCATTGAGTTCATTTCTGATGAAATTGTTTTCACTTGCAATCTGGTATAATCCTCACGCGAACGCATGATATGTCTGATTTTCTGAATAATTCCATTTGGATCCATATCAACCGGCATTATTGTAAAATACTCGAGATACCTGTCGATTTTTGTAGATGGATCTGTTGTTGGTTTTATCGTAGTTTTTATGTATTCAAGTAATTCTTTTCTTGTATCTTCCTTGAACGTCTTTAGTTTTTCAAGTGATTTGTTAATTTCAGATGATGTTATTTGTAACTGAATTCTTTGGCCATAAAGCATGAAGATTATTATTGGTATAATCCACACAAGCAGCATCAGAGGATTGGAATTATCATTAAAGTTGAAGAGTTTGTCTATATTAATTCCTAGAAAATCCAATAATAGAAAAGCTTGTTTTTACCAAATTAAATCTTTGTTAAAAACCATGATCATTTTTAACTTATAAAAACAATGAATTGTAATGAAAGCAGAAAAAATAGGTACTGAGATTCAGAGAATCACACATTGTCAGGTACTTTGGGATAAATATAGTCGTGATTTTTATTCTGTGGATTCCAGTTCATATCTTGTAAAACCGCTAGTCATTGTTTTTCCAAGAAATGAAAAGGAGATTATCAAAATTCTAAGATTTGCATCAAAAAAGAGCATCCCAGTCACACCTCGTGGTGCTGGAACAGGTCTTGTTGGAAGTGCGCTAGGCCGGGGAATAATTCTTGATTTGAAGAATTTTGATAAAATCAAAGTATATCCAAATTATGTGCAAGCTGACGCAGGTGTCCTCAGGGGAACTCTTGATAAAAAATTAGAAAAAGACGGTAAATTTTTTGGGCCAGATCCATCTGTTGGTCCATACTGCACAGTTGGTGGGATGATTGCCACAAACGCGAGTGGTAGCCATTCGCTCAAGTATGGCAGTGTCATAGACAACTTGATCGGAGTTAGGATAATAACTTCAAGTGGCAAGACAATAAATCTTCCATCAAAATCACAATTTGATAATAAAATATTAAAAATGATAAATCGTAATGTTCAAAAAAAATTCCCTCATGTATCAAAAAATTCTTGTGGTTACAGACTAGATAAGATCACAAAAAAAACAGACTTGCAAAAAATTATTGCAGGCTCTGAAGGAACCTTGGGCATTATCGTTTCTGCAAAGATAAAGATTTTACCACTACCAAAAAAGAAAATTCTAATCATACTATCTTATAGAAATTTAGAACAAGCTGTAATTGATTCTGCAAAAATAGTCAAACTTGCACCTTCTGCATTAGAGTTAATAGATAAGAACATAATTGAACACATAAAATTTAATTTTCCTACAGATACAGGATGTCTGCTATTTGTAGAGTTTGACAAAAACATTGAGAAAAGTAAGGCTGATCTTGGCAAGATAATCACAGGTACAAGAATCATCAAAACTCTGACAAAAAAAGACGAAGTAAAAAAGTGGTGGAATATAAGAAATTCAGCTTTAGGATTCAGTCTTAGAGGTATGACTCCAAATCAAAGTTTGCCAACGTTAATTGAGGATGCGGCGGTTTCTGTTGAGAAACTTGTTTTGCTTGTAGATATAATCAAAAAGATTTCAAAAAAATACAAGTTAGATATAATCACATACGGTCATGCTGGAAACGGTAACTTGCATATTAGGCCCATAATTAGAAACAAAAACAAAAAAATGATGAAAAAAATAGCTGTAGAATTTTTTTCCAAAATAATAGAAATTGGAGGAACCATAACAGGTGAACATGGAGATGGTCTTGCCAGATCAGAGTTTGTAAAATTACAATATGGAAATGATGTTTATTCTGTTTTCAAGAAAATAAAACAAGAGTTTGACCCAAAAAATATTCTAAATCCAGATAAGATAATTACCACAAAAAGCAATATGGCAAAAAATCTCAAAGTTTGATTGGTATACTATTTTATTTTTGTTCCAAGCGGCACATCTTCACTTACTGTTAACCAGAATGGTTTATCATTTACATCTGCAGCCAAAAGCATTGCATTTGATTCAAATCCTGCAATATTTCGTGGTTCTAGATTTGCGATAACAACCACCGTCTTGCCTATTAGATCTTCTGGTTGATAATACTCTGCACCGCCAATTATTACTTCACGTTTCTCTTCTCCCAAATCTATGATTCCTTTTATGATTTTTGATTTTCCAGGTATTTTTTCTGTGCCAAGTATTTTGGCTATACGAATATCGAGTTTGGCAAAATCATCATATGTTATATTTGGCACACCAAGGATAATTTTATCACATTAAAATTGATTTCGAAAATTAAAACGTCTATTTTAGATCTCAATATACTAAATGCTTTCAAATTTAGTTCAATATGTAAATCATAAGTTAATTTTAATAACCATTAAAATCAAAAACAGGTAGAAATAACATGAGTATTGCACAAAAGGAACTTGTAACTATACGATCAAAATCTCTATCAGTTATCGTACCTACATATAATGAATCTAAAAATATTATCGGCATACTGGATTCTTTACGTAAACATCTACCTATTGGCATAGATACTGAGATAATAGTAGTTGATGATAATTCACCTGATGGTACAGGAAACATTGTTGAAGAATATGCAAAAAATTCTAAAAAAGAAAATGCCCAGTCTGTTCAAATCATCCATAGAAAAACAGAACGCGGTTTGAGTTCTGCAATTCTTGCCGGTATAAATTATGCCAAAGGAGATGCTGTTGTTGTCATGGATAGTGATTTCTCACATCCACCACAAACAATTCCAAAAATGATAGAGGAGCTTCAAAAATCAGAGTGCGATATTGTTGTAGCATCAAGATATGTTAATGGGGGAGCTGTAAAAGGATGGCCATTTAAACGAAAAATTATTAGTAAAGGGGCAACCAAAATTGCACGACATGGACTAGGAATAAAAATCAAGGATCCAATGTCAGGCTTTTTTGCATTCAAACGCAATATTATTAATAATATCAAATTTGATGCCATAGGATACAAAATACTTTTAGAAATACTTGTAAAAGCACGCGGAGTCAAAGTTAAAGAAATTCCATACGAGTTCATAAATCGTAAAGAAGGTTCAAGTAAACTTGATACATCTGTAGCTATTGATTATGTAAAATCATTGTGGAAGCTATATCGACACGGTAAGAACATTAGCGAAAAAGAAAAACGCGTTTCAGTCCGATTTCTCTCAAAAGCTGGACGATTCTATACTGTTGGCGCATCAGGTTTACTGGTGAACTATCTAGTTTCTTTTCTTTTTGGAGTAGTGTTATCTAATTTATGGTACATTTATGCAACTATGATAGGAATTGTATTTTCTATGACGTCAAACTTTATTCTAAACAAAGTGTGGACGTTTGAAGACATAGATTTCAATCTTAAAAAAACTCTCAGACAATACGGATTATTTTTGGGCTTTAGTGGAATAGGCGCGATATTCCAGATTTTCATGATTTACATTCTAGTAGAATCAAGACATTTGAATTATTCTGTAGCACTCTTTGTAGCAGTTGTCATAGCATCCGTAGGAAACTTCATCTTAAACAAAAGATGGACTTTCCAAGAAAAAGTCTGGAGTTAATTCTGTAATAATCAGATATCGATGTACTAAAAATATGAAAAACTTGATGTCTTGATTATGCTATAATTCAATGGCTAAAATGAGACTAGATGTTTTCGTTAAATAATTTATTACTTTTTCACTCTAATCTCTATATGACTTCCCTCATAGGTAGAAAAGAGGCTCTGGTATGGATAATTAGATGTGTCATATTTTGAAAGATTCCCATCAAATGTAGCTATAGGTTGCGTAGACTGATAAAGGTCCACAAGCTGCTTTCCTCTTTTAAGATCAATGATGAAATGTGGATCTGCTACAAGTATAGCCTTACTAGTATTTAGAGGCTGAAAAAGTATTATGGAATAATCTAATAAAACGTGTTTTTTATGAAAGATGTCACTAAATATCCATGAATATGTAGAACTTGCAAGAATACTTGTATCATTATCATAATCTGGTTCATTTGCTACAAAAGATGTTGCTGCGTATTCTGCGCGTGACATGTTTGTTGTTATAATCTGCGTAAGGTTTACTATTCCAAAAATACCAATACCTACAATTACAACAATAGGACATATTTTTGCAATTTTTATTCTAGGAATCTTTTTTGACAACTCTACTATTAGGATTCCAGCAGCAATACACATTACAGGTATGACCGGAATCCAGTAAAAATATTGAGTATAACCTATCAAATATAGAAAGATTACAAAAGGTACAAACCAAGCCAAAATCAGATAGTTCTTTCTGATTGCGGCAAATACTATAGATGCTGCTGCAAGCCCAAATAGTATTGGATCTATCTGTCCAAATGCTTTAGAAATTGCAAATAGATCTGAACCGCCCATTCTGTGGGTTTGAAAATAAAATACATAATGTATCCAATAACTGAACTGCCCAGATACAATACTTTGGAGAGGCCAGATAAGCGGAATTGTGATTACAGGTATGATCCACAATCCTAGCATTTTGAAGTGTTTGCGGTTGTTGAAAAAGACAAGACTTCCCACTAGCGGCATCATAGTGAAAGCAGGTATTTTTGTAAATATTGCAAGTCCTAAACAAACGCCAGATAGTAAAACTAGTAGATTGTTATGTTTAGAGTCCTTTGAGTAAAGAGCCAACAATATTGATAACAAAAGAAAAGGCAGTAGAATCGAATCAAGTAATATTCTTCTAAATATCCATGTTATAGGCATTACAGCAAATAATACCGCAGAAATCAACGCTACGCTCCGACCGTAACGTTTGTCAGCTATCTTGTATATGAGAAATGTATCAACTACGGCAAGCATTCCCATAACAAGTCTAGGAACTAGATAGAGAAGGGAAATTGAACTTGCATCACCTGAAGGATTTAAGGACTGTGGATATCCTATAATGGCTAGGACCCCAGCAAGAAAGATCTGCCCAAAAAAAGGATGATCATAATATGATCCTTCCTGTGGGCCAAGACCATTTAACACATGCATGGTTCTGTGCATATATACCCCCTCATCAAAAAAAATATCAGGAAAGCCAGAAGCATTCCAAAGATGCGTAAAGGCAGATACTAGTAATATGATTATCAGAAGAATGTAATTGTAATTACCTAACCTGAGTGTTGTACTCAATATTTTATTCAATATGTCTGACACATTAAACTTATTCTGTCTATGCCGAAGACACCATACGAGAATGAAAACTAATATGTAGACTGTCAAAAAATATTTGACATGGTTCAGATACAAAGTTCTGTTGACATAAACGCACCACTTGAAAAAGTTTGGAATATCACATCTGATCTTGATGGAGAACCTAAATTCTGGAAAGGTACAAAGGAAGTAAGAAACATATCAAAACAAGGAAATGTTGTTACACGTGAGGTCACAATTGCCTTCAAAGACTCGAAATGTATTCAGACTGTGACCTTGTATCCCATGGAAAAAATTCAAGCTGAATTTACTAAGGGAGTCATAAATGGTACCAAGACAATAATTCTTACACCAAAAGAGGGCGTAATTCACCTAGAAGCAGTTTGGGATATGAAACTCTCAGGAATGATGGGCATGTTTACAGGCATGGTAAAAAAGCACATTCAGAGTGGAACTGAGCAGGCACTACAAAGCATAAAACAAGAAGCAGAGAGATAATTTCATGGAAATTATCTTAGATATTTTTAATTATATTCTAGCTGCCATTTTAGTTGGAGTTGCTATAACTTGGATTCTATTGATAAAATCAATGTGGATTTCATTTAGAGATTCGCCTTTTTTAGACCAGTTTGAAGCAAGACCACACCCAAAACCAAAGGTATCAGTTATCTTACCGGCAAGAAACGAGGAAGGGTTTATTGAAAAATGCCTTGTTTCGCTTTTAGACCAAGATTATGAAAATTATGAGATAATAGCAATTGACGATAGATCAGAAGATAAAACTGGAGAAATAATTAAAAAAATGGCAGAAAAAAATTCCAAGATCATTTACGTATTGGCAGACCCTAAACCAGAAAAGTGGATAGGAAAAAATTGGGCTTGCTTTGAAGGTTTTAAAAAATCCACTGGGGAACTCTTGTTATTTACAGATGCCGACACCATACATTCAAAAAAAATGATTTCATTATCAGTGTCACATCTTCTAAGCGAGAGTCTTGATGCGCTTACTGTCATTCCAAAAATGATTTGTCTTGACAAGTGGATTAAAATCACACTACCTATGCTTTCAACCTTTTTGCACACTAGATTTTCAGCTATTCGTGTAAACGATCCATCAAAAAAAACAGGTTATTTTTTTGGGAGTTTTTTCATAATCAAGAGAAAAACATATGAAAGTGTTGGAACCCATGAAGGAGTAAAAGGAGAAATTGTCGAAGATGGTGCCCTTGGAAAAAAGGTAAAGGAATCAGGCAACAATATGAAAATGGTCCGTGGCGAACATCTCATAGAGGCAGTTTGGGCACGAGACTGGTCAACGCTTTGGCACGCCTTAAAGCGTCTAATGATCCCACTTTATCTTCAAAACAAGAACATCGCAGTAGGGATTTTTGTCGCAGTTTTATTTTTGCTTTTCATGCCATTTCCTATTTTGGCATATTCTGCAATCTTTGCAAATTTATCTGAATCATTTTCAGTGCTTTTTATAGTTTCAATTATTACAGTTTCTCTTCTTTATGTTGCTGCAATTATAGAGGTAAAAAAAGGACTGCCACTTGGTCTCAAACATGCAATGCTTGGTCCTATAGGCAGTTTCATTATTGTCATAGGATTTGCATCTGGGATTTTACAAGCAAAAAGTAACACTGCTGTAATATGGAGAGGGAGAACATATTCAATGGTAGATCAGATCCAAAATTCAATAAGCTTGTAGAGGAAGGATTATAGATGAACATCCATACTTTTAGATCTTGGATAAGACAACTGCGGTTTTGGGCAGCATTTACGGCGGAATTGTAATATTACTGGTCTTTGTTTTTTTTATTTCACCACAAAAAATTGATCTTATGAATGGATCTATGAACACAAATTATTTTGATCAAACGTTATCTAAAAATTCTGGAATGTCTCTTGCTGATCTTTTTGCAAAATCTGACGATGGTGTAGTACAAGTAATTGTTCGCACGTCAAACAATACATCAAGTGGTCGTGATCTTGGATCAGGAATCGTATATGATCTAAATGGTCATATTATAACAAATAATCATGTTGTTAAAAATGCCACAAAAATTACAGTAACATTTCATGAAGGAGGGTCATACACAGCAACAGTTGTAGGTACGGATCCCTTTGCGGACTTGGCGGTCATCAAAGTAAATGCAGACTCGTCAGTTCTACATCCACTGATTCTAGGGGACTCGTCAAAATTACGTATTGGAGAACCAGTAGCAGCAATAGGAAGTCCTTTTGGTCTTAGTGGTTCAGTTACATCAGGAATAGTTAGTCAGGTAGGAAGACTATTGGAGACTCCAGATACTGCATCATTTTCAATACCAGATGTAATTCAGACAGATACTGCAATAAATCCTGGAAACTCTGGCGGGCCATTACTTGACATGCAAGGACGAGTAATAGGAATCAACACAGCCATACAATCTGGTACTGGTGAGTTTTCTGGCATAGGATTTGCAATTCCCTCAAACACTATTAAAAAAATTGTTCCCTCCATTATACAAAATGGACATTTCAAACATCCATGGATCGGAATATCTGGAATTAGTATTGACCCGTACTTGTCGGACATTCTGGGATTACCAGTAACTAGTGGATTTATGATCCAAAATGTTGTAATGGAAAGTCCAGCAGGAAGGGCAGGTCTTCACGGTTACACTAATACAACTACTGTAGATGGTACAAAATACAAAGTGGGCGGAGACGTAATCATAGGTATTGATAACAATCAAGTACGAAAACTTGAAGATATTCTAAATTATTTGCAAGAAGAAAAATCTGTTGGTGACAAAATAACTTTAAAGATCCTTCGTAATGGTCATACAAGCAATTTTGATTTGATTCTTGAAGAAAGACCCAATCAAAGCCAACACTAGTACAAGAATAAATACCACTGACATTAGCTAATTCAGCTGTTGAGCAAACTTACCTTAATTTCTGACGCATTAAACAGAGTTATCGATAATAAAGAAATTTCAAAGGATGAGGCTTACCAAATCTATGAGGAATCACAACAGAACTCCTTTGAACTTTACAAAATTTCACAAATTTTAAGAAACAAATACAAAGGAACACACGTCACATATTCAAGAAAAGTCTTTTTCAATTTAATTAATCTCTGCAGAGACACATGTTCATATTGTACTTACAAATCAGAACCAGACCAATCAAAGATTTCCATGATGTCAAAGCGTGATGTACAAAATCTTGCAAAGATTGGAAAAACTCACAAATGTACAGAGGCATTATTTGTTACAGGAGAAAGACCAGAGCAAAAATACCAAGAAGCAAGAACATGGCTTAAAGAAAATGGTTTTGCAAGTACTGTCGAGTACTTGATTCATGCATCTGAAATTGCGCTAAGTGAAGGACTTTTTCCTCATACTAATGCCGGAAACCTTACAAAAACAGAAATGAATGAACTTAGAAAAACTAATGTGAGTCTTGGTCTTATGCTTGAAAATTCTAGCATACGTCTCTCACAACATGGTATGCCGCATGAGTTTGCTCCAAGTAAATATCCTAAAGCAAGACTTCGGGTTCTAAAAGATGCTGGTGAACTTGGCATTCCAATTACTACAGGAATTCTCATTGGAATTGGGGAGACCGCATTTGAGATAATTGATTCAATCTATGCCATAAAAGAGATTCATAAAAAATATGGCCACATTCAAGAAATTATTTTACAAAATTTTCAACCAAAATCAGATACCATGATGAAAAATGTTCCCTCTCCAGAAGAAAAATATTTCAAAACACTAGTTGCGCTTGCCAGAGTAATTATGCCAGAAATGAATATCCAGGTTCCGCCAAACCTTTCTCCAGATACCTATGCAAGTTTTCTATCTGTTGGAATAAATGATTGGGGAGGAATTTCCCCACTAACTCCTGATTATGTAAATCCCGAATTCTCTTGGCCCGCTATAGATACGGTTGCAAAAAATTCTCTTAAAGCAGGATTTGAGTTAAAAGCAAGACTTCCAGTATATCCAGAATTTTTTTCATTTGTGCATCCAGATCTTAAAGACGTGGTATTAGGAAAAACAGACTCTGAAGGATTTGTGAGAATGGAGTATCAAAAATGAGTGTTCAAACATCACTGTTTGATTCTCTGTTAAGACATGCTGATCCATTAATAGTTGAAACTTTGGATAGAGCTCTCGCTGAAAAAGAAATTTCAGTAGAAGAATCAGCTAGATTGTTTTATGCAAAGGGAATAAATTTTCACCTTATTGGCATGGTTGCAGATGAATTAAGAAAAAGAAGAGTTGGTGATGTTGTTACTTATGTTATAAACAGAAACATCAATTTTACAAATGTCTGCATAAAACAATGTGGATTTTGCGCATTTAGCAGGGATTTTCGCGAAGAGGAGGGCTACTTTTTACCTACAGAGGAAATCGTAAGGCGAACCAGAGAGGCAATGACACTAGGTGCAACAGAAGTTTGTGTGCAAGCAGGTCTGCCTCCTAACATGGATGGAGAAACTTATGAGAACATTTGCAGGGCAATAAAAAATGAAGTCGCAGATATTCACATTCATGGGTTTTCGCCAGAAGAAGTATTGTATGGTGCAACAAGATCCAACATACCAATCAAAGAATATCTTTTGCGATTAAAAGAAGCTGGAGTTGATTCACTTCCTGGGACAGCAGCAGAAATTTTAGATCAAAAACTTCGTGACAGAATTTCTCCTGGAAGAATAAGTGTCAAAAACTGGATTGAAATAATTAAAACAGCTCATAGACTAGGAATTCCTTCAACAGCTACTATCATGTTTGGTCACTTGGAAACTCCAGAAGACAGAGTAAGACACATCGGTTTGATCCGTGAAATTCAAAAGGAGACTGGAGGTTTTACAGAATTTGTTCCGTTGAATTTCATACATACCGAAGCTCCAATGTACAAAAACAATCTCCATGTTGGAATAAAAAATGGCGCGGATGGAAATGATGTACTTTTAATGCATGCCATATCACGCATCATGTTAAATAATTATATAAACAACATTCAAACTTCGTGGGTTAAAGAGGGCGGAAACATGTCACAGCACTTGCTTATGTGGGGAGCAAATGATTTTGGCGGCACGCTGATAAATGAAAGCATATCCACTGCCGCAGGAGCAAAACACGGACAACTTCTTAAACCAAAAGAGATTAGAAATTTCATAAGACGGATTGGTAGAATTCCAGCACAAAGAACTACATCTTACAAAATAATACAGACGTATGAAACCGCTAAAGAAAAAGAGGATGTTTTGGATAAAGTTGAAAATACATCACAGTTTGGCTCTTATCATGAATTAATCAAGTTGGACAAATACAGGTACAAAAATAGGCGAAACTAGTTGTCAGCTTGTGAGAAGGTACTCTCAAAGGCTAAAAGTCTACATTTGGATGAGTATGAAGTGTTCTTTGTAGAAAAAAAGATTACAACAGTAAGAATAACAGATTCTGAAATAGCTGAATTAAAACAGAGCCAAGAAAGAGGCATTGCCGTAAGAGTCATACATGAAAAAAGAATCGGTTCTGCCAGGACTACAAATTTTGAAAATAACATAGTTGAAAAGGCATTACAATCAACATCTCATGCCAAACCAAAAAATTTCTGGAAGTCCTTACCTTTTAGCACAAAATTTTCCATAGTTGAAAAAACTTTTGATAAAAATCTTGCAGAGATTTCAGGAATAGAAGCATCAGATATTGCACAGGAAATGATCAATTCTGCCAAACAGCAAAAGATTACAACAATTTCGGGATCTTTGAATATTGTTTCAGAAAACATTGAGATTGCCAACAGTAATGGATTAAATTGTAAGGATAAAGCAACATACATTGCTGGAAATATTAATGCAGATTCAGATTATGGTATTACTCCAGTAAGTGGTATTGGTGCCATTTCTTCGAGGACTGCTAACAACTTTTCTGCTGAAACGGTTGGAAAGGATGCTGCAGAAATGTGTATAAATTCTATAAATCCAGAAAGTTGTCAATCTGAAACTTATAGTATTATTTTTGAGCCTTATGCGATTGGAGAAATGCTCGCTTTTGTATTTTCTTCAAATTTTAATCTAAAAACATATTCAGAAAAAAGAAGTTGTTTTGTAGATAAGATTGGTAAAAACATAGCCACTGAAAACTTTAATCTAATAGATGACCCGCATCATCCAGAAGGAATTGGTAGCAAGTCCTTTGATGACGAAGGAGTTCCCACTTTACCGCAACACCTCATAAAATCAGGCATCTTTACAAATACATTTTCCGACTCATTTTATGCGTTCAAAGAAGGCAAGGAATCTACAGGAAATGCAAGTAGGATGGGTTCACCTATGGGCAGAAATGCACAGCCAATCCCCTTTCCATTACCACACAATCTAAGAATAGACGGCAAGGGTGAAACAAAGGACGAGATAATAAAAAACACAAAAAAAGGACTGCTTGTAGGAAGACTCTGGTATACATATCCGGTAAATCCAGAGCGTGGGGATTTTTCTTGTACTGCAAGAAGTGGAATTAGAATAATAGAAAATGGGGTCATTAAAAAACCTGGCAAATCAGTCAGAATAGTACACAACCTTCCAACACTATTACAGAATGTTTCAGCCATAGCAAAGGATACAAAAAATGTATTGCAATGGAATTCACTTCCCTGTATCACTCCGTCTATCAAAGTTGATGGAGTAAAGGTAGTTCCAATTTAAAGGGAAGGTAAAACAAACTGGAATCCAATACCTATTCCATATAAAATTAAAAGCATAATTCCACTTTTCAGACCAAGTTTGTTTTTGAACATAGGAATAAGTGCAATGATTGTGATTACTGTAACTAGGATCATTTGATTTTCTAAAAGCGAGGTGTTTGGAATTTTTGTTGTAAATCCTTGATACGACATTGCTGCAAAGACAGCTACTGCAAGAAGTAGTGTGTTGTTTAGAATTTTGGATCCTAAAACATTTGCTACTGCAATAGACGCACCGCTTGCACCTTTACGTGCCAAAAAAATCATAGATATTTTTTCTGGCATCTCTCCAGCAATAGGACTTATTATTACCGCAAGTACAACAACAGAAACACCGCTATCCAATGCAACACCTTCAAGAGAATGCACAAATGGCTCTGCACCAATAAAAATTCCAATTGTACCCACAATAAAAAGAATCATCGAACGGCCAAAGTGTTTTTTTGACAATTTTGCCTCATGTGTTGCATGAAGTTCAGATTCAAGTGCTGTTTCTTTTTTCTCTTGTCTCATCTCACGGAATGCAAAATACAGGTATGCACCAAAAAATCCCGTAAATATAATTCCATCAGTAATATCATATCCATCAATAAACAACATGGCTCCAACTACAGCCGTGATTACTAGTAGAATTTTATCAAGCTTGAATTGTTTTACATCAATAAATCTCTGTGGTGCCTTGGAAAGTTTTGTTGTTGCAATAATCAGCATTACAGCAAGACCAAGTGTCATCATGAAAAGATTGCTGCCAAGAGCGGAACCTAGCGCAGTGCCATAAGAGCCATCTTTTGCAGCAGCTACAACAATTGCAATTTCTGGAAGCGTTGTTGCAATACTAAGAAGTGTTCTTCCAACAAACTTTCCACCCCATCGTTCTGCAAGATGCTCTGCTCCATCAGACAGCAACCAACTAGCAAAGATAAGCTCACCTAGCCACCCTAACAATAAAAGTAAATTTTCTGCCAAATCCCTATTCTCTACTTTTCCAAATTATTATAGGCAATTATTTAGTAGGATCATTGGTCTTTTACAATTATCATAGTCAAAGTGGACTTGATTCCATCTAATTTCCTAATCTTTGTGGTAATTGTTTCACGCAAGACTTCCATTGAATCTGCTTCTAATTCCATCAATACATCATATACTCCATAAACTGGATAAACTTCTTTGACGTTTGGAACTTGTCGTAGTTCCTTTACAATATGATTTTCTTTGCCAAGTTCTGCATTCATTAGTATAAACGCACTATGCATGTTTGAGTTCGCATCATCTTGAATAAAAACAAATGGAATTTGTTGAAAAAAGCTATAGTATAGCTCAAAAAAACTTCTAGTTAAGATTAATAAGGTAAGGTACGGTACCAATACCGTAATATGAGAACAAGAATGACGTACATCCCAGTAGAAGTGGCAGATCAGTATTCTGATTTTATCATCACACGAGATGAACAAGTTTTGGATTCGGTGAAAGCAAGGGCGCGTGATTTTAGTACCATATCACTTCTAAAGTTATTATACCAAGTACGATACAATCCAATGACTTTTTCCGATCTCTATATAAAATCAAACATACGAATGAAAAAATCTTTTCTAAACTATCTTCATCTTTGTGTAAGGTATAATTTTGTCAGAAAGGAACCTGCCGGTTTCAATATGATGTATTACATAACGGACAAAGGACGAGTCATGTTAGGCCTGTTTATGTTGAAAGATAACTAGTTATTTCCTATGTGCCACAAACGATTTCGGTAGATTCTTTCCCATCATATAATTCGGATACGGCTTCAATATCACACTTTGAAATATAACTATATTTTGTGTCAATAGTGTCATGCATCAAGTCATTACCGCTAGCAGAATGCCCAAGACCTAACGCATGACCAAACTCATGTTTAGCAATTGTGGAAAGATCCGCGTCTGATAAATTATCGACATCATATATTGTCATAGTTGCTTTCACTATCTGATCATTGTCTATTTTTAATTTAGTAAATCCTAGATATCCTTCTTCATTCTTAAGATGTGAAAGTATAATTGTAATATCGCCTATGTTATCTAGAGATTCAGTTACACTAAATTTCTTAGGTATAAAGAATTTCGTTGGTTTTTCTGATGCATGTGTTAATGCTGCTTCCCAGCCCGCATAATATACAGTGCCAGTAGATCCACCTTGTGAATCACCGCTGATATTTACAATTTGCGGAGAGAGGATTGCGTCTCTGATAATATCTATCTTATGTGAAGATACGGACTCGGAGTTTATTATGTTAACATTGATTGTTTGGTCTGCGGCAAGATGCCATGGTATGGTAGTATCTATTATGTTAGCTCTGAGCGGTTCAATTAGGATTCTTCCTCTATCGAGAAACTCTTTGTCGTTTTGTTCTAATAAATGTCCTGTAAGATAAATGGTTAGCACAAATAATAAAACGGTGCATGGAAGTAACGTAAAAAAAATAATTCGCCTGTTTTTTTTCTTTAATTGATTTAGTTCCTTATGGAGATGTGTAATTTGTGTATTTAAATTGGAAAGATTAGCTCTGTTAGTTTGATTTATTGTGTTATCTATGTTATCGTTTTTAGTTTGAATTATCATTAAGATTAATTTTTGCAAAAACAATATAGAGAGATGTATGTAATTTAAGACACTTACATAATTATTCTGTCAGTCATAAGATTTGGTTCAACGTGGTATCATTTGAGACAATTTTAGAAATAATAGTTCTTTTCCCTTATCATGGCATTTCCAAATTGTCAGACTAGTTCAATTGCCAAATGATTCTGCGCCTTCTTCATTGACTCGTGAAATAGGTCTGAACATTCCTTACATGTTTGAGCGTGAGTCATAACACTAATGAATGCCTGAAAACTCCTTGTGTCGTACGCTGCATCTACGATGTGTTTCATACGTTCCTTTGTGATCAGTACGTTTTCCATGTTGATATTTCAAACTTGCCCATAGATATTGATGTGTGTGTCCAGGTTTGATACATGTTGAATATGGATTTAGACCGGCTGTGTGACGGTCACAAAAGAATATTCTGGCTAATTTTTTGTCAGTTTGACTTTGAGTGTAATTCTATTTTTTATTATATCAATCTGTACCTTTTCGAAAATTGGCTTGTATACCGTTAACCTTCTTCCATGACTGGAAATGAAACCACCTCGTATGATCAACCCATTTTGAATTAGCGAGGTGAACTTTCTATAAGCAGATGTTTGTGGCATATTACAAACATAGGGTATTTTAGTAATTGGGAGTGGCGTCTCGGATATTATCGCAAGAATTTTTCTTTTGTCTGAATCTCCATAGTTTTCCAAAATTAATTTGATATGAGACGAATTGTCAAGTGTTATCCAACCATCATTGTTCGGAACATTATATTTCTTAGATATTGATAGTCCACGTATTAGATTATGTAAGCTTTCTAAATCATCAGTGTTGCTGATTGGATAATATTTTTCTCCATACCTTGAAAGTACATTATTTTGTCTTTCCTCAAATACACCATCCATGGCACGTGTATTTCTCAAAAGAATAAAAAGACCATCTGCCAAATTTGGAAATACTAGATTTTATTATCCATTATCGTTGTTTGTTATTTGAAGCCAGATTTATTAATAAAATGTTGCACTTTGATCTAAAGAATGTGAATAATGAAAAAGGACTTTAATTAACATTGTATAGTAATCCTTAATAAAACAAAAATTAGCCAATGTGAACATGAGTAATATTAGCCATTATGCGGTATTACTGATTATCTTTTTATTAATAGTGGTTATTGTAAACATTCCTTTTTCCCTTGCTGAATCTATCGAGTCTCCAAGAAAACAGATGGAAAAGGGAGTTTTAGCTAGTGATGTTGTGTGCAAATCTGGTTTAGAGTTAATTTTGAAAGCAAGTGATAATTCCGCTGCTTGTGTAAAACAGTCTACATCAATACGTCTTTTACAACAAGGATGGGGAGTAATGGTACCAAAAGTGCCTCCTCAAGAAACAGCCCCTCAGAATCAATCTCAAACAAAACCACCCCCGATATCTACACCGACTTCAAAATTTAATTTAGCATTCCTTGCAAGTAGTAACTCTGCCAACATACAATTATTTGAAGATAATTTGAAACCTGGAGATTATTTGATTGTAAGCACATCTCTTGCAGATGATTCTAAGGCATCATCTGTTTTACAACAAGCTGTTGACATCAAAAGTAAGGTAAAACCTGGCGTAAACGTAATAACACTGGTTTGGTATGCCAGTATAAACGACGTTGAGTCAAAGGTTCCAAAGTTGCCTAAAGGAATTGATTATATCGCTTATGATTTTGAGCCATGGGATAAAACTCCAGAATATACAACAAATCAGCAAGAAACAACATCCCTGCTTGACAGAGCTTTGAAGGTTACTCATGATAATGGATTTAAGTTAATGTTCACACCAACCTACGGAACAATACAAAACGGACAAATAGTTATGAAGGATTGGGATTGGTCACAAGTAGCTCAACATACAGATTCTCTTGTAATACAATTCCAAGGATACTTTAAACTGTCTAATGGTGCCATCGAAGGCAATAACATGAAGAATATAATTAAGCAGATTTCTGACAAATCCCCCAATACCTTAACATTTGTTCAACTTGCACTCACACCAGTAGGCGGAACACCCGATGAAAACATAGGGGCAATTAACGACTTGCATGGTGGAAACATAAACAAGTTCTTGATATATTATGGAGGTCCACAGTCAACTGACAACATAAAGGATCTCTTAACCAAAATACAACGTTGAGATTACACTCATAAGGTCTATTTGTTGATCAAATTTTACTATAATCAGCTAATGCCATCAATATGGGTTAGAACTTGGGCTATCTTTGGAATGTCATTAACATTCTGATTGTAAAATATTGTGATGCCATCTACCATGTCCTTGGTTAGATCATATGCAGTGTTCATCTGATCAGGAGTATCTTTTATTGTACTGCCTTGAAGAATTATCACTGAGTTTGGATTACCTGCTCGTATATCATTGACTGAGTTGCTTACTGTATTGACAAACAATGTAAGATCGGGATCATTTATCAGATCCTGTGCTTGCAAAACAAAACCATCAGAATATGTAGCCATTGCTTGGAAATCCTGTAAAGGTATTCCAGCTGGAGTCACCATAAATTTCAGACCATTGGCGTGTGCTATCTGTGATGCCTGTTGGACAGAGCCAATTGGATCAGAGGTTTCTGCTACAGGAGTCAAACCAGGTTCTATATCATAGACAACCCAAGCATATCCATTTGCGTTAAGCATTGCTGCATTGTTTTGAATATCACTTATTGAAAAATAAGTGGTAGCCAGTTGACTTGGAATTTGACTTGTTACACTGTTATCAAGTAGTTGCTTGGAGAACTGTGCTACTATATCCGAAGATCTCGCATGTTTTTGATACAGAGAAATGAGACTAGGTTCATCTGGAAATCCAGTACGTACTAGAAATACAAACACCGTTGATACATCGGAGCTTTTGTCTGAATTACCAACTATGACACTTACTGGTGCACCCGCATTGTCAGCAAAGATACCCACGTTAGTGGATTTGCCAGAATCTAGAGCAGTAAGCAGTCCATTTGGCAATTTGAAATAGATAATCATTTTTTCACCGGGGTTAAGAGAAACAGGACTATTTGTCTGACTTAGACAGAGCATTGGTTTTGAACCAGAAGAGCCGTCAAAATCAATTCTAATTACTTTAGGATCATTGACTGGGCATGCACTATTTGAGGAAAGCGATGTATTGCTTTTCATTATTCCACCGGTATCGGTTCCCGTGAAGACGTATTGAGATTGATAGTTTTCAGTCGTAACAGCAGTTTGGTTTTTTTCTACATACCAATTTGAATATGGAATAGATGTACCACGCATTTGTATTGTATTTACTGATACCATCTTATCCCCTCTGTTTTCAACTCCAGCAGCTGCCCATGCAATATCGTTTGAACTTGCTGGATTAATCCAGATCTTAACATTTTGGGTGGAAATAGATTCCTGATTAGATTGTGCAACAAAAATGCTATTGCCAAAGGTAACAACTCCAGTTCCCAGCACTACTGAAGCAACTGTAATTATCAATGTTACAACTGAAGATATTGCCCTATGGCTATTACTAGACATATTATTACATTAACGATTGTCCAAAGTTGCATTATCTACAATAGGATGTATTTTTTGAAAATGACAAGAAAAATCTACTGAATTCTACCTTATGGATATGAAATTCTAGAAATTTTTTATACTATCAACATAATCCTGATCGTGTTCAAGTGACGTATTATAATTTTTAGTAATAGATCATCTAACAAAGATTATAAACCAAAAAATTATTTGAAAGTTTATTTATGTTGAACAAAATAAAAAATTTTCCAGTTTTGTTAATACCGGTAGTACTTTGTGTATTTGTGGTTTTTGGTTTTTCTTCTGTTAGTGCAGATACACCAACAACACTTTCTCTACAGCCTGTAAATAATGTTCCATGGTCACAAAGTGTTACAATTACAGGATCACTAATTAATAACACTGGAAGTGGTTTAGCTGGAAAACAGGTCACATTTACCGGAACAGGTTCTACAAGCTTCTTGTCCGTCGTTACAAATTCCACTGGAGGGTTTTCGGTAACAGGAACAGCTCCAAGCACAGTAGCTAACGGATGGACAGTACAGGCTCACTTTGCAGGTGACTCATTTTGTACTTCATCAGAGTCTAATGCAATTCTGTACAATACTATCAAACATAAGACCAATCTTGGTTTTTCAATAACACCTGCAAAAACATCTCCGTCCTCACACTTCAAGATAGTGGGGACTATCATAGATTCCATTACTAAAGCAGGAATAAGTTCGCAGAAAATATCATTCTCTGCTACTTCACCAATAATAGTTAACAAAACAACTACAAACTCATCTGGCAAATTTGCTATAACAGACTTGATGGCCCCAAATATTTTTGGCAACTATACAATCCAGGCTAGCTTTTCAGGAAACTCATCGTATGAGAAAAGTTTTTCCTCCAAAAAAACATTAACTGTTTCCGAGTCAAAACCAAATTTCATCGTCATCATGACTGATGATCAAAGATGGAATGATTTTGTTTCCATGCCTAGTGTGAAATCTAGAATAGCTGATCAAGGAATTAACTTTACTAATTTCTTCATATCTTATCCCTTATGTTGTCCTAGTAGAGCTACTTTCTTAACAGGTCTATATGCACATAATCACGGAGTTCTTTCAAACTCACCGCCATTTGGAGCCAAGTCTTTCAACGATACTTCGACCTTAGCTGTCTGGTTGAAGCAGAAAGGGTATACTACTAGCCTCATTGGAAAATACATGAATGGATACGACGAGATTGCTCCCAAAGTACCACCGGGGTGGAATGACTGGCATGTTTTTTACTTTGGAGGATACTACAATTACAGTTTAAGTGAAAATGGTGTAAAACATTATTTTGGAAACAAAGCAGACGACTACGGAACCGATGTCATCAAAGACAGGGCAATGAAATTCATAAAAACTGCCAATAGACCATTTTTCTTGGAATTTACACCATATGCGCCTCATAATGGAAACCCATACCCTGTTGTAGCGCCAAGGCATATTGGAACTTGTGACAATCTAACCTCAACTAAGGAGCCATCATATAATGAAACAGATGTTTCAGATAAACCAGCTTTTGTTAAAAAGCAGAAACCGCTTAGACAAAGTGACGCAGATGTTTTAGATTCTGATTATAAGACAAGAATTTGCTCACTAAAAGCTGTCGATGAGGCGGTAGCAGGCATCCTTGATACCTTGGGACCAGAAATAAACAATACAATGATAATTTACATGACAGATAACGGATACATGCTTGGAGAGCATAGATTGGCAGGAAAAATTGTATTGTATGATGAAAGTATTCGTTCACCATTACTTGTACGATATCCACCATTCATTTCGGATCATCAAGTCAATGACAAACTGATTTCTAACATAGACCTTGCACCAACCATAGCTAGTCTTGCGGGGATAACTCCTCCTACAAAAGTAGATGGAATGAGTTTTGTGCCCATGATAAAGAATGAGAATTCCACATGGAGGGACGGGGTTCTTTTGGAGAATCTTGATCCAAATGGGACCATACCAACTATGTATGGCGTAAGAACTATTGACTTCAAATACTTAGAATTAGACACTGGTGAAAAAGAATTGTATGATTTAAGAATAGATCCGTATGAGCTGGACAATAAAATAAATGATACCACGTATACAGATATTATAAACGATCTTACAATGAAACTTGCTGCACTTAAACAAGAATGATTATTTTTGAAATTTTGAATCTTTAATTACAACACATATTCTGTAAACTTGATACAATCGTATGACTGCATCATGTCGTTACCTAATGAGATAATTTTTGTTCTTAGAAGGTTGATTAGGATACAGTAAGAGTTTTCAGTTGAAGGATTTGGCTGTATCAATAAACTAAGTGAGGTATTGTGCTTTGTTGTGTTGTAGTTGAGTATGGCAGAATCTGAGCTCTGATAAAGTGAGTCACCTGCAAAGTGAGCCTGTACTGTCCATCCGTTAGCTACTGTGCTTGGTGAAACACCTGATATTGTAAATCCGCCAGTTGAATTTGTAACTGTAGACAAGGTGTTGGTTAATCCATTTCCATTAATTGTGATTTGCTTGCCAGCCAAGCCAACTCCACTGCTATTTGTCAGTGAACCTGTGATTGTAACGTTTTGGCCCCAAGCTACATTGGATACATTGTTTAACGCTAAGATTGAAAGAGGCTTTGTGTAGTTGACATGTACTACAAAGGAACTTGAAACAGAATTGCCTGCCATGTCTGTTACCGAACAGATTACTGTTATATAACCAGGTAAAAATGTTGAACCAGAGGGGGGATTGCAATTTATTTGACCCCATCCGAGCTTGACATATCTTACAAGTTTTTCTAAATCTGAATTGGGAACGCTTGAGTGCCATAACACCGCAACACCGTCAATTGACGAATTTCTTACAGAATCGATTCCACTGATTATCTGATCAGTTGTACTAAGAGTGGGGTCAACCTGGACTAGAACTTGGGTTGAAGGATTTGCAGATTTTGCAAAATTTGAAATCTGGTTGGTGTTGGGTGTAAAATAACTCAGGTTTGATACTACACTCTGAAACTGTATAACAAAAAATTCTATTTTAGTCCAGTTTAGGGATTGATAGATGTTTGTTATCATGGATGCACCTGGTGTTGTCCCAAACTGATATCCCGAAGTGTGTGCGATGTCTGCAGCTTGATTAATCGATTGTACTGGATTGTCCTGTTCTTGCTGTGGTGTATATTGCCAGTTTTCAATATCATATGCCAAAATGTTTGGCTTTAAAATGAAATTTTTTACTAGATTAATCTCATTTTGCATATCTGCAAGAGATGGTGAAACTAGGACTCTGGTTTGGTTAGGAAACAAGGAGAATCGTGGCGCATTTTTATAATCTGGAATATAGTCAGTTGAATTATAATACTTCAAGAGCATCTTGACTGTATCATTACTTGGCGTTGTTGAACCAAATAATATGGCAGTGGAATATTTTTTAGAAGAGGTAGATATTGGTGAATAGATATTATCAGTGGCTGTTACATTGTACAAAACAGTTGCACCAGAAGGATTTTGTGTTTTAACTTCTAATGTGGTTGGAAGACCTAGAGCCGGAGAGATAGAATCATAATCTATTGCAACACTACCTGTTCCAATATTTCCTGCATTATCAGTACAATGACCTATGATGAAAATAGAAGTTCCACTTGGGCCTGAATATGTTGTAGGGCCGTCACATGATGCAATTCCGCTTGTATCAGTTCCATTCCAAGTAACTGTGACAGGAGTATTGTACCAATTATTGCTGTTAGGTAATCTACTGAGATGTCCTGTGACAACAGGTGGTGTTATGTCAGTCCCATTTGTTCCACCATTATAAATAGGAAAACCTGAAGTCAAGAGCGGAGTTTGGAGAAAGCTTGTTATCGGATTTGATAACGTGTTGTCATCTAATCGAAGTGTCATGTTAAGACCGCTTTGCCAGATGATTGTAAACTTGAGTCTGTCACCACCACCAAATATTTGGTTTGAGGAAACACTAGTTGTATAATTTATTATCTTATTGAAACTGTTTGTGGCCCTTGTATCAAAGAATGGAAGATATCTTGTATCAGTCTTGATGTTGGCCTTGGTTGTTCCTGTAGAATCAGTTTTATCTATTTTGAAAATCATAGTATGAGCTTTGGCTCCATAATTTGCATTATACAGAGCCATTGCCTGAGTAGAAGTCAGTGAGTAATTGTTCCAGTGAAATATTTCATCAATGTTGCCTTGAAAATAATTTGGAATGCCTGGTACTGGACTTCTGCCAATTTCAGCAGGCCCACTTATATCAACAGTGTTGGTACCTGCTCCAGTACATGCTGGGCATCCAATTGTATCAGGTATCCCATTAAGTGTTCCATTGATGTATATCCTACATGTAAAATCTCCATCTCTCACAGCTACAAAATGTTGCCAATTGCCATTTTCTAAATTTGAAGAAATTGTAAAACAATTTCCCTGCGGTGGGTTTGTACTAGGTGTAGCAGTTGTTTGGAAGGTAAAGAAAAGTTTACCATGTCCTGCGGCAGTACCGTTACCTAATGCTATTTCATAATAGTCTCCACCAGGAGAACTTCCTTCACGATAAATGATCTTTTTGTTATTATTGTTTGTTCCAGTATATTTGAACCAGCCCGCTGTTGTGTCAGGACCACCTTTGATGTCATCAACGTTGCTTGCTAATGGTGATTGTCCATAAAGAAAATCATTAATGCCGTCAAAACTAAATGCGTTTGTTACATGCTGTCCAAATATTCCTAAAGTTGGTGCACTAGAATTGGTTGGAATGTTAAAATCTCTTGCATTGCCACTAGAATCAGGAGTCTTATTGTTGTTTAATGTTTGAAAATAATAAATCAAATTTGGAATGACAGGAATTGAATCAGGAACTGGCTTACTAGCATATCTTAATGATGCATTCCAGTTTCCTGAAAAAACAGTAACAGTTGATGAGGTGTCATTTTTTGTGTAAAATGCAATGGTTGGCTGCATGGAAGTGGATGTAGTCATACCACTTCCCTCAGGGCTTACTGCAAACATTTGATATGAATTGTTGGGAGTCTGGGATGTTTCCTTATGCAAAATCAAAATGTTGTTTGCTGGATTTGCAGCTTGAACATTTGGAATAATTGAAGATGGTATCTGAGTAAGGAATAACAAGAATACTGTGCCAGTAATAAGGAACACTGATCCTCTTTTAACAGTGAATCTCCAAAAAGGCCTTACACTTGAATCAAAAACCATATGTCATCAAATTCTCAACAATTCTTTTTGTGTCATGTAATGAAAGATCTCTCTCACAAATAATTGATCAATATAATTATGTGATATTTGATCGAATATATTTTCAATTTTTGATATTTGATTCAAATCAATCTTTTCACTAAAGTGGTGTTTTTACCGATACAGGAATATTAGACACCGGTCCTCGACCAACTGAATTCACAGCTTTCATAGCATATGTGACAGCATCTCCCGGATGAAGTGTTGTGTCTGCATAAGATGTCAAAGTACCATCAATCGAAGTTAGAGCACTAAAACCGCTACCATTAAGACTTCTATATATCAGATAAGATGTAATTGGAGAGCCGCCATCTGAGGGTTTAGTCCAACTTAGATTCACCTGCGTACTTGATATTGCATTCAAAGATAGGTCAGTTATCGGTGCTGGTACTGTGGAAGTTGTTACCTTTATGATTCCGGTAAATGCAAAAGGTGCCTTGCCAATAGTACTAACCGCTCTAACTCCATATTTGACAGAGTCTCCTGAGTTAAGTGAATTGTCTGAATATGATGTAGTGCTAGCACCTGAAACGGATGCAAGTAGTTTCAAACCACCATTATTGACATTTCTAAATATGTTGTAACCTTGAATTGAAGCACCTCCAGGCTGTGGCTTGTTCCATACCAGATTAACTTGTGTACTAGATACTACAGTAGAATTGAGACTGTGAATGACATCTGGAGGTGTTTGAGATGCAGGCATTATTCTATAAATTGCACGATTTGAGATATCTAGTACATACAAGAAACCGTCTGGTCCCTGAAGAGTGTCTACGATGGCATTGTTTCCAGTTACAAAGGTTATCTCAGTTGTATTATCACCAATGTTCTCTGTAAGGTCTTTCAAACCATTATCATTGAAAACAAAACCTGTTCTTGTAGAATTTAACTTGAATTTGTATAATTTTCCATTATTGAAATCTCCGACTACAAGAGTGTTGTTGTAGATTCCTAATGGTTTAGATTGAATAAATGTAAGACTAGTAGGTGCTACTGGCTTTTCCCAGGCGAAAGATGGATCGTGATATACGAAACTGTCAAGAGGTGGAATACTTGCTATTTGATCTGATGTCCCAAACCCTGCTATCGGATACCAACCGCTGTTGAATTTTGGAAACACCAAGTTTATTTCATCCCCAGAGTCTGGACCATTCTCTGTATCCCAAAGTTTACCAGTAACGGGATCTATCGTGAGACCAAAACTATTGCGAATTCCTATTGCATAGTATTGATCTAAGGGGTTAAGCGCAGAAGATGGTACGATAACATTACCAGGTTGGTTTACCGTAACAATAATACTTGTATCATCAAGAGTTCCTCCAACCTGATTTTGGGTAGGTCCTCTACTTCCATATCCTTCTCCATCTATGGTGTACACGGCTCTATCATTACCAACTGCAAAGACTCCGCCATTATGAAGACCACCATTTAGTATCTTCACCACAGTTTGGTTAATAAGCGAATTACCATTCCAGTTGTACTGGTATACCACATTCTTCGTAATTAGCGAAGTAGTGTTAGTAAAATTTACTGTGCCATAAACATAAACGGTATTATCAGAACTTATAATTCCATTTAGGAAAGTTACCGTTTTAGAAAGATCAAGAGCAAGCGGTTTTTCTATTCCTTGCAAAGTAAAGTGACGAACATGCCCTGTATGAAGTTCGTTTACAAGAATATCATTTCCCACAAAAGTCATACCAGTCGGATCATCCAGTCCTGAAATTATCATCTGAGCCTTGAAATTATGATCTGTTACATTAATGGGATTAAATGTTGGTGGAGGTATAAAGGCAAGATGTGCATATGCCTGTGATGGTTCAGTAAGTAGAAATGAAATAATAAATGCTATTGCAGTAAAACTAGCAAGATAAACTGCCGTTTTAAAATTTGTTATCACTGCCCAACCCTATAGCGCATTAAAGCCGTTACATACAAAAAGGTTTCTTGTTCTTCCAAACTTGGAAACACATTGTTGAACTTATATAATCTGTTTTACATTTAGAATTTTGGGGTTGATCTTGAAGATTAATTTTATAGCATCAAATTTTAAAAATAAAGAGAGTTTAGTTATTATTTCATTATGCATGATTTCTTTATTTTTACTGTCAAGCTCATCTTATGCTTTGGGAATATCAGGAGGAAGCATAACCGGATCTGTATATAATGACACTAATGGAGATTTGATTAAAGACGGTGGAGAAAAGAATCTTTCAAGCTGGAATGTCATTCTGTCTAAGAATGGTGTGGTAGTTTCATCAACAAACACGGATGTTAACGGACAATTCTCGTTTTTGGGGCTTGCAGCAGGTTCCTATAATGTTAGTGCGTCCTTGCCTTCTCCTTATGTTGCAACACAACCACTTAACGATACTTACCAAGTCTCTATAATCTCAAATGACACAATGTCAAAAATATTTGGAGTAAGCAAGAATGACGCATCACTTACAAACTTTGGCGATATAATAAAACTTGCACCAGAATCAGTTGTGATGGATTCTCATGGATTCTTGTATGACACAGATGTCACTAATGGAATTGTTAAAAAATTTGACAGAAATGGAACCTTAATAAAAACAATTGGAAGCCAAGGATTCGGACAAGGACAATTTTTCTTTCCTTCAGGTGTAGCGCTTGATTCACATGAAAACATCTGGGTTTCAGACAGTTCAAGTGGAAGAATTCAGAAATTTGATTCAAATGGAAATTATCTGATGAGCTTTGGCAGTAATGGTAATGCTTCAGGCCAATTCAATAGACCAAGAGGAATTGCAATAGACTCGCAGGATAACATCTATGTCGCAGATGGAAACAACAATAGGGTACAGAAATTTAACAAGAACGGAAATTATCTATTAACTATTGGTAAACCAGGTTCTCCATTTAGTTATCTGCGATTGCCATTTGATGTAACATTAGACTCTCAAGGCAACGTGCTTGTCATAAACACGGGTAACAATAGAGTGGATAAGTATGACTCTAACGGTAAGTACCTTGTAACATTTGGTAAATTCTCAAATGGTTCAACACCATTTAATAGACCAAGAAGCATTCATGTTGGTCCTGATGACTATTCTTACGTTGCAGATACCTATAACAACCGTATAGTAATCTTTGACAAGAACTATAACTTTGTCCGAGCTTTTGGAAGTTTAGGAAGTTTACCAGGAAAATTAGCAAATCCTTCTGGTGTTTTCATAAATTCAACTGGAACAATATTTGTTACAGATAGCTCAAATGATAGAATGCAGATTTTTAATAATGACGGTACATTTGTTTCAGATTTCAGAATTAGACCATCAAAGATAGAACCATATTTTGTAAACTTTGATCCTAGTGGAAATTTGCTTGTAAGTGATGGCCATAATCATCAGATATTGTTGTTTGATCCAAATACAGGATACCTTTTGTCACACTTTGCAGGTCTTGGAGCAGATGCAGGTACATTCCATGGTCCCAGAGGAATGGCTAATGATAAGCAAGGTAACCTCTATGTTGCTGACAACTACAATAATCGAGTTGAAAAATTTGATGCAAATAGCAACTTTGTATCGCAATTTGGTATCAGCGGTTCAGGTCCTGGCCAATTCAATCAACCTAGGGGCGTTCTTGTAGATTCTACAGGAAATATTCTGGTAGCAGATACGCAAAATAATAGAATTCAAAAATTTGATAACAGTGGAAACTACATCACATCATTTCCAACAGTTTTGCCATATCAAATTGCACTTGACGCACAAGGAAATATCTATTCTGCGGATGAAAATGCAAACTACATAGAGAAGCTTGCTCCAAATGGTACTTCGCTTGCTCGCTTTGGTACAGGTGGTTCAGGCCCTGGACAACTCAGCAACCCACGTGGAGTCTTCGTTGATGGTACGGGAATAATCTACATTGCTGATTCAGCCAATAATAGAATTCAGAAATTTGATTCAAATGGCAACTTTATATCATCAATAGGAAAAGGTGGAATAGGATTTGGTCAGTTCAGTGATCCGCGAGGTATTGTGGTTGATTCAAGTGGAAATATCTGGGTTGATGATACAGGAAATTTCCGAGTCCAACAGCTTACAAATACTGGCACATTCATTAAGCAAATTAATTATACATTTACCGGTAATGATATTACATCACCAAGTGTCACTGCAACACCAGCAGGTGGTTTTTACCCGTCATCTCAATTAGTGAGCCTTACGGCATCTGAGCCATCCACTATTTATTATACGCTTGATGGCACTAGTCCAAATACATCAAGTTCTATATTTACTGGCCCAATAGCAATAGGCTCTGACACGAAATTAAAGTTCTTTGCAAGAGATGTGGGAGGAAACAATAGCCCAACCTCGACTCAAGTCTATTCATTTCCTTCCTCAATAAACATTGGTACAATTAGCAACTCATCTCCTAGATGGGATGTAGATTCTGTTCTCGTATCAGGTTCCGTAACAAATAGTGATGCTACAGATACAGTTACAATAGATTGGGGCGATGGAAGATCTACTCCAAACATTGCAATAGTGGGAGGTATATGGGGACCAGTTTCACATACTTATAATTCTTCATCATTGATGACAAATCCAAATCAAATAGTTGCAACACTGGTAAATGATACCAACAGTAAGGCGAGTAGCTCCCCCTCATCAATAACAGTTCAAAAACATAAGACCTCTCTTGCGTTAGTTAATGTTAGCAATCTACCATGGGGTCAGTCTACATCATTTGGCGTAACTCTTAACGATACTGATAGAGGAAGCCCATTTTCAGGAAAAGTAATTCATCTTGATGGTACAGGAGTTTCAAAGACAATACTTTTCAAAGCTGATGCTCCTATAGTCATTTCAAACGCTACTACGGATTCGTCTGGCAAATATTTAGTGTCATCTTTGACCGCACCATCAGCTGGTTCGTACAGAATACAAGACAAGTTTAATGGTGATGATTCTTACAACTTTGCATTTTCAGCAAAGCAAACTCTTACTGTATCCTAAGTGTTCATGAAATTGTGTTGAGCAATCAAAAGTATTGTGGCAATTAATCAAATTAGATGATTATGACATTAGATGGAAAATCACCTTCTGAAGCTTACGGTATTACAATTCAGGGAGACGACAAGTGGAAAACTTTGATCCAGAGGGCTAGTCTATGATTACACAATATGATTTACTAATTGTGAGTGGAGCTACCTTTTTTCTTGGTTTCTTAGCGGGTTTTTTTCCTAGACCTAGCTGCCACAACTGCAAGTACAATTCCGCAGAAAAACCAGAAAACGGAGAATTTTTGGAGTAAATCTAAATTGATTTTCCAAAACATAAGAACAAGATTATCTAAAGGGGGAGAAACTAACAGTAACATACTAAATATTGCTATAATAGATCCCATTGCAATAAATTCACCTTCATTTGCCATTATTAGATCAATCTCCTGTAGTGATTTTGATCAGGTTTTGCCATTAGACCTAACTCCTATTATAATGACAGCAACACCACAAAAAAACGGAGTGCCGAAGATTAGAGCTATTGGCATTGGATTCATTTTAGTTAACATTTCAATTGGTTCTCTTAGAAATGGTGTGATATATCCAAATAGAGCAAAACCACAAATCAGTATTCCAATAATTATTATATATTTATCAGCCATTGTTCGATCCATCTCATACTATTCTATAAACAACTTCAATGAGCCGAGAGTTTACAAGGAGAAAATTTATGAAATGTGCTGATAACTTGACAGAACCCAAAATAACAATCAATAATAAGATCTGGAACAGTCAGTGATTTTTAATTTGCAAGTATCTGAATTCTTACTGCAAAAGATAAAGATAGTTACTTAACGACTAGAGTTTTTTGAGGAGAATTACTTGAGAGGTAAAGAGAGTCTTCTGCAAAGTGAGATTGTATATTATATGAACCGGCTGATGGCGCAGTCAATCCACTCACAGCATAGTTACCAATACCACTAGTTCCTGTGCTTGGAATAACTATCGGAGCATCAGCTGTAAATGTTATTGTCTTTGAGGCTATTGTAGCTCCTGTTATACCATCCCTTAATGTACCGAAAACGGAGTATGTGTTACCATGATTTACCGAAGTCGGTAATGATAATGATAGAGCTGTACCATGCTTTAGTGTACTATAAGTTCGTACCACAGAATCAGATTTGAAATACAACGAGTCACCTGCAAAGTGAGCCTGTACTGTCCATCCGTTAGCTACTGTGCTTGGAGCAGTTCCTGTACTGATTGCAAAGCCTGTACCGTTTGTTGCTTGGTCTGCCACACCAATTACTCCTGTACCGTTAAAGTGGATTGTCTTTCCTGAGATGCCAGCAGCACTGTTATCAGCATCCTTAAGAAGGGAGATAAACGATGATGTTCCTCCCCATGGTGCACTTCGAGCACCAACTAGTACGAATGTATGGTGTTGTGTAGTGCTGTAAACCTTTACTGCTGAATTAATTGGCAAATACAAAGAGTCACCTGCAAAGTGAGATTGATATGTCCATGTTGTAGATACTGTGCTTGGAGCAGTTCCTGTACTGATTGCAAAGCCTGTACCGTTTGTTGCTTGGTCTGCCACACCAATTACTCCTGTACCGTTAAAGTGGATTGTCTTTCCTGGAATAGCAGCATTACTGCTATCAGCATCAACAAGTACAGCAGTAAATGAGGTGGACTTGCCCCATGGCAAATTCTTTGCTTGTGTTAGTGCAATGCCTGTTGTATGTTTTGCTACCATGATTAATGATGGTATGCTTGTTCCCTTTGTCACATGTGAGCTACTAATCCAAGTTGCAAGTATCAAGTTGGGATTAGCAGCGATTGCTGACGAACCATAAATATGAGATACTGGACCCCATTTTCCTCCTGAGATTGTAATTCCTGTGGTTGAAGCACCATCACCCCAATTAATGAATATAGTGTCACCCACGGCTACACTACCAGTTACATTTCCAGAAACAAAGACAGAGTCAACGCCCCATCTTGGAGAAGGATTTGTAACAGTTGTAATAGTAACTGGAGCTTGCACCACGTTCACAGTAACATTAATTGTTGATGTAGCAAAATTACCTGCATTATCCGTAGCTTTTGCTTGTATCTTGTGTTGTCCATTTACAAGAGTGGCGTTAAATGACCAAGGAGAAGTGCCACTTGCAAGATTAAATGCGCCGTTATCTAGTGAGACTTGGACACTTTGTATTCCAGTTCCTGCATCAAAGGCAGTACCAGTTACAGGTACAGAAGAAGATCCTACAGTTGAACCATTTACTGGCAATGTAATGAAAACTATTGGTGCGTGCGTGTCAACTGAAATTGCAATCAAACTTAATACGGTATTGCCTGCATTATCAGTAGCCCTAGCTACAATAGTATGTGAACCATCAAATGGAGAGTTAAAGGCAAATGACCAATTTGCAGTTCCACTTGCAGGAACAAATGGACCACCATCTACTGATGCTTCTACCTTTTGTAATCCTGAACCAACATCAGAGGCAGTGCCATTAATTAGTACTGTAGATGTTTTTACAATGGTTCCATTAGATGGAGCTAAAATTGCAATTGTTGGGGATACCGTATCTATTGTAACAGTTGATGAGGTCGTCTGAGTGTTTGCACCATTGTCAGTAAGTTTTGCATTTATTGTATGAGTTCCATCGGAAAGTGCTGATGTGGTAAATGACCATGTTGAAGTTCCAGTTGCAAGATTAAATGTCCCACCGTCAATTTGAACTTCTACCTTTGAAATAGGAACCACGTCAGAGGCAGTGCCATTAATTTGTACTATAGATGTTTTTACAATTGCTCCGTTAGATGGAGTCGTTATCGATATTGTTGGAACTCCTGTATTAATTGTAATAGTAATAGATTTTACTCCTACGTTACCAGCATTGTCTTTTGCTCTAACACTGATAGTGTGTTGACCATCTGATAGTGCGGATGTGGTAAATGACCATGTTGAAGTTCCAGAAATAGGAGTAAATGAACCACCATCAATTTGAATTGCTAAAGCATCAACACCTGAACCAGAGTCAGTCGCATTTCCATTAATGGTGATTATGGAAGTGTTCAAGATAGCACCATCAGATGGGGCAATTATTGTTACTGTAGGAGGTGTAGCATCAATTGTATAAATTTGTGATAAGATACCTCCAACAGCTCCAGCTACATCAATTGCAAACGCGTTTAACGTAGTTGTAATACCTATGGCAATTGGTGTGCCAGTGTATTTTGGACTGGCTTGAGTTGGAGTACTTCCGTCAGTAGTATAGTAAATAACAGATGGTTCATCTGTTGATAGTGTTACATGTTGAGTAGCGTTGAAAGTGCCACCAGGTGGGTCTGCCAATATAACAGGACCAAAGTTTGTGTTAGCTGTGAATGCAAAGCTGATTGCCTTTACAAAGTTAAGATTTGAATCAAATTCTTGTATGCGTAGGTTTCCAGTATCATCAACCCAAAGATTTCCAGAAGAGTCGACTAGAATCGCACGTGGATCACTGAATTGTCCTGTTCCTGTACCACCACTACCAAGGATAGTAAGTAGATTGAAATTCGAATCAAATTTCTGAATTCTGTTATTACCCGAGTCTGAGACCCATATGTTTCCAGAATTATCTATGTAAACTCCTCTTGGATTGTTTAGCTGACCAGGCGCCGTACCATTGATACCAAAGCGTGCAAGCGATGTGCCATTAGGTGCAAGTTTTTCTATGTACGCTGCTGTTTCATCTGCACAGTAGATATTTTCTTGTGCATCAAATGCAATTTGATATGGTTTGAAGGTCGCAAACTGTGTAATATAGGTACCATTACTAGTGAACTTTTGAATTCGGCTATTCTGCGTATCTGCTACCAGAATGTTTCCTGCAGAATCAATTAGAATTCCTCTTGGTTGCTTGAACTGACCTGGTCCCGTACCAGTACTACCAAAAGTCTTTAGGAAATTTCCGCTCGGATCAAATATAGAAACACGATTATTGTAGTCTTCTGCTACGATTCTATTACCTTGTGAATCTATTCCTATTCCTCTAGGTCCTCTCAAATCACCCGGGTTTGTTCCAAGCTGACTAAAGGTGAATACAAGATCTCCAGTAGTAGCATTAAATCCTAATATTTTGTGATTATGCCCATCTGCGGCAAGAAGATGTCCTTGTTGATCAAATATGACAAAGTAAGGTTCCATCGAGGACGCCCTTGTCCTAAACTGGTCGATGAAAGTTCCGTTTGTATAGAATGATTCTATTCTATCGTTTGATATGTCTGCAACATAGATTATTCCATTATCAACAATGAGTCCAGAAGGATTAAGGAATTGTCCTGGACCTGAACCTATGCTGCCAAATGTTCTAACAAAATTGTAATTACTATCAAATATTTGGATACGGTTGTTGTAGGTATCAGATACATAGATGAAACCATTTGTATCCACTGCTACATTTCTTGGTCTAAGAAAATCGCCAGTAGCATTTTTTCCAAATTTACCAAATGCAGATATCCAATTACCATTTACATCAAATTTCTGAATACGATCATTTCCTGTATCTGCAACATATACAGTGCCTGTTGAATCTATTACTTCAACATCAAATGGTAAACGAATATAGCTATATGGTACACCTTGTTTTCCAATGGTCAACAAATAGTTTCCATTACTGTTAAACTTCTGTATTCGGTGATTGTTTCCGTCTGCGACATAGATGTTTCCTTGAGGGTCTACAGATATTCCTCTTGGACTACTGAATTGACCTGGACCGTTACCAAAACTACCAAATTGCATAATGAAGTTACCGTGTGGATCAAATTTCTGAACTCTTTGATTTAGATCAGTAACGTAGATGTTACCTTGGGAATCTAGCGCTATACCTGCAGGGTTAATGAATTGACCTGGACCTGAACCTTGAGAACCAAATGTCATGATTAATGTTCCATTCTTTGCGAATTTCTTGATAGCGTTACCAAAGACGTCAGTATCATATATGAATCCCTGTGAATCCATCACTATTGATTCTGGGGCTATGGTTGTAATATCCCCAAATCCAGTAAGTAAGCCGGGTACTTCATTGAAAATACCCAATGAGACAAGATGCAGACCCCCAATACTTGTGATATTAACTGAATAGGTGCCATTTAGTGGTTGGGTATGTACGTAAAAGCCAGGAGTTGCAGCTGTTATGTTATAGATTCCAGATGTTAGTGAATTGAATAGTACCGTGCCATTTACATCTGTCAACTTTGATGCTATTTTCACACCATTTTGTGTTAATGTGACGTTCCAATTTGGAACGTTTATTTCTCCACCGTCTTTCGCTAAATCTCCATTTCTTGCAGTGATTGTACCGAGTTGAACATTACCAAAGTTATTTGTAACTACTGTGCCTGATCCAATAGATATGCTAGTGATAATTTTTGGTGAAGTGTGCACCCATCCAGAAACATCAGCTTCGGTTAGTGTATAAGTTCCGGGACTTAATTTGTTGAAAGCAAATGAACCCGTAGATGATGAATTGACGGTTATTGGTGAAAGAATAGTGCCATTATTTAATGTGCCAGTTAATGTTATTGGCCATGACTTCTTTCCAAGCTCTCCTATGTTTAATATTCCGTTTAGATTAGAGTCAAGAAATACACCAACTTGATCAGATTCTGTTAGATTATAATTTCCAGGAAATATATTTGAAAATACTGCGGTGGGGCTAGATACTATGTTTACTGTAGGAGCATTAGTACCGTTTGAGAATTTACCAGTGAGACTAAAGCTCCATCCAGATACCAAGGCTTCACCTGCATCTTGTATTCCGTTTGAATTAGAATCATTAAATGGTCGTGCAGTGATTGTACCAAGCTTAAAGTTACCAAAATTAAATGACAGACTGCCTCCAGAAGGAAGGGAAATAGAGGACACTGGGTTAGGTGTTGATTGAGCAAAGCCAGCTTGGTTTGTTTCTGTCAGAGCATAAGTTCCAGGATAAAGATTTGAAAACACAGCCGTTGGACTAGACGAGATGTTTATTGGGGCAATCGCAGTTCCGTTTACCAAGGTTCCAGTAAGAGTAAAGCTCCATCCAGATACCAGAATTTCACCTACGTTTTGTACTCCGTTTGCGTTTGCATCATTAAATGGTCTTGCAGTGATTGTGCCGAGTTGAACATTACCAAAGTTAAATGACAAGCTGACGACACCAGATGGTGGTAGTACAATACCAGTAACAGGGTTAGCTGATGATTGAGCAAATCCAGCTTGGTTTGTTTCAGTTAGAGTATAAGTTCCAGTCTTGCAGTGATTGTACCGAGTTGAACATTACCAAAGTTATTTGTAACTACTGTGCCTGATCCAATAGATATGCTAGTGATAATTTTTGGTGAAGTGTGCACCCATCCAGAAACATCAGCTTCGGTTAGTGTATAAGTTCCTGGGAGTAATTGGTTGAAAGCATATCCACCCGTGCTATTAGAATTAACATTTCTTGGAGTGATTGCAGTACCATTTGAAAGTGTTCCAGTTAGTGTAATTTGCCACCCTGACTTTCCAGACTCACCACCATCTTTTATGCCGTTGAGATTTGAATCAATAAAAACCGTTCCACTTATGAGACCTGGACTGGCAGCATATGCACTATGTGCGTCAGCAGAAAAATAAGATATGAAGAAAATTGACAGAACTGCGAGTATTGATAATGACATAAATTTTGTAATGTGCAAATTTATTTTTATCTCATTCAATGCAACCAACCCGTGTCATCGTATACGAATTTCCCCTATAAAAGGAAACCCCACTTCATTCCAATTTTGGAAATCATCTAATATTTAAAATTTAATATTTCTTAATCATAGAAAAACATGTTTCAAAAAAAATGAAAATTATCAAATTGGCTTTTTCGCCATTCTTCCCAGGATCTTGTAAGTTTTATCATTTAATTCCTTATATTTTGATGACCATGCAATAAGAATTTCCATAGCTTCCGGTTTGACAAATAAGGAAAGAATCAGATCATATACTCTCATCAGTGGTAGATACTTGACCAAATAAAATTTCTTGAATTTTTTAAGAAAATAAATGTACAAGATATACTGTAGTCCAAAAATCAGTATCTCAACTAATGCCAACTGTAGTGGCACACCTAATAGTGTTCCCAAGTTAGATATTGAGTAATGAGTAGTTCCGACTAAAATTGCTGCAACTAGGAATGGCCAGAACATTGATAGTGCGAATCCACCACCATGAGAAAGCAGATTCAGCAAAAAGATTACTCTTCTTGGTCCACTATATTCTCGGAGGATAGTAGTATTTCTTCCGCGAGAATGATAGTATGCAATGCCCCATCGAATGCGTTGTTCACGAAGTTCACGTAGTGTTTTTGGGGCTGCCGATAGTACAACGGCACGTTGTTCAAATTCATTCTTGTAGCCAACTCTTCCTAGTCTAATGGTAAGTTCTCCGTCTTCACCAAATTGATGTTTTGCCCATCCCCCCACTTTTATCAGTGCGTCTTTTCTAAAGATAGAAAATGCTCCTGGTTGAACCAATATTGAGTCAATTAATTCCTGTCCTCTCCTATAGAAAACAAAAAGACAGCCTAGCATTACCATAGCTTTTTGCCACAAACTATGTTCGTCTATTGGAAATATCATTCCGGACACGGAACCAACATCTGGATCCCTAAAGTGATTCATTACTGGTTGTATTGCAAATTTGTCTACAACAGAATCAGTGTCTACTCTGAATATAATGTCGCCAGTAACTCTTTCCAATCCATGCTGCAATGCATATCCCTTTCCTGAGTTTGGAATAGTGTAAAGTTTGCCTGTGCTGTGTTTTAGCTTTTGTAATGCTTCCTCTGTTACTTTAGCAGTATTATCTGTTGAACCATCGTTTACAACTATTACTTCCGTCTCGCCAGGATAATTTGCTGCCGCAATGTCTATGCTTCCTATACATTTTGCAATTCCTTTTTCTTCGTTGTAAGCTGGAAGTAGAAAAGAAGCAGACATATGAGAATCACTTTTTAAAGCTGGATGCCTTATCCGTTGGATCCACTGCGGCATCTTTGCTTCATATATAAAATAAGCGATATAATATTTGAAGGCAAGAATGTTAGAGATATTAAGAGCTACATATGATGCAGCTGGAGAATCCGAGGTAACTTGCGCAAGATTAAGTGAGGCGTAAGTTATTGCTCCTGCACTAAAAAGCAAAATAGCAAGAAAGATGTATTCATCAATATAGCTCCTTTGAATTATGGTTTGAGATTTTGTTGGTTTGGGCAGAGTGATTACGTTAAAGAGAAGCGACTCAATAAACAAGGCCCCCACTATACCACAACTAATTATCCCTGCTTGTATGTATGGCACTGGAGAACTGAATCCTAATTTTGTGAACAAAATGATAATCAGAAATTCAGCTACTAGATACGTCAATGCACAGAGCCCTCCATGGAATAAAATTCTAGCTCGTGTTGAAAGTGAGCCACGTACGACAAGCGCCAGTGACAAAAAGAAAATAAAGAAAAGAAGTTGTGTGTCTATAGGCACTTCTAATTGTGTGGGGGCGTTAAAGTGACCCACGTAAAGATGCCCGGTTAGATAATACGCTGGAAAATGGAAAAACTGTAACATTCCTGCAAGAATCTTTTTTTCTGTTATCTGGAGAATTGTATCGTATTTTATAAGAACGTAGGACAAGAAGAGAGCACATAACATGAATCTTACAGGAAAATAGTAAAGAGACCTTTTAACAATGTTTAATGGTTGCATCTATATCTTATCTTATTTTTTAGTTATTATTTGTAATGTAGTTCAATTTGGAATGGAACGTAGCTCAAATCCTTTGAATCCTGACTTTATAATTTCAAGTGACTCTGGTCCATGATTGAATATTAAATCTATGATAGACATGTTTGGTAAGAATCCCAACTTTATGAATTGTTGATTGTAAACAGGATGATCATAGTTATTGAACAAAAGTTTTATTCCATTTTTCTCAAATAGATTTTCCTCCATATACTTTGATCCTCCCATTCCAGACAGATACGAGTCTGCTCCTACAGTTTTGCATATCTCTATGATAAGTTCAGTTTTTGAATTGTTAAGGGTCATTTCAGAAGTCCTTTTGATAGGAATGTCGATACCTAGGATCTCAAAGGTAGCCTTCAGCAATTCCAAATTGTTGTCTGCAAGAAGTTTGATTTTTCTTTTGTATATGTCTTCAAAAATTCCAATGTATTTGTCATAGAAAGGAGCTTTACTGTAATTAACCTGAAATGTTCTTAGATGTAATTCTTCCCACGGTACTCCGTTTTGTTCTGTTTGATTTATTTGGACCTGATTTATTGCCTGTCCCCAATCGTGCACTATTGGCACGGTTAACCATTGTGCACCATTTGCAGTCTTTATCCTATTTCTATTTTGGTAACCTTTGTTTCTATATTGTACGTGATCCCCTATGACCAACAAATCACTTTGCTGTACCTTATTGAAAAAACCTAACCATGGTAAGAAATCTGGTTGATGTATACTTAGTATCATACTGAATCACTGATGAATTACTTTGTTTAATGATTCCGTTACGTAGAATACATCTTCTTCAGTCATGAATGGATTTACTGGAAGTGTAAGTTGATGTTTCATAACTTCTTCTGCAATAGGGCATTCTCCCTCCTTATGACCTAGGTTTTGATACACAGGTTGCAAATGACATAATGTTGGATAAAGTATTCCTGCATCAATGAAATGCTGTTCTCTTAGAATTGATCTCACTTTGTTTCTATCTATTCCTTTGTCAAGAACGGTAATGAATTTCCAGTATGAGTGTGTGGGATTTGTATTAGGCAGACATTTTACTCCGTCAATCTTAGATAGTTCTTTTTCATATTGTGCTGCAATCATTCTTCGCTTTTCCAAATGTTTTTCCAATTTTTGTAGTTGGTTTATGCCTAAAGCCGCGGTGATTTCACTCATCATAAAGTCATATCCAAACTTATCAAAAACTTCAATTCTACCTTCTCCACCAATTCCCCCCTGATGTCGGAAAGCCTCAGCAAATTCCTGCAACTTTTCGTCATCAGTTGTTATCATCCCTCCCGTACCAGTTGGAATAATCTTTGTAGCAAAAAAGCTAAAACAGCCGCCTATTCCCAATGAACCAACCTTTTTACCGTTAAACTCTGCACCATGGGCATGAGAACAATCCTCCATTAGGAAAATGTTCCTCTCTTTACAAATTTTGGCTAGATTATCCATTTCTGGTTCAGGCAATCCGGCCAAATGTACAACCATGATGACTTTGGTTTTTGAAGTTATCTTTCTTTTCACATCATTGATATCCAAACAAAACGTATCGGGATTCATGTCAGCAAAAACAGGTTTACCTCCTGCGTACAAAACAGTATTAGGACAAGCGATAAATGTATTGCATGGAACAATTACTTCTGCATCCTTAACATCACAATAAGATAGAACGATTTCCAATGCAGCTGTAGCACTGCTAACTGCTATACCATACTTTGTTCCAATGTATTCGCTAAATAGATTCTCAAATTTTTGAGTATATGGACCAAGTACTAATTTCTTTGACTTTAATATTGTCTTTACATCATCTGAAATTTTTTCAATGTCTGCATCTTCAAAGAATGGTAGGGCACTAGCTATTTTTTTCAACGGTGTTGATTTTACAGTCATGTTATGGAATTTTTAATGTAATTTATACATTCTATTAAACCTTCTTTTGTTTTAGTCGGATTATAATCAAGCATTTTTCCAGCTTTGGAAATATCTAAAGAAAATTTTGATTTTGGTTCTTGATGAAATATTATCTTTGATGAAGAATGACACAAATCAATAATTGTTGAACAAATCCAATGCAAACTTTTTTCTTCTCCACTTCCAATATTAAAAATTTCCATTTTTTGAAAATTCTTTTCTAATGAGGATATGTTTGCCTGTAATACGTCATCTACAAGAACAAAATCTGTACTTACGTCGCCCATAACCTCGATCTGTTCATTAGATATTGCCTTCTTTATTGCTTGAAAGATAAGTCCCTTGCCCATAGTAGGACCGTAAACTCTTGAATAACGAAGGACTATGGATTCTATACCATATCTTGTTTGATAGAAATTGCATAACTCTTCTGCGTGGTATTTACTTGCATCATAGAAATCATAAGGTTTGATTGGATGTTTCTCGTCTACTGGAAGGTATTGAGGAGCATATTGATTTATACTAAGACCGTATACTGCCATACTTGAGCTAAATACAAGTTTCTTAACATCAAAATTTCTGCAAATTTCTAATATGTTTAATGTACCAACAAAATTATTCTGAAAATAAATTTTTGGGTTAGACAAATCCTTCCTATAGGTTTGACCAGCTAGATGAAAAATGCAATTAACAGTTCCTATTTTGTTGAAAATTTCGTGCAGTTCAGTTTCATTTAAAATGTCACAATTTACTAGATGAAGTTTTTTTGTATCAATATCTTTGGAAAGAGATGCCAGATTAAAATTTTCTTGATTTCGTGATAACGCTGTAACTTCGAGCCCTTTTTTGAGTAGATCCTTACAAAGCTGCGTACCAATAAAACCTGTATTACCTGTTACTAATGCGTGCATAAGTAATCATCATTTTAATAATAAAAGGCGTTTTTTAAATTAATAACATTCAAGTAGGTATAAAAAGAGCACATAATGGAATTTTTGTTAAGCTTGGTGTTATAGTTATAATTTCATATTCTATTACTGAACCATAGATCGAATAAGATTAGCTGATACCATCTACATGTGTAAAGACTTGAGCCATTTTTGGTATATCAGTTGAGGTCATGTTATAAAATACTGTAAGGCCATCAATCATCTTGTATGTCATATCGTATGCAGCATTTATCTGACTAGGTGTGTCCTTTATTGTACTTCCTTGTAAGATCACTATTTCATTTGGGTTAGCTGTCCTTATCAGATTTATGTTATATTTTATTCCAGTTAGAAATATTGTAGGGTCACCATTGATTCTATCTTGGACTTGCAGAACAAAGGCATCAGAATAAGTAGCCATGCCTTGAAAATACGATTGAGGGATTTGTGCTTGTGTAATAGCAAGTCCTAATCCATTACTGTGTGCTATCTGGGAAGCTTGTTGAACAGAGTTAACGGGATCAGATATCTCGTTTACTGGTGAAAAGCTGGGCTCCAGATCATAAACTATCCATTTATACCCATTAGTATGAAGGATGTTCGCGTTGTTCTGTATGTCTAACAACGAGAAGTAAGTTACAGATTTCATATTAGAAATGCTGGTTGTTACACTTGAGTCCAATAGACTGTTAGTGAATTGAGTAATCAAGTATGATGGTTTAGCATGTTTTTGATACAGCTGTGTCAGATTTGTCATGTCAGGAAAACCATTACGTACTATAAACCAAAACATAGTTGGAGAAGGAGATTTAGCAAGTCTGGCTGTTTTATCAGCCACATTAACTGGAAAGGCATAAACCATTGAATTGTTTGAATTATCAGTGACTTGCACTACAAGTGTATTGGGACCAGGTTGTGCAAAGGGCAGATGAGCCGTCCAACTAGACCAATTTCCCGTAATTTTTGGCGTAGCTGCTGTTTGGTTGGTACCATTTACAAACATAACAACAGATGCTACTCCACTGCCAATATCAGATCCAGTCACGGTGAAATTACCAGCAGATATGGTAGCACCATTTGAGGGAGATGTGATTGATACTGTAGGTGGAGTTTTGTCTATTACTGTAAGTTGAATCGATGTTGTTGTTTGATATCCAGCGTTGTCTGTAACCTGTGCTCCTAGTATATTTGATCCTGATTTAGTAATTGGAATACTTGCAGTCCAACTAGACCAACTACCTGCCTTTGGAGGAACTGCAGTTTGAGAACCATTTACAAACATAACAACAGATGCTACTCCACTGCCAATATCAGATGCAGTTCCAGTCACGGTGAAATTACCAGCAGATATGGTAGCACCATTTGAGGGAGATGTGATTGATACGGTTGGTTTTGTAGTATCAATTATAACTGTAATAGATGTGGTTTGTGTGTTTCCTGTGTTATCAGATGCCCAAGCAGATATTGTATGAGAACCTTCTGTTAGTGGTTGTATATTAAATGACCATGATGTAGTACCAGTTGCAAATGAGTATACTCCGGAATCAATGGAAACTGCGACCCACTTTATACCAGAAGAATCTGATGCGGTGCCGGTAAGTGATACTGATGATGAGCCTATATTTGTGGCGTTTATTGGTGATGTAATTGATACGGTTGGTTTTGTGGTGTCAACTGTAACTGTAATACTTGCAGAATTCATACCTTTGTTTCCAACTGCATCTGTTGCATTAGCTCGTATAGTGTGTGAACCATCTGATAATGTTGATGTGACAATGGACCATGAGCCACCAGTTGCTGTTGCAGAACCAATCTGCGTTTTACTGTCAAATAGTTTTACTGTGGATC
>JACQCT010000004.1 GCA_016201435.1 Nitrososphaerota archaeon | reverse complement strand
CAGTCTGAGCAATTGCTGTGAAGAAGCCGCGACGAACCGACCCAAAAACCTGATCTATTTTCATACGGTTCTTTTAAATATAGTAGATCCTTTTTTTTGGCTGTGAAAACCGATTATGATATCATTGTAGCTGGTGGAGGATTAGCTGGAATGATTGCAGCTCAGTCAGCTTCATTTTATTCCAAACAAAGATTATCAATTTTAGTATTGGATAGAAATCCAGAACCCGCGTTAGGGAAAAAAACAATAAATGGTTGGATCTGCGGAGATGCAGTCGGTAAAAATACTGTAGACTTTATGACCGAGAGAATTAAAATTGCGTGGGGAAATCCAGAGATTGAGCATCCGGTTAAAGGAGTAATGGCATTTTCACCAGATAGACAAACGTCTATACCTTTTGATGGTGATGGATTTATGCTAAATAGACAAGAGCTTCCCCAACGTCAGCTTCGTGATGCAAAGAAGATGGGAATAAACATACAACATTCTGTTGCACTAAGGAATTTGTTATATGAAAATGGTTCAGTAATAGGAGTAGAAGGAACAGATCTTACAACAAATCAACCTTACAAAAAAACTGCAAAAATTGTAATTGATGCAACCGGAGTTACCTCTATGCTACGAAATGGGCTTACAGTAAGTTCTAAGATTGAGAAAAAAATTGATCGTGATGATTTAGAATCTACCGGTAGACACATTATGAAATTTGAGCACGGCGTAGAAGATAAAACAGATTTTGATCCTGATTATTGCATAATACATCTTGATCAAGATATTGCACCTGGAGGATACGGGTGGGTCTTTCCAAAAGGCGAGAACAAAGTAAACATTGGTCTTGGAGTACAGCAAAAAGAACTTCTGAAGCGAAATGAAAGATTGGGAAAAAAAGACGATGTTACCAAATTGATTAATGATTATGTGAAAATCAACAAGTCAATGAAAAATCCGCAATTATCTAACGATCAAAGTGATTCTCATAATGCTACTGGAAACTGGCAGGTTTCTGTTAGAAGACAAAATGATTGTCTTGTTGCAAATGGATACATGTTAGTTGGTGACTCGGCATGGATGCCAAAACCACTAGATGCTGGAGGAATAGGGCCTGCCATAGTTGCTGCAACTATAATTGGCAAAAATGCAGTTGATTCCATAGAAGCAGGAGATGTAAGTGAAAAAGGGCTATGGCAGTACAATATTGATTTCATTAATGAGTACGGATACAAAACTGCAGGTCTTGAAATTTTCAGAAGATTATTACAGACTTTGACAAATGAGCAGATTAACTATGGTATGAAACATTTTTTGTCCAATTTGGATGTAGAGGCAATAAGTAAAGGCGAGCATCCTGATTTTGGCACAGTTAGTAAGCTTGGCATGATGATCCGGGGTGCTTTGAACAAAAAACTTGCTGATGGCCTTAGATTTACTGCACAACAAAATAAAAAATTAACCGAGCATTATTACAATTTCCCAAAAATTCCTGACGGATATAATGCATGGCACAATACTTTGCACCATATTTTAGATGAATCATACTCCAAGCTTGGAAATTAATCGGTTACATGCAAGATCATTGTTTTAACTTTCGCTAAACCCACTTTGAAATTAACTTGTTTGGTTACTATTATACGTAGTAATATTGAACTAGAAACAAGGCAATTTTAAATTAAGGTCTTATGTTTTCAATATCGTGTTAGCAGAGTCATTGTACATAGATTGGAATAATTCCTTTGAGGTCCTAAACAAGGCATATGATGCTGGTCTATTTGTTTTAATAATAGGACCAAAAGGTACTGGTAAAACAACCCTTGTTAGAGAATTTGCTGCAAAAACAAACAGAAAGCTTGAATCAGTAAACTTTAGTCTACGAACTCGTGAAAGTCACTTGGTAGGAGCAAAGACTCTGGAAAGTGGTGCGATTGGTTTTGAGGAGGGAATATTAGTGAAATCTATGAAAGAGGGCGATATTCTTTACCTTGATGAAATTAATGCTGCAGAGGCAGATGTCTTACTTAGATTAGATGAAGCATTAGATGACCGCAGACAGCTTGTCTTAAAGGAATCAGGTGGAGAATTAATTCAAGCAAGTAAGGGATGGTTTGTTATAGCAACTATCAATCCATTAACACATGTCGGAACAAAAGAGTTGCCACCGCAAATTCTTAGTAGATTCCCTATTAGAATAAGATTAGAATATCCACCAGAAGAGATTGAACTTCAAATTGTTAAAAAATACATTTCTGGTTCACATGACAAAGAACTTTTACAAGCAATAAAACTTGCCAACATCTTAAGACAAGCTGCATCTGTTGAAGAGCTATACTATTCCCCAAGCCTAAGAGAAACCATAGCTTTTGGAAAAATGCTTGATTCTAACGTAAAACCAAGACATGCTGCAGAGATAATCTTTGCAAACATATACTCACAATGGGGAAATGTCGAATATCAAAAAGTCAATGACATCATTACATCCATGTTTGGTAATTAATGCAATCTCTTCATCTCAGAAACGATACTTTACTTGAAATTGCTACATTTCTTGTTAGACGGTGGTCTGAGAAGCAAAAGATAACAGTAGGTATTGCAGATCAACAAGAAATTCAGACAAAATTGAAAGAAAATAAAGTTGTCATGTTCCCTTTAGATCGTTTTTATGGTATTGATTTTCAAAAGTACCGACAATTTAGAACTGCTTTATGGTATGAAGCCATGAGATTAAAACATAGTAACAAAATACTAAGTAATGATCATGCGTTTGGTTTTCTATTAAATACATTAGAAACAAGAAGAGTTGAAACCATGGGTAGGAAGGAATGGCATGGAATGGATGAAGAGATAATATTCAATTATGGTTTTGCTTGGCTTTACAGACCTTTATTGAATTCATTATATGGAAAATCAAGGATCGTTGAGGGTTTTTCTCAATATTTTTTGCTTGGAGACATAAAGGGGGAGGTCACACCAAATTCATTTGAGAAAATCAAAAAAGCCGTAGAAGTTGCAAACGAAGCGGTAAAACAAGCCGTAAATAATAATTATGGTACAAATTGGCTTGAAGTAAAGGTTTCTGAAATAATAAAAATTTTAGAAATTGATCCGCTTCTAACTATTCCAATATCAATTCCAAAAATTAGTTCTGGAATTGCAATATCAGACAGCGATTTTATCAAAACCATAGGCAAAATAACCAAATTCCGCGAAAGTGATTTTGGAGAACTTGATCCAAAACGAATTACTGAGGGAAAATCAGTGTTTGAGGAATTCAAGGTATTGTTACAAGAGACCAAGAAAAATGAGAACAGAGGTTTGAGTACTGAATCAATTGGGATTAGCGTTCCTTCTTCAACAAATGTAGATGAGACCAGAATATATGATGAAGATCTAATAAGTAATCTAAAAGCAAAATTCAAAGAATGGAAAACAGGATGGAAAGAACAGCACGTTATTGCTGGGGATGAATTTGATGAAGAAACATACATGGAAGGACATAACCCCTTTCTTACAGATCAAAAGATTTCTATTAAAACAAAAATTGTTATTTTGTTAGATCATTCTTCAAGTATAGCAAATGAAGAACTTCAATACAAAAAGGCGACTCTTGCCCTTTGTGAAGTACTATCATTTTTAAAAATAAAATTTACTGTCTACGCTTTCAATACAGAACAAAAACAAGTTACTTGTTGGTTAGTGAAACCAGAGAATGGCAAATGGAATAACTTGGCTGCAAAAAGACTAGCACAAATAAAAGCAAATGGTGGAACTCCATTGGCTGAAGTTTATTCAATAATGCTTCCTGGACTACGTTCGAAAAAACCAGATATTTTCCTCACTTTGACAGATGGGGAACCATCTGATCCTGATGCAGTTCGCTCTATGGTAACCTCCTTCAAACTCTTGGGCATAAGGATGGTATCAATAGGAGTGGGTCCTGATACTGCATCTGCAACAATAATTGCAAATAATTTAAAACACTTAGGATATGAAAGCACGTTAGCGGTAAGCAGATTAAATGACATCCCAAATAGAGTCTTGAATGTTTTAGGAAGGAGCTAGTATGAAATGTCTTTCAGTTTCACAACCTTATGCAGATCTCATCATCAAAGGCAAAAAAACAATTGAACTTAGAACATGGAATACAAAATTTAGAGGAGAATTTTTAGTTCATGCTCCATCTAAAATAAAAACAGATGCTTGTAAGAATATGGGTATTGATGAAACAAAACTTAGAACTGGAGTCATTTTAGGCAGAGTTGAAATTTACGATGTGAAAAAATATAGCTCGATTTCAGAACTCAAAAAGGATTATAAAAAACATTTTGGTTCAGAAGAATTCTTGCGTCATAAATATGGGTTTTTATTAAGAAATCCAAATGAGCTTCGTATACCAATACCTTACAAAGGAAGATTAGGATTTTTTGATGTTAAATTAAAATCAACGATAAAAGAAAATGATATAAAATTTGAATTATTTGATGATGAACACAGATATCAGTGGATAGGAAGACATTAACAAGAACCAAAAATTGTTATAAAACATTAGAAAAATAACTAATCATGTTGTGGTCTTACTTTTTCTATGTTTGGGGGTGCATTCCAGAAATTACAAAAGGTTGTCAGGATATGACTAATGCATCAAGTACATATCTTGGCATTGCTGGGGGGGCTATAATAGGAGCCATCGTGAGCTGGTGGATTTACAATCGACAAAAGAAAATTGCAGACATGCAGGATTCCGCATTAAATAGCATAAAGGAATTAGATGAAAATCATGATAGAATTTTGAAAAAATTAGAGGATTTTGATATGCGTCATGATACTACTCTTAATACCATAGCAGAATTAAGCAAAAAGATCGATGCGCTTGTTGAAAAACAAGAAAAATCAGAGAGTTCAATGGAATCAGATTCATCTAAAATTATTGATGATTCTAAATAAATATAATTTAGAACAGCAGATATTAAAAATAAATTCAACTTACGCTTTAGTAGAAATTGTTTATTAGATTTTAAATTCTAATACTTGGATTTTCTTTCTTAAGTTTTTCCCAGTCAGCTAAAAAGTTCTTTAGACCAACATCAGTTAGCGGATGTTTAAGCATCTTTCCAAGTACATCTGGTGGAAGCGTCACAACATCAGCCCCAATCTTTGCAGCATCAACTACATGCATTGGATGCCTAATACTTGCAACCAAAATTTGTGTATTAAATTTGTAATTTTGAAATACTTCATGTATCTCTTTTATCAAATGCATGCCATCTTGTCCATTATCGTCTAGTCTTCCTATAAACGGGCTAACATATTTTGCTCCTGCTTTTGCAGCTAATATTGCCTGATTTACTGAAAATACCAACGTTACATTAACTGGTATTCCTTCGTTGGTTAAGATCCTACAAGCCTTTAGACCTTCTGGAGTCATTGGGCATTTAACAACTACATTGTTTCCATATTTTCGTAGTCTATGTCCTTCATCAATCATGCCCAAAGTTTCTGTACTTACAACTTCCAAGCTAACGTCTCCTTTGATTATTCTTACAATTTCTTCCATTGTTTTTTGTGGATCACCCCCTTCTTTTGCTAAAAGTGAAGGGTTTGTAGTAATGCCATCAACAAGACCCATTTCGTTGTACAATTTTATTGCAGCAAGATTTGCAGTGTCAAGGAATATCTTCATCTGGTTTTACTCCTGATATCTTTCACCGAATTAGCTATATTAATTGATGTAATACCGTGTTTTTGTAGTAATAGTGGAACTTCACTATCTCGTGCAGATTCACCAAATTTATCCTGAACTCCAATTCGTCTCATTTGTATAGGATATGTTTCAGTTACTACCTCTGATACAGCTGAACCAAATCCAGCAAGCACATTATGTTCTTCACATGTTACAATTCCTCCAGTTTCACGTGCAGCTTTTTCTATTAGCAATGAATCAATTGGTTTGATTGAGAACATATCCAAAACTCTACATGAGATACCCTCTTGTTTAAGAGAATCTGCAGCATCTAATGCCATTTGAACCGTAATTCCACATGCTGCAATAGTACAGTCAGAACCGTCTCGCAATACAATTCCTTTTCCAATTTCAAATTCCTGCGATTCAGAGTGTATGAGCGAAGTCTTTGATCTTGCCATCCTCATATAAAATGGACCATGAATTTGTGAAATGATCCAAATCAGTTTAGAAACTGTAACAGTATCAGCAGGAATCAAAACGTTGACATTTGGAATTACTCTCATAATTGCGATATCTTCAATTTGTTGATGTGAACCTCCATCAGCTCCAACACTTAGACCACCATGTGAAACTACCATTTTTACATTTAGCCCTTTTTTACCATTTCGTGATGGATATGCTATTGCATTTCGTATTTGATCTACACAACGACCAGGCAAAAATATAGCATAAGTACTAGCAAATGGAATCTTTCCTTCATTTGCCAGACCAGCTGCAATAGAAACCAGATTTGCTTCTGCTATACCTACATTAAAAAACCTGTTTGGAAATTTTTTTCCAAAAGGCCTAGTTTTTAAGGAATCAGTAGTATCCGCACCTACTACTACCACATTGGGGTTTTCTTCTCCAATTTTGATAAGAGTCTCACCATATACAGTGCGCATATCTGTCATCTCAGTCATACAAAGCCCGCCTCCTTTGTAATTTGTAATAGTTCTGATTTTTTCTTACCTACTTCGTGTAAATCTATCCATTTGTTTACAAGATCTGTACCGCCTAAACTATGTGCCTTTTGTATCAAGAGTTTTCTTCGTGCATGCAAGATTTTTTTCCTAAATTCAGATATTGTATACCTAACATCTTTTTGACCAATTATAGCACTTCCACCTACAAAAACTCGTGCTCCATCTAAAAAGCAAGATTCTACGTTTAAGAGGTCAACACCACCATCGACCTCTATAAATCCCGAAAAACTTTTTTCTGCTAAAAACTTGGCAATCCTCTGAGTTTTTTCGTGAGATGATTCTATATACTTTTGACCTGATTTTCCAGGAATTACCGACATTAGTATGAGTTGATCTAGTTCAGAGATGAATTTATCAGCCCATTGGGGAAGTTCTGTATCAGGGTTTATTGCAAGTCCAACACTGACTTCATTAGAGCGCAATATATCATGAATCTCACCAAAGCTTGATTCGTCACATACCTCAGCGTGCACAGTGATAATGTCACTTCCAGCTTCAACATAATCTCTAACATGTTTTACTGGATCAACTATCATCAAATGTGAGTCAAATGGCACTGGAGTAATTGGTCGTAGTTCTTTTATCTTGTTATGATCAAAAGTCTTGTTTGGAACAAATAATCCATCCATCACATCAAGATGAATAAAATCAGCACGTCCTTGAGCTGCTCGTTTTACTTCATTTTCCAGATTTGTCATATCACCTGCAATTATTGATGGAGCTATTAGAAATTGACAATCAAGTTCTAGATCAATCAGAGGTGCAATTTTTGGGTTTGGTGCAACCCCATGCCATTTTGGATTGTCTTCCATATGTTCAACACCTTTTCCTTTGATAGTACGAGATACAATTATTGATGGTGTTCCTTTGGTTTGTTGAACAGATCTAATTGCTTTGATTATTTGTTCAATTCTATGACCATCTATTTCTAAAACATTCCATCCGAAAGATCTCCATTTGTCTCCTGTTTTCCATCTTGCAGCATTTTTCCACATCTCTGAAATGTCATCACCTGTAAGCTCTTCATCAAGCGGCATTACTCTTTCAGTGTAATCATCTTGTTGTATGAAATTTCTATCCAAAAACGCTGTAAGATTATCAAGTTTGTATTTAGATGCAGTCATGGCAGCCTCCCAAACTTGTCCCTCGTCTGATTCGCCATCACCTATTATGGTATAAATTCGGTGAGTCTTTCCATCAACTATTGCTGCAAGTGCCATACCTATAGAAAATGAAAGACCAATACCCAAGGAACCCCCACAGAACTCTACTCCCGGACACTTAAAGTCAGGATGACCTTGTAATCTGCTTTCAAATTTTCGCAAAGTTTCAATTTCTGATTTGTCAAAGTAACCAGCAACTGCAAGGTTTGAAAAAAGTCCTGGTGACGCGTGTCCTTTTGAAAGAACTAATCTGTCTCTATCTTCCCACAGTGGATTTTTTGGATCATATCTTAGGAATTTGAAAAATATACATCCCATAATCTCTGCCATTGAAAATGAGCCCCCTGGATGACCAGAACCTGCAGCGGTAATTCCTGTTATGACAAGTTTGCGGGCTTCACGAATCCTTTTTAATATATGATAGTAGTTTAGGCCCATGTCTTTTCCAAAATCTGAAGTCTAACGATATTCAAAGCTAAATACATATTCATTATTTTAGCACATTTGGAGCAAATAAAAAGTTATTTCACAAAATTTTAATTTGAATGAGTATAAAGAAATATGTGGATCTTACGAGTGTGTTACCTTTAATGATTTATGATAATAGATGCTATCTTTGTGCAAAGTTTGCAAAAATTGTCAGTATTTTTGCAAGAAGGAAATTCCTCATAGTAGGACATTATACAGATTTTGGTATGAAAATCAAGGCTGAAATCTTTTCTAATAATTATGATTCAACAAAGATGTTCTGGTTTGTAGTGGATAAAACTGCATATGGTGGAAGGGCAGCAATCCTTCCTCTCATTTCATGTATTTTAAAACCCAAAATCAAATCTTCCATTCAGTATGACATATTATCTTCTTGTGATGCAAACTGTAAAACACCAAAATCTGTTTTTCTGAGAACAAAAAGTCTCTTTTCAAATAGTGAAAAAATTATGATAAAATAGGATCACATCTACCTAACTCAAATAATCTTTTATAAATTTAGTACCCTCGGCTATTTCTATCAGGAATAGAATTATTTGGATTTCTAAAACCGTGTTTTTCCATCATGTGGTTTAAAAACCTGACATCGTCAGAGAATTTCTCGCCACAAATTGCACAGTTATTCACAAACTTGTTTTATATCGCGATCTTTTTAGGCTTTGTTATGGAATATACAGTATGGAAAAAAATCCAAAATTACCAAAGATTTCATTTTCAATTACTCCTAGTCAAGAAGGATACATTATTGCCTGTAATGAAATTCCATATCTTTTTACCGACGCTAAAAACTTTAGAGTAAAAAGTGCCAGCACTACTGCTTCCCAAGAGCTCTCGCACCTTAGTAACACAGCAGCGACATTGGGTTTGACTTCCGGGTTCGGTATGGGACCGGGTCGGACCCCAACGCTATGGCCGGCTTGTAAGATGTTTTGATAATGTTCTGTATTAAGCTTACTTAAGTAGAGATATAAATTAAGAAAAAAACTCCTAAAACCTATGACTCACAGAGTTGCAGTTCTCGATAAGGAATCATGTCAAACAAAAAAATGTGGTCTTGAATGTATCAAATATTGTCCAGTAAACAAATCAGGATCCGATTGTATAGTCCTTAATGAGGAAACTGCGAAAGCCCAGATTGATGAAAATATTTGCAACGGTTGTGGCATATGTGTTAAGGTATGCCCTTTTGATGCAATAACAATTGTAAATCTAGCAGAGGAATTGAGTACAGAAAAAATTCACCAGTATGGAATGAATTCATTTCGATTGTACAAGATCCCTACTTTAAAAAAAGGTCAGGTAATGGGTTTACTTGGCAGAAATGGTATGGGTAAGAGCACAATTATCAGTATTTTATCTGGAAATCTAAAACCAAATCTTGGAAATTATGAATCGCCACCAGAATGGGCAGATATTTTAAAAAATTTTCACGGAACTGAATTAAAATCGCATTTTGAAAAAATTTCAAATGGTGAAATTAAAGCATCCATAAAACCACAACAAGTATATAATTTAGCCAAGGCATTTAGTGGAACTGCAAAGGAACTTTTAGAAAAATTTGATGAACGCCATATAGCATCAGAATTAGTAAGAGATTTGGGATTAGAAAACTCTATGGAAAACAGACTTGATGAACTTAGCGGAGGTGAGCTACAGAGACTGGCCATTGCAGTAGCTGCTTCAAAAGAATCAGATTTTTATTTCTTTGATGAGCCATCGTCGTATAATGATGTATTTCAAAGAATTGGAGTAGCAAAAGTAATTCATGGACTAGCCAAACTTGAAAAAAGTGTCATGGTTGTAGAGCACGATCTTACAGTGTTAGATTACATAAGTGATTTTATAGAAATACTATATGGTGAACCTGCTGCATATGGTATTGTAGCAAACATACTCTCAACCAAAGTTGGTATCAATGCATTTTTAGACGGTTATCTCCCAAATGAAAATGTTAGATTTCGTGATACGGCATTTAGATTCGATGCCTCAACTTCTACCGATGAATTTGTTATGACTGACACTATTATTGAATATCCAGTATTACAGAAAAAATATCCTTCTTTCTCACTTTCAATAGATGCTGGAAGAGTAAGAAAAAATGAGGTTTTGGGTATTGTTGGTGCAAATGCCTTAGGAAAAACAACTATGATGAAAATGATTGCGGGAGTTGAAAAACCTGACTCTAGTAATCTTGAAACTAAGGTGAAAATAGCATACAAACCACAATATCTTACAAATGATTTTGATGTAGAAGTGATTTCATTTTTAGAGAAGGCCAATAATGGTGGATTAGAAGGTACTACTGAAGAAGAACAGATTATTGATCCAATTAAGATAAAAAAGTTATACAACAAATCAATAAAAAATTTGTCAGGTGGAGAGTTACAGAAGGTTGCTATTGCAGCTTGTCTTTTACAAAAGGTTGATCTTTATGCACTTGATGAGCCTTCTGCATTTTTAGATGTAGAAGACAGAATTACTATTGCAAAAATGATTCAGCGATTTGTTCGTTCTTATGGCAAAACTGCTATCATAATTGATCATGACATTCAGCTTATGGATTTAATTTCGGATTCAATAGTAATTTTTGAGGGAATCCCCGGAAAAGAAGGACGTGCAACGTCACCCAAATCAAAGACAGAAGGGATGAACCGATTTCTAAAATCTCTTGATATGACCTATAGAAGAGATGAAACAAGTCTACGACCACGGGTAAACAAAACTGACAGTAGACTCGATAGAGATCAAAAACAGTCTGGTCATTTTTATTATAGAAATTGACTCGAATGTTAAAAGAGGCAGTAACAGGAATACTATCTGAAAAAGAGATAGAAGACTTGTACGGAGCCTTTGATCAGATAGGAGATATCATAATACTTAGAATACCAGATTCGCTTGTATCAAAAAAAGAAATAATTGGAAAGGTTCTTTTAGAAAAGGTAAAAACCGCAAAATCAGTTTTTTACCAGTCTTCTCCTGTAAGTGGTGATTTTAGAACACGAAAATTAGAATTACTTGCTGGAGAAAATAAAACAGAAACAGAGTATAAAGAATATGGTTGTAGATTCATAGTAGATGTTGAAAAAGCATTTTTTTCGCCTAGACTTTCTACAGAACGAGACAGGATTGCAAATTTAATACAAGATGGAGAAATTGTCATCAACATGTTTGGTGGAGTGGGAATGTTTTCTATTATTGCTGCAAAGAAAAAGAAATGTATGGTATATAACATTGACATAAATCCAAATGCCACAAGACTATGTGAACAAAACATCAATCTAAACAAGCTTGTAGGAAAAGTTGAATCAATAACAGGCGATGCTACAAAAATCATAGAAGAGAAATTAACAGGAATTGGTGATAGAATTCTCATGCTTTTACCTGAGAGATCAGACGAGTTTCTAGACTCTGCAATAAAGGCCACGAAAAAAAATGGTATAATTCATTATTATTGTCATGTACATGGTGACAAAAAAAGTGAAGTAAGTAGACTTGCAAAAGAACACTTTCTTGAGATAATGAAAATTAAAACACAAGTTCTTGGTTCTAAAATAGTAAGACCTGTTGGACCAAGATTTTATCAAGCTGTAGTAGATGCTAAATTGTCTTAGTTACTTTTTATCGTCAGAAACTAAAGATGATGGAGATGGTCTTGATGTTGCCATATTATATCCAATCCAAGAAATCACACCTAATATTCCTCCAACTGCCATAAGCACAGAAAGTTGCAATACAATTGGACTCCATTCAGAAAGCATTAACAGATATGCATACATAAAGAAACCTCCTATAGATAGAACAAAGATCATAATTCCTACGTTGCGTTGTCTGTTCATTGAGCTAAAATCTTTTCTAGAGTAATTTATTTGAATCTAGTAAACAAATTCAATTGCCATCAAGTAGGCATCTTCACCATCTCTGTAATATGCCTTCAAACGTTGTTTGATAAAAAACCCAATTTTTTCATATAGTCGTACAGCTTCATTATTGCTACAGCGAACCTCAAGATAAAGTTCATCTGATTTTTTGATTTTAATTCCAGATATTGCTTCTTCTACTAAAACTCGTCCAATTCCCTTTTTTCTAAATTCTTCTAATACCGCTACTGAAACAACATGTCCTTTTTTTACAAAACCAAGTTTTTTAAAATTTGAAAATCCATATTCAATTTTGCACATAATATATCCAACAAGTTTCTTATCTATCTCTGCAACAATAAATGACTCTGGTAGTTCTGAGAGCAAGCTTTCGTAGAAATAATCAGAGTAATGTTCAGGAAGTGTTTTCATATTGATTTCCATTACTGGAATGATATCCTCTGGTTCACATCTTCTAATAATGCAGTTGCCAATTTCTCTTAATGCTACTTGCAATCCAAAAATATTTGGAATAGTGTAATTATTTAACTTTAGTCAAATAAAGGAATTAATGGACGTTAATCATACGTATCTCAATTGAGTGAACCAACTGTAGAAGAAGTAATATCAATTATTTCTGCGGTATTTCAGATAAAGGGAGTAAACCAAAGTGTCAGTGCACTTCAGATTGAAATAGAAAGTGAAGAATTTAAACAAAAATTTGTTCAACTAGCAAAACAAATGGAATCTAAAAATCTTGTTACGAGGCTTGAGAAGAATGACAATAGAATATTTATCATCATATCAAGATTTCAATCGCCCAAACCACGACGAGTTTGGATTCCAAGAGCGTTGTTTGTAGCAACTATAGTAATGGTAATGATCGATGGCTATTATCACACAGTATCTGTAAACTCAATAACACACATAGGCGAACCTTTCCAAATAGCTGTACTTTTTACAATTTCTCTAATGGGAATACTTGGTATACATGAACTTGGTCACATGATAGCTTCAAAAATGCATAAAATCAAAATAAGTTGGCCATATTTTATTCCAGGAATTCCAGTTTTTGGATTTCCTACATTTGGAGCTCTTATCATGTCACGCGGTTTTACAATAAATAGAGATACATTATTTGATATTGGAATTTCTGGACCTGTGGCTGGATTAATTATAGCAGTTATTGTTTCAACATATGGAGTGTATCTTTCTCCGTTAATTCCTAACGCACAAGCAGAAGCCCTTTCTAACTCCGAACTTGTTGATATACATTCAAGCATACTCATGGATGCAACAATTCTCTTAGTAGGTAAACATGTAATTGGAAAGGAACTGTTAATGTCACCAATACTATATGCAGCATGGTTTGGATTTCTGATAACATTTCTCAATCTTCTCCCAGCATGGCAATTAGATGGAGGCCATATCGCACGTGCAACTTTTGGTAGAAAAGCACATCAAATTATGACATATGCTAGTATAGGAGTACTTGCAGCTGTTGGGTACTACATCATGGCAATTTTTGTATTGATGTTCAGTATGAGAAGTCCTGATGTAAAACCACTTGATGATATTTCTCCACTTTCAAATAAACGAAAAAAACTGTTTGTTCTTGTAATGATTCTTGCATTTCTATGTGCGCCACTTCCATTTTCCATACTATCTTAACAAGACATGGGAACCATCAGAAACAATAGATATTTTTTGCCTAGCACCTTGTGTTTTTAAAATATGATTCATTGCATATTTTATGCCACCAAATGATAGCATGTCAAGCTTTTTAGTATAGAATTCTGGTAAGATAGAAACTATTCCTATTTGAAATTTTTTTCTAGTCTCAGTTAAAAATAAGAGATCTTCCATTCCATCCACGTATTTTGCTGGACTTTTCAACCTGTCTAAACTCATTCTTCCTTCTATATACTGCTGTATTGCCTCAGAACCTATACCATTACGACATTCTGTAAGAAGAATAGCTAAACCTTCTTCCTTAATTGCTTCAGAACAATTCCATAAAGAAGAAAGAGATCTGCCAAATGTTTGGTCACTACTTTCTTTTCCGGTACTAATAATCATTGCACGGTGTTTTCCCACCTCATTTATTGCAATTGAAGAAAGAGATTTGGATATTGAGGATGTAGTTGATGGATGACCAACCGATAAATCTACCACACCTAATGAATTTGCGATAATCTCTATTGCAGATATATCAAAAGTATCGGTAAATTTCTGAGATACCGTGAATGTTTGAAGGTCTTCTCCAGGGGCCGGTAGATTTCCTTTTCTTTTTTCATATGCGGCAAGCATGTGATCTTTTCCAAATCTTCTGACTAGTTTTGTAGATATGGTATTAAATCCAAAGAGCCCATCAAATTCAATTTCGCCAATAAAAACCAAATTAGAATTTGAGAGTTGTGACATATCAAATTCTGAAATCATTAAAGTAGGATCTGAAAAAATATTTTTTAGTACATGAAAATTAGATTTGTCAACTAGAATTTTCGGCTTTGGAGTTGATTTTTGATTACATTTTTCTAATAATATAGAAATTACTTTTTGTACAGATTTTGAATATTCCAGAATTACAAGTTCAGTTGGTTTTGTAAGATCAATTTGTTCAAGTTTTGAAGAAATTTCAAGATCTGTCAGGTTTGTTCCTCCGGCCTCTATTTTTTTGTCAAGATTTTCAGCTTTGATATCTAATACAATGTCTGTAGGCCCATAACTAAGCCAAATTTCTGGCATAAGACTACCGATAGGACAATTAAAATAAATCTAGTTCAGTTAATTTTGCTGTGGAGTTTGTCAAAGAATTTGCAACTTTTTTGTACCAAAATGGTGCAATCAAGTTTGGAAATTTTAAACTTTCAAGCGGTAAAGATAGTCCTTATTACATTGATTTAAGAGTCGTACCAAGTTTTCCACACCAATTTCGTAAAATGATAAAAGCACTTCAAAGTTCTATATCCGAAAAGATAGGATTTGACAATTTTGATTGTATTGCTTCTGTTCCTACCTCTGGACTTGTGATTGCATCAGCTCTTGCTATTGAAACTGTAAAACCTCTCATATACATAAGACAAAAGCAGAAAGATTACGGTACTGAGAATGTGATAGAGGGAAAAATAGCTGCAGGATCTAGAGTCTTACTTGTTGACGATGTTGGAACAACTGGTCTTTCTCTACTAAACGCCATCAAAGCACTTAAAGCTTCAAAAATGGTTGTAACAGATGCGTTTACAATAATAAATAGATTTGAGGGCGCAAGAGAGCTTTTAGATTAGTTCTTTTTCCTATAGCAAGGTATGCAAATTATGTACTGCTCTATAGACTTCTGCTTCTTTTTTTGCTCCAGTACAAACAAGTTTTCCTGACGCAAAAAGTAAGATTACTGTTTTAGGATCAAGCATTCTATGTATTAAACCAGGAAATTGCTCCGGTTCATACATACTTCGTGGAAGAGTTCTTGCAGCCTGTTCTAAGTGAATTTTTCCTCCAAGGCTTGCAGATGCCACTATATTCTGAATAACTATGACAGCGTCTTTTTTTATTTTGATACCGCCCTTTCGAAGTTTTTGTACTACGCTTCTTACTGCTTTAATAGCCTGTTCTTCTGATTTTGCGCCGGTACAAACCATCTTACCAGAACTAAAAATCAATGTTGCAGTTTTCGGGGATTTTAGTCTGAAGACTAAACCTGGGAATTGATCAGGATGGTACTCAACGTCAGGAAAAGTTTGCGTGATTACATTGAGATCAATTCTTTGATCCACCGATGCCGAGGCCACAACATTTTCTATGCTGACAATTGGCTTTGTTTGAGGCATTTTTTTTCTTTATATAAGGGCTTTATATATACTCTATAACCTTTTTCCATAAGTACATTTTATCAAATTTATCAATTCTTTCTAATTTAAAAAATTGTTTAGGCAGCTCAGACAAATGCCTTTACATCACGCGATTCAGATATAACTCTGATTCTTCATTGCGGCCTATTGAAAATCAGTATTTGCTTATTTTAAAACTACTGGCAGTGACTAACTATTTTATGATTACCGTTTTTATCATAAAAATCAAAAAAGCAAACATAACTTTCATTTGGTTTTCTAGATGTATGTGTGTCATATCACTATACCAAAAATTATTCCATTTGACCAATTAATGAATATAGCATTACAAAAAATGAATGTAATTTACTGCAAGTTTGTATCTATAATCAAAAAATAGTGGGCCCAAAGGGCTTCGATCCCTTGGCTCACCGGTTATGAGCCGGTTACTCTACCAAGCTGAGTTATGGGCCCCCGCACAAACAATTTTGTATGCAGTATA
>JACQCT010000008.1 GCA_016201435.1 Nitrososphaerota archaeon | reverse complement strand
CATTTCATACTCGATTTCATTACACATGATATTTAATACCAATCCAAAGTATAAAAGAAAATCAGGTTGAATACTCTTAAGTAATTAAAACGATAATAGGAAATTAATGATTTTCATAACCCTGATCAAATTCAGGAAGAAGGCAAGTGAAGTTGTTGAAGTCGGTAAAAAGATAATGCAAAATCTACCACCAGGCGTAAAAATAATTGCCACTTACTGGACCCTTGGAAGATACGACTCGGTCTGGATCTTTGAAGGGAAGGATGAGAAAGATGCAATAAAACTGTGGTTGCCTGCTGGCGATGTAGTAAGATCAGAAACCTTGGTATCATTATCACGCGAAGAAGCACTTAAACTACTCTGATCGAAATCTAGCTTGCAAACTAGATTTGCAGCCTATGCTAAGAAATTATTCTATCGATCATCTTTTTATTTTACAAAACCGTATATAATTCTGGATAGCAGTCAACTAGAAGAAACACCAATGCGCTTATACCGGATGGGTGGGCTAATGGTCCAAGGATCCTTAAGTCTGGTTCTCAGAAGATTGCTATCCTGTCTACTTCAGTTGGATGATTTTAGCTAAAACTGGGTCCAAAATACGACCATGATGGTACCCTAGTCCCATCGCTGTAGCTGCAAGGTTCGCCATATATCTTTCAATTTTTATGAAGTTTTGATTCATCAAAGAAATCAGCTCTTTCCCATTGATAGTTGAAAAAGTCATTACACCATTCTGAAAACTGGTCATCGTTGCTAAAAAAACCAGAAAGCATGTCTGTCTGACCCTTTAGATCTGGAAAAAATACACATGATTCCTTGTCGGTAACAGTAACACTGACTTGAATTGTTTTAAGCATCTTTCTTTTAACGATTCCACTTGATATCAATTTGGTCCAACCAATTTTCTTGAGCATCTCGTCTCTAGCTTTTGGGACCTCGGTGTTTTGGCCAAAAATGTAGGATAATTCTACACCTTCTTTGGGCTTGGCTGCAAAGATTGCTATGACATCAAGCGGATAGTGAATGGTAATCGACTTTATGCCAGACTTTGCCTCTTTTCCCATTTTTTTCCATCGTTCAAGAACAGGCCCTATCCCACAGACCAGAGTCGCATTTTTCAACGCACCCAACCTCTCAATGAATTTCGTTGGAAGATCTCCCGCTGTATGTTTTTTAAAATAGTCTTCGTTTTGTAATAGAAACTCAAACGGCCCTAGCTGATTAATTATGAACTTGCCAAATGATGAAATAGCAAATGAATTGTCCAATGTTTTTTCTACCAGTCCAAGTTTTGAGAGTCTCAATACATTACGATGTGCCTCTTGAATGGTAAGTTCTAAATCACTAGCTAGCTTGGACAACTTGAAATCATGTTCGTCTAGCTTTTGTAACATGGACCTTCTGGTATTGCTTGCCAATTCCATGAAGAGTTCCTCTAATGATGGTTCTTCATTTTTCATGAACAGTTCTTGTAACAATAGAACCATTCTATGATTAAAGGTATATGCGTAAAGCTGGTTTTATTTATGAATATTCTATCTTTCTAGCAGAATGTCTTGTTAGTTCATTATGCAAAGATACTGAATGTTCTTCATGGAATGTCAGGTTACATCTATAGCATATCCAAAAAGGAGTGGGCCTATAGGATTGTTTGACTAATCCTATAGTCTGTTGTTTTGACATCTATTGAATCCCCTTGACAGGTGTTACTACAGGAGGATTTTGAGGCGTTTCACCTGGAGCGCATTTGTGGTTTCCGCATACAAGGCCATGATCCCATGTTGCTGTTATGTGAGAATGTGAATATTGATTTTCTTGGTCATCTGCAAAAGCAACACCTGAAAAGGTTGAGCTTAACCCTATTGCAAATATTGCTATTGGCAGCAACAGTATTCCATAGTTTGCTATCTTAGCCATACGTTCTCCCACAAATCCCACATTGCCAGCGATGCGCAGTAACAATCCATCTGTGCTGGTGTTGTGTTTCTGATGTCATGTTATTCGGAGTTTGATTTGCTGTTTGCATGATATTCTCTTGATTGCATTCATGATATAGTCAGCTAAACTTCAAAGTGTAAACTATCAATCAATGGATAGTTTTCAACTAGTGATTCTAGTTGAAGATATCATGTATACTTTGTAAAAGACCGTATGAAAACAACTCAAAAAATCCTCGCATCTGAGGAATTGTACCACGAGTCAATAAACAATCTGGTTCAAGGTATACCAGTAAAAAAGGGAAGAAAACTTACGGACGATCAACTTTATCTATTTTCGTCACGTACTAGGTGGCAATAATGGCACAAAAAGAAACCAAACTACCAAACATAGGACTCTCAGATGAGGACCGAAAAGGAGTAATTGATATCCTAAGCAAAATACTTGCTGACGAGTATCTGCTTTTCACCAAGACAAGAAATTATCATTGGAATGTTATTGGTCATCATTTCCATGATTTGCACAAGTTCTTTGAATCGCAATATGAAGAGGTTGATGGCAAAATAGACGAGATTGCAGAACGAATCAGATCTCTTGGAGGAAATACAATATCAACTATGGCAGAATTTATACAACATACAAGACTTCAGGAAAATCCTGGTGAGTACAGCCATGCCAAAACAATGGTATCAAAACTCTTAGCAGACCATGAATCAATAATAAGAAATTTGCGTAAAGATGTTAATGTATGCTTTGACAAATATCACGACATTGGTACACAAGACTTTCTTACTGGTCTTATAGAAGACCATGAAAAAATGGCGTGGATGTTGAGAGCCACATTACAAACCAAGTAAAGTCAATGATCCAATCATTGATGTTTCTCCACGATATATTTTTTAGAAAAAGTATGCTGTTACTTGTAGTTGCGGTTCTATCTATTGCATTTGTCATCACATCTCAAGACGCAAATGCTATGATGATGACTCAAAGAAGCAACTTTAATGATAATCACTGTACGGCACACTTTGCATGTAGCCAAAAAATTTGTGGTGATCATATTTGTGGTCCAGGTGAGTATGACAAAATGCAGCAAGGACTAGCTCAAGCACAGATGCACGGTATTACAGCTGCACCAAGTGCACCAACTACAAGTGCACCGCAAGTACAAAACATGACACAACAAACTATACAAGAAAATAATACTATGAACACAAACAATTATTTCGGAATAGCACCTAAGGCCAAAGCTTTTCTGGAGAGTATCCCAGGAGGAGATCCTAAAATCTTTACGCTGTCAGTAAAGGATGCGCGTGCTGTGTTGTCTAATGCCCAATCAGGCGTTAATGTAACAAAGCTACCTGCTGACATCAAGGATCTTACCATTCCTGTTGGATCAAAAGGTTCGGTTGATATCAGAATCATCCGACCAGCTGGCAACAATGATACTCTACCAGTCGTGATGTACTTTCACGGCGGCGGCTGGGTCTTGGGCGACAAGGATACACATGACAGGCTTGTTAGAGAGATTGCAAATGGAGCAAAAGCTGCTGTTGTCTTTGTGAACTACGATCGTTCACCTGAAGCACAGTATCCTATTCTAACAGATGAGGGATATGCGGCTACAAAATGGGTGGCAGAAAATGCAAAAACAATCAATGTTGACCCGTCACGTATAGCTGTGGCAGGTGACAGTGTAGGTGGAAACTTGGCATCAGTTGTTACCATGCTTGCAAAAGAGAGTGGTGGACCAAGCATCATCTTCCAAGTGCTCTTCTATCCTGTGACTGATGCCAATTTTGACACAGGATCATACCTACAATTCCAGACTGGATACTTTCTCACACGCGATGCGATGAAGTGGTTCTGGAACAGCTATGCACCAGACCAGACAGTATGGAAGGATCCGCATGTCTCGCCACTACATGCTTCACTGGATCAGCTCAAAGGATTGCCGCCCGCACTAGTCATCACAGATGAAAACGATGTGCTCCGTGATGAGGGTGAAGCGTACGCCCACAAGCTAAGTGATGCAGGTGTCACTGTCACAGCAACACGATATCTTGGAACAATTCATGACTTTGTCATGTTAAATGCTATAACTGACGACCCAGCACCTCGTGCAGCGATCAAACAAGCCAATGACATGTTGCAACAAGCATTTGCGAAATAGCCAGAACTGTTATCGCAAATCCAACACCTTTTTATTTTTTTATAATTTAAAAAATTAGAATAAACTTTCTTATTGAAATAACTGGATCTAACTGTGACCAAGTATTTTGATAGTTAATCAACTTATCTTAGATTGGCTTTACATAATGCATGCAAAAAAGAAAAAAAATTGAAATGATAACATCGACTCAAAGTATGACAGATGAAATGGAGAAGACTTAGGTGGTTCCTGTTTCAGATGAGATTCTAATTAATGCTGTAGAAAAAATCAGCAAAAGTGTAGTAAACATTGCCAGTGTCAGGATGATCCAGGATCAGATCTTCAAAGTATTTCCTGTGGAGGGAGTAGGTTCTGGTGTAATAATCGATAAACGAGGATACATACTTACAAACAATCACGTGATTGAAGAATCTGAAAGGTTGAGAATTACCTTAAGCGATGGAAGAATATTTAATGGAAAAGTTGTTGGAGCTGATGAGGCAACTGATTTAGCTGTTGTCAAAATTGAAACAAAAGAAGACATACCTGTAGCTGTTCTAGGTGATTCTGACAAACTAAAGATGGGACAGATAGTAATTGCTGTAGGGAATCCATTTGGTTTGACTGGAGGTCCTACAGTAACTTCTGGTATAGTAAGTTCGTTGAATAGAAGTATTCAAACACAAACTGGTGTGCTAGATCTAATTCAGACCGATGCAGCTATAAATCCGGGAAATTCTGGAGGTCCTCTAGTAAACACTTCGGGTGCAGTCATTGCCATTAACACTGCCAAGATGCCCTATGCTCAAGGTATAGGATTTGCAGTACCTATTAGCACAGCTAAATCCATACTAAAAGAGCTAATTGAGAAGGGACGAGAAGCAGACCATGGATTGGAATTCATTCCATTAAGGTGACGCCGCAATTAAGGCAATACTATGGATTACCTATGGGTGACGGTGCACTAGTGGTTCAAGTTGAACCCTATAGTCCTGCTGATAATTCTGGATTAAGAAGGGGAGACATCATAGAAGGTATAGACAAAAACAGAATCGAAGAACCATCACAAATTGCCACATATGTTAGAAAAAAACATGTAGGTGATACTATTTCTCTTACAGTTAATAGAAATGCAAGACGGCTTGACATTTCTATAACACTAGAAGAAAACGATACTGATCTTTATGTAAAATCTTCTGGATTACCATGATTATAGTTATAAAATTTCAAAATAAAATCTAGCAAAACTAATAAAAGATCTATTTGAAGAGGGACTAAACTAAGTGAACAATTCCCCTAGTGAGTCTTACAGGATTCAAACCTACAAACTAGACGAAAGATACGACAATTTTTTTTAAATTATTTTCTGCTTGACAAATTTGAAACCAAATATTGCAAGTAACGACATTCCAAAATACAATACAAGCGACCATACAAACCAGAAGGGATCTGTTGTCATTCCGTAAATGGGATCAAATGTAAATGAGTATGCTCCATTTTCTGTGACATCATACATGTGTAGAAATGGAAAAGGTGTATTGAAAT
>JACQCT010000049.1 GCA_016201435.1 Nitrososphaerota archaeon | reverse complement strand
AATGGGTCTTAGTCCATTTGCAAAACAAGATGCAAGATCTACTGTTGTAATAGCACTAAATTATCTGCAAGGACTAGAAGACAAAACATTTAGATCAACACTTTCAGAAAAATTCCGAGTCCTTGTTGCAGGTGGATTTGGAGAGCTAAAAGGAAAAGTATTTCGAATAGGATGCATGGGCGAAGTTAACAAATATCATGTCATGAGAACAATCTCTGCAATCTCCTCAACTCTTGATATGATGGGATACAAGACAAACCCAGAAGCACTCAATGATGGGATACAAGACAAACCCAGAAGCACTCAAAGTAGCTGAAGAAAAACTAAAAGCGCTTTAAGCTCATGTTAACTTAATATAAGGAATTCCAAGCACCGATCACATTGACTTTCCAAAAAGGCACACTAGTTTTAGTGGATTACACTGCAAAGGTAAAAGACACTAACGAAGTTTTTGAAACGACTAGAGAGACTGATGCCAAAACAAATTCAATTCATGACGCTAATAGAAGATATCAACCAAGACTCATTTCAGTTGGAGAGTCATGGGTTCTCAAAGGATTGGATGATGCATTACTTAACACTAATGCTGGAGACAAGCTAACTGTAGAGGTACCACCAGGTTCGTATGATTCCACTTCGAAAACTTGGTGATGACGCCGAAAAAGTTTCAGTTGGTGATACAATAGAAATTGATGAAAGAACGGGAATTATTAGATTTATTGGATCTGGTAGAGTTCAAGTTGATTTCAATCATAGATTCGCTGGAAAGACAATACTTTACGATGTTAATGTGATAAAATCTCTTAACACTGACGAAGAAAAGATAATGGGTCTCTTAAAGAGAAACATACCTGTTGATGATTCAAAGATGAAATTTGAGGTAAAAGGCTCAGAACTTAATGTTACAATGCCAGATGAGATACTTATGGCTGAAGGATTAAGTACAATAAAACGCATTATAGCAAATGACATTTTCAAGTTTGTAAACAATCTAGAAAAGATCAACTATATTGAAACGTACAACAACAAGAAAGCTGAAAAACCGGAAGCTAAACCTGCTGAAGCAAAGTCGGAAGAAAAACCAGTACAACCAAAGGTTGCCTAAATTTACAAAACACCAGTACTTTTTGCTAGTGCAATAGCTTTTTCTTCAGTCATTTTTACTTGGCTTAAAATAGTATATCGCTCAGGTCTGAGTGATTGGGCAATGGTAAGAGCTTTTGCAAGAATTTTTGGTTTTAGACCAATTTCTTTTGCGGTAGTTGGAGCTCCTACGTTTTTTAGCATTTGAACAATTTTTTTCCAGTCTTGACCTTGCAGTTTTGAAATCAAGATAGATCCTATGCCACATTTTTCTCCATGTAATCCAACACCAGACTTTAGATAATCAACAGCATGAGAGAAGAGATGTTCTGCACCAGAACAGGGTCTACTACTTCCAGCAATACAGGCAGCAACACCAGAACTGATCAAAGCTTCTACTATCATTCTAACATCCGGTCTTTTTTTGAAATTCTTCGAATTTTCAATTACAATTTTTGCACTCATTGAAGCAAGATTTGCAGCATAGGTTCCAAAATATTCTCCAACATTATCTCTTGCAAGCTCCCAGTCTCTAACTGCAGTAACTTTGGCCATCAAATCTCCACATCCACTAGCTAGAAGTCTTTTTGGCGCTTTCTTTAGGATCTTAATATCAACAAATACTCCAAGGGGAGCTGTTGCAATAACGGAATATGGTTTTTCTCCGCGTATAGAAACAAATGGACTTGCAATTCCATCATGTGATGCTGAAGTTGGTATGCTGACAAAAGATTTTTTCAAAGTAACTGCTGCCATTTTTGCAATATCAACCGATCTTCCCCCACCAATTCCTATTATCAGATCGCTATGATCTTTCTTTATTTCATTTAGAACTTTTTGCACAGATTTTACGTCATTACTTATACTTGTATGCCAGATGTTTTTTATTTTAGAAGATGCAAGTGACTTTGCAACTTTTTTGTATGTTAGTTTTTTTACATGATCGCCAGAAACAACTGAAACTTTTTTTGGCTTAGCTAGATCAGCTATAAACTTTCCAATATCCCCTATGTTATTTTCTCCAATGACTATTTTTCTTGGAAGCTCCATTACATGAGAAGGCATAGATTTCTGATGAAATCTCATTATTTATCAATCTCCCGTTTTGCTCAACACAAAGTTATTTAAACGGGTGTTTTCCTACTCTAAGTATCTTAAGTTAAGGAGAATGTTATTTGTCAGACTATGTTGAACAACACACATTACATGGAACAACTACGGTAGGAATTTCCTGTACTGACGGTGTAGTATTGTGTGCAGACATGAGAGCAAGTGCAGGTTATTTCATAGCAAATAACAACACTATGAAGATACAGCAAATCGACAAGCATGCAGGAATGACAATTGCTGGTGGTGTTGCAGATGCGCAAAACGTTACTGACATGCTAAGATATCATTCTAATATACACAGGATAGAAAAACAAGAATATCTTCCGATAAAGTCTATTGCAAAACTTGCCTCGTTGATATTCTTCCAGAACAGATACTATCCATTTATCGCAGACATACTTGTTGGAGGATATGACAAAATAGGACCATCATTATATAACATAGACATGTTTGGCTCTCTTGAAAAGAAAACCTTTGTGACAACAGGAAGCGGTTCTCCAGTTGCATACGGTCTTTTAGAAAATGAATACAGTGATGGACTTAATGTAGAAGAAGGCAAGGTAATTGCTTTACGAGCTGTAAAAGCTGCAATAACAAGAAACATTGGAACTGGTGACGGAATAAACGTCGCAATCATAGACAAGAATGGATATAGACTCTTGACAAAAGAGCAG
>JACQCT010000050.1 GCA_016201435.1 Nitrososphaerota archaeon | reverse complement strand
TCTAGTTTATACACAGGGAATGAAAATCGAGATTCCAATCGTATCCACAAAATACAGAGGATTTTCTGCAGTTTACCCAATCAAATTGATGTATGTGTCTAACATTCCAGTAATTTTGGCATCAGCACTTACTGCCAATGCAGTGTTTATTGGTCAGATGCTTTGGGCAAACTTTAATCCGCGGAATGCCAATCCGTTTATGAATTTTCTGGGAATGTTTGATCCCACAGCTCCATCTACTCCGACTGGAGGTATATTGTATTATGTTACGGCTCCGCGTGGATTGGATATTGTTGCACTGGACCCGATGCGTGCAGTGCTGTACATCTTATTCATGGTAGGAATTGTGGTTTTGTTTGGCAGATTGTGGATAGAACTTGGAGGATTATCTGCAAAGAGTGCAGCAAAGAACCTTCTTGATGCCGATGTCCAAGTTCCTGGCTTTAGGCGTTCAAACCAGCCAGTTGAAGCTCTTCTTCAAAAATATATTCCATCTGTTACTATACTTGGTTCTATGATTCTTGGTCTTATAGCTGGTACCTCAGATGTCTTGGGAACTTTTGGATCTGGAACAGGAATATTGCTTACAGTAGACATTTTGATTAACTATTACAACTTGCTTGTAAGAGAAAAAGTAGAAGAGGTAATGCCATCACTGGGTGCCCTGCTTGGCAGAAAGTAGACGCGTAATAATTGTAGGAATTCCGGGTGTTGGAAAGACTAGTCTGGTATCAAAGGTTGTAGAATTATTAAGATCAAAAAAAATTAGCGTAAACGTATCTATCTTTGGGACTGTCATGTTTGAAGAGGCAAAAAAAAATGGAATCAAAGACAGAGATGATCTGCGAAAACTTTCAGTACCAGAACAGAAAAAACTTCAATCCATGGCGGCAAAAAAAATTGCCTCTATGACAGATGATATTGTAATTGTGGATACACATGCGTTTATTGCAACAAAAGAGGGATATTACCCGGGTCTACCTCACAATGTCTTGGAAATTTTAATGCCAGACAGTTTCATCATGATTAGTGCAAGACCAGAAGAAATCTACAATCGAAGAATGAAAGATACCACACGAAACAGAGACATCGTATCAATAGAGGCAATTAAAAAAGAACTGGATGTTACTAGTGCCATGCTTTCTACATGTTCCATTTTGTGCGGTTCTCCAATTAAGATGATTCTAAATTCAGAAGGAAAGATTGATGAGGTAGCTAAAGGAATTGTAAGTGCGATGGGATTTAACAATGGAACCTAGTATAATCCTAGATTTTCTAAATTCAATCTTTTTGCAAATACCTGGTCTGAATAGCGGTCCACTTGGAAGTGAAAACCCATTGGTAAAGGGAATGATAGGATCTGCATTTGGAATTGTTGGAGTTGCAATAGCATTGAACTTGTTTAATGCAATAATAAAACGAAAGATGGTTGACCAAAATAAACTCAAAAGATTGATGCGAGAAACTAGAACTTGGCAAAAAGAAAGAATGGCCGCCTTTAGGGCAAAAGATCAAGAAAAAATTGATGAGATCAATAAAAAATCGGCGTACATGAACAAGATGAACATGGAACTAATGCAGATAAACATGAGACCAATGATGATTACATTTGTTCCTCTGATTTTGATATTTTACTTTGTACTTCCACATCTATTTGCATATACTGTTGCAATAGCACCAATGTCTCTTAATTTTGTTCCAGGAGACTTTTTTCAACTAACATGTACAGCAGCTAAAGTAGCAGAGTCACAACTGCCAAACCATCATCACATATGCAATCATGTAAATGAAGTGTACTTTTGGGCTTGGTACTTCCTTTGTTCTATTTCCTTTAGCGGAATAGTAATGCGACTGACAAAAACCACAATGGATTTAGACTGAATTGCTAAAGTCAGTAATAATTTCTGGTCTACCTGCCATTGGAAAGACTACAGTGTCAAAAGGGCTAGCAAAAGAATTTAATTTAAAATATCTTAGTGGTGGCGATGTATTAAAGGAACTTGGGGCAGAACAGGGGTTTAAGACAGAACGCGATGATTTTTGGGACACTAGCTTTGGCATGAAATTTTTAAACATGAGAAAGACAAATCCGGAATTTGATAAAAAAGTAGATGAAAAGCTGAAGAAATTATTCTTGGAAGGAGGTAAAATCATTACCAGCTATACGCTTCCTTGGCTTGTAGAAGATGGAATAAAGATATGGCTTTCTGGCTCGCAGGAAAATAGTGCAAAAAGAATGACTGTACGTGACGGCATTTCTTTTGAGAATGCACTTGAAATTGTAAAAAAACGATACGAGGAAAACAAAATGATCTACAAAAAACTTTATGGGTTTGATTTTGGTGACGATCTTACGGTCTTTGACATAATAATAAACACAGATAACTTAGGCGCAGACGAGGTACTTTCAGTGGCAAGCTCACTGGTAAAAGAAAGATATGGTCCTAAAACAACTACAAAATCTTAGAGTAATAGACCAAGACATAACAAACGATTCCTATGGTACCTATTGTGAAAAAAGAACCGTACAGCAACTTCTTGATTATGGTTTTATTTTGTTAGATAAACCAAATGGTCCAACAAGTCACGAGACAGTAGCATGGATTAAAAAAATTCTAAACATTCCAAAGGCAGGACATAGTGGAACACTTGATCCGATGGTCTCTGGCATATTGCCAGTTGGCCTTGGTGAAGCCACAAAAGCATTGATCGTCCTACTTTTAGGTCCAAAAGAATATCATGCACTTGGTAGACTACATACACTTCCTTCAAATGGAAAATTACAATCTGTTTTAAAACAGTTCACTGGAAAAATTTACCAAAAGCCACCGCAGCGCTCTTCTGTGTCAAGACAGACCAGAGTTAGAAGTGTATATGAAATTGATGTGATTGAACAAAAGGAAAGACTAATTCTTATGAGAATTTTATGTGAAGCTGGAACCTATATCAGAAAAATTTTCTATGACATTGGTGAAGTGCTTGGTCCAGGAGCTACCATGATTGAGCTACGGAGAACTCGTGTAAGTCAATTTAACGAAGATTCTAATCTTGTAAAGATGCACGATCTTGTAGATGCATATGCCATGTGGAAAGAAAAAAACGATGATTCAAAACTACGTCGAATACTAATGCCGATAGAATACGTACTAAGTGAGCTAAAGTCAGTAGTAATTCGTGATTCTGCAGTCGATGCATTGTGTCATGGCGCTCAACTTGCAATACCTGGTATATTGGAAATTTCACATGGTATTGCAAAAGGAGATTTTGTTGGAATCTATACTCAAAAAGGAGAGGTCGTTGCTCTTGCAGAAGCAATCCTGTCAGAATCTGAAATTGTAGAAAACACAAAAGGGTTTGCATTTCAGCTACGACGAATTATCATGGCACCAAACACATATCCAAAGAACTGGCGAACAAAACCAGTCATTAACAATTAAAAAGGAAACAAATTCACTTTTCAGAGTTGATACCAAAAGGCGCTATCATTTGTATTGTACTGGGAGTAATTGGAAGTGGTCTAGTGGGAATTTTCTTTTCAGAAATTGCTAATCAACCTCCAACCCTTGTATATGTTCTAGGTCCGTCTCTTTCTGTAATAACGGAAAAAACAAACTTTCACCTTGGTGAACCAATACGTATCAAGATAGTAAATTCTGGTACAGTTCCACTGACGTTTTCAGACGCATCATATGGTTTGAAGATAAAACAGCTTGACGGAATTGTACTTTATTCTCCAATATCTGCTCAGACGATATCAGTTCTGAAACCCGAAGAAGAAAAAGTGCTTGTATGGAACCAGACAAAATTAGATGGTAGTAAAATAATTGAGGGAAGGTACAATGTTGTTTCAAGCACAGATTCATTATCAGGTAATGTATTAAAAAAATCAATTACGATAAATATCCTCAAATGATTTTGTAATCAAAACAAGAATCAATCAAAACTATATCTTTGTTAGTTAACATACTCAAACACATCAGATTTTGAAAATCAAGTCTAGTGTGAAAATGAAATAAAAATAAAAAATGTGCTTGGAGTTTCTAAGTTCCAAGTGGTGAATTTTCAGGAGATGATTGCTGGTCTGATTGTGGTTGTGTTTGTTGTGGTGTTGATTGCTGTGCGAATCCCTTCATGTGGAATTTGTGCATCCCATATCCATGATGACCCATTCCCAAGAACGCACCTGCATCTGCAGTGTGTCCTTGTGATGTGTTTAGCACTTGACCTGTTCCCGCATCTACTATCACGGAGTAGATCATGTTTTTGTCATCTACTACCTTGAACTGATAGACTATGTATCCCTGGTTTTGTGTCAGTTGACCGCCTATTACCACCCCATTTGACACAGCTGAAGCAGCTGTATTTGCGGCATCTGAAAACTTTGTCTTGATACTAGATGTTATCATTTGTTTCAGATCAATTGAACCCTTTATGGTAGGTGGTGTGGTTGTTCCTGAACTTGTTTGGTTAGAATCTGCAGAAGCGTATGATGTTACCGATAATCCTAGTGTGGTACAAAGTACTACACCTGTTATTATCGCAAGCATCTTTCGATTCTTGATTAGGCTTTTTGAATTCATTGTGGATAACTTTGACATTCATTTAATAAAGAATTGCGACACTTTGTTCACTAACATAGTTAACTAACATGGTTAATCAATTGTTTTATTTTAAACAAATAGTTAGCAGGCATGAAAAAAACATTTGAATTTGGTGATATGAGTGTAAAATTTGATCATACATTCATAGTAGAGAACAAGAACAAATCTACAACAGAGAATAACACCGATGAAAAAATTAACTAGATCATTCAGTAATGATAGTTGCAATATCTGTCATACTTTTACGTGATCTAAAAAATAACAAATCATATCTAGACAACATGATGATAACATTATAGGAGTTAAAGAACACAATGTTTGATAGAAAAAAAGATTTTAAATGTAAAGAATGTGGTATGCAATTTGATGATCTCGTAAGATTGGAGAGACACTTCAAGGCAGCACATCCGTCAAAACATGATGGATTCAAGCCAAAATGGTATTGGGAAAATTAATTTTTACTTTTAGACTTTATACAAGTAAATTTCAGCGTACTCATTTTTGGTCCTAGGATCACTTTTTGCACCAATATCAATAAAGTATAATTCTATTTTTCTTGCAATATTAGAAGAGGAGGCGGTACGATAAATCCACGCATCGTTTTTTTCATTTACATGATAATCTCCAAAAAGCCTTTGCTTTGCATTTTCTGTAACCCCCACGCACCATTCAGAATATTTCCTGCCCCAGCCTGAAACATATTCTTTCATCTCTGATTTAATGATCTCTACTTCATTCTCAGACATGGCAAAGAGTAATTTTTGCTGTATAAATCAATTTAAAGATCAAAAAATGATTTGATTGTATCATGCCACTTTGTAAATAATTGAAATAACAAAGGTATAAGGCTCAGGCATAGCTAGTTGAATTCATAAGCCAAAACGAAATCTCTCTTAAGATATTAGAAGCATATGCTCGTGATGTTGGAAGAAGTATTGCACGTATTGATTCTGATTCAATGAAGAAACTGGAGGCATCAGCAGGTGATATTTTAGAAATTAAAGGAAAAAGAAGATCAGTTGCAAAATGTCTCCCACTTTATCCATCGGATGAAGGAAATGGAATTGTTAGAGTAGATGGCCTTGTACGAAACAATACAGGAGTAGCAATGGGAGACACCATTACAATGCGAAAGATAAAAGCTGTTCCTGCTGAATCTATCATAGTTGCACCACTTGATTCCATACCTCCGCTAGATGAAAAGTATCTTACTGATTCGCTAGAAAGCGTTCCTTTGGTAAAAGGAGACAATGTGATGGTTCCTTACTTTGGTGGAAGACTTACTTTTCAGGTAATTGGTGTCACACCAGCAGTAGACGCAGTGATTGTCACTCAAAAAACAGTATTTCACATTGCGGAAAAAGGAGATACTTTGCGTGGGGTTCCACAAGTGTCATATGAAGACATTGGCGGTCTGACTAGCGAAATTAAAAAGGTTCGTGAAATGATTGAGCTTCCAATGCGACATCCGGAAATATTTGAAAAACTTGGAGTTGAAGCACCAAAAGGTGTGTTACTTTATGGAGTGCCAGGAACTGGAAAAACACTTTTAGCTAAAGCAGTTGCCAACGAAAGCAATGCTCATTTTATTAGCATATCAGGTCCTGAAATAATGAGCAAGTTTTATGGAGAAAGCGAAGCAAGACTACGAGAAATTTTTAAAGAAGCAAAAGAGAGAGCACCTTCTATTATTTTCATTGATGAAATTGATTCTATTGCTCCAAAACGTGAAGAGGTAATAGGCGAAGTTGAGAGAAGAGTAGTTTCCCAGATGCTTTCGCTTATGGATGGTTTGGAGGGAAGAGGAAAAGTAATTGTAATTGCTGCATCAAACAGACCAAATGCACTAGATCCTGCACTTAGGAGACCTGGAAGATTTGATAGAGAAATTGAGATCAGAATCCCAGATAAGAAGGGAAGATTAGACATCCTTTTGATACACACAAGAAACATGCCACTAGCTGAAGATATAAACTTGGAAAAAATTGCAGGAATAAGTCATGGATATGTAGGCGCTGATTTGGAATATCTTTGCAAGGAAGCTGCAATGAAATGTTTGAGAAGATTATTACCAGAAATTAATTTGGCAGATGAAAAAATTCCAACTGAAACTTTGGAAAAATTAATTGTAAACGCAGAAGATTATCAGTATGCATATCGTGAAGTTACACCAGCTGGAATGCGTGAAGTCTACATTGAAAGACCTGACGTAAAATGGGACGAAGTTGGAGGATTAGAAAGTGTAAAGCGCGAACTCCAAGAAGCAGTAGAATGGCCAATGAAGTATCCTGAACTTTACTCTAAACTAGGTTATAGGATGACACGCGGAATCTTACTTTATGGACCAAGCGGAACTGGCAAGACGCTTTTAGCAAAAGCTGTAGCGACAGAAAGTGAGGCAAATTTCATTTCAGTAAAGGGCCCAGAGTTACTTTCAAAATGGGTTGGAGAATCAGAACGTGGAATACGTGAGATATTCAAAAGGGCAAGGCAAGCTTCGCCATGTGTGATATTCTTTGATGAGATTGATTCTATCGTACCCGTACGAGGAATGGGAGAGAGTGCTGTCACAGAAAAAGTTGTCAGCCAGCTTCTAACTGAACTTGATGGCATTGAAAGCTTGCATGGTGTTGTAGTCCTTGCAGCAACAAACAGGGCAGACATGATTGATAAAGCGATAATACGACCTGGAAGATTTGATAAGATGATTCTAGTACCAATGCCAGAAAAGGAGGGGCGACTCAAAATACTAGAGATAAACTGTAAGGAAATCCCCATTGACAAAGAAAAAAGAATTGAAAACAGTCCAAATCCTGATTATGTGGATCTGGAAAAGATTGCCGAGAATGCTGATGGTCTGAGTGGTGCTGATGTTGCCTCTATTGCAAATACCGCAGCATCAATGGTCATACACGAGTTTCTTGACAAATATCCTGATCCAGTAGAAGCAGAAAAACAGGCAGAAACTGCCAAAGTAAAGATGAGACACTTTGAAGACGCTCTTCGTAAAGTCAGAACACAAAAAGATCTAAAGACTGGAGAAAAGCTTACAGTCTCCCACTTTAGGTAATTTCAAAAAAATTGTTTAATGATGCAAAGCTAATTGTCTTGATTAAAAATAAATTTTTAAAAATCATCGAGTCTATTTTTAGTTTATTCTTTTTTAGCTTCTTTCTCATTTGATGGTTTTGCAGAATCTTTCTTAAACCATGATATCAAACATGCTAGTTTTTTGTTCATCGCATCCAAGTCTAATGTGACTTAATAAACCGTCCTAAATCTCTGAATAAACAAAATATGGTTTGTATTTGCTGAGGAAAAAATTATTTTGCTGTGGAATATTTGTATGATTCAGAAAATTAATCTCTTACAGTAATATATAGTCAAAATTACGAGTAAAATTGGCGAAAATGCCGGGGTCGCCTAGCCTGGTAGGGCGCGCGCCTGGAAATAATTTACCATAAAGCGCGTACTCGCAAGGGTCCGAGAGTTCAAAT
>JACQCT010000051.1 GCA_016201435.1 Nitrososphaerota archaeon | reverse complement strand
TTAAGAGAAGTAAAAACTGATTAAATTAATATAGGTTGGGACTTGCTTCTAATTCGCAATCATGCACTCTGATAAGATAAAAAATTTTTTACATAAAAAAAGAGAAGCAAATCAAAGTGGCGGACAGGATAAAATTTTATCCCAACATGAAAAAGGCAAACTTACTGCTCGTGAAAGAATAGATCTTTTACTAGATGAGGGAAGTTTTACAGAAATTGATGCACTTGCAACTCATCATTATCATGAGTTTGACATGCAAGACAAAAAATTCTTTGGAGACGGAGTAATAACAGGATATGGAAACATCAACGGACGGCAAGTGTTTCTTTTTGCATATGATTTTACTGTATTGGGAGGAACATTAAGTGAAATGGGTGCTAAAAAAATAACCAAAGCAATGGATCATGCGGTAAGAGTTGGATGCCCAGTCATAGGAATTATTGACTCTGGTGGAGCTAGAATTCAAGAGGGTATTCTTAGTCTTGACGGATTTTCAGATATTTTTTATCATAACCAACTTGCATCTGGTGTTATACCGCAAATTACTGCAAGCATTGGTCCTTCTGCAGGAGGTGCTGTATATTCTCCAGCAATGACAGATTTTGTAATAATGGTTGACAAGTTGGCAACTATGTTTGTCACTGGACCTGAAGTAGTAAAAACAGTTCTTGGCGAAGAAGTATCATTTGATGAACTTGGTGGTGCAATGTCTCATGCCAAAAATAGCGGCGTTGCTCATTTTGTAGCAAAAAATGAATATCAATGCATGGATTATGTGAAGACCCTCCTATCATATATCCCACAAAATAATACTGAAGGACCTCCTATTGTATTAACAAACGATGATCCAAACAGACTTGATAGTAATCTAATAAACATAATTCCAGAAAATTCATTACAACCCTATGACATGAAGGAGATAATTTATTCAATTGTAGATAACCATGTGTTTTTCGAAATTCATGAATTGTTTGCACAAAACATTGTTGTTGGGTTTGGACGATTGAATGGTAGAACTGTAGGTATAGTGGCAAATCAACCAATGTCACTTGCTGGTGCTTTAGATATTGATTCATCTAACAAAGCTGCAAGATTCGTTAGGTTTTGTGATTGTTTTAACATACCAGTAATTACTTTAGTGGATACTCCGGGCTACATGCCAGGAACTAATCAAGAACACAGTGGCATAATCAGACATGGAAGCAAGCTTTTGTATGCATACTGTGAAGCAACCGTCCCAAAAATTACCATAATAATTGGCAAAGCTTATGGAGGCGCTTACATTGCTATGGGTAGCAAAAATCTTGGAACTGATATGAATTATGCTTGGCCAACTGCTCAAATTGCAGTACTTGGCTCTGAGGCCGCAGTAAAAATAATGAACAGAAAGGAGATTGCAAGTGCAAAAGATCCTGAAGCTCTTAAAAAACAACTTGTAGATAATTTTACAGAGAAATTTGCTAATCCTTATGTTGCAGCATCATATGGTACCATTGATTCCGTGATAGATCCTGCTGAGACAAGACCTGTTTTAATCAGAGCGTTAGAAGCACTTGCTAACAAGAGAGAAAAAAGGATACCACGTAAACACGGAAACATTAATCTCTGATCAGATATGATTGAAAAAATTCTGATAGCAAATAGAGGAGAGATTGCCATAAGAGTAATCAAGACATGTCAAGCTCTTGGAATAAAATCTGTTGCAGTTTATTCTGATGAGGACATTAACTCAAGACATGTCAAAATGTCATCTGAGGCTTATCATATAGGACAAGCCTCTCCATCCCAAAGCTATCTTAACATGGACAAAATTGTTGAAGTTGCACTAAAATCTGGTGCAGATGCAATTCATCCAGGTTATGGATTTCTTTCAGAGAATGCTGACTTTGCAGATCTTTGTGAAAAAAAGAATCTAAACTTTATTGGACCATCAGGAAAATCAATGCGACTCTGTGGTGATAAAATGTTATGCAAAGACGCAATGGCAAAAGCAAAAGTACCAACTGTACCAGGAAGTCCTGGAATAGTTGAAGAAGTGGAAAATGCTCTTGATATTGCTCATAAAATTGGTTATCCAGTATTGTTAAAGTCAGTATTTGGTGGTGGTGGTAGAGGAATAAGATTAGTACACGATGAAAAAGAACTCAAACAAGCCTTTGATCTTGCATCTGGAGAATCAAAAGCGGCATTTGGAAAATCTGCACTCTTTGTAGAAAAATTCCTGCCAAAGATTAGGCACATCGAGTTTCAATTGGCTAGAGACAGTCATGGAAATACAGTACATATCTTTGAAAGAGAATGCTCCATTCAACGACGACATCAAAAGCTCATAGAAATGTCACCATCTCCAGCAGTTGATCAAAAAACACGTGACGAGATAGGACAGCTTGCAGTAAAAGCAGCAATAGCGGTAGATTATAGAAATGCGGGAACTGCAGAATTCTTACGACTAGATGATGGAACGTTTTACTTTATAGAAATAAATGCAAGACTTCAAGTTGAACATCCAGTAACGGAGCTTGTTTCAGGTTTAGATCTTGTAAAACTGCAAATTGATATAGCAAATGGAAAAGAGATTCCATTCAAACAAAAAGACTTGAAAGTAAATGGTTGTGCAATAGAATGTAGAATAAACGCAGAAGATACGTTTCTTGACTTTGCACCATCAACAGGACTAATTTCAGATGTAAATATTCCATCTGGTCCAGGTGTAAGAGTGGACACGTATCTTTTCTCAGGATGCACCGTTTCACCATACTATGATTCTCTGATGGGAAAGCTCATCACTTGGGGTGAATCCTTTGAGGAATCAAGAGAAAGAATGCGAATTGCACTCTCAGACTTTTACATTGAAGGTGTTGAAACTGCTATTCCTCTCTATAAAACAATACTTGACAGTAAAGAATTCATCAAAGGAGATTTGTCAACAGACTTTCTTGATAGATTCAAAATTTTGGATAGACTACGTGAAGATATATCGAAGGAAATTTCAGAAAAAACTGATGCAGCTCTTGCTGCTGGAATTGTTCATTCAGAATTCCTAAAAAACAAAATTAAAACGCAAAAAGATCATGGCGTTGGTTGGAAATCGCAACTGGGTATGACATAAAAATGGAATTCAAAATTGAAAACCAGGAAAAAAAACTTGACGCAGAGATTCTTAAAATTTCTAGCAATTCTGAATACCTGTTAAAAATACAAGATAAAGAACGAAATCTCAAGATTCTTAACATGACGGCAGAGGGAATCGAGTTTATGTTAGATAACACATATCATTTTGCAAAATATCTTGAGAATACAACTGCAAAGATGACACTAGTTGTGGACGGTGTAAAGATAACATTTGATAAGCATTCAAAGTTGGATGAAATCGTCTACAAAAACTCTGGTGTAGAATCAGGTGTAGACTCTCAAATATCTCTCAAGAGTCAGATTCCTGGAAGAGTTGTATCAATTAATGTAGCAGTGGGTGATAATGTAAAAAAAGGAGACGTGGTATGCGTTTTAGAATCAATGAAAATGCAAGTATCTATCAAATCACACAAAGATGGTGTTATTAAGACAATGAAGATTAAACAGGGTAATTCTGTTGCAAAAAACGAAATTCTTGTTGAGATTGAATAAAAAATATTCCAGTTTAGATTCAGTAAAAATTTAAAATAAAGAATTTAATTTCCTTTCTTAAGGAAATCCATTATCTCTTGGTAGTTTGGTTCAATCAGAGGATTATCTGAAACCCACTTGTATACTACGTTGCCTTTTTCATCAACAATAAAGACTGAACGTTTTGCTGCATCATATCCCTTTACATGTAAGAGATCTGGCATAAGTACGTCATAATCACGTATTGTTTGGCTCTTGTAGTCTCCAAGAATTGGAAAGTTAAGATGATGTGTCTCTGCAAAAGCTTTGTTTGCAAATGGCCCGTCATTACTAATGCCAATTACTTGAGCACCTAGTTTTGATATTTGATCCCACGAATCTCTGAAAGTACACATTTCTTTTGTACAAACCGGTGAGCTTGCTGCAACAAAAAATGATAGTACTACTTTTTTGCCCTTGAACTCATCAAGACTTCGCATTTTCAAATCTGTATCTACCAAGATAAAACTTGGAGCTTTGTCTCCTATACTAATAGCCATGATGACAGATCTATCACTGTCATATATCAATCATTAAGATTTTTAGTATTTCTATATACGTATCAATAAATACAGGTATTATGGAAGTACTCTCATGACAAGTATGAAATGTGTGTCATGTGGAATTGGATTTTTTTCGGCAACTGGATCTGATAAGTGTTCAAGATGTACAGAAAAAGATTCACACACAATGGCAGAAGACCACCATGATTCATGTGGTTGTGGGCATAGTCACTAGAACCAATTTTTATAATTCAACACTAGAAGTTTTGATTATATGGATATTTGAAGAATTTTCAAAAATTTAATAAAAAATAATTCTAACTTAAAATAGCGGTCGCAAAAGGTGGATAGCTTTTTATATTCTCCGGATGGCTTGTTAGCTGCTTTGGTAGGAGAGGTAGCCGGTAGCTTTAGCCCAATTTTACTGATGTTTGGATTTGCAATAGTAGCGACAGGACCGGCTCTTATTTTATCTAGAATGATTGCACCAAGACGAACAAGTAACCCTGTCAAATTTCTACCAATGGAATCTGGCCAAGTTCCATCAGGAGAAGGTAGAACTCACTTCATGATGCAATATTATGCATATGTGCTGATGTTTGTGGTTTTTGACGTCATGTCAATTTTTCTGTATGCTTGGGGAAGTACAATAATTAATCTTCCAAAAGCAGCTACCCTTCCAATTATAGGATTCTTGGCAATAATGTTTGCATCATTTGCATATGCATTATATCAATCAGGGAGGAAAAATATTTGGTAACTTTTAAATCAAATATACGATACGTCCAAGGTAGGGAAGAAAATTGCTAAAAGAACTAATCACACCAGAAACAGCAGCACATACAACAAATGTACTAGTTGGAAAATTAGGTGACGTTCTTGTGAGAGCCATAGGCAAACCCCTTGACTATGCCATTAATTGGGGAAGACTTTGGTCGCTGTGGCCAGTCCACTTGGAGACAGCATGTTGTAGTGTAGAATTTGGAGCTGCATCTAGTCCAAGATATGATGTAGAAAGATTTGGAATCATTGAAGCTTTTGGTTCTCTTCGACAGTGTGACTTGATTGTAGTAATGGGAACAATTACACGAAAAATGGCTCCACGACTAAGAATGGTATATGATCAAATGGCAGATCCAAAATATGTCATCGCAATGGGTGCATGTGCAATTACTGGAGGACTTTACTTTGATTCATACAATGTCTTACCAGGAATTGATGGAGTTCTGCCGGTCGATGTCTATGTCCCAGGTTGTCCACCTAGACCTGAAACCCTAATACAAGGGTGTATGCTGCTTCAAGAAAAAATTAAACGTATGAAGGCGGCATAATAATGGGCTCTAAAAAAAAAGTGGATAAAGAATCCAGCGAAACTAACATTGACGCAACAGAGTTAGAAAATGATCAAAATAATGAATCAGATGATGACACTACAAAATTAACAAAAGATGAAGCCAAGAAGTATTATGAAGAAAAAGGAATTGATTTATCACATGATGTTCCGATTCGCACACAACCTATACCGCCATTTGAAAAATCTATGGCAGATAAAATTGTCTCCAAATTTGGACAAAAAGTGGTTGTTGATTATGTAAGACAAAATAGAATAAGAGTAAATACAAAAAGAGAAGACATTCTAGATGTTGCCTATTTTATTCGTGATGAGCTAAAATTTGATCATGCTGAATCTGTAGGAGGTGTTGACTATCCTGATTCAAAAGAAATTGAGGTTGTTTATCATTTAGGATCATATACGGATGAACAACTTGGAAATAAAATATTAGCCTTAGCAACTAGAGTTACTAGAGAAGATATTCCAAATCCAGGAAATGATAGTACCAGAACACCATCTTTACGAGATGTATTTTATAGCGTAGAATTTCATGAAAGAGAATGCTTTGAGATGTTTGGTGTTTTTTTTGAAGGTCATCCAGACAACAGAAGATTACTTTTGCCAGAAGACTGGGCAGATATTCCACCATTTAGAAAAGACTTCAAGATAAAGGGGAGATAAAAATGACAACACAATTACCGCCAGGTATTCAACTAGAAACAGTAGACGATAGAATAATGACTCTAAATGTTGGACCACAACATCCAGGGTCTGGTCATATGAGACTTATTATCAAAGTTGATGGAGATTACATTGTTTCCTGCGATCCAGATCCTGGATATGTCCATCGAGGAGAAGAAAAAATGGCGGAATATAGAAACTACATACAAAACATTCCACATCTTGAAAGACCAGTAATTCACGATTCTTGCAATATTTTATATCCGTATTGTCTTGCGGTCGAAGATCTTTTGGGAATTGAAGTTCCAGAGAGAGCAAAATATATCCGAGTGATAGCTTCGGAACTTAACCGTTGTATCTATACATTATACTGGCTTGCTATTTATGGAATTTTCTTAGGTCATTCAACAATGTTTATGTGGCCAGCAGGAGACCGTGAACTGTTTATAGATCTGTTAGAAGCGATGTCTGGTGCAAGAGTTACACACGCATATCTTGTCCCAGGAGGTGTAAGAAACGATTTACCAGCTAACTTTGAAGAAAGATGTCTTAGACAAGTAAATTATTTTGAAAAACGAATAAAGGAATATCAAGCCATTTTCTACCAAAACCCAGTTTTAAAGCAAAGAACAGAGGGAACTGGTATTTTATCAAGAATGGATGCAATACGACTTGGAACAACAGGTTCTGTACTCCGTGCTTCTGGTGTAGATTTTGACTTACGAAAAAAAGAACCATATGATGTTTATGAGAATCTTGATTTTGAAACTCAAGTTCTAAAAGAAGGAGATTCTTACGCAAGATCACTTATTCCCTATCTTGAGATGTTCGAAAGTTGTAGAATAATAAAGGACGCATTGAGAAAAATGCCAAAATCTGGTTCTGTGAGAACCAAGCTAAAACCAAACCCAAAAGGTGGAAATGACGAGGCTTATCGAAGAGTGGAATCTGGAAGGGGCTCCCTAGGATTCCATATTATATCTAACAATAGGCCAGAACCATATAGAGTAAAGATAAGTGTTGGTTCATTTAGAAATTTGATCTGTATTCCATACTTACTAAAAGGTGAAAAGCTTGGAAACATGCCATCTGTTTATTGGAGTTTGAATTACTGGCCTGTGGAGGCTGATAGATAAATGTCAACAATTGCACCAGAGTTTAGATTAAGCAGATTTATTGCATCTCTAACCGATATTATATTTTGGGTTCTTCTAATTTTTTCGCTTGTTGGCTTACCGCTCGTTTTCATTCTACTTTTTTACATTAAACTTCCTGTAGTCAACGGTCAACTTCTCACACCATACCTTGCACTGACGTGGATGGCTAATCCGGCAAATACTGTCCCTATTATAAAATCATTAATCCATACAGGACTTTTCAGAATTATTGCTTTTCCTGGATTTGGGTTTGCAGTACTTCTTGCAGCAGCAACAATTTTTGTTGAAAGAAAATTTCTTGCAAAAATACAGCTTCGAGTAGGACCGCTTTATTGTGGAAAAATTGAAGGAATCTTACAACTCATGGGTGATGGATTAAAATTAATTTCAAAAGAAATAATCATTCCTGCAAAAGCAGACAAGCCTATCTTCTGGGTTGCACCATTGCTTTTTGTAGGAACAGCTGCTGCATTTGCATCTCTAATTCCTGTTGCATCAGGTTGGGTTGTATCAAACCCAAATGTAGGATTGTTGGCAGTTTTTGCGACAATTGGATTCTTTCCTATAATTACAGTGCTTTCATCATGGTCTGCAAATAGCAAGTGGCCGTTTATTGGTGGAATAAGGGCACTACACCAAATGATTTCATTTGAAATCCCCCTCATACTTTCTCTTCTTGGTATTGTCATTTTGACAGGAACTTTAAACCTGACAGAAATTGTAGAATCACAACAACATTACTGGTGGATTGTGTTTATGCCAATAGGTGCCATTGTATTTTTCACTACAATTTTAGCGGAACTCGAAAGAATTCCATTTGACTTACCAGAAGCAGAAAGTGAAATTGTTGCAGGTTGGTTAACTGAATTTTCTGGTATGATGTATGGGCTTATTCAACTTGGAACTTATCTGAAACTATATGCTTTTGCTGGTTTGTTTACAGTATTATTTTTAGGAGGATGGAATGGTCCTATGATCTGGCCACCATTCCCAGCAGATATCATTACAAATGGAATTACAATTGGTCCAGTAACCGCACATATCGCAGGCCTTCCTCTTTTTGATCAAGACATGCTTAATGGTACACTTTGGTTCGTGATTAAGACAGTTGGTGTCATACTAGTAATTTTGTTGCCAAGAGGCGTATTCCCAAGAATTAGAATAGATCTGCTATTGCATACTGGATGGTACAAATTGATTGGACTAGCATTCATTAACATCTTTATAGCTCTCGGATTGCTATATGCAGGTGTCTTGGGACACGGAGGATTGATACAATGAGCACTGCAGGTGGAATAATACGAGCTTTGAATTCTGGTGTAAAACATCTTGCCGTGAAGAGATTTACGTTACGATATCCAGAACAGAAATTGAAGTTTGTAGGCGATGGCTTCCAATTCGATCCACAGACAGGAGTAGGAATTGCTGGCCTTAGGGGACGACACATATTGTTCCATGACAAATGTACAGGTTGCCAGCTATGTTCTGTTGCATGTGAGGGGATTGCGGAAGCCATTGGTATGGTGAAAGTGAACGAGACTTGGAAACAAAACAAGAAAGCAATAATGCCACAGATTGATTATGGAAAATGTGTTTTCTGT
>JACQCT010000001.1 GCA_016201435.1 Nitrososphaerota archaeon | reverse complement strand
GTCTTTTCGGCAATCTCAGCAGCTAGTCTCTCAACGCGTACCTCAAGCTTTGCTAGGTTTGCTATTTTTGATATGTACTTGTCTAGGGTCACAACAGGTGCAGTATTGGAACCAAGCTCCATCACCAACATTCTATAGTATTTGGCAGTCAGTTTTACATTCATTTTTTCATCTTTTGAGCTTCCAGTTGCCTTGCATATTTCATCAAGAGATCTTACTACATCGCATTGCTTGCAAGCCATGTATATTGTGGCTGCCGACATGCATGATACTGATTTGCCCTTTGCTTCAAACTGACCTTCAAAATTTCTGTAGATCATCGATGCGCTTTCTATGACATTTCTTGACAACGATAGTGATTGACATGTTTCGCCGATCTTTGATAAAATGTTTGCAAGTCTCCTCTCCCTTGGAGAAGATACTCTTATCCTAGTCTGCCATTTTCTCAGATTATACATCTGATTTGCTACTTCACTATTGATTGTCTTTCCACTAAAGTCCTTTATGCCTAGTGCTATTTCTGTTCTGATTCCCAAGTCATGCTGTGAATAAGTTGTTTGTCCCGTCGCTCTTGCAAGCTTCATCTTGTCTTCGAGGTTTGTTGCCCGTGATTCCGGGCCATAATCTGACATTTGTTCCATTGCAACCAAACCGCAGCCAGAACAAATTATTTCTCCATTATGAATGTCATCGATTAATGCCGACTGACATTCTGGACAATGTGTTTGTAGTTCGGTTATGTTGTTCATCTTTTTCTTCCTCTAAATCGCTTTGGTCTTATTGCAGGAGTTTCTTCACCCATGAAAACTTTTTTTCCAATATGTTTTTGGATATTGTTTGTCAATGGTGTCGCAGATGCATATGGTGCATCAACAGGACCTATCATTTCTGATACTTTTGCAATTTTTGTGCCAGTATTGTCTACTAGCAATTGGCCGTCGCGCAGTGGTTTAGACAGTCTAATTATGACTCTACCGCTGTTGGCCAAATGCAAAACTTCGCCTACCTCCTGCAATTGATTTCACAATCAATTACTGTTATCAATAGAGTTCTGTCAACATTACTTTAGCTCCAAGCTAGGGAGATCATTATTTTGATTGTTTTGCACGTTTTGAAACAAGTTTTTCAGAAATCATTGATATGATTTTAGATTTTGGCTGTCCCTTTGGAAGTACGATGTATCCTGACCTGACAAAAGGCCTTCTTGGAAATCTGACCTGATCATTTGTTTCGGTAGGTTGCAGACCAGCTGCCTTGGCTGCATCAATTAATTCTTTTAGTGAAGGATCAAAAACACTTTTTTCACGGGAAACTTTTCTGCCCATTTTTTTTGGCAACGTCTTGTTAAAATAATCAAGCCAGATTACGACATGTTCGTAATCTTTCATGTAATCACTTTATCAAAATTGCATTAACCGCGCCATCTTGACCTGGTCTTGATATTACTCTGCACTGACCAGATTCTGTTTCTAGTATGGCGCCCTTTGATATTACTCCGCGTCTTTCATAATCATTGTTTGATGGATTTTTTAAAACTTTCAAAATCTTTGTCCTTTTTACTTTGGCTCCAGGTATTGCAAGATTAACAAAATCTGTAGTCTTTAGTGCAAATTTTCTACCATGACCACGGACTTTGCGAGTAACAGTTACTTGTTCTCCTGACAAAGTTTCAACAGGATATCTATCAAGTTGGAATTTTCTTCTTGTTCTGTTTGGATATCTTTTTCCACCTGTTATCTTACTTGTCGCAAGGTTCTCGACAGACTTCTTCATATCTTGTCGATAAAACAACTCTAATTTATACCATATATCCAGTTTCTGTAATTGATTAATTAAAAATGCAGATTCTGTTCAGTTATAGTTGAACCGCAGTGGGCTGAGTAAATCCTTGTCTCCTTGAATTCCAAAGTATTTTTGGAATTTGTCAGTTGTTGTATAGATCTTCATTCTTCCAACATTTTGGTGTTCTATGTAATCTAGCTGTTGTAAAAATCTCAAATGAAGATATACACCAGAACCGCGTACCTCTACTAGTCTCTTAGACGAGATGGGTTGCATGTATGCAATATAGGAGAGAGTTTTCAGCGTAGCCGTGGGCAGTATGGGTTTAGAAGCATACTTTCTGATAACCGCATTATATTCTGGTTTTAGCTGAAATACATAAGACCCGTCAGGAAGGCTTGCAACCTCAATTGCCTTAAAAACAGACTTGGTCTTTTTTACAATATTTGTCATGATTGCCAGCGTCTTTGTCCTTGATTCTGTTCCAGAGGCCTTGATTAATTCCTCTATGGTAAGCGGTCTTCCTGCTGAATATAGTGCAGCCTCCAGCCTTGCTGTGGCCTCGTCATCACTGTCTATTTTTCCCATCTATCAAAGTTTGAGCCAAAATGTACTTAAAAGAATGCTTTATGCGCTGTTGATCATGTTGTAAATTTCTATATATAATCAGTTTACTTCGAGTTTTTAATACGAGCTATCATAAGTTGAAAGGTAATTGAATTCTACGTTATGACACATTATGATTGATAAGTGATCAATTCTTTCGTAATTTCCAACTTTTTACTCCACATAATTAATAGGAATATCGGTGTTGAGTTGATCCAGCTTGGAAATTGTATTTGGCCTTTATTCTGAAGGCCTTAGTCATTATTTTCTTTGCCTTGCTTGCTTCGAATCTTTTGTTGCATCTAAGACAATGATAATCTCCGTTTGATACGTCGAAATTACTATCCTTTTCTATCAATACTGATCCACAATTACTGCAAGAGGTTTCCTCTACATTGTTCAAGGAAATTACCTTTCCTGTAGATTCAAGTTCCTTAAGGTAATCTAGTGCTTTTTCTCCACTCGTGTTGCATAATTCAGCTATTCTATTCAAAGTGACAAATGTTGGTTTTAAAATGGAATCGATTTGCTCTTTAACCTTGGCAGTCTGCTCCTTTGCAGCATTGAATTCATCTTCAAGTATTTTAATAACGTTTTGTATATTATCGAATCGTATAGGTTTTTGTAGGTAAAGATATGCTCCATGCATTATGACATCCTTGACTTCTTGTTCACCCTTTTCAAGAGCAGTGGCGATAATGATCTTTGTTTCTGGCTTGATTTTCAAAATGTGTGGTAATACAACGTTTGCATCTACATCAGGCAAGTTATAGTCAAGAAAGACAATGGGAAATGTGTTTGCCTTTACAAGATTTTCAAATAGCTGCATTCCTTCCTTGCCTGCACTAGCAGTCTGGATATCGTAATAGCCAAGTGCATTTAGATACTCTTTCATTAGCATCACAATGGCCAGACTGTCTTCAATTATGAGAATGGGATGGGGTTGTACACTGAGCATTCTATTGCTTGTAGTTATAATTGACATACCATGTAATTGTGTTATTTAGTAATAAGCTCCCATTTTTTCATTTCAAAAAAACTGGCCTTATCGTGGATTATACTAATGAAGTGCGGTTTCCTGCAAGTCTCTTATTGCACGAAATTATTGGCATATGACATCTAGATATTCATTCCTTATTTTCGGTTCTGTCAAGTTGTAGGGAGATATTTTCTCTGTAAACTGTTGGGAGATGAGTTTAGCTTTCCATGACTTTGAAAAAGTAGGCTTTCTGTTTGTCTATGTCCACTAACCTAGACGTTTCCAATTTTATGTCTTCTATAATGGAATTGTAATCTTCTTTATACACTTCTTTGAGTACAGTTCGTAAATATTCGGGGTGTTCATAATAATCCCAAATTTTACAATTGTAAAGAGCATTCAGTTTAGCTTCTATTAAATGAAAATTAGCACCATTTCTTCTCATTATGACTAGTTCTATACAATTGATAAAAGCTAGTTTATTTTGCTCCGCATTAGAATCCAATTACAAAACTATACTGCATATGTTTTTAAATATTTCCATAGTTGGAAACAATCAGAATTTTCTAAAATTAAATTAGAAAACTATTTTAGTTAATTTTGTAACAAAATTTGTTTAGCTTAAATTTAAGCTTGATTACATTTCTCAAAAGTAAAAACATGACCTTCACTTAATCCCTTCAAACCACTCAAGTCACATGCTGTGATCAGTTTTGGTTCTGATTCAATTAAGTCATACATGATGGAACTTTGATCCGTTGAATGACCAAGTCCCAATGCGTGGCCAAACTCATGTCTCACAAGGTTTTCTAGCTGGACGGTAGTTATATTATTTGAATCAAAAATTCTAATTGAAGCTTGTTTCATTTTATCTTCAACAATAATTGGTTTTGTAAACCCGCTGTAGTTTGGATCTTGGGTCGTTAACAGTTTTATTGTAATATCAGCATTTACATTATTCTCGCTATCATATTCCAAAATCTTGAATTTCTCGATGTTTTTTGTAGGATCAATTGATTGCAAAGCAGCTGTCCAGCCTTCAAAGTATGTATGGCCGTCCTTACTGTAACTTACTTCAGAATCGATAGCCCGTTTAACAACAGAAATCTTGTCCTCTGTTAACCCCGCTTCGTTTATTATTGCAACCTTAATTGTGTTGTAATTAGAATTCCACGGCGCAGTTATCAGAATATCTTTTGATGTAGCAAATGCGTTGTTTTGCAATTGACATGCAAGAACAACAATGATTATTCCTAATGCAATTTTTTTCAATCATTGTATTATTTCAACAAATGAGTAATAGCGATCAGCTAGTTCATAACCCAAAAAACGGAGTTTTTGTAAACTGAAAGACTCTGGTTTTTTCAAAATGAAACAACTTCATATTAAGTGAAGAAAACGAATGTCTTCCAAATCCTACTGGTTTTACTGTGATTTAGTTAGCCTAAACCGGTATCACATCTTGCAACTCGACATTTACAAATTCGAGTTGCGTTTCCTTATTTTAGACCGCTAAGGGTTTTGAGTGAATTACCTTATCTATCGTGATACTAAGATCTTCATACTCAAAAGGCTTGTAAGTAATAGAGACGTTAAGATTTTCTAACCTATTAAAAGTATCAGCTGTTAGATCTGCTGTCACCATAATTATTTTGGCGTTTGGGTCGATTTTTCTAATGCCTATGATTGCATAAAATCCATCATAATATGGCATCATAATATCTATGAAAGAGATGTCAGGTTTCCATTTCTCATACAGAACAACTGCATCCTTGCCGTCAAAGCCTTTAGCAACAACTTCTATTCCATGTATTTCCAAATATTCGGAAAATAACTCCACAGTATCAATGTCATCGTCTACTACCATTGCTCTTATTTTTTCTGATGTCATCTATTCATTCACCTGTGGAATCACTGATTTTATTTCCAGCGGTTTTGCCATGCTCCAGATATGACTGCAAAAACTAAACATATTGTCAACAATTTCATGCGAATTTGTGTAAAGTGTAGAATCAGTCTCTTCGTTTAAACTCATAGATTCACTCATAGAGCCTGACATCAAAAGTCGCTTGCCTTGGGATATCACTATCCTGCTTTTTGAAGGAAGCAAACCTACTCTTACCTCAGTTGCTTCGAGTCCTTCCACTTCTTTAAGTATTCCCTTATCAAAATTCTCACCATCTATTACGATTCTTATCTGTCCTGAATTTCTTTTACAAATTCTCATTTTTTCAGGTATTACAGTGTAATTCATACGAAGAAGATCGCGAGCAGTGGTGATTACATATACTATCTGAGTAGCTTCTTCTATCAACTTTGCAATTCTAGTGTAAATGTTTGGCCGTCCTTGAATCACATAAAGGGAGGGCATTTGAGAAACAGTATTGTGAGGATTTTCAAATTGCATAAGACTGTTAGCTATCTTCCTTACGGTTTTTTGCATAACTAAAATTTGTTCTTCTTTTCTTTGAATGATATCTTCCAGAGCTTTTTCTGGTTTGATGGCTTGGCATACCGTTGGGTTTGAAAAAGTGGATGAAATAAAACCAGAATCCTGTAACTTGTGAATAGCTCTGTATACTTTTCCCTTATCCATCCCCAATTTGCTAGAAATGGTATTTACGGTAGCTGGGCCTACTTGTAATAGCGTAATATACAGAAGGGCGTCTGTCCTTTCCAGGCCAAAGTCGATAAGTGAAGAAATAACTTCTTCTTGCAAAATCACGTTTATCATTCATACTCTCCGATATATTGCAGCAGGTATGTCACAAAACAGAATGACAATTCATGATGTGGTAAGTTTGCAACGTTATTCCTAAGTTTCAAATTTTCTGTTCGTAGCGATTCTCTTATCTTATACACAGGACGCATTTGAGTTAGTCCAGATGATGTTGATTGGATTTGCATCCCAGAACTCATGCCTCCCTATCGGAACTGTCTATTATAGTAACTAGTTTTTTCGGGATGAAAAAGCGGGTATTTTAGTACATTTTCAAGTTATAATATCAAGTTATGATAACAAGTCCAATGGCATATGAATCGGCTAGTATTATAAAATTATTAAGAAGAAAGAAAATACAAATGATATCTGTGACAGCCAGAACAACAAGAAATTACATCATAAGAAATATGGCTCATCATCAACAAATAAAAAAACAATATGAAATTTGCAAGTTAGAAAGTGAAAAATGATTTGAGAGTATACAACAAAATCTGGTATGTTTTTGCTGTTGCAGGCGTACTTGCTACCTTTTTTCTGGTTTATTCAGTCATAACTCCACCAGTAATGATAGTTGCATCATATGAATCGGTACCTAAAATTGCTCCTATTCAATTAGATGAAAAAAATCCGATAAAAGTAGGGATTCTACACTCTCTTTCTGGTACGATGGCCATTAGTGAGAAGCCTGTTGTTGATGCCGAACTTTTGGCTATTGATGAAATTAATAAAAAAGGAGGAGTTTTAGGAAGAAAAATACAACCAATAGTAATAGATGGAGAGTCCAATTGGAACACATTTGCTAGAGAAGCAAAATATCTCATAACACAAGAGCATGTAAATGTAGTTTTTGGAGGATGGACATCCGCAAGTCGAAAGACCATGGAGCCAGTATTTGAAAAATATGATAATCTACTTTTCTATCCAGTACAGTATGAAGGACTAGAACAATCGCCAAATATCATTTATACTGGTGCAGCGCCAAACCAACAAGTCATACCTGCAGTAGAATGGGCTTATAAAAATCTGGGTAAGAAATTTTTTCTTGTTGGTTCAGATTACGTATTTCCTCGAAGTGCAAATGCTATCATGACTGAAAGAATAAAGGAATTGGGCGGTGAGATTGTCGGAGAAGAGTATAAAGTACTTGGAAGCAGAGATTTTAATGACATAGTAGAAAAGATCAAAAAAGCACACCCTGATGTTATTCTAAACACAATTAATGGTGATAGCAATTTGTATTTCTTTGATGAACTTAGAAAAAGTAGTATCACACCCAAAGATATTCCAACTATCTCCTTTAGTATTGCTGAAAACGAAATTACATATTTAAATGCAACTAACATAAAAGGTGATTACGCATCTTGGAATTATTTTCAAAGCGTTGATACTCCAGAAAATAAAGCTTTTGTTGAAAACTTCAAAAACAAATATGGTAAAGATCGTGTTGTAAGCGATCCCATGGAATCTGCGTACGTGGGAGTATATCTTTTTGCAAAGGCAGCTGCAGTTGCACAATCGGTCGACCCTGATAAGATTCGTGAGGCTATAAAGGGACTAACATTTGAAGCGCCAGAAGGAATTGTAGGTATAGATCCAGAAACTCAACACCTAGCAAAGACAGTTAGGATTGGAAAAATACTTGATAATGGTCAATTTGAAATAGTTTCAAGTTCAGAGAACCCAATCATTCCTATTCCATATCCTACGTATAAAACAAAAGAAGAATGGAACGCATTTCTTGTTAATCTTTATCATGGATGGGGTAATAGCTGGGCGCGCCAATCAAATAACTTAATTGTCATGGAGAAGAAAAATGGTTAAATTATTTTCTAGTTATTTCAATAAATTAATTTCTTTAAATTTGATTCTTATTCTTATTCCAATTATTATTATAAGTAGCTATCTTTATCTTGATAAAATATATGTTCAAGAAAATACCTTAAAAGAAAAATTAATTTCTGCTTCTGAAAATGGTGCTAACAATATCTCAACTTGGATCGAAGAGAGAAAGAATAATGTACATAGTATAGCAAAAAATGAAGAAGTTATTACGATGACTAAGATGTTTCACGAACATACTAGCACGAATGATCTTTTTGTAGCAAGATTAAACCTAGAAAAAAAAATTTATACTGTGTTTAGTAATTATGTATGGTTGGATGAAGTAGTAATTAGTAATACTACAGGTAATGTTTTATTTTATACAGATATGAACCCACCGGAGATCAATCTTAAAGATCAAAAGTATTTTCAAGATGTACTTGAGAATAAAGTTGGTATTAGTGATGTTTTTACATCCACTGAGATCATAAAAAATGAATATGGAAATTATGAGATAGGAGTTCCAACATTATTAATATCCTCACCCATTTCAAGCGAGATAGGATTGGAAGGTGTTTTAATAGCACGCGTCAATGTTTTTGATTTAGTCACAAATACAAATCTAGATCAGAATCATATTTCTACTGACACCATTAATGAATTTCTTGTTAATTCTCATGGATACTTTATATCAAAACCTGATTATCTCAAACAGGCTTTTGATCAGAATTTAATAAAAAAGAGAGCAGAGTTAGAACTACACTTTATTACACCAAACTCAATGGAATTTACTAGTATTTATCACAACAGTAACGATGTGGGAACATTATGGAATATGGATGGTTACAAAAACTATCTAGGAGATACAGTCATAGGATCAGTAACTCCTGTAAAGGGAACAAGTTGGTTCTATGTTGTTGAAATGAATAAAAACACGGCGTATCAAAGTATTAATCAACTTCAACTCATGTTATTATCCTCTATTAGTTTAATTATTACTTTTACAAGCGCATTAACAATATTATTTGCTAATAACTTGGTAAATCCAATTAAGAAACTTACAAACATTATAGAAAGGATTGATAAAAATCCTGCAATTGAATTCCCACTCCATGAGTTAGAAGGTGCCCAAAATAACACAAATGAAATTTCCAAACTTTATGTAACTTTTAATAAAATGATGAGTTCTCTTGATAAATCTACTCATGATCTTAAATTAGCTGAAAAAAAATTCAGGACATTATATGACGAAATGCCAGATCTTTGTCGTACTATAGATACAAATGGAATAATACTGGATTGTAACAAAGTTTATGCAAGTAGTCTTGGATATTCTAAAGAAGAAGTTATAGGAAAATCAATATTTGATCATACTGCAGAGAAGGATCTCGAATCTATAACAGATTCTTTTCAAACATGGAAGAAAAGTGGAAATGTGTCAAATAGAGAGATCTGGCTTAGGAGAAAAGATGGAACTACGTTTCTTACTATGCTCAATGCCACTGCTATTTATGATGAAAAAGGAAATTTGTTAGGAAGTAACACCGTAATAAGAGATATGACAGAAATTTACAAGGCAAAAAACGAGGTAGTGGAGCAGAAGGAAAAGAGACTATCGGCCATAGGTGAGCTTTCGGCCCGAATTTCTCATGACTTGAGAAATCCGTTATCGGTTATCAAAACTTCGGTTAGCATACTAAGACTTAGAACTGGAACTTCTGACGAGAGGACTCAAAGCGATCTTGTCAGAATTGAACGAGCAATTTCAAGAATGACACATCAAATAGATGAAGTTCTTGATTACGTTAGCCCAAAGCCGCTAAATAAGCAAAATACGACAATACTCAAAATCTTAAGTTTAGCAATGGAAAGAATAAACATGCCAGCTACTGTAAAAATCAATTTGCCTAAGGAAGATCTCAAACTTAATTGCGAGCCTGAAAAGATAGAAATCATATTTGTGAATTTAATTACGAATGCAATTCAATCAATGAGAAACATAGGTTCAATTTTCATAAGAGCAAGTTTAGAAAATAATCAAGCTATTATAGAGGTGGAAGATTCTGGCCCTGGATTTAGGGGAGATGTGTTACAGAGGTTATTTGATCCCCTCTTTACTACAAGACAAATAGGAACTGGACTAGGACTAGTTAGCTGCAAAAGAATTGTAGAACAACACAGTGGTACAATTGAGGCAAAAAATAGCCCTGACGGTGGAGCCTTATTCATTATTAAGATTCCTGTGAATGTATAAGGAGTTTTTTCATTTTGAAAACATAATATCTTTTTAAGTTATACTCGTACTACCTGATAGAAATACGATATGGAATATGATTTTAGGTCAGTGGGTTGGAATAATCAAGTCCACAAGGCAATAGTGACGCTGGCAGTTGAGCAAGCTCTTACTAAAATAGGTACACCTGTATTTGAAAGGGTTTGCGACAAGCTATTTCATGAGCATCATTGCTATATACCAGACTGTTATGAAAATCCAGAATACCTGCACATAGTACTAAAGGAAATTTTTGGTGCCTCTTATCTAGTTGTAATAGAGTCTATTCAAGATAATCTCAAGGAACATCTTGCGCAATATTCTGTTAAAAACTTTCTTGAGGTCATAGCTAAATAAGGAACTGTTAAGTTGTAGGGAGATTTTCTGTCTGTAAACTGTTGGAAGTAGTTCATTTTCTATTCTCTAATGCTTTTATCTATCAAATCTCAGTTGAGCTTTTTTTGTAGGCTTCCTCTAATTCCAATAACAAGTTCTTTGATGGATCTGATGGGGGTGCGATAAAAAATATGGTTTATCATTAGAATCAACACTTCTTTTCTCTATGATGGATGCCATCTTCTATGGTGATACCCTAATATCCGATATGACATTCATTAAATTTTAATCAAAGTATTTCATCAAAAAATCAAGTAATATAGTTTTCTAATTTAATTTTAGAAAATTCTGATTGTTTCCAGCTTTGGAAAATATTTATAACAATTAAAGAATAGAATTGCAGTTGAAAGGTGAACACTATTTCTAATAATGATGCTAAAGAACATGTAAGCTTTAGAATAGAAAAAAATCATCTAAAACAACTAAATTCAGAAGCAAAACAAAATAATACCTCGCTCAACACACTCGTAAATCAAATAATACGGCAATACTTAGAATGGTACTCAATTTCTTCTAAAATTGGCGTAATCCCTGTGTATAAGAGGACTCTAAGCATGATTTTAGAAAAACTTGATATGTCTGATTTAACTGAAATTGCAAGAACCGTAGTAAACAAGCATTTTGAAAATGCTATACTTATGTTCAAAGGGGAGTTTACTTTGCGTGCTGGGATAGAAACCTATGAATCTTGGATCAAAGTGGCAGGTTTTCCATACAAACATGAAATAGACGGCTATCAACATTCATTTATAATACAACACGACGTGGGAAACAGTTTTTCTATATATCAAAAAGAGTTTTTGGAAAATTTATTTCATCTGTTCAAAATGAAGCCAGAAATTAATATCTCAGATAATCATATTTCATTCAAGTTCAATCTTAACTGATTTCTATTAAAGTAATATACGCAACATCAAATTCTCAAAATCTAATGCGTACAACATTCCATTTATGAGCACATTTGAGCACGGTGTATCTTATCTTCTTTAATATTAAATCTGGTATGGAAATCCAATGGATTCCATTAAGGAACAAAATAAACTAGCTTTTATCGGTTGTATAGAAGTAGTAATAATGAGAAGAAATGGTGCTAATTATCACTTAGTAGTAGCTAAACTAAATACTCTTTACAATTGTACCATTATGGATTGTTATGAAAATCCAGAATATTTACGAGCTGTACTCAAAGAAGTGTATAAAGAAGATTACAATTCCATTATAGAAGACATCAAATTGGAATTAGACTATTTAGTTGATATAGAAGAACAGAAAGCCAAATTTTTCAAAGTCATGGAAAGTTAAGGAATATCTCCCAATACTTTACAAAGAGAAAATCTCCCTACAACTTAACAGTTCCCTAAATAACATTCTATATCTTGACATTCTAATATTTCAAAACCTACTTTAATTACTCATCTAGATGGGAATTTGTCTGTAGCAGGCGTACTTGGTTTTTCAAAATGAAAAAATGTGTTTTTAATAATAATGAACAAGCAAATCTATGTCATACTATGAAAAATATTATAAAAATAGGCCTTGTAATTGCAATTCAGGTATCACTAATTTTCACAAGTTTCGTAATACTTGGACAGTATCAATCACAACAAAAATTTCTAGGCAATTCAGTTGACGTTGCAGGAAAGAACAGATTCCTCACTGAGAAAGTCTTACTTGAAACTACTGACTATTTAACGGGATATCACTACAAACAAGACCCGCTTCTTACATTGACCCAACTTGATGATAACATAAGGGTCTTGAAAGATGGTGGAATAATTTCTGAAAAAGAGCTCATTTCACTTCCTGCAGGATTATTGCCACAATGGGAATTAGTTCATAGTAACTTTGTTGATTACAAAACATCTGTAGAAGATATTCGTGGTAATCTTTTGAAAGCAATACCTGTCACTGATAATGAATTTACAAGTATTAAAGAAAAAGCTGACAAATTGGTTGATGTGTCAAATACTTTAGTTAGTGCGCTTGCTAAACATTCTAAAGATTTATCAGAATTTATAATGAGCTTGCAAAATGTATTGATGCTAGTCAATATATCCGCGCACATTTTACTAATCTTAATTGTAATACGTATTTTACGCAATGAATCTACAAAGATAATGAAATTGGATAGACTGGCGACTATAGGATCGTTGTCATCCACATTAAGTCATGATCTAAGAAATCCATTGTCTGTAATCAAGAATACTATAGTGATAATGAGAAGGAAATATGAAAATGACATGGATGAAACAGCAAAGTCACACTTTTCAAGGATTGAATCGGCTGTCTCTAGCATACAAAATCAAATTGAAGATACATTAAATTTTGTGAGAATTAGTCCACTGCATCTTGAAAGTAATTCATTGTTAAAAATTTTGGACTCTGTTTTGCAGACGATCATGATACCTGCAAATATTGAAATTAATTTACCTGAAAATGATCTGGTAATCAAATGCGATAATAAAAAATTAGAAAGAGTTTTTGCAAATTTGATAACAAACTCGATTCAGGTAATGAAAAATGGCGGTAAAATAAATATCCGAATCAAAGACCAGTTTGACTTTGGATTAATAGAGATTGAAGATACAGGTGCTGGCATTCCAAATAATATTATGCCAAAGATTTTTGATCCATTGTTTACTACAAAACAATCTGGAACAGGACTTGGTCTAGCAACCTGCAAAAATATAGTTGAGCAGCATGAAGGCACAATCACTGTAAATAATAATCCAACAATATTCACGGTTAGGCTGCCAAAATCTCCTCAGGATAAGTGCAGATGAAATATTACGTGTAAAGTGAATAGTGTGAAAAGTTCCAGTTTTTGTTATATTCTATTTTACTAAAGATATCATAATGTCGTTTTCAGTCTGTTCAAGGTCAATCTTTGAATCTCTTGCCAAAAATAAAATGGCAAAAAAGCACCGTACCACATCTATTAACTCTAGTCCGCTAACTATTGTTCTAAATGAGCCTGAACCGGTAGGGCGAATTTTATTTACAATAAGTTCTTCATACTGGCCAATTATTTTTTCAAGAGAAATGAAATACTCATTAAAGTCAGGTACTTCGACTGGCTCAAATTGCATCTGTCGTCGACTTGAACGGGGATTTGCAATGCTACCAATTAGGTTTTCAAGTACATTAAGAAGTTCATCAAGTGTTACAGGGTAAGTTGACTCATGTCTGTATGGCATATTTATCAAATCAATGTCAATATCTTCTCTGTGACTAAGTGGTCTTTTTTCCATGGCAGCCTTTTGTAGTGCAAATATGCTTTCCACTTTCATTCTGTGAATCATAGCTGATGAAAGAGCGGCAATTCCTGCCACACGATAGTCTTTTTTGCCCGTTTGATTTAGAAGTTTGACTAGAGTTTCTAGTATTTGTATGATGTCAATTGTCCATACATCTTTTTTTGATATGTCAATTGGATTGAAAAGTACGTTGATTGGGGGCTGTGAAATGCCACCGCTAGGTATGTCTTGGCTCACCATACCAAAATGACTTTATGTTTATAATATCTAAACTATCTATTTTTTTCTCCGGTATGGTCAACAATGAGTGATTTAAAATTAATTCGTATATGACAGATACTATTTACGCTTGTTTGTAAACTGTCCTGATTTAAAATAATATAAGCGGACCATGTCTATTTTTTGCTGTTGACAAAAGAATCTTCAAAGTTAGATCTTGCTTGTACCTATCTGAAAAATAATCAACCAATTTCAGCTTATAACATACTAATGACACTTGCAGAAAATGAGATGAAAAAAAATGACTTTAGAGCGGGAATACTTTTGTTACTTGCGGCAGAATGCAAAACCAAACAAGGAAAGGACAGAAATGGAGAATTGTTAAAGGCGGCAAAATTTTACAAAAAGATGGCAAAGAACGAAAAATCATCGACTGCCAAATATGCTTACCTTTGTGCGGCGAAATGCTTTCTGCGAATTGGACAATATGACAATGCAATGGGTGCTTTTGAAAAGGCAAAAAAATATGTTCATCATATCATCGAAGAGAAAAAACCAATAGTTGTTGTAGATGACAGTCCTGCAATCACACTAAAACTTAATGACTATTTACAGAAACTTGGTTACAAAGACATTCATACTTTTGCAGATGGCAAAAGCGCACTAAAATCCATTAAAAAACTAATTCAATCCTCACAAAACCCAATTGTGCTTCTTGACATGGACCTTCCTGACATCACAGGTGATGAGATTGCAAAAATACTTTTAAAACTAAAACCAGAACTTTCAATCATACTGATTACAGCTGATGAGAAAACTAGTCCTAGAGTAAGAAAGACCATAGGATGGGGCTCAACAGCATTTGTTCAAAAACCGTTTACTATCAATGAACTAAAAAACGCACTTGATGTTACAATGTCTGGCAGTTTTACGTGAGCAGTAAAAGCGACATGTTAAGAAGATTGATGTCTTTTATTTGAATTCCACTAGCTCTGTAATCTAAAATTTGGTCAGAGAATTTTTCAATAATTTTAGATGTGGGGTTTTTTTGTGCACTTTCTACCTTCATGACTATGATCATGTTCCACTCTCCATCAATTGTTGCAACAAAAAGATAATTTGGAAAAGTTTTGACAAAAGCTTTGACTGATTCTGTTATGCTTTCAATGGAACGCGTTACTTTGAATTTAAGAAAAAGTACTTCAAACTCGTCAGAACTTGAGACTCCGCTTAAAACTGCCTTGTAACCTTTTATGATGCCGTTTTTTTCCAATCTCTCAATTCTTTTTCGAATTGTCCTGTCAGAAACATCTACTCCTAATCTTTGCAGTTCGGTTGCAATTTCTTTTGATGGTGTTCTTGCATTTTTGTTTAGGATTGCAATAATTTTTTGATCAACTTCATCTAAATTTGACCAGCCTTCATCTGACATTGATATTATACTGATATGGTGTGCTTTTGAATTTTATGTTAATGGTCCCACGCGCAGGACTTGAACCTGCGACAACCCGGTTTCTGTACGCCTGATAGGCTGACATCAGTTAGCCAAAAGCCAACTACTACAGCCGGAAGCTCTACCAGGCTGAGCTAGCGTGGGATTGATTTGACGTCGTATTTTCGTATTAAATAACTATCGATAATTTTATCATAGCATTTTACTGATTGAGAAAAAATTCAATTTTTGTGTGTTAGATCGAGAAAATTTTTGACCAAACAAATCACATATATGCTATGACAAAAACCACGATCTTGTGTCTGGGGGTTCAGTTTCAGATGAAGGTTACGTTTGTGCACCTTATTTGCATGATGAACATTCACTTCAATTAAAGGACGCCATGCAAAAATCTGCATACATTGATGACGTGTATTTTGTTACCGCTACATTTTCTGAAGATGGACGTGCCTACTTTCCATCATACGCAAACACCTATCTTCTTGCCAGATTTAATGACCAAAAAACTATGATACGGGAAGTTGAAAAATACAAGCAAGACAAGGCTGCTTTTGTTTTTACCAAACAAGGTGAATTTTTTCAAAGAGAGATACCAGGTAACCTGAATTTGGTATCTGTGTATTATTTAGAACATGGACAATCACAAAATGATATGACTGATATTGCCACAATTATTGGCAAACGCGAAAAAGTAAGAAGAGCAGAAACTGGTCAGCTAGATCTTTCTTCTACAAAAGATCAAAAGTTTACATTTCCATATGGAGAAAACTTGGTCGTACTAGAGATAGCAAGCAATGATTCACACCAGAGCGATAACAAGTATTGTGAAAAAACAAGACGTGAAGTTGCAAGAAAAGGGATCAAAATAACAAATCTTGTTTCCCTTTCTGTAATTGAAAAAATAAAATAGAAAAGTTATATACTCTGCCAAATTCTGTTTTGGTGATGAGTAAACCATCTGAGCTTGGTGCGCTAAAAATCGGCTCTTATATTTTACTTCCTGTTGACAGTCCAAATGCAGAACCATGCAAAATTGTAGAGTATGATACCAGCAAGCCAGGAAAACACGGAGCTGCAAAAGCAAGAATTGTTGCAGTTGGCATATTTGACAAGAAAAAATATCCGCATGTTTCTCCAGTGAGCGCACAGGTCCAAGTGCCACTAATTGACAAGCGAGTCGGCTCTGTCATATCAAAGACTGATTCTATCACACAGGTAATGGATGCTGAATCATTTGAGGTCTTTGACGTATCCCAAATTGAAGATGAGATAAAGGATAAGGTTGTCCAAGGATTGGATGTTGAATACTGGAAGGTAATGGACAGAACTATTATAGTCCGAATCAAAAGTAGTTGAGGATGCTGATGATGAGGAGAAAAGCCTTCTGATATCATGATGAAGATTATGAGTATTGAGGCGTCCAGGCTTTTCTAGGCACGATTTCCTAGAATAGAATTATACCCTGCTGATACCATATTGCATCCATGAAAGGTCTCTGCCACGTTTGCTTGGCATCAAATGTGGAGATAACAGTAAAGGACCATCTTACATTGTGTGAAAAATGCCTAAAACAAGTATCCCAACTGGAAAAAAATTAAATTGATATACTGTTCTACCATTGAGACTTGAAATTAGCAGCACTATTTTCTGGCGGCAAAGACAGCACATTTGCAATTTACCAGGCAAAATTAGAAGGACATGACGTGGCATGTCTTGTGACAATTTTTCCACTCTCTGATGAAAGTCAATTTCTTCATTACCCAAATGTTTCCATGACCCGACTCCAAGCAGAATCCATGAAACTGCCCCAACTTTCTAGTCATACCATATCAGATGACACCAAAATAGAAATATCAGAATTAGAATTTCTTTTGGGACAGGCAAAACAAGTTTTTGGAATAGAAGGAATAGTTCATGGTGGAATATTGAGCGAGTTTCAAAAAAACCATTTTGAAGATATCTGCAAAACATTAAACTTGAAAATCATATCACCATTGTGGGGAATGGATCAAAAAGAATACATGAAAAAATTAATTGAATTGAAATTTAAATATATCATTACAAGTGTTTCATCAGATGGACTGGATGATTCATGGCTTGGCAGAGAAATCACAAAAGACGATGTTGATACTCTAGAAAAACTTTCCATAAAACATGGATTTAATCTGTCCTTTGAAGGCGGTGAAGCAGAAAGTTTGGTTTTGAGCTGCCCTCTCTTTGCATCGCCGCTTAAAATCATTCAATCCAACAAAACTTGGGATGGGTACAGAGGAAGATTTGAAATAACCGAAGCAATTTTACAATGATATCATGCTTGATAATTTAAAAAATGGCCTTAGGGCAGCACTGAAAAAAATAGTAAACTCTTCAGGAATAGATGAGGCACTCATAAAAGAACTGGCAAAGGACATTCAAAGAGCACTATTGCAGTCTGATGTCAATGTCAAACTGGTATTTGAGATAACAAAAAATCTAGAGGAACGATCGCTTAACGAAACTCCTCCTCCAGGTCTGTCAAGAAAAGATCATATCGTAAAAATACTGTATGATGAACTGTCAAAGCTTCTTGGTACTGAAAAACAGTACGAGTTCCAGCCTGGTAGATTGAACAAGGTGCTCATGCTTGGAATTCAGGGAAGCGGCAAGACCACTATAACAGCAAAGCTTTCTAAATTTTTGACAAAATCTGGATATCGAGTAGCAGTAATTGGTGCGGATACTTTTCGACCAGGTGCACTGACACAACTTAAAACAATGTGTGAAAAGGCAAATGTCGAAGTTTATGGAGAAGAAGGAAACTCTGATTCGTCGCAAATTGTTAAAAATGGTTTGAAACATTTTGAGAATTCTAATTTTGATGTCATACTGATTGATACTGCTGGTCGACACAAGGAAGAAAAAGACTTGCTTGAAGAAATGAAGCAGATAAGCAAAGTTGCAAACCAGGATCTTACGTTACTAGTAATAGATGGAACAATAGGCCAACAATGCTATAATCAAGCAGAAGCATTTCACAAGACAGCACCTGTTGGGGGAATCATAATAACAAAACTTGACAGTTCTGCAAAAGGAGGAGGTGCGCTAGCTGCTGCATCAGCAACTGGTGCTCAGATAATGTATATCGGAACTGGTGAGCGAATTGATGATTTGGAGAAATTTTCACCTACCAGATTTGTTGGAAGGTTGCTTGGCATGGGAGACATTCAGGCATTATTGGATATGGCAAAAAGACTAGAGACTGAAGGTGATGAAGAACGAGTAAAGCGTATTTCTCATGGAAAAATGAACATGGAAGATTTTTACTTTCAAATTGAGCAGGCAACTAAAGCAGGTGGTCTTCGCAGTATACTGGATAACATGCCTGGAATGTCTGGTATGGTAAAAGAAGACCAGCTGGACCAGCAAGAAGAAAAGATGGAAAAATGGAGATTTATAATACAATCCATGACCAAACTTGAAAAAGAGGATCCTGATCTTTTGAATGCATCAAGAATAAAACGAATTGCAAGAGGTGCTGGATGGCCAGAACATGAGGTAAAAGATCTACTGAAAGCATATAAAAATTCTAAAACCATGATGAAGGCATCAAAAGGAAGACAGATGCAAGGTATGTTAAGAAAAATGGGTCTGGGTTAATTTTACATTCTAGATTGATATCAAAAATAATCTAACTGTTTTTAAAATAGTTCTGCGAGTAATATTTGTGAATAGCTACCAGTGCTGTCAAATACTGGGCATCAAAAATGATGCTTCATTTAAAGAAATAAAATCTGCCTACAGACAACTGGTACTGCAATTTCATCCTGACAAAAACATGTCAGAAACTGACGGCAAAAAATTCAAGATGGTTACAGAGGCATACCAATTTCTAAAAAAAGAGAATAAAAGAACACACCAATCTAGCTCAAACACTTCAAAATATTCTGGCAAAAATTCCAAAGAATATGATTTTGATTCACGCAAACAATCTTGGGGTGCAAGACCAAATGATCGCTCCCCCGAGGAAGACTGGAGCAGATACACAAGACAAACAGAAAACGCATATCATGATTTTTGGAAATACTATGAAAAGACATTTTGGGAGAATTACGAAAAGGTAAGATCAGATGCTTCCAAAGCAGAAGCAGAACCAATTGAACCAGAAAAGGAAATACTAGTTTCAGTAAACGTAGACCCTGGACGTTGCATAGCTTGCTGCAGCTGTGAAACTATAGCGCCAACAGTATTTGCAGTGGATAAAAATGCTAGAGTAAATCCGAAATCACATGTCATAAATGAGAGAGGCGCCAAATCTGAAAAGATACTAGATGCTGCCCAGACATGTCCTACAAAGGCAATCAGTGTTAAAGATAAAGAAACAGAAAGATCACTATATCCGTGGTAATTCATACTATGACAGGATTCTGAAATATAATTACGCATAAAGCCTGCTTTTTTACATGAGAATGGTACACCAAATGAAAAACATTAATGATATCATAGTTAAAACAAGGACGATTCTAAAAGAGCACCATCTTTGTGATAACTGTCTTGGAAGAATATTTGCTCCAAAGCTTGGTTTAACTTCATACAAAAAACTGGGAAACAAGATCAGAAATATCCTAAAACAAAAAAATCCAAAGTCATGCTATATCTGTAAAAATCTAATGTCAAAGCTTGACTTGCAGCTAAACAAGATGCTTGATATGTCAAAAGAATACGAGTTTTCATCGTTTCTAATTGGAGCAATACTCCAGCCATCCATACTGGACAGAGATGATCTGATACGCTCCAAATTCAAGCTAAAGGGAATACACAGCATAAAAAATGACATTACACGAGAAATGGGAAAAAAATTTGGCAGGAGAACAAAAACCATAGTAAACTATCAAAACCCAGACATTGTTTTCACACTTGATTTTAAAAATGAAGAGTGTGAGATAAAACCAAAGCCTGTCTTTCTTTCTGGCAGATACACAAAAACAATTAGAGGCATTCCGCAAAAACAAAGACCATGTGAAAATTGTGGAGGAAAGGGGTGTTATGCATGCGAGTTTCATGGAATTTCAGAATTTGAAAGTGTAGAGGGAAAGATGGCAAAGTTTCTGTATGAAAAATTTGGAGCACAGCAAACAAAGATTACATGGATTGGAAGTGAGGATGAGACAAGCTTGGTTTTAGGAAAAGGCAGGCCATTTTTTGCCAAAATTATCAACCCGCACAAAAGAAAGATCAAATCTGAAAAAAAGATAGACCTTGGCGGTATAATTATACACAATCTTAAAACAATCGAAAAAATCCCAGTTGATGTAATACGATTCAAGTCAGAAATAGAGATGGAGGTGGAAACTGAGAAGCAAATCACACAATCTCAGCTAAAATCCCTTCACAAACTAGAAAAACAAATCATATCAGTATATGAAAACTCGGGAAAGAAAAACCAGAAAAAAATCTATCACATAAAATACAAAAAAATGTCTGACAATTCTTTTTCCGTATTCATGGAAGCAGATGGTGGTGTGCCACTAAAGCGATTTGTAAATGGGGTTGAAGTAGAACCAAGTTTGACCAGTCTACTAGAAAATCAATGTAAATGCAAAGTGTTTGATTTTCACGAAATATTGCTTACAAATTAAGCATTTTAAAAAATTATAATCTACACACTAAAGCTTCATGTATTTGGCAAATTTAGACTCTAACATATGATTGATTCCACAAAATAGCACAGAACTATTGAGAGTCTTTCATATAATTTAAAAGACCTCATGCACTTGATAACACAGAGAAGAAAATTGCAGGAAAATAAAGAAAATAACATTGACACCATTTTGCTTGAGGATTTTGAGCGAGAGATATGGAGCAAGGTTCCTCATTTAGAAAAAAAACCAGACGAAGTAAGGGTTGTCAACGCAACCCCCCTGATTGATATTACTGAAGATTTGAAGGAATGTGCAAAAAAAATATACAGCTTGGATCTTACTAATACAGATCTTCAAGTTTTTGGCAAGTTTGATTCTAACTTGTTAGCAGGCTCAATAAAAGTAAGACCGGCAGTACACATAGTGCATGACGCCATTGTTACAGGAAAGCTAAAGCGTGGACAGACCATATTTGAAGCAACATCAGGTAACTTTGGAATAGCTCTTGGCCAGATAACAAAGCTCGGCCTAGATGTCGTTACCCTTGTCTCTAGAAAGCTACAGGAAGGAGTCTTTGAGGAGTTGAGAAACGAGAAAATACGTATCCTGAATCTTGACATGGACATCTGTCCTGCTCCAGGAATGAAGGACAGCCCGAATCTTTTGGTTGCTAAAGCAACTGCTTCAAACATTCGCTCACAGCTCTCTGAACTTGGATTTGATCCTACCATTTTTGATAAATCAAGTTCTGAGATAGAAGCAATTCTTGCAAGACAGGACATCATAAACTTGGCAAAACTTCTTGCCAAGATCTATGGCTGTTTCTGTCCAGAACAGTATGACAACGATCTGAACATTGATGTTCATAGAACTGTGACAGCCGCTGAGATTGATCAACAATTACATGAACAGAGCAACTCACTAGCAGATTTTAGAATTGTCTGCACATTTGGTACAGGCGGCACCTCTGGCGGATTGAGCAGATACCTGATGGAAAAATATGGAAAAAAATCACTGCATGTGATCTTTCCACCAGGTGATCAAGATGTTGCAGGAATAAGGACGAAAAGCAAGGCAGCGGGCTTAAAGTTCTACGAACCTGAGCAATATGCGGGACAACACGAAGTAGATTTTAGTCAGGCAAAACGTCTGCTCAAGTTTTTCGTAGACAAGGGTCATGACATGGGGGAAAGCAGTGCCCTTGCGCTTTATGCGGTGATGCAGATGGCAAACTTTGGTGGTTATGGAGGAAAGTTTGTCGTAATAATTGCTGATGGAATACAAAAGTACAGAAAGAACCTGGCAACGATGGAAAAGCAGAACCGTCTGCAGGTTGACCTAAATGAAGCTGTCTCGAATATTGGAGACTATGACCGAGTTCTCTGGATTCACACACAGTACACTCCGCGCAAGGAGGGAATAGAATTAATTGCAAATTCTCTGGGTGTTAATGAAAGCAAGATCTATGTCCCAAAGGCAAGAGACGTGGAGCGACTTTTGACAACCCAAGAGATTCCAAAAGAATTGGATAATGCATTGGGAGGAGCTGATGGCAAGTCATTGCTTGTTTGCATGATGGGAAATACTTCGCTTATGGTTGCCCAAGTACTTGCGAGAAAAGGAATTGCATCTGAAAGTTTGAATGGCGGGATAAACGCACTTTCTCAAGGTAAAGGCAAACAAATTTCTGAATTGATACGAGTAGCTACCGAATAATAATTTCTGATAATACTTGGACTCTTGCAAGTTCGAGTCCTGTAAGACTTGCTACGTTATGATTTGTTGAAAAGTTAATGTTCTAGTCTCACAAAACATTGATTGTTGAAGAGCTGGGTTGTACTTTTCATGCTGGTTATGATATCTTCAATTTTAATTCTGATTGGAAATGAGCCATTTACATACGCAATAAGTGCTTCGATACAAAAATTTTGCTACACTGAAGATTATGAATACATTGATGCCACAGGTAATCATTTCATAACGGATGTGGGCGAACAATACCAATTCTTGGTAAATGCGTATAATGCAGCAGTAAATGCAATTAAAAGCTCAAATCCGACAATATCATTAGAAGATTTGCATACTCACCTTGCTCAAGGTCAAGGATATCAAAAAATGATAACAATAGAAAATTGTTTTGAAAATCACGGGATAAACCCAGATGACATAGCACACATGAATTCAAATCTTTCACAAGTTGTTGCGGTCCCAGAATTTGGCTCTCTTGCAGGCATGATTATCGTAATATCAATTATTGGCGTCATAGTAATTTCAACAAGATTCAGATTTATTCAGAAAGTTTGAGTCCTGTAAGACTCGGATTCTCAAAGATCTGAACCTAATGAGATTTATGCCACAATAATAAGAGAATGTAATTGAATTCTAATTCAATAGTGTTGTTTGTAATTTAAAACAAACACAAGTTTAATTTGAATTCACTGTAGTGGCAATTTTATCTGACGTAATTGTTTTTTGGACTGGTAGACTAATCTTAATTGATGTTCCTTTGCCAATTTCGCTTTCTGCCCATATCTTGCCTCCGTGCTGCTCTACTATCATTTTGCAAATTGACAAACCTAATCCAGTGCTATCTCGCCCTCCAGTGGCAGAAGTCTCTGTCTGATAAAACTTTTTGAATAGACCATTCACTTTGTCCTTTGGAATACCTGGTCCATTATCTGTTATAGATAGGATCATGGTCTCATTTTGAAGTTCTTGTTGTATCGTGATGATTCCTTCTTCCAAAGGTACAAAATCAATTGCATTTTTGATCAAATTTGTAATGACTTGCAACATCCTACGTCTGTCCATACTAATTGTGATATTTTGTGATGTCTGATCATCTAGAATTATTCCTCGTCTATTTGCAAGTGGAAATGTTATTGACAAGGCTTCTTGTATTACGTCTTTAATGTCTTCAAACTCTAGATGTAATTTTAGCTTTCCTAGATCAGCTTTGTGTAGATCAAGAATATCTTGAATAAGACATTGTAGAGATTCGGCACCAGAGATCATGATTTGGAGTTTTTGTCTTTGCACATCATTTACAGGTCCAAATCTTTGTTGCAATAACATACTGGCATATGATACAATTGGAACGATAGGAGTTTTAAGTTCGTGTGTTACCATCGCAACAAATTCTGTTTTTGCCTCATCGATTTTTTTCAGCTCGTCATTTTTTTGATCTATAATTTGTTTTGCATGCTGTATCTTTCTAAAACCAGACCTAACCAGGCAGGTAAGCAAAATATGTACTACAAGAACAACAACTCCAATTCCTAGAAGTTTTTCCTTTATTGTAAAAAATCCTTGATTTAATAGTGCATTTATGTCTATGAAATAAAATGCAGAAACAATTATTGACCCACCAGCAAGAATTATAGATAGAAAGACCAAGTTTGATTGCTTATCAGATAGTTCTAATAGTCCATTTAGATTAATTTTCATACAATTACTTTGATTTTAGTAATAATAAGTAGCGGTTTTTTCATTTTAAAAAAATTTGTACTTAATATATCGTTTAGGTGATATTGTACATGAAGCAGGTGTATTTCATTCAGTCTAGTACAAAACCAATGGTTTGGACTAAAAGTGTTGAAATCAAGAATGGAAAAGTTACCCATCAAACCAAATGGAAAATGGATAATAATCTAAATTGTGGGAGATGTTGAATCTGGTTTTACTTGAAGAACAAAACAAGTTCTCCACAAGTGACCATCTTCTTCACTATCTCGGTTTTACATAACATCCATAGTGGTATCAATTTTAGATCCATCCTGTTAGTAAAATTCTAAAATTTATCATCGTTGAATTTGTAAAAATTTAATCAGCAAAATGCTGATCTGAGCCTGTGGTTCTGTAATTGAAATGGTGTCAACGTTTTTTATAGTCTGGGACTAGTTTGTTTTAATTGAATCCGCTACTAAAAGTTCAAGAGGCACACAAAAACGGTCTTTTGCCTGACAAGATCCATCATACCATAACAGAAAGGTTTCCTGTTGTTATATCCGGAATAGACAGAATAGAAAAGGCATCAGGAATCAACTTTCCAATTGCATATGTGGAACCGTCTATCGTATTGTCACACTCTCATATCTCAACTGATCTTGGAATATTGTTTGCCAGGACAACTCCAGTTGTTATTGCAGAAAAACTTGAAATCATAATTCAAATCACTGCACCACTTGTAGCATTTGGCCTAAAGGGAACAATACATGCCATTTTGGCTCACGAATTTTTACACTATCTGGAACTAGTAAGACGTATATCAAAAATGGAAATTCTCTCTGATGAGCTTTCAGGAAATTTATTTGAAAGTGCATATTCAGATGCGACTAGACTTTTTGATCCAAGGGCCGTATTTGATGACAAGACCTTGCTGTTGCATATAACAAAGAAATTTCCTGAAGGATTTCGAGACTACAAGCTTGAAGACAAGGTGGTTAAATTCTGGATAGAAAAAAACCTGCCAACCACAAAGATAACCATGGATACAAATATTGCCAAGATTCCATCAGAAATCCTTGCTAAAACAAAGATTGATCCAAAACTAGAATCAAAGCTTGATGAACTTGCACAAAAAATGTCAAAACTTCGCAAGAAAAAGTATTACTAATTATTGTTTAAATTCAGTAAGACCGCATTTGCCGCAAGTGCGTCTGTTTTTGTGTTCTGACATGAACACTCCCTTACCACATCTGTCGCATTCCTTTCGCAGTTTTTCTGCCTTTTCCCCTTTAACTTTGTAAAACTTGTAGACACTGGGGCTCGAACCTTTTTTGCCTCCAGCTGCTTTCTTTCCTCCTGCCATTACTTACTCTCTTCCTTCTTTGGTTTGTCTTCTGCCTTTTTCTCTCTTGGCTTTTCTTCCGACGTGTCTTCAGCTTTCTTTTCTTCCTTCTTTGGTTTTTCTGCCTTTTTCTCTTCAGCTTTTTCTGCCGGGGCTTCCTTTACCTCTTCTGCCTTTTCACCGCCACCTTTTGCCTTGTCTAGTCTTTGGAAAATTGCCGGCTTGACATGCTGTCTCGCCAATTTTTCATCGTCATAAATATAGAAAATACCTGAAACCATAGGCCTTCCTGTTTCATTTTGTAATTTGATTGGAACTATGACTTTGCCATCAAGCTTAAAGTGTTTTGATACGACATCCACTGCTTCTAGTTTTTTTAGCTTGCCAGCCAGTCCCTTAAATGTGCATGTAATCTCCCTTCTTGCAAGTAGGATGTTCTTTACATCACGTGTTACATCAATCATGGACATGTATTCCAAGTCCTCTTAATTGTTCATATAATCTTAACGGAAAATTGCTAACAAATTTAAGAAATTAAACCATTCTCTGCATGTGGATCGTTTTATGATTCACCTGAAAAATTCAGGTCATGTTCCGCAGGATGCAAAAAAGCTCCTATCACAAGCTGACAAGCTTGTTGCTGGAATGCATGCCATTGTAAGGGATGCAAGAGTCTCAAGCAGATATGTAGAGTTTGATGTGTCCGTATCAAAAGAATATCTGGATGTTTTGGTAAAAAAACTCGAAATCATATCCCCGCTTGACCATGCAAGACATTTGGTTGAAGAGGAAATGGAAAAAGAAAAAGCGGTAGAAAATGGAAGAGAATATTTCAACTATGAAAGGTTTTGGGAGTGCCATGAAATCCTGGAAAGCGTATGGAAGAAGACATACGATGGAGAAAAGGACCTGATTCAGGGAATAATTCTTGTTGCCGCAGCATTTGTACACTATCAGAAAAACGAGGATGACATCTGTCTTTCAATTCTAAAGAGAGCGATGGAAAAGTTTGGCAACTCTTCAGGAAAATACTATAACATAGATGTTGATATTTTGCGAAACAAGGTCTCAGAAATTATATCTTCTGGAAAAATAGAAACTTTTATGGTTTGATTAATTTCAAGGCAGTTTTTATTACATCCGCACCTGCAAGCAAACCGATTTTTCCTTTCTTTGCTTCATCTTCAGTAAACCTTACAGTTCCATCTTTTTTGACAGAATTTCCAGAGACCAAAACGGGAACTGGATCATCACTGTGTCCCCGATTAATGCATGGTGTGGAATGATCTCCTGAAATCACAATTGAAACCTTTCCAGTGTCAATGTTGTCAAGCAATGTTCCAAAAAATCTCTTGTCTATCTCTTCAATGTTTTTCATTTTTCCTATCGCGTCACCATCGTGGCCAAACTCATCAGGGCCTTTGATGTGAACATAAATTGCATTTTGGGTTTCCATTGCCTTTGCAGCAACTCTTGCCTTTTCTTCATAGTCTGTCAAGCCTCCTGCACTAAACGTCTTCATCTTTAGTACATTTGAAATCCCAATTTCTACTGGCATGTCTACTATGCATGAAAACTTCATTGCATGCAGATCATTTATGGGAATGACATCAGGAAATTTGTTGCCAGCATCTCGCAATAAGATACTGTTCAAAAGTTTCTTTCCTTTTTCTTTACGAATTTTATTTGTCTCACTTTTTTTCATTATATCCAGTGACTGTTCAGTAAATTCATTGACTAGAGTGGCAGAAAGCTTTGCACTGGGGGACTCGTTAAGAGGAAGAGATTTTTCAATCTCTAGATAGTCTCCAGGTGCTCTTGCCACACCCATTCCAGCTATTCTTGCATAGGCAGGATCCGTATTGCTTATTTCTGAGCAAAGACGCTCACCCTCACACCGTATCCTAACAACCAATCTATGTCCTATGGTTGGTGCTACGACAACTGAAGCTTTAGGATTTGAAAATTTCATCTTTCGTTCTATCTCAAGTGAAACTGCAAGGGCATCATCTTTCTCTATGTTTCTTCCAGCTCTTCTGTCAACTATGATGTTCTCGTCATTTACTGTTGCAAAGTTCCCGCGCAAAGCCAAGTCTCCGTCTTTAAAATCAATGCCTATTCCAATTGCCTCTATTACTCCCCTTCCAACATAATCTGCATGTTGAAATTTGTATCCCAGCATGTTAAAAACTGCAATATCTGACTGGGGGGCAATTCCTTTTCCTACTGATATGACTTGTCCTATGGAGCCATTTCTTGCAATTTTATCAAGGTTGGGAGTTTTTGCAAAACTAAGAGGAGTAGAACCTTTTAGATTTGGATGTGGAAGATCTCCGATACCATCTAGCAGAACATATATCATATGTACATCGGAATTATCAGAAATTTTTCATCAGCTCACTTTTCGAGTTTGTTGTGTTACACATAAACTTTACAATATTTTTTTATCCGATCTTTGAAAAGGTTTTAAATTACCAGATCCCGATTGTAGTGATATGGGGGATTTGCGTAAAGATTATGTCATTGACAAGTTTGTCATTGTTTCCCCAAACAACCATGTAGCTACAGATTCAAAAAAATGCCCATTCTGTCCTGGAAATGAATCCATGACAAACCCATCAACACTTTCACTTGTCGCAAAAGATGGTATGTTGCAAAGGCTTCAGGACAGTGAAGATTATTTTGTTGAAGGATGGTCAGTAAGAGTTTTTGAAAGTAAAAATCCTGTAGTAACTACAGACTCTGAAAATTCTTTCAGTGATAGGCCGCTGTATAGCGAACCTGCTTACGGGTATCACTATATCGTGGTTGCGTCTGAAAAACACAAAGATTCTCTTGCTACATTACCTACAGAACAGTGGTCAAATGTTCTGGTAGTTATTCAAGATCGACTTCGTTGGCTCTATACTCAAAGGGGAGTCACATATGTCTCAATTTACGTTAATCATGGCAAAGAGGCAGGCGGCTTTACCACTCATCCTCACATAAACGTCGTCACTTTTTCCACAATTCCACCAACGATAGAACTGGAAGCAGAGGCTGCACACAGAATCTTAAATGAAAAGGGAATATGTCCAATGTGCCAGGCTGTAGCTACAGAGACAGGAGGGCCAAGGCAAATACTGCAGACAGAAGGATTTCTTGCCTTTTGTCCATGGGCGCCGTCTCATCCATATGAATTCTGGATTTATCCAAAAAAACACATAACAAGTTTTTCAAAAATTACGCAAAAGGAGATTAATGATCTGTCATTGATCTTACGTGCAACACTGGGTGGACTAGCAACTACAATGAAAAATCCTTCTTACAACATGGTCTTTCACCTTTCACCAGAAAAGAAAAACAATAGACAAATCCACTGGCACATAGAGGTATATCCACAAGATGATTCTTGGTCAGGACTTGAACGAGGATATGGAGTATTTCTAAACAAGATCACTCCAGAAAAAGCTGCAGAAGAATTGGGCTCTTCATGCAGAAAAGAACTTGCCAATCTTGTCGGTATTGTCTAAATGAGATCTGTTTTTCTGATCTAGAGTTAAATGACATTTGTCATATCAATCACTTGGTTTATTTATTGAATTGAAAAAATAATATCTGTGGCAATTGAAAAATGGGTTGGCGGTGCAAGCCTTGCTTGGTTTATACTTTTTGTTGGCGAAATTTTATCAATGTTTAATTTTCTTGCACATCATACAGCACAGGAAATTGACGCCCTTCTACCAAGTCTGCAAGGTGGACCTGAAATGCTTGAATTCATTTCAATTGGTATTGGGCCAGCATTAATTCTAGCTGGCCTGTCATACTTGTTGTCACGAAGATATGGTTCAAGACTTGTTGGTTCAATGATTGTTGCTGGTGGTGCCATATTACTTGTAGGTATGTATTATGCCAACACTTTGCTTTCTACCATAAGTGTGTCATACCTTGTTACCGAAGTAAAACTTAGTCCTCCAATATTTATGGCAGTATCAATACCTGTCATGATAATTGGTAGTCTGTTGTTTAAGACCAAACCCAGACCAAAAAAAGACTACTTTTTTGATCGATGATCAATTCTCATAGAATTTGAAAAATGCTTAAACCCTAGTTTTTTATAAAACGGCATTATTTCATCTGTACAATCCAGTACAGTTTTGTAGCAGCCATTTTTTTCTGCGTATATGATGAGTGCTTTGATTAGTTTTTGCCCGATTCCTTCTCCCTGATATTTTTTACTTACAACAACGTCCTCTATGTGTCCTACCTTGCCACCGTCATGAATGAATTTTGGCTCTATGAATATAGTGGCAGCACCTACTATTTTTGAATCATACACTGCAACATAGATTATGTGATCTGGTATCGATTTAATTTTTTTAAATACTGTCTTTGCTTTTTTTGGAGTCAGATCACTTGCTTTTCTAAGAGAATCTAAAGATTCTAAAAAACCATTGAAGAGATCCTTTTCCTGTAATTCACGAATTTTTACAGTCATAGTTTGGTATTAGATTCGGCCAAGCTTTTCAATATAGTATTGGTATGCTTTTCTATAGGAAGTTTTATCTCCAATATCCAAGAAACCTTTTTTAATTAAAAATCCGCTTACCTTGTTTTTGCGTGTAATTGCACTTTTTATCACATCGTCCATGCCATAAGGCCTGTTTGGAGGAATTAATTTTAGGACACCAGGCTCCATCACATAACATCCAACGTTGATGTTTCCTTTTACCTCGGGTTTTTCTTTCCATGCTGTTACTTTGTTATTTTTGTCTGTCTCTATGAATCCATACTGAAGCCTTGTTTTGTATTCAAATAATGCCATTGTGGCAAATGATTTTTTCCTTTTATGATAATCTATCATGTTTTTTAAATTAAAATCAAAAACAGAATCGCCATAGACACAAACAAAAGTATCATCAATAAATTCTTCAGCTGTCTTTAGCTGTCCTGCTGTGGCAAAAGGCCTGTTTGCGGTCGCATATTCTATTTTTACTCCAAACCTACTTCCATCCTCAAAATAGTCCTCGATTGTTCTTCTCAAATAGCTGACACATAAAACAATGGAGTCTATTTTGCTCTTTTTTATCCACTCAATCAAATGCTCAAGCAGGGGTTTTTCACCAAGAGGAAGCATTGCTTTTGGAAGAAAAGTCGTATATGGTTGCAGCCTTGTACCTAGTCCGCCTGCGAGAATTACAGCTTTCACGAAACTATGTTTAAAATTCTGGTATTTATGTTGAAGGATGAAATGGCACTAGACAATTATTTTGACAATTTTTGCAAGAACTCCATTTGGGCTAGTTCCAAAAATCATGATCATCGGCTCTTTTCCAACGTCACCCTTGTGAAATATTAAATCTGCCGGCTTTGACGAATTTTTAATTGCGTTTTTAATTCCCCATGATATCGTATTTCCTTCACTAGTCCTAGTTTTACCTGGTTCTGATGATCTTTCATAATGTGATACAGAAAATTTTTTTGAAATTGCTTTTTTGATAAATTCCTTGTCATATTTTATGTTTATACCAGATCTTATGGCAGGAAATTTTTTTGCCATTTGCAAAACAGCGGACCCAACATGTTTTGAGCCGCCATACTTCAAACTGCCAGTAACTATTGCACTGTTCCCAACCTTTACAATTCTTCCAGAAACTCCCAAGATGTCATTTAATGATTCTGGATTTTTTCTTGAAAAAACAAAGTTTGTCTGAACTTCCGGTATGTATTTGGATATGTTTTTTAAATTTGTAAATTTAGAAATTGCATCTGATAGTTCCTTTTCTATTTCATCAATATTTCCTGTTTTTGTTACAAAGATACCTTTTCCAATTTTTTGCGAACTTGCTATGGATTCAAACGAGAATTCTTTTGCAAACTTTACCGCATTTCTGAGACTATGTCCTTTTGCAAGGCTTGCTGCCAAGGAGGCTGAAAAATTACATCCTCCACCATGAGTCGTACGATTTATCCTCTTTCCAGAAAAGGAGTAAAATTTAGTTTTCTCCAGAACATAGTCTGTTACATTTTTGCCATCCAAATGACCTCCCTTTATCACTACATTTTCTGCACCCATGTGATGGATCTTGGCTGCAGCTACTCTGACATCCTTAGAAGTCCTTATCTTCATGCCTGCAAGCCTCTCAGCTTCTAATACATTAGGAGTTATGACAAAAGACAGGGGTACGAGTAATTTTTTAAAAAGAGGAAAAGCCTCATTTTGTAGTAAGATTCCACCAGTTGTTGATTCAAACACCGGATCTAAAACTATTGGTATTTTGGTTTCTTTTAATTCAGAATAAATTGATTTTATTATTGATGAACTGTATACCATCCCGATTTTTATCACATCAATATTAAAATCTAACAAAACTGATTCAAGTTGACTTTGAATCATGTCAGAAGAAATTTCTTTAACTTTGGAAAATTTTGATGTATTCTGGCTGGTTATTGCTGATATGACTGTCAGACCATGGATTCCAAGTGCAACAAATGTTTTCAAATCCGCTTGGATCCCAGCACCTGCTGATGGATCAGATCCTGCTATGGATAATGCAATCACAAATTTAAGACATGAAACTCACGTTTAAATCCAATCATTTGGTAGAAACAATGATTTGACTACGCAAATGGGTTCTGCACGTAGGGGAATTGCAACAGAAGAAATGAAAGCAGTTGCAAAAGATGAAGACGTAACCTTAGAGTGGCTAATGCCCAAGATAGCAAACGGTTCCATAATTATTCCTCACAATAATGAAAGACCTCAGAAAATTAGAGTAGTAGGTATTGGAAAAGGAATGAAAACCAAAGTAAATGTAAACATTGGTAATTCTACACTTTCAAATAATTTGGAAGAGGAGATAAAAAAAGCAAAGGTTGCGGTAAAATATCATGCTGATACTATAATGGACCTTAGTGACGGTGGTGATGTAGGACACTTTAGAAGAACTCTGTTAGATGCTGCACCAATAACATTTGGTACAGTTCCTGTGTACGAGGCATATAACTATGGAGTAGAAAAGAACAAAAATCCGCTTGATATTACTGAGGATGATTTTCTTAAGGCTTTTGAAAGAAACGTCAAAGACGGCGTTGATTATACCACGATACACTCTGGAATTACAAAAGAGATTGCAAAAAGAATTCTTTCAGTAAAAAGACATGGTGGAATAGTAAGCAAGGGCGGCACCATTACTGCTGCCTGGATGCTAAAGTATGACAAAGAAAATCCATACTTTGAGCATTTTGATTATCTTATAGAGTTGGCAAGAAAATACGATGTGACATTTAGCTTGGGGGATGCCCTAAGACCTGGCTCAATTCTGGATTCTCATGATGAATTACAAGTACAGGAAATGATCAATGTCTCCAGATTAACAAAACAAGCTCATGAAAAAGATGTGCAAGTTATGGTTGAAGGTCCAGGACATGTTCCACTAAATGAAGTTGCAGCAAACGTTCGACTGGCAAAATCATTGATAGGTGATGTTCCATACTATGTCTTAGGTCCACTTGTGACCGATATTGCATCTGGCCATGATCATATAGCAAGTGCGATAGGTGCCGCAATTTCGGCAAGTGAAGGAGTGGATTTATTGTGTTATCTTACACCATCTGAACATTTGGCATTGCCAACTCCAGAAGAAGTAAAGGCAGGATTGATTGCGTATAGAATTGCAGCTCATGCAGGAGATTTGGTAAAGCTGCGGGATAAGGCAATAAAATGGGATATGGAAATGACAGAGGCAAGACGCACATTAAACTGGGAAAAACAAATTGCACTTTCTATAGACCCAGAAGAGGCAGCTCGCATTCATGGAAGGGTTGGTCAGATAAATGGCAATACAGTTCCATGTACAATGTGTGGAGGAGCTTGTGTGTATATCATGCTCCCACAACAAAGATACAACACCCCTGAAGAGATAGAAAAATTACAGCAAGCTAGCTAGTACTTTGTCTAAGCTTGGAACTGTCTGATATTTTGAAATTTCATTGGCATAAATCCATCTGTATTCTGAATTCTCCCAATTCAGTTTTATGTTTGGTTCATTTACAGAAAACAAAAAAGGGAGAACAGTCCATTCGTGATTTGCATACTGCGAGCTTATCTGCATTTGGGGCGCAGTCTTGAGTAAGACAAGAGAATTCTCTGTTATCCCTACTTCCTCAAAAATCTCTATCTTTGCTCTTTGTAGCGGTTCCTCATCTCCTTCTATTATACCGCTTATGCCAGCCCACTGTCCCTTCATGCTCTTTACGTTTTGACTGCGTTTTAAAATGAGAAATTTGTCCACATGCAAAAGAAAAGATGTGACAATTTTTGTAGAGTGCAATTATTTTTCTACAGAGTTTACCATTGATATTAATTTCTTATAAGATTCTTCAAGATCTACATTTTTTGCTAGTCTTTCCTTGGTGACGTTTATGTATTTTATAATTTCTTCAGATTTGTTTTCCTGAATTAAAATAAGCATCCTACCAATATCTTTCCATAATTCCTCAGCATATCTTCTAATTTCAGGATTTGAAATGATAGTCTCCAAGAGCTCAGCGGACTCTGTCATTATTCCCGCAGTAAGTATTTTTTGAGCTCTAAACGTTGTACCTGCCATCTTTTCTACCAACGTAAAGTTTTCCTCCTTTGATAGAATGTTTGCAAGTGTAAGGTTGACAAGATGTGTCATGCCAAGAACCATCGCCATTTTTTTGTCGTGCTCTACGGCATCAATTGAGACAAAAGATGCATCAGGAAAAAGAGATTTTGCCATGAGGAGTTCTTTTCTTGCATCCCTGATTGGAATAGATATGATGTTCTGGCCTTTGAGTTTTTTTGTACCTGGTCCAAACATGGGATGAATGCAAATAGGATTGACCTTGTTTGGGATTTTTAATAGCGCGGAAACTGTTTTTGATTTCAGAGATGAAATATCTATGAGATAAGAATCTCGCCTCATTTCTTTTGCAATCAGCCTGATTGTTTCAGGAGTGCGTTTTACTGGGATGGCAAGTATTACATAATCAACATTTAGAATTGCGCCAACAAGTGACTTGGCTTTGGTTACCAGCTTGTTTACGATTTCTTTCTCAGAATCATAGGCAATAACCTCAAAACCCTTCTCTATGAAATATTTTGACAACCATTTGCCCATCTGTCCCTCCGAGCCAATGATTGCAATTTTTTTCTTTATCATGCTATTTCCTTAATGTCTCATCTATTATTTGCATGCCTTTGTTAAGTAAGTCTTCTGGTTGACAGGCAGATATTCTAACAAAATTCTGATAGTTTCCAAAGGCTTCGCCAGGTGCTATCGCTACTCCTAAATCAAGAAGATTGTTGATAAAAGATGCGACATCAAAATTATCCTTTCTTACTTTGGCAAAAAGATACATTGCTCCATCTGGTTCTACAAAGTCCAACTGCATGTTTTTTGCTTTTTTTATCACAATCTCTAGTCTGTTTTTCATGATTTTTGCATTATCACTTGTATCTGCATCAAGTGCTCTAAGAGCTACATACTGGATTGGTTCTGCTACATTTGTAATGCACAATGCTTGAAGCTTTGTCATTTTGTCTATTATATCTGGACTTGATACTGCATAACCAATCCTGAAACCTGTCATGGCATGTGATTTTGAAAACGACTGTGTTATGATGCTTTTATTGTATTCGTAGGCAAGAATGCTTTTCCATTTTCCGTATGCATAGCTTGAGTAGATCTCATCACTTAAAACATAGAGATTATTTTTTATTGCAATCTTCATTATGTTGTCTTGAATCTTTTCTGGAAGAATCTTACCAGTTGGGTTGTTAGGATAATTTAGTACGATCATTTTGGTATTGGGATTTATCGTGTTTTCAATTTGTTCTATGGATGGCTCCCATTTGTTATCTAGTGTAGTTTGTATTGTTCTAACCTTGACGCCAGAGTTTAGCGCGTTTTCTCTATATGCTGGCCACGCAGGTTCTATTACTATCATTTCATCACCCAAGTGCAATAAACTGGAAATTGCAAGAAAAACTGAAAATCTTGCACCTGGTGAAACCATGATGTTTTGAGTTTGAATTTTTACGCCGTATGACGAGGAAACTTTTTTTGCCAAGGCATCTCGAAATTCTGGCATTCCTTTAGAATCGCCATATTTTGTATATCCCTTATCATAAACCTCTGAGAGAGCTGATTTTACGACTTTGGGTGGGTAAAAGTCTGGCTCTCCAACTTCCATGTGGATGATTTTTTTTCCTTCCTTTTCCAAAGCTTTGGCTTTCAAAAATATTGAAAGATGTGTTGATTTGTTGGTGGATTGTACCTTGATTGACTCATTTAGCAATAAATTCAAAAATGTCGAAGCTGTCTTTTCCTCTAGGCCAATTTCTTTGCATAATGAAAGAACTTTTGTTCTAAGCTGGTTCTCTCTTTCCTCATTTGTTACACCGAGGCCCAAATTATTTTTAAGACTGCCGATTTCCCTTGCAACATCATTTCGTTCTTTTAGCAATCTTATCATATCAAACGTGATCTTGTTTATCTTATCACGTAGCTTTTCAATGTCAGACATTTCTATTTCAGAACCGATGGTATGAGGCCACTTCTAATGGCATGATCTGCTAGAACAAGAGAGACAAGAGAATCTACCACGGGAGGCGCACGCGGAACAACACAGGGGTCGTGTCTTCCTTCCACAATCAACGATACTGGTTTTTTTGTCTTCAGGTCTATGGTATTTTGTTTTTTTGCTATCGAAGAAGCAGGTTTGAAAGCAACTCGAAGAACAATTGGCATTCCAGTTGATAGTCCTCCAAGTATTCCACCTGCATTGTTTGTCTTGGTTGCTATCTTTCCATTTTTTATTATGTATTCATCATTATTTTCTGAGCCCTTGATTGTAGAGCCATAAAATCCAGAACCAAACTCAATTCCCTTTACTGCCGGAATTGAGTACAGTGCCCTACTTAGATCTGATTCCAGGGAGCCAAAGATTGGTTCACCCAAACCTACTGGAACGTTTAGTGTTATGGATTCTATTAAGCCCCCAACCGAATCTCCACTTCTTCTTGCAGCAAGTATTGCAGCCCGCATTTTCTCAGCTATTTTGGTATCAGGACATCTGACTTCATTTGAGTAAATCGCATTTTTCATCTTTGGCGTAGCTTGATTTTTCATTTTTATTTTGCCAACTTGTGAAGTGTAGGAATAGGTGTCAATGTCCAAAGTCTTTGAGAGAAGCTTTCTTGCTATTGCCCCTGCCATTACAAACGTGGCAGTCAATCTGCCAGAGAATCTTCCGCCTCCGCGATAGTCGTTGAATCCACGGTATTTTATAAAAGCAGGATAATCAGAATGTCCAGGCCTTGGTTTTACTATGAGATTTTCATAGTCTTTGGATTTTTTGTCTTGATTCCAAATTATCATTGCAATTGGTGCACCAGTAGTGTATCCTCTAAAAGTTCCTGAAAGGATCTCTACCTTGTCTTCCTCTTTTCTTTGGGTAGTTACTATTGACTGGCCCGGTTTTCTAAGATCAAGCATTTTTTGTATGTCTTTTTCTTCTAGTTCTAGACCTGCAGGACAGCCATCTACAACAGCTCCTATGCATCTTCCGTGAGATTCCCCAAAACTTGTTAGCACAAATCGCTGACCAATAGAACTGTATGACATGATGAAATTTTCTTTTAGAGGCTTATAATCCTTATAGGAATGATATACAACAATACCATGCAAATTCGCGATGCGCAACCAAGTGATAAACAGGCCGTTTTAGAATTTTGTAAAGAGACATTTTCTTGGGGAGACTACATCGCAGATGTCTGGGATTCTTGGATTTTACAAGGAAATCTCTTTGTAGCTGTTGAAAATGATACTCCGATTGGCCTTTCTCATCTTGTTTTTAGAGACAACAGACAAGCTTGGCTCGAAGGAATCAGGGTTCATCCAAATCATAGAAGAAAGGGATATGGAAGAAAGATAATTTCATACTGTGAATCAATTGCAAATTCTAAAACAATAAGGATGATAATTGAAAGTGATAACACTCCTTCAATTGATCTTGCCAGATCTATGGGATATGATATTGAAGATTGGTGGAGGCTGTATGCTTTGGTACCCAAAAAAGAAACTTCGTCTGTAGTTACAGCTTCTGATGTAAATCAGGTTTCAAGATTTGTATCTTCAAATACGTATGTTGATTCATGGAAGTGGCTTCCGCTGGAAAACCCAGACTTGGAAGAACTGATACAACAAAAAAGAATTTTATTGTCTGCACAAAATGGGCGCATTTTGGCAAAACAAAGGTTATGAATTACATTCTGAAAGAATTCAAGTTTTTTCTCAGGCAAAAAACATACTTGAGATGGAATTGCTGACAAAAAGACCTCTTTTTTACTTGATGAAAAAAGATCTAAAGAAAAATCTATAATGATATTGACATAAAATAAAATCATGAACTATTGGCTTGTAAAACAAGAACCATCTGTGTATAACTATGATAAACTAGTAAAAGAAAAAAAGACTGTATGGGATGGCGTTCATAACAACCTTGCACTAAAACACATTAGATCAATGAAAAAAGGCGACAAGGCGCTATTCTATCATACCGGTGATGAGAGGCAAGCAGTTGGTATTATAGAAATAACAACAGATCCGCATCCAAATCCAAAAGAAGGTGACAAGAGATTTGTCGTAATGGGTGTAAAGCCAATATCTAGACTCAAAAGACCTGTGACGCTAGATGAGATGAAAACAGACAAAATTTTTAAAAATTGGGATCTTTTGCGAATTTCAAGGTTGTCTGTAATGCCAGTTCCAAAAGAAATCTGGGACACTATTATTAAAAAATCAAATAGCTAATCTGAAAGAATTTTTGCACCAATTGCATTCATGTCTTGTATGAATGTTGGATATGAGACATCAACTGACTGTGGATCAGAAACAGTACAACCACCTACAAACATACCTGCAATACAAAATGCCATAAACAACCTGTGATCATCAGACGAATCCAAATCCGCACCTTTTGGAATATCAGGTGCACCAAGAATCAATCCGTCTTCTTTTTCCTGAACTTTGATGCCAATCTTTGCAAGCTCACAAGCCAAGATGGCAATCCTGTCAGTTTCCTTGAATCTTGCATGTTTTACGTTGTAAATTTCAATTGATTTTGATGTCTTGAGTGCAAGTATTGCTAAAGCTGGAAGAAGATCAGGGGTGTTTGAAAGATCAAATCTTCCACCGTTAAGTGATGGCGGAGTCTTTACTGTTATCAAATCATCCAAATTTACCTTGACACCTAGCTTTTCAAGATGTGTTATCATTTCCCTATCTCCCTGTGGAAGATCACCAACTAGAGCAGAAATTGTCATTTTATCTCCAATTAGCACTGCCGCAGAAAGTAACAACGCCATGCTTGAAAAATCAGAAGGCACTGTAAAATCTGCTGACTTGTATTGCTGTTTTGAAATGCTGTATTTTTTGTAAGGATCTATGGTATCTACACTAACGCCAAATTTTTTCATTGTAGATATGGTAGCATCAAGATATGGTTTTGATACAAGATTTCCTTCTATGTTCAACTTGATGCCTTTTTCTATTTTTGGGGATGCAATCATTAATGCAGATATGAACTGACTTGAAACTGTACCTGGAATTGATACTTCGCCACCATGGATCTTACCCTTTACAGTTATCGGTGGCTTGCCGTCTGTTGACGTACAGCTTGCCCCAAGGTCTTCTAGTGCATCAAGTAATGGTTGCATTGGTCTTTTTCTAAGACTTGAATCTCCGCTAAGTGTTGTTTTGGTATCTAAAAGTGATGCTATTGCAGCAGAAATTCTTATTGTTGTTCCTGAGTTTGATGCGTCAATTTCATTACTTTGCAGTTTTATATCTCCGGAACTCTCTATTCTTAAATTAGCACCATCCTCTTTGATTATTGTTCCAAATGTTTTACATGCATTAATTGTTGCAATGGTATCCCTTGAGAGCAACACGTTTCTTATCTGGCTTTTTCCTTTTGCAAGTGACGCCAAAAATATTGCTCGGTGTGTGTAGCTCTTATTTGGAGGGCAGACTATGTTTCCTTCAAGTCTTGCTTTTTCAATTTTACATTTCATAGACTTCGGCCTTTTTGTTGTTGATGTTAGAAATTATTGTTGTGCCTTCCATTGACGCAAATACTTTTTTGACATTTGAAACGTTTTCTTTTTTTGCAATTGCGGCAATAGATGGCCCGTTGCCAGAAACTGAAGCTGCAAGAGCCCCGTTTTCTACAATATCTGTAAGAACTCTAGGATCAGAATTTAGTATGGTGGATGTTGCAAGGCCATTTAACATCATCGCATTCCAATAATCCGAATTACTTGCAAGTGTCCATGCCTGCGAAAATACACCGTCAAGAATTTTTAGCTTTTTCACATTACCGCGTTTTCGTGAGCTTGGAATGAATATGACAGCTACCAAATCATCTGGTGCTTTTTCTAATTTTACGATTTTTAGATTGGTGTTATCTGTGACAACAAAGCCGCCAAAATAACATGCACACGCATCATCAAATGCTCCGGTAATGCTCACTTTGGTTTGTATTGATGCCTCAACTCCGTACTTGAGAATTTCCAAATCTGTTATCTTTGGCTTGAATAATTTCGCACATGCAAGTGAAACTACAGACGAAATGGCACTAGAGCTCTTCAACCCGTATCCTGAGGGAATTTCAGATTTAACCAGTACTGTAATCTTGTTTTTTTCAAGATCTGCCTTTGGTATGGCTTTTTCCATTACAGCTCTTATGAGACGCGAGCTTAGACTGGACTCTTTGTTCTCAAAGTATAGTCCAACACCAGGTGTGGCATCAACATCAGCTTCTACGTTAAGTGAAATCCCAAGAGTAGAGCCTTTGCCAGTTGCTATTGCATTTACAATGGACACTGCACCATGCATGATTGCTTTTGCTGCTGGCATTTTCAAAATCTCCCTAACAATGTTAGTTTCATTGCTTGATATGGTGCTTCTAGTCCAGTCCAAATTTCAAAAGAACGCATTGCCTGACCAAGAAGCATTTCCCATCCATATATGATAATCGCACCTTGTTTTTTTGACTGTTCAATTAATTCCGTTTCTACTGGCATATACACAATGTCATAAACTATCGAATTCTTTGTTATTGATCTTGTTGAAATGGGACATGCATTTCCTTTTAGTCCCATTGATGTTGCATTTACAATAAACTTGTATTTTCCTGCAATGTCTCCTGCATTGGACAAATCAGAATAATCTGATTCCACTCCTAGGTTGTTTGCAAATTTGATCAATTCATCAGCTCGTTCTTTAGTTCTATTTGCAATGGTGATTTTGCGAACTTTTTCTTTGGAAAACCCAGATACGATAGCTCTAGCTGCTCCTCCTGCACCAACAAGTAAAACATCAGAGTCTTTGCAGTCAATGTTTCGTTTTTTTATAGGATCTAAAAATCCATCCATGTCTGTGTTGTATCCTTTAAGGGAACCATAATTGTTGACAACAGTGTTGGTTGCACCTATTGTTTTACAGTTCCCATCTACTTCATCAAGAAACTTCATCATCTCTATTTTGTGAGGTATGGTTACATTAAATCCAGAAATCTGGATTTTTTTTAATGCTTCTATACCATGGACTAATTCTCCCTTAGGGATTCTATATGCGATATACGTACAATCCATTCTTAAAAATCCAAAAGCTGCATTATGAATAGCTGGTGAAAGTGAATGGTCTATTGGGTCTCCTATGACTGCATAAGTTTTAGTCATTGTTTCAACTCAAAGATTGATTTGATTTCATCTAGACTGAATTGGCCTGGAGCTATAGGCTTGCCAAGTGAGACATACGTGTAAGGACTGCCTAGCTGTGTGCAGAGAATTCTTGACATGCGACCATAGTCTCCCATGGCAAAGGCAATGAGATTGGTATTACTTTGAAATTTGTAAAGTGACAATATACATAATGTGTCTTTTATTGACTTTGCAGTAGTTACAATTTTGACGTTTTTTGAAAATTTTGCCATTTTTTTATTCATTGATTTCAAGTAACTGATGTTTGGAGTTTTTGCAAAATCATGCCACGATATTAATAAATTTGTTTTTTTCAAATACTGCCGTAGCGCCTTGTTTTTTCGTATGGTGTTGTATTCCACATCTAGCAGATATGGATTGTACTCTGATATCAATTTGAGAATAGAAATTCTGTTTCTTTCATTACTGGAAAACTTGCCTCCCTCTGATCTTGGCCTCAAAGTACAAATGCATCTGGACATGTGTTTTCTCACCAAACCCAAAGCTATTGGAACTTTGTTTGGTTCCATAAAGTCAAATCTTATTTCTATATAATCAGATCTTTTCAGGGAAGCCTGTAATAGTTTGTTTAATTTTGTGGGACTAGATTCTGCTAGTGTGACACATGTCTTGTATGCCATATTTTTGGTTGTTAGATTGTGAAATTAAGCCTTTGTTCAAATATTAAAAAGTAGAAAGACACACTAATTTTTAGGATACGACAGTCATTCTTAACTCGTCCACCAAACACCTGACAGATCTGAACAATTCCTTAACTGAAGTACTCATCTCATGCAGGTCCTGACCGCTGCCGTTAAACGAATCTATTGTACTTTTGGTAGATCTTATCAATATTTTAGCTTCGTTCATGATACCTGTCTCTTCTAGATGTCTTAGCGTGTTTTGCATTTTTGTTGTTACCTCATTCATGTTTTCTGAAATCAGGCGACAGTTTTCTATGTTCTTAACCATCTCGGGTGTTTTGAGAACCTCGATTATTTCCTTGACAATTTTTGCAGTATCCATGATGTTGCCAAAGGATTCTTGCACGCCGGGTGATCTAATCTGATGCATTATTTCTACTGCGCCAGAAACAGTTTCTTTTATTTCTTTTAGCTTGCTAGTTTTTTCTCCATCTGTCATTTCTATCCCAATCCTAGGAACAATCCGCAGAGAAAGACCTTGGCCATGACAAACATGTCCTCCTTACCCTCTACAAACCGCATGATGTGAAGAGCATGTTCTATGCATCTAGCCAGTATCACCGAGTTCTCTACAATGTCTCTGATTGACGGTATTGCTGTCATGAGGATACTTGGTAGAAAAATTATATATCGATTCAAGATGGTTTTGCAACAAAAATGTTGGATTCCATTATATCCATTGTTGACCGATTTTTTGTGATTTCCAAATATTATATACAGAAGTAATTTATGGTTGTCATGTGGAAATCAAATTCTATCATTAATACTGATTCAAAAGATCTTTCTAAAATAGGCAAAAATAAAGTCACACTCACTGTTACCTCCCCACCATATCATAATGCGATTAACTATACTGAACATACTACTTCTAAAAAGTGGTATAGAGGAACAGTTGGGGGAACGATTGAAAGTTGGCTTGATGAGATGAAATCTGTATTTTCCCAAGTATATCAAGTCACAAAACCCGGTGGCTTTTGTTGTATAGTGATTGGAAACGAGATAATTGAGGAAAAAATCAAACTTCCCCTACCTGCTTTATTGCTAACTGAATTAACAAAAACAGAGATTGGGTGGAAGTTTTTTGAAGAAATAATTTGGAACAAGGTAACAGGCGGAAAAAAAAGATTCAGGGTTACTGTACAGCATCCATACCCCACATACTATTATCCAAACATCATGCATGAGCAAATAATCATTCTAAGAAAACCTCCATTTCATAACGTCAAGGACAAAAAAAGCAAGTTGACAATTAATGATATCATGAAAAAAGAAATTGCAAATTCTATATGGCATATAGCACCAATGCCTCCAAGCTACAGAAAATTTCATCCAGCAGCGTTTCCAGAAGAAATTCCATACAGGCTGATTCAGCTTTATAGTAATGTTGGGGATCTGATACTTGATCCATTTGTTGGAAGCGGCCAGACAACAAAGATGGCTAGATTTCTTAAACGAAAATATATCGGAGTTGACAAATCGGCAAAATATGTGAAGATAGCAAAAAAGCGAACTACAGGACCCCAATCCCTAAGGAAGATGCAGCTTGTTCCATATTGGAAAAATCCAGAACCTTTGAATATCTAACGAAATGGATTCGTAAAGGTTATCTACTAAGTTTTGAAAACAATACCGATGGTTACATCAAACAGCAAGTCTTATTTCAAAACTGTCGAAGCAAGCCACAGAACATATACCAAAGCTATCAGAAAAGCAAGAACAAGACAGGGAATAATGAATCTGTACTGGAGACACAAACGTCAGCACGAACAACTACTCAAGAAACACTTGAGAGATGAGATGGCTGCGATAAATCAATTAAAAAAGAAAATAAAATAATTCTTTTTTCTTTTTCTGTAATTATTTTTCTATAATGTATTCGTCGTCTACTTCCATGCCAAAGTGTCTGCCAGTTGCTACTTTGGCATGAGCCAAAACGGTATCTCCTTTTTTGAGATGAGTCACTGAAATCAAATGTCCATTTGGTCTAACAAACCGAATTGTTTCTGCATTTTGTGCTATGATTCCGCCAACTTCATCACCAATTTGAGCTTTAATCATAAGCATTGGTCTGCTTTCAATTTTGGAGCGACCAACAGTTGCCCTTCTAGCCCTTCCATGTGAATCCAAAACCAATACCTCAGAACCAGTTTCTAGCTCTGACAAATATTTTGTAGTTCCATCTGGTGAAAGTGTATAGCAATGAACTGCACCGGCATTTACTCTAAATGGTCTTGGAGATGTAAATGACGAGCCAACTGATTCATTGTGAACCAAAAACAAAAAATTTGATCTACTTCCAATTAACATTCCCTCACCGCGTCCAAGTATAGATGCAGTATCTACACAAACTCTCTCGCCATTTCCGACTTCTTTAATTTCAAGTATCTTGGCAGGCCTTAACTCAAAACTTTTTGTTCCAAGATATACTAGCACTTCTCTTACCTCGTTAATGGAATCTGTTGAAAATATTACGCCATCTACACCAATTTCTAAAATGGAGAACATCTTCCTCACTTCGTCGGGATTTTTTGCAGTTGCAAATACTTTGGTGTGAAGCTTGTGCAATTTAGCTATGATATTTTCAAGAGGAATTATTTTCCAGTCAGTAACATCTACAACTACAAAATCAAGACCCATCTTTGCAAATTTTAGTATATTGTCTATGTCGTGGTTTGAGAGAACCTTGAATCTCATGCCGATTTTTTTGCCCTTGTATTTTGTTGGCCTGTCAACTACGACATAGCTTGCACTTTGAGAGGTGTATAGTGTTGATAGTTTGGTCTTGAACCCTCTTAGGTTCTGGGGGTCTGCATTGACAATCTTGATTCCTTCGCTCTCAATTTCAGCAAGAAATTTGCCAAGCTGCCCCCTTGATACCTTGGGGGAAATTATTAACTCCCTATTTTTGGTCAAGATGTTTTGCAGCTTCCTTTGCAGTCTCTTTTCTAAATATTATGCCAGCCAAGGCATGTGTCATCTTGCCCGGGCTTTGGTGCTCGAAGATATTTCTGCCATATGTTACTCCCTTTGCTCCTGCTTTCATTGCGTCTTCTGTCATTTCTAATACGTCCATGTCAGTTTTTGCTTTTGGCCCGCCGGCTATTACTATTGGAACTGGAGTGCTTTTTACAATTTTTGCAAATGAATCCACATCGCCGGTGTACAAAGTCTTGACAATGTCTGCCCCAAGTTCTGCTCCTATTCTTGCAACATGGCCTACAATTTCAGGATCGTGTGGATTTTTGACATTCTCACCCCTTGGGTACATCATTGCCAATAGAGGCATGCTCCATTTGTGACAATCATCTGAAATTCTTCCAAGCTGTTCAATCATTTCTGGCTCTTCTTTTCCGCCAATGTTGATATGAAGAGAAACTCCGTCTGCACCTAGTCTGAGTGCTTCTTCAACAGAACCAGTTAGCATTTTTCTATTTGGGGAAGTTGAAAGTGATGTGCTGCCTGAATAATGTACTAGTAACCCCACTTTGGGTGGTTTTGGAAACGACCTGAGAATTCCTTTGTTTACTATAATTGAAGTCAATCCATAATGCTGGCAATCATAAACTAATGCATGAGGATCTTCAATTCCCTTTAGGGGACCACTTGAAATTCCGTGATCCATTGGAATACAAAGCATCTTTCCAGCTCGTAAAATCCGATTCATTCGGAGTTGGTGACCTGTGACCATTGGAATTTATCCTCCGTGTGTGCCCTACTTAAAAATACCGGGTATAATCTGCTGTCAAGAATTAAATAAGATGAAACAAACCCAAAAACAAATTGAGTCAGGTTACAAAAGAGCTTTATAGTTCCGAAATTGGAAACATCTTAGAAAATTCACTAAATGGAATTAGGCCTGGACTAGATGATTGCATGAGATTGCTAGAATCAAATGATGTTCATCTTATTGGTCTAGTGGCTGGACATCTTACCAGAAAAAAGTTTGGAAAAAAGGTCTCGTTTGTAAACAACATGATACTAAATTACACTAACGTATGTATAACTGACTGCAAGTTTTGTGCGTTTTACAGACAGCCAGGACATGAAGAGTCTTACACTGTTTCACTTGAAGAAATTGAATCACGAATCAAAACAGCCTCTGAGATGTTTGGAATTACTCAAGTGTTGATCCAAGGAGGACATAATCCAAAACTTCGAATTGAATATTATGAAGATGCATTTAAAATGATGAGGGAAAAATTTCCCAAAATTGGCATACATGGATTATCCGCATCAGAAATTGATATGATATCTAGAGTAGAAAAAATTAACACCAAAGAAGTCCTTTCAAGATTAAAAAAAGCTGGACTGCAATCGGTACCTGGTGCAGGCGCAGAGATTTTAGTAGATTCTGTCAAAAACATAATCAGTCCAAAAAAAATCTCGTCTGAGCAGTGGCTAAAAATAATGGAGGAAGCTCACACCATGGGACTGCCAGCATCTGCAACAATGATGTATGGACATGTAGAAAGCGTAAGGGATATTGCAGAACACTTTATCAAAATTGCAAAGCTTCAAGAAAAAACAGGAGGGTTTATGGCCTTTATTCCTTGGAGCTTTGAACCAAACAATACGCTTATGCAAAAAGAAGAGACTGTAAAATACTCTGCAGGTGGTTCACAGCTGCTAAAGATGATCGCAATATCAAGAATCATGTATGATGGACTGATCCCACACATACAATCCTCATGGCTTACAAACGGTGTAGGGATGGCACAGATTGCACTACAATATGGTGCTGATGACTTTGGGGGAACACTGCTTGGAGAAGAAGTTGTTTCATGCACAGGTTCACGCTCTACGGAACTTACCTCAAATAAAATAATACACGCGGTAAAGCAAATTGGATATCAGGTAGAAGAAAGGGACAATTTCTATAATACAGTTCAAATGCACTAAATTCCGTAACTAGACCACTTGGCATCAACTATGTTCTTTGTATCCTCATCAACTGAAACCAATTCCTGAATCTCTCTCTGATATCCTTCTTCTTTGGTCTTCTGGGTTGCATCAATTCCAAGTTTTGATCCGAGATTTACTAGCGGTGATGCAGGATCCAAAGTGTCAGTTGGAGTGTTGTTTATTATGATAACATCTCGTGCGGCATCAGCTCTGGTTGTAATTGCCCATATGACATCATTCATGTCATGTACATTGATGTCCTCATCAACGACCACAAAAATTTTTGTTAGTGCAAGCTGACCCAGACCCCATAGGCCCATCATTACTTTTTTTGCCTGACCGGGATATCTTTTCTTGATTGATATGATGGCCATGCCTTGGAACCATCCAGCAGCTGGCATGGAAAAATCCACAACTTCGGGTTGGAACATTTTGATCAAAGGCAGAAATGAGCGCTCTATTACTTTGCCAATAAATGCATCTTCTAGAATTGGTTTTCCAACTATAGTAGTTAGGTAAATTGGTTTTTCTCGTCGCATTATTCCAGTCAGAGTAAATACGGGATATGGCTCTGGTGGGGTATAGTATCCGGTATGATCACCAAACGGACCTTCCATTCTGATGTCATACGGATCAACATATCCTTCTAGTACCAGCTCTGCGTTTGCAGGAACTTCAAGATCAACTGTCTTGCATTTTACAGTTTTAATTCCTGTCTTTCTTGTTATTCCTGCAAAAAGATATTTGTCTAGACCTTCGGGGACTGGGGCAACTGCAGAAAATACTGTTGCTGGGTCTGCACCAATGATTACGGCCACTTCAATTTTATTTCCAGCGTCTTTTTTGATGTCATAGTGATGTGCACCCCTCTTGTGCTTTTGCCAATGCATGAGAGCATGAGTGTTGTCAAGTATCTGCATTCTGTATACTCCTAGATTTCTAATATCAGTGTCTGGATGTTTTGTAGCAACAAGACCAAAAGTGATGAATCTTCCAGCGTCTTTGTGCCATGTTTTCAAAATTGGAATCTTGTCAAATGAAGGTGAGTCTTCAAAAATTTCTGTCACAGGTCCGCTTTTTTGCATTTTTGGTGCAATGTCCGTCATCTTTGATAGCTCTGGTAATTTTTTTATTTTTTCAAAAATTCCACTTGGAATTTCCATCTTTGTCATGTCAACAATTCTCTGGCCAATTTGAGTAAAATCGTCTGTCTCTAATCCAACCTCTAATCTTTTTAGCGAGCCAAACGCATTTCCCAAAACTGGCATGTCATAATTTTTTACATTTTCAAAATAAAGTGCTGGACCGTTTGAATACATCGTTCTTCTTAAAATCTCGGCAATCTCTAAATTGGCATCAACCTGCGTTTTTATCCGCTTTAACTCTCCTGCCTTTTCCAGCTTTTCTACAAACTCTCCAAGATCTTCTATTGCCACATCACTACTGAATTTGTATATTGTATAAGCTTAACTGGATTTTTACACACCAAGTGGGAAAAAGATTTAACAAAAGGAATTTAATTATCTTTAAAGAGGAAATTCGTCAACGTGACTGATCAAAAATGTGCCGTTTGTAATGGGCAGGGTAAGATTGCACTTTTAGATACCCCTTGTTCATTTTGTAACGGCACTGGGGAATATACAAAAAGTGCTGAAAGTTATCTAAAGTCACATATTTGTCAGTGCATTTTTTTGGATAGGGTTACATGTCCACTATGTGGAAAAAAATGCCATCATGATACTCCTAACAAACCAAAAATTTTGCTTGGGCCTGTCTAGCCTATTGGAGGCAATTCGGTTTTCTTGTCATGTCCGCCAGATCCAAATTTGCAGTAAAAGCATTGATCTGACTGCATGTATTTGAGCTGCTCAATTTGTATTGCGCCAATTTTAAGAGCTATTTTGGTAAGCATTCTGTATTTGAAAGGCATTGCGGGAATTACTTCTTTTAGATATACTCTATAGTGATCAGGGCAAAACTTGAGTGTGATTTTGCCAACTTCTTTACTTGTTTGACTTATGGTCCTTGCCACATTGACCTGTTCTCTTATGTATTCATGTTTAGGGCAGGGACAGTTTCTACCGCCTGGATGTTTATAGGCGGGTGTATTTTTCCAGTCAAACCCGGGGTAATCCCTTTCAAAATCGTCCAACAGAGAATAAATCCCGTGCGCTTCTTATAAAACTTCTATAAATAATCACGTCCGCACCCTGATCAAAATCTAAATAAACTACATTTGCATGACCAAATAGCACATGTCAAAAGAAATCAAACCAAAAAAACCACGTTCTACTAAAAAATCTACTTCCGAACTTGAAGCAAAAATTGCTGAACTTGAAGCAAAGCTAGGCCAATTATCGTCTCAGGTAAAACCTGCAGAACAACATGCAAGACCTGCACCAAGTATCATCAAGCGAAGTTGCACCAGCATATGCAACAACCAGCTCTACAGGTTATACTGGAAACAAATACTATGCAACAAGAGCAAGGTTGTCATATCATCCTCCAGACAAACAATACAAGGGTGAACCTACAACTCAAACATCAACATCGCGACCATCTCCACCGCCAGAACCACAATATACATACCAAGAAACCTCAAGTTCACAACAAAAACCAAAGTCATCCTCATCAACATGGAAAGCAAAAGGTGCACAGGCCGCAGAAGAATATACTCCACAAACACAGCCTGCAAGACATGAAGAGACAAGACCAGCACCACCTCCGGCACCAAAAGTATCATCAAGCGAAGTTGCACCAGCATATGCAACAACCAGCTCTACAGGTTATACTGGAAACAAATACTATGCAACAAGAGCAAGGTTGTCATATCATCCTCCAGACAAACAATACAAGGGTGAACCTACAACTCAAACTGTTAAAGTTGCACCAGAGCCGCCAAAACCAAAACGCGGTACACTGCCAGCCGGCTGGAAACCCTAAACTAATTTTTAAAAGCCTCTAGGACTTCCTGTGCATGTCCTGCGGGTTTTACTTTTTCAAATACTTTGAAAATTTTTCCTTTTTCGTTTACCAAAAAGGTTGATCTGTTTACACCCATGTACTCACGACCCATAAATTGCTTTTTGCCCCATACTCCGAATTTCTTTGCGACATCTTTCTCCATGTCTGCAAGCAAAATAAACGGTACTTTCATTTTTTCGCCAAACTTTTTGTGAGATTCTTCATCATCTGGACTTATTCCAAGTATCTCGATATCTGCATTCTTGAATTTCTTATAGTCCTGGGAAAACTCGGCTGCCTCTGTAGTACATCCTGGAGTAAAGTCCTTTGGATAAAAATAGACAACATATTTTTTACCTTTTAAATCTGATTTTTTAACCAATTTTCCATTTGCATCTTTTAAGCTAAACTCTGGAACATCGTCACCTTCTGTAAGCATGAGATCTGTTTTTTTGTTCCCTAATTATTTTTTCTTATTCGAATGTTTTATATGGTTATTCCAAAGGTGATTGACTGATGGTAAATCCACGTGCATGGTTTGCAGAAGCTATTGCAACATATTGTTTGGTTTTCTTTGGACCACTAGCTATCATACTAGCAGCTGTTGCATTTGGAACAGGTCTTTCAATTCAAGCAATAGTCATGATATCTTTAGCACATGGTGCAGCAATTGGTTTGATGGTTTATACATTCGGTCATATTTCTGGTGCTCACATTAATCCCGCTGTGACAATTTCCATGTTGGTTACAAGAAGAATTGGAATCAAAGATGGCATTGCCTATATCGTATTTCAGTTAATTGGCGCAATTGTTGCTGCCGCATCGCTTAAAGCAATCTTGCCAGATCTTGGCGCCAAGGTATTCTTTGGAACGCAGGGTGGACCAAGCGAACTTCTAAATCATAGTGCTATATCTGGTCTTGCCGTTGAAATCATTTTGACATTTTTCTTGGTTACTGTTATTTTCATGACTGCAGTACACAAAAAGGCACCCGCCGGAATGTACGGTCTTGCCATCGGTGGCATGATATTTTTGATTCACCTGGTTGGTGTCCCATTGACTGGTGCATCAGTGAATCCTGCAAGAACCTTTGGTCCAGCACTCATTTCAGGATACTGGGATTTTCACTGGATTTACTGGGCAGGTCCAATTATTGGTGCAATAATTGCTGGATTGATAATGAATTATGTCTTTGTGAAAAAGGCAGAACAGCAAGCGGCGTAAATTTCAAATTCCAAAAATTACTTTTTGAAATGTATTATAACGGGGTCAAGTGAAACTTCCAATGGACCCGTTGCACAGCTTGGATAGTGCGGACGCTTGCGGAGCGTCAGGTCGTGGGTTCGAGTCCCATCGGGCCCGCCTCAATAATGTCCTTTTTAGGGTTCCGACCCGAAAGAGGAAAATAATTGAAGATAAGAAAAGAGGAAATCCAAAAAGTGGCAGACGAACCAATAGGCCTGTTCTACCAGGGGATGAGGGCTGCTGCTACCAAGGAAAAGTACACCCGCACCTTGCGGAGAGTTTTGTGTGATATCTTTGAAGATGTTTTTAATGGAACTTTTGAGGAGCGCGCATCTGAAATGGTGCATAGGGCAAAAGCCGACCCAGAATGGATTACAAGTCTGCTGCTAACTTTATCAAAAAGACTCAAGGAGAGAACCGAACTTGCAACAACCGATAAAGATTATCTTAGCCCAAATTCGTTTGGCAGATATTTTAAACCAATTCGAAAACTTCTTGATATGAATGATGTGCCAATTGCTTGGAAACGTATCTACTATACATTTCCAGAACGCGACAATACTGATTCTGAAGGAAGAGGATACACAAGACAGGAAATTCAAAAGATGATTGGATTTATTCGAGGACCAATTGACAAGGCATTGATTTTAGTTGCAGCAAGTTCTGGAATCAGGGAGGGAGGTTTTGCATTAAACTGGGAGGATCTGATACCAGTTTACCAAATTAATGACAAAATTGTTTTTGATATAACAGAATCAGAAGAGAGTAAAGCACAGATTGTTTGCGGGATATTAACTGTATACAGGAAAACGTCTGAAGAGTATCCTGCATTTATCACACCGGAAGCATACAAAGCAATACTTGATTACAAACAAAAATGGATACAAGAAGTTGGCAAGGAGCCTTTGCCATCTGATCCACTATTCAAAGAAGCAGGACCTTTTGTTAGAAAACTAAAACCTGATGCGATCAAAAGAAGAATTACAAGGGTTGCAGAGAGTGCAGAAATTAGGAAACCTCTTGCCAAAGGCAGGCGAAGACACGACGTACCAATAATGAACGGGTTTCGAAGATTCTTCAACAAAATAAACAAGGAAACAATCTCAAAAGATTCGCCTCTTGCAGCATTAATCAAGAAAGAGTACATGATGGATCATGTTGGTCTTGTCAAACTTGACAGAAACTACTTCAAGACACACATTGGTGAATTGGTAGAAGAATATCTCAATGCCGTTCCTCATCTTACCATATCTGATGAGGAAAGGGAGAAGGCTCAAAACAAGAAACTGCGTATTGAGAATAAGGAATTATATCAAAAGAGTATGGAGATTGCTCAACTAAAGAAGAACCAAGATGTAATGACTAGATGGATGATGCGGTTTAAGGAACTTCACCCAGAAATATTTTCTGAAGAGATTTTTGTGGGGGGAGTAAAGAAATGATAGGCAAAATCTTTACGAATCTTTATTGTAACGTCACTGAAAAGGACAATGAGCGAAGTGACTGCGATCAACACAAACTTTTTAAGGTATAATAAGGTACTAATACCGTAATTATGGCAAATAATGGAAAAAAAGATGGAATGAAAACAGCGACAGGAATTGGTAGCGGCGCTCTGATAGGGGCAATGGTAGGAGGACCAGTAGGAGCAGTAGTTGGTGCTATTTTAGGCGGCGCTATTGGATATTCTACGGAACAAAATCAAAATTAATAAGAATACAACAATATCTACCGGCTTTTATCCCTGTACACACGTTGGTCTTATGTGCCTGGTAATGGTACCTGGTACAGTCATTTGTGCCTGGTAATGGTACCTAGAATAGAAAGGCAATCTAGTAAATGACTAGGTTCAGAACATACAGATTTTAGTTTGATCGTGTTATTAAGAATCATCAATTTCTTCCATAACATGCTCAAAAAAATTCACGGTATTTCTCCATTTCAATGCATTGCCAATGTCTGATTTGGTTTCCAAAATTCTTTTAGCTAGAATCTCGCGTATTTCAATTTCTTTTTCTACTAGACGCGGCCAGTTTATGACCCATGCTCCTTGTTCAACCGACATCTTCAATGGTAAATCGTATTTTTGGAAATAGAGGTTGGTTTTTTCTCGGTTTTCATGATATAATTTTTCTATTTCAATATGAGCTGAAGGACTGGCAGAAATCCCCACCCATTGTGGAAGATGATGATAAACTACAGCTTCATCAATTGCATCACCTAAGATAATCTTGTCATCCTTAATAATTGGGCCTACTGAAATACATCCTCTTATAGGCCTATCAATTCTCATGCTTTCTATAACAAAAGATCTCAAAAATCCAGAAATTTTGTATAGCGGATATTCTTTTTCCTTTATGCCAACAGTAATAAGAATAGTATCGGAAAATGTATCAAACGAGAAATTACCAAGTTTCTTAAATTCTTGAATTGCTTTTTCGTTCATATTTTTGATAAATTCCCTCCATTCTTCTCTAATTTTATTAGGATCCCTTTTTTTCAGTATTCCTTTGGTTCCAAGAGTATCAATCAGTATCACTATTCCAAGATATTCCTGAGGGGATGCTGTTTTTTTTCCTTTACGAGTTATTTTCTTCGAATACTTTATTTCGTCTTGCCATTGTTTGAATGAGGGAAAAAATTCCATTAAAATTTTTGTATTTAGTGTTGCTGGGTTTTTTTCTTCTAGGAATTTTTTCCCTTCTTCAGTTATTTTGTAATGAGCCTCTTTTTCCGTATAGGAAATCAGACCAGCTCTTTTTAGGTATAAGCGAGCCCAAAAGATTCTGTCCCTGAAAATTGTTTCTCTTCCACTAGGTTTTTTCCTTCTCCTTTCCTCTTCAGTAAGTTTAAATTTTTCCGCCAAGTATTTTTCTGCAACATCTAACGCAATATCACGACCATCTTTTGCGTATTCTAACAGCGGTAACAGTAATTTGTCATAAGTTGGAAGTTCCCTAGCTTTCATATTTATCAAACAACATAGCAAATAAAAAAGCCTGTCAATATTCCATTAATATCAAGATCAGCGGCCGCAGAGCTTTTTACATCTTTTAAAACAATGAGCGAAGCAGAATAGATATAATAAAAGAACCATGGTTATCATTCATGTCTCAACAAAATGACTCTAATTTAATGAAGAAAGTTGACAGCAGAAAAATTATTCTTGTAAATAATCTTTTAAGATGGTCAAAAAATAATTCTCCCGACTATCCCTGGAGAAATACATCTGATCCATATCACATCATGGTATCTGAAATGCTTCTTCGAAGAACACGCGCTTCAAGTGTTATAGATGTTTACAAAAAATTCATCAGAAAATTTCCGACAGTTTCTTTACTATCTAAAAGCTCTGTAGAAGAAATTGAAAATATAATTAGATCACTTGGAATGAAATCAAGATCTGATAAAATGAAATCTGTTGCAAAAATGATTGTAGAAAAATATTCTGGGAATTTTCCCTCAAAAGAATCAGAATTACTTGCAATAATAGGCAAAGAAAGTCAGTACACTGTAAATGCTATCAGATGTTTTGGGCTGAATCAGCAGGTGCCAATTTTTGACGTTAATGTCAAAAGGATTTTTGAAAGAATACTTTCCATAGATTTTGGAAAGTCTGCTCACAAGAAAAAAAGTTCTTGGAAACTAGTTTCTACTGTAGTACCGGAAAAAAATATCAAACAGTACAACTGGGCACTTCTTGATCTTGGAAAAGCAGTATGTACACCAGTTGATCCAAAATGTAAAATCTGTCCGCTAAAGACTATCTGCGATTACGGATTGAAGTCCTGACTGAAGGAGCACATTTGATTTTCATGGATTCCATTATTGCTTCTGCAATAACTCTGGAAAAAAGCGGTGGAACTGCATTGCCGATCTGTCTGTACTGACTAGTCCTGTTTCCATAGAAAATATAGCTGTCATCAAATGATTGCAGTCTGGCAGCTTCCCTAGGTGTCAGGCTTCTGTTCTGTCTCCCATCCGGGTGTATGAACATAAGACCATCTTTTGATAGATGGGCAAGAATTGTGGATGATGGTCTGTCCCAGTGCTGTTTCTTGTACTTGTCCTCAAAGATGTCCTTTCTGTAGGGATTGAATCTGACCGGCAGGTCGCTCATCCACTGACCGGGCTTTAGCATACTGAATATCTTCAGATCCCGCTTGTTGTGCTTTCTTGTAACATGATTAAAAATCCCTTTTGATTTTCTGCGCCTTTCATACTGGTATTCGGTTCTGGGATTTTTTGTGTATTTGAAAAATTCCTCTCCTTCACCTGCATGGATGAAAGGCAGATCCAATATTGCAGACTTTACAGTCTCGTATGGCATGCCGTCTCTTGGTATTTCCAATCTGGGATCAAAGTGGGTCTGCTGCAGTTCAGGATTTTCAAGCCCGAGACAGTTACCTATCACAAGACATCGTTTCCTGTGTTGCGGCACACCGAATTTCACAACGTCATGATCGTAAAAATCAACTTTGTAAGTATTCTTCAGATCATGCTCTATTGATTTTTTGATGACCCCATCTTCGATGTACGTCATTCTTCTTACATTTTCCATGACAAAGAATGACGGCTTTAGTTCCAGAATAATTCTGATAAATTCCTTGTAAAGCTGATTGAGTGGATGTTTTGATGTTCGTGGAGCATCAAGTGATTTTAGCTTTCCAACAGCAACGGTACTGAACCCCTGACATGGAGGACCGCCAACAATGATATCAACTCTACTGCGGCCTGTTTCTTTTTTGATAAAATTTGCATCTATGTCTTCAATTTTACTGACAACACCACATCCGTGTTGATTTGTGTAAGTTTCTATTGCTGATTCATCTGAATCAACACCAAGAATAATTTTAAAACCTGCCTGCTTGAATCCCTCTGACAGACCCCCTGCACCACAGAAAAAATCCATCACTGTCAATGAAGAATTGGAATGCATAATACAATATTTCATTCTGCTTCCTAATAAATCACCAAGTCAAGGTTGCTCAAAACTGAATCAACATTTAGATCGTAATTGGGTCAAGATCATCATTAAATTCATACAATTTAATAGAAATTCACGATGTCTGTGCGTCAGCGACAATATATTTCACTCATAAAGGAGCTCTTGGGTCCTCGTGGTGGATCTGAGGAAATCATGGAAAATGGCAAGGATCCGCGTAACGAGTATGTTACAGGCATCTTGGAACCGAAAGACTACGACAGACAGCTTGAAGATTATGGAAAAGCGGATATTGGAACATTTTCTGAGGACGAAGGAATTGAGGACAACATTGATAGATCAAACGATTTTGAAATCAACCCTGCAATTTTTGATCCACGAGCTCTTCCAAAAAGTCTGGGACTATCCTTTGTAATAAAATCTGAAGGTACACCGATTATTGATTTCTGTGCTACTTGGGCCAGATACGTTAAGGAAGCAGACAAAAAGTGGCATCGCAAACCTAACAGATTTGTCAAAAAGGATTTTGACGCATTAAAAGAAAAAGAAGTCTGGCGACCGGCAACTGGAATACGAATAGTGCTGCGCTCTGTTAAGCTGAAGGATCATGTCTGGCATGTCTCCATTTATCTTGTAAATGAAATTAAATTCGATAAGTTTCTCGGTACAGACGATCTTATTTTCCAACCACAGATTAGGGTAAATTTTCATGAGAATGTTGTAGGGCTTTCGGTAGACCAGAGAAAGCTAGCAGGCCAGGAGGAAAGTCAACTAGAACTGCTTTACAGTAAATTGCAGGGATTGGCACGAGGACATCTCTGTGGAGCAACATGGAAGGAAATAGATTCTGAGAGACCTTGGAATGCGACGGAGAGTCCATTAATTCCAGATGACATAAAAAATCTTCCGGCAGAAGATAAGGAGATATTTGTTAATCCTAATGTTAGGACGGAATATCTTCCTGCGTACTCTGTAAACCAATCAACTGTGGAAGTAGAAGATATTTCCACCATGACTGCTGAGGACACTGATGCGGAAATACTTTCAGAAAAATGTGACTACCAGAAACTTTCTACATCTCTTGAAAAAATTGTAAGGCAGTACAGGGTTTGGATAGAAGAACAGAGCAAGAAGGTAAATGAATTACATGAGTCTCAAAGGCCGCTAGCTGAAGACAATTTGAAAAAATGCCTAATGTCGTGTGACAGAATAGATGAGGGAATGAAACTTCTCAAAGAACCTAGCGTACGTCTTGCATTCTGTTTTATGAATAAAGTTATGAGCACTCAGGCAAGTTGGTCTAGAAGAAAAAAACTCGTATGGAGACCATTTCAGATTGCTTTCATTTTACAATGCATTCCAGGAATTGTCAACAAGCAACACCCTGACAGGAAGATATGTGATCTTTTATGGTATCCAACAGGCGGTGGAAAAACAGAGGCCTACCTAGGTCTAATGGCCTTTACTCTTGCATTGCGAAGATTAAGAAAAGATTCCGAGAGTCTGTCGACTGCGGGAACCACAGTACTTTCCAGATATACGCTTAGACTACTCACCATACAGCAATTCAGACGAGCGCTTTCTGCAATAACTGCATGTGAACTTCTAAGAATTGAAAATTGGATGCCAAGTGGATCTGAGGAAAAATGGGAAAAAATATGGGGAACAACAAGATTCTCTATTGGACTGTGGCTCGGAGGAGATGTGACTCCAAACAATATCGTTGATCACACAGGTTTCGATGTTTCAAAGAAAGTTGGAAAAAGATACGCTGGGGCAATTTCAATTCTAAAATATTCGCATCAAAGAACATCGAGACCGGGAGAAATTGTTTCATATTCTGGTGAACCTGCTCAGGTAATCAAGTGCCCATGCTGTTCATCTGTTCTTTCAGTACCAGCAGCAGGTCTTTCAGGAAGGGAACATGAAATTTTCTGGATAATTAAGGCTGAACAGAAACCAAAAATCAACATCACTGACCTTGACTACAGGGATTTCAAAATTAGAGAGGTAAAAATTCATGATTTACCAAACAAGGGATATTATTCTGTTCAGATCAAATTTACAATAAATCGTGACAAACTCACTGATAATCTTGTATGGGACTGGTGGAAGTCGCAAGCAGAAAAAATTCTTGGTGGAAAACTTGCATGTGCAGCTCCTAGCAGACCAGGATACTTCATAGTAACTGCTCCTGATGTTTACAAGCATCCTGTGGATTTTGAACTTCACTGTCCAGATCCATCGTGTAAGTTAAACAGTTTTACTTGGTCCGAGACGGTTCCTAGTGATGATGCAGCGCATGGATTTTTTGTTCCACCAGAAGCATTCATCATACCTTCAACAAATGCATCATTCAGTATTCCTATTCCAGCATACACAACTGATGGACAGGTTTACACAAGATGTCCGTCAGTGGTTATTGCAACAGTAGATAAATTTGCCAGACTTCCTTTTGAACCTAAAGCAGCTGCAATTTTTGGAAATGTAAATAGTTATGACAGCATATGGGGCTATCATAGAGACATCGCACCTCCTGATACGGGTGATTCAAAGAAAAGAGGAAAAATAATAAAAGTAAATGGATTTCTCCCTCCAGAATTAATTATTCAGGATGAGTTACATCTCATCGAAGGCCCTCTGGGAAGCATGGTGGGATTGTATGAAACTGCAATTGATTTTCTTGCAACTATATTTCGAGACAGTCAAACTATTATCCCGAAATATATTGCATCCACTGCAACAACACGTCAGGCTTCTACTCAGATCCGTGCTCTGTATAATCGTGACTTGAGACAGTTTCCACAATCAGGTATGACAGCACTTGATACATTCTTTTCAAATGCAAAAGAAGGTCATCCTCTAGATGATAGTGGACCTGGTAGACTCTATGTTGGGGTATGTGGACCAGGGAAAGGTCCACAAACTCCTACGATCAGAATATGGTCAACAATTCTCCAAGAAGCAGAGAGAATTAGAGTTCAGGGAACTGGTAGAGTCGAAGGAGAACTGGATTATTTCTGGACAGTTGTCGGTTACTTTAACGCAATGCGCGAACTTGCTGCTGCAAGAAGTTTGTACAGACAAGACATTCCAGAACGAATGAAGCAGCTGGATGGACCTACAAACGCGAGAAGCATCGAAGATTATAATCTTCTGGAGCTGAACAGTAACACAGATTCAAGCAGAATTCCTGCAATTATAGAGCAACTTGAAAGTTCTGAATCTGGCGTCGACGCTGTTATGGCAACTTCTATGTTTGGAACCGGTGTGGACATAGACAGACTTTCTCTAATGATTGTTCACGGTCAGCCAAAAACAACAGCAAGTTACATACAGGCAACTGGAAGAGTAGGAAGAAAGAAAGGTGCACTTGTGGTTACATTCCTAAGATCGACCAGACCGAGAGACCTTGATCATTACGAGTTCTTTACCGGTTATCACAGAGCACTACATAGATACGTAGAACCTGTCACAGTAGCTCCATTCTCTCCACGTGCATGCGACAGGGCTCTCGGGCCTGTGGCAGTAGCAATTCTCAGAAATGGAATTTCTGTAAAAGGTGTTAGAATACATCCTGACTGGGCACATGAAAGTGAATACTGGAAGGGTGCAAAAGGTAACAGTGGTTCTAGGCGTATGAATAATAATCGAGGTGTACCTGAACTAGATGCAATAATTGATGCACTGGAAGATAGATCACAAAACCAACCAAAAAATAGAGAAAGACCAAAAGGCGTTATAGAAAGAAATCTCGATTCTGATTTTGATAAATGGGAGAATATTGCAAAAATTGAAAATGGATTATTTTATGCAGAACCTGCATTCAACTATCAACCTAATAATGCAGTAGTACTTGGTGATGAACAGCATAAACAGAACAAGAAACGTATGGTGTTTGAAAATACACCGCAGTCAATGCGAGACGTTGAGTCAACAACGAGGTTCAGTGGTTAATCATGGCAGGCCAGGCGATCAGACCATCACAATTCGTATTCACATTTGGAGTAGGCAGTATAATCGAGGCGCCAGGTGGACCAAGAATAATCAAAGACTTTTCAGAATGGGGCAGAATATTTGGTGCGGGACGAACTCCCTCAGTTTCAGATTTCAAAATACCTGATAGCATTGCATCTGCATTACTTGATAATGGTCTTATTTTCAGAATTCCAACAAACGTAGAACTAACTGAACCAGATGCTGAAATAATTTTCAGTACTGGATACTTTCCAAACTGGGCTCTCTGTATAAGACATGATTATCTATACCAACTTGATTCATCAGACCGTACAAGATGTCCTAGATGCACTGCATCTGGACATACGGGTCCTGGAAGAGCAGAAGCAATTCGTTTCGTTAAAGCATGTCCAGATGGTCACATGGATGATGTTGACTGGTATGGAATAGTTCATTCATTCAAAAAAGATTGTAACCGAACTATCTACAACTGGAGATCTGAGGGCGGTTCTTTGAGAAATTTAATCATTTCATGCGAATGCGGCGATAGCGCAAGTATGTCAGACGTTTATAACAGAACTTCTCACTGCACGGGAAGGTTTCCAGAGAAAGGGACTTCATACACATCCTGTCAAAAAAAGGCTGAAGTAACGCTAAGGGGTTCTTCAAGTCTCAGGATACCTGAAATCATAAGCACTATTACACTACCTCGTTTCGCATCAAGACTCCATAGAATTTTTGACGACATACAGATGAGAACTATTATTGCTATGAAAGAAGAAGACTGGACGAAATCAGAATTACAGAAAAGTCTGGAGACTATGAGTTCAGTCGATCCTACTCTTCTTGATCCTAGAATAATTGACGAAATAAAATTATCTGATGAAGCAAGGTTGCTCCAAGTTATAAAAGACGTAAAACAGTTTGGAAGGGAGAGACCTACAAATATAGAAGATATAAGGAGAGAAGAATTTCGTGCATTACAGGAATCTGCAACTCTTGGTCATCCGCCAGATCCTACTTCGGAGAATCCAGAGTTCCAGGTGAATAAACTGCATGTCAGGGATGGCATAAGTTTTGGTCCTTTCAAATTGAGAATTACACCAGTTGACAGATTACGCGTTGTGATAGTTCAGAAAGGATACAGAAGGTTAGGAACCGATCCTAATGTGAACAAACTTGTTCCAACTTTTTATTATGATGGAAAACGAAAATGGTTTCCTGGACTGGAGCAAATTGGAGAGGGAATTTTCATTGATTTTGGAAAAACTCCATTTAAAATTAATTCTCCAGAGTGGGAAGAACAATATTCGTTAAGTAATGCCATGGAATATTCTCCAACATTTGTTTGGTGGCATACGTTATCACACAGAATAATTTCGGCTTTATCTATTGATTCAGGATATTCTTCTGCGGCTATCCGTGAAAGCGTTTACACTGTCTTAGACAAAAAAACTGGAGAACTATCAGGTGGTATACTTCTTTACACAGCTCAGTCAGGAGGGGATGGAACTCTTGGAGGTCTGATATCTCTAGTACCCCAGTTTGAAAATGTACTGGATACTGCCATAAGAAATCTGGATTTCTGTTCAAACGATCCTCTTTGTTCAGAAGAAGTTATCAGAACAGGAAGACATAGCGGTGCCTCCTGCTACGCATGCCTTTTGCTCTCAGAAACGTCATGCGCGCATCGCAATATGTATCTGGACAGAAATCTTCTCGGGGGCAGTATCCAGTGACACATGATGATTCACATGAGCCTGAAATTGCGGTAACTGGTAACAGATGGATGGGTAAGGGTACTGGATCCGTCTGGACACTGTTGAAAGAAGTATTTTCAAAAGCGACAAATGAAATTCAAATTGCAACCTATTCTATTACTGAAAGTTCTGCTGGGTTTTTTGATCTGCTTGATGATGCACTGGCACGTCGTACGAGAGTTACAATGATAATTAACAGATTCTTGTCACAACCAGAAAGCGTTCAGGAAAGGCTTCTTGAACTTGCGGAAAAATACAGTAATCTGGTACTCCGAGATTTCAATCCAGAGGATAGACGTGAAGACCTTCACGCCAAACTAATTGTGATTGATCATTCCATAGCTCTGGTAGGCTCTGCGAATCTTACTTGGAAAGGTATGGTGATGAATCATGAATTGATGGTAAAACTTTCTGGAAAATCAGCTAATGCGATAGGAGAACTACTTGACAGACTGGCCAAGTCCTGTACACCAATACCGGCAGCAGGGAAACCAGATTAGTGATTTTGTATGACAGATGCAGGAAATGAACAACACCTAGCAAAACTTTTGCAGTCTTTTAACCGAAACATGTATCTCAGTTATGTACAAAAAGCGGAAAAAATAATTTCTGACTGTTCAGAGGATTCAACCTGTTCTAAGGTTAATGCAATTAGAACTCCAGACGGCGTAGGTGACTTGGCTTTCAGAATTTCTTTCGGATATCCCGTATACATCATGCTTTCTCATCCAATTTGTAAATTCAAATCACATAGAAACTATCCTATTAGAGAAGGGCTTTTCATTGCAAATCTTGGGCTCGTTCCGGTTTTTTTTTCAAGTTTGAATATTATGACAGTTCTTAAACTGTGGGGAGACAGAGCAGAAAGTTTTTTCAATCCTGTAAACAGTCCTCTTGCAGATACTGAAGTAATCTGCTGGGAACTTCCGGAAACATCAAGATCTATGGATTATTCTAGCATGAATTTTATTTTGCAGCATCTTTCAGAACCCGAGGCTGCAGATGCAAAGATTACAGAAATTTATGAAAAATATTTCCGGCTTGGTTACTGGTCGTTTCCAAAACACGGGTTTTCACCATCCACTCATTTTCTTCATGGCAGAACCAGCATAAGCTCACAAGTGAAAATTGCCAAAAGTCTGTATATTATTGAAGAAATTGGGCGACTACAGACATTTCCAATGGAGGGCAAAATAATAGAGGCGGTCAGTGTAACACTGGGAGGTCTTGCTGAAAAGAATGGGGAGTATTTTTTTGTTCATTTTTCAGCTTTCATGGATATTGAAATAGCAAATAAGGTGTTACCTAAAGATAATCTTGAAAAAAGTTTTGTAAATGGAATAGTTGCAGAAATCACTGGTAAAGGGCAAAGACTGTCTCTAATGACAGTAGTTGCAGATTATGGCGAATCTTATTTTGACATACTCGCGTCATTAATTGGAATCATTGCAGACAAGAAATATTCATCGAATGATTTAGTAGCAGACATTGGAACTGTTGATGAACTAAGAGAAAGCGTTTTCAATTTGTATCTTGACATATACAGAAAATTACAGGTACCGAGAACTCTTTCAGAATCAATATCAAATTCTTTTGATTTTGCATTGAATTCTATGTTTCCAATACTGATTACTGAAGAACAAAAAGTAAAGTTGGTGCATCCTCTGACTTGGGGATTCCTGAAAAAATGGAATCTTGTAACAGAGGATAATAAAGAACAAAAAGAGATTTTGATCCATCTGTTTAAAATTATAGACCGCTCTGGAACTACTGGGTTTTCCAGAATATTTCTGGATGATAATGCAGAATTTTTCTCCAAAAAAGGCATTAACAAGTACACTTTTGCTAAAGCTATTTTCCATCTGGTAAAAGACATACGGTTATGCAAAATGATGAGAAAAATTCTTGAGATTTAAATTCGAATATGGTGCAAGTACGAGTCTGTTGAAACCCAGTACAATTCTGTTGAGGCCTATCCCTCAATAGACTCAATTAGGACATTTTTGATTCTAATTAAATTTAGAATTCAAAAATTGTCATAGTATTTTTCAGAAAATTTGTTGTAAACCGGGGATCCGATCAAAACGAACAAAATTTTGTTCGGAAAGTGTTCGTTTTTGATGTCCGTTTGTTCGTTTTTTACAAAAGGCAAAGGGCAAATCAAAAAACGGACAAGAACATCAACATCCTATATAATGTGGTTCTATGTTCGATGTTCGGTTCAGTTTTTCATTTTTTGCCTTTTTTTTATTTATAATTAAAATGAAACAGGAAAATCTCAAACGTTGACGCATATAACACATCATATGTGGGAATGGTGGTTTCATAAATTAGTCAGCAAGAACTTTCTTTCTCACATACTCACTGAGTGTCATATCCTTAGATTTCGCTAACTCTCGTAGGCTCTTTTCCTCATGTTCAGAAATTCTAAATCCAATAAATTTTATTCTCATAAATTTAGATAAATTGAATTCTTTGCGTAAGTCCTTTAGAGATAGCACCCTTCTTCTTACTGTATCTGCGATCAAATCTTCAAGTTCTTTTTGATTATGAAAAACAGGAACCATACCGGACTGATGAGTACAAGTAAACCGTTGATTTTTGTTATTGTATTTTTCGATTGTTATGTCCGAATGAAATTCATGGCAATATGGGCAATTTTTAGGATATGATATGTACAGCCTCAATTTCCATGGTAAATTTCCATTTTTTAATGACGAGACAAATTTTTTGATGTATTCAATTTTCTTCATTCTTGGCATTTTGATGTATCACGCTATTTTGAAATAGACGAATTTCATAATTATATGTTAGGTCTGAGGTCAGACCAATTTAGTCTCCCTCTGAGATCAGAAAAGCAGAATTTTTGCCATTATATATTATGACAAGTCAAGATGGTAGGATTGCCCGTAGCATCAACGTCATCTCAAATTCAAGAATTTGCATTCCTGCTGAGATTTGTACCTTCTGTTACACAGATAATCTACGAGGAGCTCCTCATCACTTTAGGACCACTTGGAGTCTCATCTGGCATTTGTGCCATTATCACAAGGACGAAGTGGGATTTGAGCATGAATTAAAGAGACTCAAGCAGCTTGCAATAGAAAACTCTGACATCAACAAATTGGAGGACATTAAAATTGGTAAGTGATGTCACTATTATCTGTAGTAGATCAAAATGTAAAAGACCAGCTGTAGTTTGTCGTCAGTACGTAGGGATAAATCCTTATCCAGTATTAATCGCATATCTGTGTTCAGATTGTAAAGATATTCCTCTATGGAATGAAGAAGAGGACATAATCCACGAGGAAAAAATTATGGAAGTATAACCGTTCTCTGAAAAGATTTCTTAATCATAATCTGTTAAAAGAATTAGGATAATATTGCACAGAGACTTGTAAAATTCGAAATCTATTTTGATTTTAAGAAGGATACTAACCTAACTGAACAATTCCCCTAGTGAGTCTTTAACAGAAAGAGTGTTGAATCAATATTTCAAATCTCTTAGTGGATCCTAAACTAAACCAAAATACTAGATGAGTCATCAAAGGTTCAACCTTTGGAGTCAAACATATGTTAGCTGAAATCACAAATCCTAAGCTGATTTATCAAGTCAAGATTATGAAGTTATAACTTTCAATAATCTGTAATGAATGATAATGTAGAAAAAATTCCTAAATATCTGGAAAAGGGAGAATCAGTAATTTGGCAAAACTAAGTCTCGAGTCAGTCTTAGGCAAGGATAAGAAAAAAACATATGCGGCCTCTATCAAAATTACAGTATTAATAAGAATGCTAACCACATTACTCGAAAATGGCCGCATCAAGAGAACTAATCTTGCAGGAAAAACTGGCCTGAACTACAGCAATTGCATCAAATATGTAAATCTGTTACAATTGTTGGGTTGGGTAGAAGTGAGTTACGATGATAATCATTACGTGGGCATAACTGAAAAAGGAATCGAGATTGTTGAAAGGTTTCCAAATCTTTAGTGAAACGAGCTGCAATCTTGTTATTCCCTTATGTTGGATATGCATCAATCAATTTGATCAAATGATACTAATTAGTTGATCAGTATCAGATCTCACTGATCAGACAATGAGCGCCGCTTATTAGTCAATAAAAGATTTCAACATGAGATCAAACATGAAATCCAATACGAAGATTTTATCTATTCTTTTGATTATCATATTGTTTGGGTCTAGTATCCAGACAAGCTTTTTGAATTTACAGCTAAATTCACATGGAAATAATATCCAGCAAGCTTCTGCACAAACAGCACCAGCGACCAGTACTGGAATCAATAAAATCGGTAGTTATGTAATGTTTGGATTCAACGGGATAAGATTAGAAACAAAGAGTATCATAAAAAGTGGTGATGTAGGGGCACAAAACGCAACTGCTGAGGTCCATCTAGAAAGGAGCACAATGATGACCAATCACAGCTCTGCTCTCGTTGGTGATACTGTGACAATAGAAAAAAGCGCTGTAGTAAATGACGTATATTACAATACTCTTGCTAATAGCGGAACAATTCAAGGAAGTAAGGTCACTCCACTTGCACTTCCAGTCGTTAACGAACTTCCAACATTTCCACAATTTGTAGCAGGATCTACTGCTGTAAATGTTCCAAGTGGAACACTGGTTTTGAACTCTGGCAGCTATGGCGATATAACAGTCGGAGATTCTGCAACTCTCAAATTGACAGGTGGTATTTACAACATCAATTCACTGAAAATAGGCAAAAATTCCAATATTTTGTTTGACGCAACCTCACAGCTGAACGTAGCTACAGTGGTTAACGGTGACACGGGAGATACAATAGGTCCATCGTCTTCTGCATCGATTGATGCTAGAGGAATAACATTTTTTGTAGGATCTGATGTGAATACAGGAACATCTACCAAAATTAATGCGAATATATATTCACCAAACGGTGATATCAGAATAGGTCAGAACAGCAACGCTACAGGAGCCTTCATTGGAAATACGGTGAGAGCAGAGTCAAAATCTATAATCACTCTTGATTCTGTGTTCGGTGTCGTAACCATTCCTAAAATTACGTGGATTCCCGCATCGCTCAGTGTACAAGCAAAGCCATTCGGACAAGCCCAATTGAATTTTACTGCAAATGCAAGTGCGACAAATGTCAAAGTCATTGTTTCAAGTCAGATAAGCAATCTTGTGACCCCAACTAGCACAATCATAGATAAGATAAATTCAATTGGGTTAAACAACATCGTAGTAACAACCTCCATTCCACCTGGAACTACAACTGGTTGGCACAATGGCACGTTAAGCCTTTCATTAAATGGCAATACGTTACAGAACTTATTTAATATGAACATATTTGTACCTACAATAGATACAAGAGTAGTTCAGACCACATCAGGCAACTTCACCTATATTGCAACACCATCTCTTTCTCCTTTCTTTACAAACACTTATGATGTTTCTACCTTCTTCACCTTCTCCAATGGTACCTCTGTCCCTGTACGTACCTATTATGATGTGTTTACAAGCCAAAGCACAACAACATCCGTATCTTATGCTGAATCTACATCTCCCACACAAAGCCTGTTTGTATCAGCGTTCAATTATCTTGAATCGCTTGCAAATAATTTCAGCTTGATGAATAATCAAGAAGTTTCTGCACAAACTTCGTCTGCAGCAACTAGCGCAACCTGCACCAAATATGCCTTTACATATCATTTTACTCCGACCTCTAATATAGAAAATGATCTTTCCGTTGCCACCAATGCACTAAATGTAGACGCTCAACACCCTTTAATTGTAAGAAACGATATCTCTTGGAATGTCATTGATCAAGGTAAAGTGGTCAATGGAGCATGGCAACATTCGGCTTGGAACGACGCAGCAATTGATAGTTACTTCAATGCAATTCCACCTGGAAAGTTGGCATATGTCATCTTGGGAACTCACTCTCCACCAAGTGGTATTGCTTCCGAATTCCTCCCTCAATTTCAGGGTGCCGCTAATCAGTTTGTTCAACATACTGTGAACTATATCATATCCAAGGGATACATCAACAAAGTTGCCTACTGGCAAGTTGATAATGAACCAAATATGCATGCGTTGGTAAATCTTGAACTTACTCAACATGGGCTAGCTTTTGTAGCTGATTGGCCTACCATGGCTTCTGCACTAAATCTTTGGGTGAGCACTGTAAAGAGTCTTGATCCTAATAGACAGATAATCATCAACATGTATCAGGCATCACCAAATGATATTATTCCTCCAAGATTGCAAGATCTGGGGATAATTTTTACACTAGAGCCACTCAGAGATTTGTTAACGAGTAATCCGGTGACAGGCACAAATCTAATGAACAACGTTGGAATCATCGGCTTTGACATTTATCCTGATCAATGGGCAGACCCACAAGAAAGTAACCCAATAACAAATGGCTTTAGTGAAGCCCTATCTCAGACAGGAAGTCAGTTAACTCTTGCCACCACTGATAATTTCGCCGGAAGATGGGCCGTACCAGAAATGGCAGGAGGTCCTAAGGCCGTTCCTTCGTTAACAACAATATCTACGATCTCAGCTTCTGATGTTTCAAACATGATCAATTTGGCAGTGGGTGCATCACTTAATGGAGCACCACCCGCCTTGGTCGGGTTATTCCAACTAACAGCTCCCAATGTTCCGTTCTTTTTGATATCTGTACCACCATATACGGATATGTATGGTCTTATCACTACAACCACTTCTTCTAGTCAGATCAATACAGACTTTCTTAACGCGGAAAAATCTTCTATTATACAAAACTGTCCACAACCTACGGGCCAACTGACTGTAATCAAGAATATAATCAACACAGGTGGTGGAACCTTGACTCTTAGCGGTGTCACATTAAAAATCAATGGAACAACCGTTACAAACGGGACTGCAAATACTTTCAATGCAGGAAAATACATAGTAAGTGAGAACTCAATTTCTGGTTATGCAGGTACCATTAGCGGTGACTGCGCATCTGATGGAACTGTAATACTTAATGAGGGAGATGTGAAAACGTGTATCATTACCAATACTTTCGCACTTCCTACTTTCTTCGAGAATTTCGACAGTACGCTATCAGGATGGAGTTTGTACAGTGCATTTACTGCATGTTGTGGACCTCCGCTACTAGATCAAGTAACTAGTGCCTTTGGTTTCCCTCCACCATCATCTCCAAATTGGGGGGAGGTACATGCCATTGCAAATGGTGTACAATGTCTTTTCAACAATTTCGTTGATTTTCAAAAATCCTTCACGGTAAATACACCGGGCCACTATAACGTGAGTGCTACCATAGGAGCGGCGGTATGTGATGTGTGCATAGTTGATGGCCGAGTCGATGTGGATCATGCTCCTGTACTAGAACACGGCGGAGGAACTATCTCAGGAGGAACTAGTTCAACTATAGCGTTCGAGTCAGCAGTGATCAATATACCATCTGCAGGTACTCACGTGCTAGACCTTAGAATGGATACGTCGGAAATGTGTTCTGGAAACTTTGCTTCATATTTTGATAATGTCAGCGTCCAACCAACATCAAGTCCTGTTACTGGTACTCCAGTGGGTGGACCATACTTTAACATGACACTTGACCAGCAATCAGCTAATGTTACACGACCAGATAGCGTTACAGTACCACTGGATGTAAACTGGTACCAAGGATGGAATGCGCAACCGGTAAGCATTCTATTTGGAAACTTGACAAATACCAATATCAGTGCTCAAGTAACCAGCATACAAAACACCACAAGCTACCAAGAGTTCAATATCACCTTCAATGTTCCAACTACTGTGGTGGCAGGCAATTATACAGTTCCAATAACAGTTTGGCAGACCGGAACTGATGACGCAATTGCAACGCCATTTAGCTTACATGTAAAGTAATTTCTAAGGTTCATAATGAAATAGTTTTCATCTCTGACCAGAGATTTCATAATCTTCAATTAATTGGATAAGCGAAGATACTTTCTTCCAAACTAGTAAAAATTATATGAATTTTGTCAATACAGCGGTTATCTGAGTAAAGGAAAGTACAATCTCAATCTTTGGATTTAGATGTGTGAGGATCTTAGACCCGTGACGTAAAAATAAAATATTAAGAAGGAGACAACACAAATTAGAATAACGGTTGGATTTATTATTTTAAGAAGCAGAACTACAGACCCTTTCAATTCTTTGTGTCGAGATATATCAATAATGATTTTTGTATTTAATACAAACAAACTGGCCAACCCTCCCAATAATGGAATAAATACCAATATTTCGTTGATATAATCATCATAGAATTTTTCTGGATATGATAGTGATAATTGTATAGTCGTGGATAGAAAAGAACCTACAAAAAGACATGCAAGTAAGGAAAAAACGATGGTGGTTATACAGACTGCCTTAAATCTATATACATGTGGCAAATGTGCAGATGGTTTTGGTGTCAGATTTCTTCATAATTAATATGGTTTCGATGATAAATAAGGTAGATATGTGCTATGAGAGAACAAGCTTAGAGAGAATGATACAGCGATGGTAGCTGAGTCACATAAGGTATGCCACTTTAAAGGGAGAGTGTTAAACTCATTCACAAGATCTCTCTTTCGGTGTCTTTCATTTAATATTTCAGAGAGGGTACTAAACTAAGTGAACAAAACACCTCAAGGGCCCATCTATTTTTTTTATCTATTTTTTTAAAAAGAGAATTAAACTAACTGAGCAATTCCCCTAATGAGTCTAAAATTATTACATAATAGTAGCTGGGTCTTACCAGACTTGAACTAAAGTGGGAATTGTAAATTCAATGATCATACTTATCATTTAGACTTTAACAATATGATTAATGACTGTAACAGAATTGAGGAATTAATCATGCCAGTAATAAACGCTGTAACCCTGTCACCACTTCTTAACAATTTTAAGATCAAAAATGATGGCACAAAAACTATTGTTGTCTCCAAAGCAAGTGAAATCAAATCCTTAATGCTGAAGGAAATAACAGTAAATGGAAAACTTCTCGATAAACGATATGTCAGATTTGACACGAATACTCACAAGCGCACAGTGGTCAAGCCAAAAAGTACGAAGTATAGTATTGAAACAGGAGATGGCGACATCCATTTCTGTTTAGGTTACAGTGATCTTCAACCACACATTGCGTGTGAGCTGCAGAATGCAAAAAAAATGCTTTCAGATTTTAACAAATCTATTGGAAATTCCATATCTGTTACAGGATTCTTACGGTGTATGTTTGAACATCCTGGATTCAAAGAAAAAGATGACGTTCATATTTTTGAGATTCATCCAGTACGTGTAGTTAATCTTGATGGGCAGCCACGTGCATCAGATGTTGATAAACCAAAACAGGATGCAATTAACACGTGGCTAAAACCGTGGGATCTCAATAAACGTGACAAAAATACTAACGTTGTACATGACGATAAAAAAGACACGTTAACCTTCACTGGCATGGCTGGCATGGACGAGAATTATGTTAGAGTGGAAGGTACTGTGAGCCAGATTGATTTGAATAGCAACATGAACAAGCTTGCCTCCTTTACTTTTGATAGTCCAGACATAAAGCACTCTGTTGATGTGTATTGCTTACCAGAAACAACAGCGGAACGCGAGTTAGGACAATTAAAGAATAATCAAAAAGTCTCATTGATCGCTTTGCGAAACATAGACTATGAACAAGCTTTTCACAATACATATGCAATAAATTTGTTAGCTATCTCATTTGAATAATATCACTCTGTGTATTTTCCTTGTCTAGTTCCTCGATTAAAACAACAAAAAATAATTTTTCTACAAAAGTGGATCCAAAATTGTCCCATTATGGTGGTATAATCCCTAGACCTGACCTAAATTACAGGTTATTTGAAGAGGGTACTAAACTAACTGAACAATCCCCCTAGTGGGTCTAAAATAGAATCAATATGGTAGCTGGGTCTTACCAGAACTGAATCTAAAAAACAAACATGATAATCTGTTAAAAAAATAGGACAATATTATGTTGAGACTTATAAGACTCAGAAAGATTGATTCAACAAATTCACTTGCGATATTTTGATAAATACTTCATCCTCATATGTTGAATAAATCCACAGCAAGCCTTTTAGATTCTGCTAATCCAACTTAATGTGTCAAAAGTGGAAAAAGAAGATCTAATCAACAAAGATTTCGTTATAAGGTTAGAAGACACGATAGATATTTTGACAACTGATGATGAGCGCCTGAATATTATTGGAGAAGAGCTTTCTAACGAAAATGGTAGGGCAATATTTGCTAAACTTTTTGATGGAGTACATAGTGTATCAGAAATAGCTTCTATTTTGAACATTTCTATTCCGTTGGTGCGATGGCACATCATGAGACTATCACAAGTTGGCTTGGTAAAAGTAAATGATATGAAATTAAGTCAAAAGAACAAACCAGTACAATATTATGAACCCACCAAATTTGCATTAGTAATAATACCATCAAAGGTAATGAAGTCTAGTGTTTATCCAGAACTTCTAAAAAGCACTTTGAAAAAGATTTACAGATATCTTCCTGTGTTTGTCACTCTTGTAGTCAGTACCGCTGCATTCTATTTGCTTAAAACAAATAATCAGCCCAGCGGTTATTCATACGACATAAGAACATTTGCAGGAAATCAGCTATTGTACATCAACTCCGATTTTGCAATTTCATTAATAGGCGGCGCTTTATCAGCTATTATTGTTTTAGGTCTGATCAAGTGGCATAACAAAAAAAGGAAGACTTGAACCAAAATTTTTCTAATATTTCATTTTTTGATCCGAAGTTCGTTTTTAGTTTAAAAGTAAATTATTCGTTCCTTTGAACTAATTACATCTTTCAGGATCAAAATTGAATAATTTTCAACAAAATTTTTGTCATAAAAAATTCTCACAATAAAATTAGGTAAAATTTCAATTTAATCAAACCCGATATACTATTTCCACAGCTGGAAATAGTAATGACAAAAATACATAATAAGAAACTTCTCTTCGCTGCAATACTTCCAACAATTGCCACAGCGGTAATTATTGCGTATCTGCTTGCGAGCCCAACACAACAGGCATCTGCCGCGCAAACCCCTCCACCGCAGGTTACAAGGCTTGGCTATGATGTAGAGACAGTAGATTCGTACATTGCCAAAGGAGGCAAATCTATTGCTAAAGTAGAGATACCAGTAAAGCAGGTAGACGTGATCAGAGGTTCTACTGCTGAAGTTGATCTGCATCTAAAACACATAGCAGCATCAGCAAGTCCATTTGCGTCGGTAAATGTAAAGGTATTACCACTGAAAGGCTACACTTGGTATCCAGCATCACTTGCTTCTTCTACAACATTTGAACAAAGAGTTCAAGCTGCAGAAACAGGAAATCTGATTCCAGGTAGCGTGGATCTCGGTTCACTGGTAACTTTCTCTGAAACAAATTCACTGGCAATTGGAGCTGGAAATGAACATATTGTAAAGATGTTTATCACCATTCCAAAGAACTTACCAGACGATATTGTTGGACAGGGAGCATTCATCAATATACCAATAGAGGTTACTGATGATAGCGGAAATCCTGACACGGTGTTTGTACAAAGTGGCGGAATAAAATTCCAAGTGGTTGGATAAGATGAACAATCTGAAGATCACTTCAATAGCCATCATAGCAACACTGGTATTTGCAGGTGGATTAGCAAATAGCTCTGCATTTGGAGCTACAAACCCATATGTTACAGGATATCCAGATACGACAACACCATTTGTAATACACAGTCAGTATACGATGAAAAGCGATTTTGCTGGAACCCCTGGTCCAAGGAGTCAAAACCTAGGCCAAGTCTTTTCGACAGCAGGTTTTGCCACAACAAGTTCTACTGATCCAACTGGAGTGATATACCAACATATTGTAGATCTGAAACCTGACAACACAATTTGGGGCGAACAAGAGGCACTAACTGCACTCAGCGGATGCTTTTACCACTGTCCCATAAGTTCTAGCAATTCAGTTCAGCTGGGAACTTTTGGAGGAGCCGCGACTGACATTTCATATGTGTACAGCACATATTTCTGGTCAGGAGCTCCGCACAGATATGTCAACTTCTACTATGAAGCACATCTCAATAATGGCAACATAGTAACACCACCAATTACCCAGTACGACAAAAATCTGTATGGTGATACTAGCAGCTACTTTGCGACTGGAACAAAGACCAAATTCATACCAGCTAGAAACGCTAACCTTCTGTTCAAGTTCTACCAGTTTGGACTCGAGAGCAACGATCCTGAATCAGCCCTTTGGAAAGCAAAAGAATATGAATTGACCTACAACGGAGCAGTTTCATACAATAGCTTGGAAACAAAGGCTGCATCGCCAACTACAAACTTTGATCCAACCTTAGACACTTGGATATCATATGATAGTAGTCTCAATGCTGGAGCGATTGGCAAAACGCAATACATAGCCAATGCACATTCTCACCACATTGACGGGTCGTTCGCATCAGGCACAGTGCAGTGGTACAAATCAGGGACAGCTATAGTCAGAGGAACCATACTCTGGCCTTAAACCCTTTTTTTCTTTTTTTTAAAAAGAGAATTAAACTAACTGAGAAATTCCCCTAATGGGTCTGCAATAAAATCAATTGAAAAGTCTAGGATTGCAGACCTTGTAGGACCAGGACATGTTGTAAAAGATATTGTTGTAAAGCAAAGCAAGCATTCATGGCACCAATGGATTCAGGTTCAAAGTATTGTATCCAATCTTTGGGACAATAAGGATCTTGGCATAACCATGACGGGAGTAGACGACAAGAATCAGGTCTTTCTAATAGGGTTGAAGAGTTTGGACGATTCTAAGATTAATGTAATAAACAAGTTTTTGAAAAAGCACAAGATTCCATCTGATATGATAAAATTGATGGAAACCTCAACGTTAACAGAAAATAAAAACTAAAAAATAAAAAATTAAGGAAAGGAGTTTTGTAGCTACTCCGATGAGCTTACTGCACATTTTTTGTTAAATTATTTTCACAAACCCCGAGTTCTCGTACCCACTGTCAGTCCAAAAACCATCGGGTCCGCTGAATTTTTTTAAATTAATTCAGACAAGAAAGATTTACTTGATTCAATCTTTGATTGTAAACTATTGAATATTCGCCAGTGCTATGAAACCCTTGGGCTAAAACCAGAAGCTACAATGAAAGAAATCAAGCAAGCATACAGGAAACTTGCTCTTCTATACCATCCTGATAAAGACTCTTCAGATGGCAACGAAACAAAATTTAAGCAAATTTTAGATGCTTACCAAACTTTGAGGCTACATCACAAAACAGAATTAAGAACCACAACAAAGTTTACAGATCTATATCCTGAAGATGCTGTGGCTTCATATGAACAAGCTGAAGCGTTGATTGCAAAACAAAACTATGAGGAAGCAATTGTATTTTATGATAAAGCATTAGAACGGTTACCACGATATGAAAATGCTTGGCTCAAAAAAGGTGACGCGCTGTCTCGCCTGAAAAGACATGAAGAAGCGCTTGGTTGTTATGAAAAGGTCCTACAAATAAATCCAGAATCAACAGATGCCTGGAACCTAAAAGGTGTATGTCTTTCTGATTTGAAAAAGTATAACGAATCTCTAGAATGTTTCGATGAGGCAACTTTGTTAAATCCTATGCATTATGCAGCATGGAACTTTATGGGTGTATGTTTTTTCAATTTAAGAAAACTAGAGAAAGCTCTGGGATGTTTTGACAAGGCAATAAAGATCAAGCCAGATTTTGCAGTTGCATGGCATAACAAGGGTGGAGTCTTAATGAGAATGGGTAAAAAGAAAGAAGCGGAAAAATGCTACGAAAAAACAAAGAAGCTAAGGCAATAATGCTTTCATTAAGAAATTTTGCGACTTTGATTTGTGAAAACTAGTATGTTATGATCAATTCCATACAAATTTTGATAATCTATCCAATCTGATAACATTCGTGAAGAAATCCGATATGGCTTTTGAATTCAACGATCTTGATAAATTTGAATTTGAGGAATATGACGATCTTCGCGAGTTCTTTGAGGATTAACAAATTTCTTTAGTTTTTATACAAATCGCTTTTCATATCACTCTTTCAAGAAGAGTTTCTTTATTTTCATAATAGAGACGTACAACAGATTCAGTTTCTGATCTCAAAAGATACAAAACTTTTCCATCAGTGCTTTTTTTAATTTCTTTGACAGTATATGTTAGAAAAGATTTTTCACGTGAATCAATTATCCGTACATTTTCACCAATCTTGAATGTTGCCATGATCATTTTTCACAACTACTCATGTATCAACCTATGTTTCAAAATATTATTACACGCAAGGTGATTGTTTTATTGGAATTTTTTTCATCATTTCAATAAGAGGCTTATTATAGTTAACAAAACAATATAGAGCATGTCAAAATCTCCAACAGAATGCAAATGTCTCTCTTGTAAATGTGGCACCTATACATATAACGAGTCTCGAGTTTGTGCTAGCTGTGAAGACAATAAGCATGCATCAGGAGAAAAAAGATGGTCTACTATCGTATTAGCAAACGTACCATCAGTCATTGTAAAAGAAGATGCAATGTAAAAATTAGTAAGAATTACTTTCACTTATTCTACAAGTTTTGGTAAAATCTTGAACAGAATCTAGATGTTTAATGATTCTCTTAGTCCCTTGTACCTGTTTCGTATTGTAACTTCAGTTACTCCGGCAGCCATTGCAATTACTTTCTGTGTAGTATTTTCTCCATTGAGTACACATGAAAGATATAATGCAGCTGCTGCTAGTCCCATTGGATCTTTTCCAGCAGTAATCTCCATCTCATTTGCATCTTTTAAGATTGTTAGAGCACGTCGCTTTACCTTTTCACTTAGCCCAGCTTCGCTTGCTATTCTAGAAGTACATATTATCGGATTTACCACTGGCATGTTTAGATCAAGTTCTCGCAAAAGGAGCCTGTAACATCGTGATATGTCCTTTCTTTTTACATTAATTTGACGTGACATGTCGTTTAATGTTCTTGGTGTCCCGCTCTCTCTGCATGCTACATATAGTGCTGCTGCAAGAACGCCTGGAATGGATCTTCCCCTGACAAGACCCTTGTCAAGTGCCTTTCTGTAGATGTAAGCTGTCTTTTCTATTACTGCATTAGAAAGTGCAAGCTTGTCTTTTAGTCTGTCAAGCTCACTAAATGCTTGCCTAAAGTTTCTGTCAGCAGGTTCGTGGACTTGACTTCTACTGTCCCAAGTTCTGAGTCTCTCTATGGTGCTTTTCATTGATGCAGACAGTGGTTTTCCAGTTACGTCCTTGTTTGCATGACCAATTATTGTTGCGAGTCCCATGTCATGCATTGCAAGTGATGTAGGTGAGCCTGTTCTACTTCTGTCATCTGATTCATCTTTTGAAAATGAACGCCATTCAGGGCCTGTTTCATCAACGCGTTCAGAAATAACAAAACCACAACCCCCGCAAAACCTTTCGCCTGTAACATTGTCAGTTACCAAAGACTTTTTCCCACAACGTGCACACTTGCTGCCAACGTTTAGAGTCTGTAAAACCATAGAATTCTACCATATATTGGTTTGACTGCTTATAAGAACTAGAGTATTTTACGATGTTTTCTTTTTACGCCTATTTTCCCTTCTTTTTGATGATGTGTGCAATTATTTCCATTTTTGACAGGCCAATTTTATTAAAAGAAATCTAAGTTATGTTGATCTCTACAACTAGATTCTATAGGTATTATCATTAAGAAAATTTTCTTTATCGAACTGATAATCTGTTAAAATAGGCCCGTACATGTGGTTGAAAAAAATAACCAATTATCACAATTCCAAAAATTAATTCAATTGATGTTCCAATTAATTTAGTAGGTGGATCATCGGTATTTGTATATGAAAAGTAAATCAATCCTATAGCGATACTTAACACCGTTTGAATTATTGTAGTTTTCCAGGCCCATCTTTTTCCTTTAAGGACTCCAATACCAATTACTATGCCAGCACAACCAGCTACTATGAGCCAAATAATCACAACATGACTAAGACCACCATCTAAAATTTGGAGCAACATAGAGATCTCCTGTCTTTGGGAGAATCTATTCAAGTATGTCTCTACGTATTGGGTTGTGGTTGAAAGTAGCAATCCGAAGAAAATTGCTATGACTCCTTCTATGATGTAGAATAAACCTCTTAGAGTAACACCAAGTGGTCGTTTATAATATGTAGACAACAATGCCTCGTTTTTTTGATTTTACGGAAAATTTGTAAAGCAATTTAGTTTACCAAAGATTCTTGACGTTCTCTTAACTCAAGAATTTCGTCACTCATCTCTGATATAGCTGTATCTATTTTGAAAAATTGTTCACTTGTTATACCATCAGTCTCATTTAATTTCAATCTTAATATTTCCAAACCTACCTTGATTACACAAAGATTATACATCAAAGGGAATCTTTCATGATTTTCTTTTTTCAAAGATTCGTTAAGAGTAATAGATTCTGAGTAAATCCTGACATCATTTACCATATCTGATAATGCCGCTAACATACCAAGACTCTCTTCCAACCCGCCCAATTTTGTCCCCAGCTTAACCAAAATATTTTCATATAAAAACTATCTTCCCAAAGTTGGAAATGATATAAAACATGATCGCTACTTGAGTCAATCAAAAATTGTAATCGTATTTTATTTATTCTGAAATCACTTTGAGAAATCTTTCAACTGGTTTATGTTCTGCAAATTCTGCAAGTTCCTTTTTTATCGATTCGACAATAACAGTATGTGATTTGCCAAACAAGTCTTTGAGTGCTTTAGCTAGATATTCTGGATGTTCATAACAATCTCCCAAATAGCAATGATGTTCTTCATACAAGCTATTGGAAACTTGGTCTAGAGCAGTTTTGCTAATTCCTAGTAATGTCTTTTCAATAACAAATGCAACTAGAGCCTTTCTTGCATGATCACTATCTACATTCATTAATGTGATGAGGACAAGATCTTATAAATAATTTATCAATAAATCATTATTCTAATAATACTTTAAAACATGACTCAATATTGATGTAAAAACTATGTTATGGAGTGATTATCAAAATAGTTTGTTTATCCAAGAGATCGTGAGTGTTTTTGGGTATGTGGCCTTTCACCAGGGAATTTTCTTCTCATGTGGCCTGAAGGTCTTCCATAAAGCAGCTCCAAGAACCAAGCTTCGTGTTCCATCTCCTCTCTTAGTATGTCCTTTGCTACATCATAGGTAGCAAAGTCTTTGTTAAATGTCATTTTACACATCTTGTTCCAATTCACAATAGCACCTTGTTCTGCTTTTAGGCATTTTTCTAAAATTGATTTAACGTCTGTTTTGTTTGGAGGCAACTGCAAAAATTCACAACCCGACATTTTGATAAATGCCTGTGCATCATTTGGCAAGCTACCACCTAACTCATAAATTCTTGATAGAGATGATTCAAAATGGGACAGGTCTTCCAGTCTGGCATCTTCAATTACGCCCTTGATTCCTTCTCCTTCCATGCCGGTACAGTGAATTCTTAAATTTGTGAAATAATAATACGCGGTAAATTCAACTGATGCATTGTAGACTAGTTGTTTTATTATTTCCTTGACATCTGCTCCATTTTGTTCAAGCACTTTGACGCCAATTACATCTGGATTATTTTTTGTCATGTGAAATTTTTCCTTTAGATAGGCAAACAATTTACTAATCAGAATATAAAGAGATCGTTGACAGGAAAATTATTTGAGAATCAGCGCATAACAGAAATTCCAATATCTGCTTGGATGATTCAAATCAATATGCTTGATTGGAAAAGCAAACTTGTAGTAATTAAATCACGAATATGACAATTACAAAAATTGCTAATGTATTACAATTCACTTTAGAAAACAATAGGGATACAGATGATTTTTTAGTACAAATTAATCTCAATCTTTATATTTAATTCATTAGTATACTAATGATTAGTAGACTAACTAATATGACAAAATATGACTTTGAATCAAGCGTTGGATTTATCGTAAATAATACTGCCAAAGCATTCCAGAAGGCATTAGATGCTGAGCTTCGAAAAAATGTAGGTGTTACCATTAGTCAATGGCGTGTAATTAGTACACTTACAAGGCAACCAGGTATTACCCAAAAAGAGATTGCAGATAGAGTTGGGATAGAAGGTTCTACACTTGTGCCAATAATTGACAAAATGGAAAAGGATGGATTTGTAAAAAGGAAATTAGATAATGAAGATAGAAGAATTAACAGAATTTACCTGACAACCAAGGCTGATGATCTCTGGAATTCTATGATAGAGTGTGCATTGAGAATAAGAAATCTTTCTACCAAAGAAATTTCAGAGGAACAGATCAAAACAACACTAGATGTTTTAAGAAAAATCTCAAAAAATCTGACAATTTATTTTGATGATACTGACTCTAATTTAATTACTTTATCAAAGAAAATCAAGGCTTGAAGAGGTGTAAAATATGGTAATGCCAAAAGATGCAAATGAAATACAATCTCCTTCAGACAAAATCTCGCGTTCTGCATGGAAAACCCTTGCAATTCTCAGTCTGATTGCAACAATGTCAATGTATGCTGAAACAATGCTTGTCCCAGCAATCCCTGATCTTATAAAAGATTTTTCCATTTCGTATAGTACATCATCGTGGATTCTTACTACCTATCTTATTGCAGGTGCTATAATGACTCCTATTTCGGGCAAACTTTCAGACATTTATGGAAAAAAGAAAGTCTTGCTAATAATTATGATAATCTATGCTGCTGGCGTCTCTGCTGGCGGATTTACAACTAACATCTATTCCATGTTACTGGTTAGACTCGTTCAAGGAATTGGAATGTCAATGTTTCCAATAGCATTTGGGATAATAAGAGACCTATTCCCAAGAAGCAAGATTGCCATAGGTCAAGGAATTATCACCTCAATGTTTGCTGCAGGAGCTGTAATTGGACTTGTTGCAGGGGGACATCTCATCCAAAATTTTGGATGGCAATCTACTTTTTTCTCAATCATTCCTATAGTGTTGGCACTTTTAGTAATAATTAAGAAGTTTATTCATGTGGATGAATCTCAAAACCCCGATATTACTCCAGAAGGCAAGACAAATGGAAAATTCAGAAACAAGATTGACATTCCAGGGGCAATCACACTTGCCATATCCATTACATCATTTTTGCTCACACTTACATTTGTGGAAAATGGCACTTCCAACTCATATTTTATAATAGGACTTCTTGGAATTGCAATTATTTCTTTGATCTTGTTTGTGATGATAGAAAGAAAAACAAAAACTCCACTAGTAGATTTCAAAGTTTTGTTACACAAAAGCATCTTTCCCGCTAACATCATGGTGATGATTGTAGGGCTTTCGATGTTTATGGTCTTTCAAACAATTCCTGTGTTGGTACGAAGTCCTATACCATTGGGGTTTGGTGAAGATCCGCTAACTACAGCAAATGTCCAGTTGCCTTTTGCATTAGTGTTATTGATATTTGGTCCAACATCAGGTTTTATTATTTCTAAATTAGGTTCTATAAAGCCAATCATAGCAGGAAGTATTATTGGTGCTGCAGGTTTTCTCTCGCTCTTTTTGTTTCACTCTACGGCATCTTTAGTTGCTGCAAACTTGGCCATCTTATCTGCAGGTCTTTCCTTAACAAATGTAGGAGCTATGAACATTGTAATGTTGGCAACACCAAAAGAATCTACTGGGGTCTCACTTGGAATGTCTACACTGATTAGAATAATTGGTGCGTCAATTGGGCCTGCGATTGCTGGCATGTATATGCAAACGCATCAGGTGACGGTGAATGGTTTTACTGCTCATTTTCCATCTGCAGATTCCTACAATCTCATCTTCCTTACTGCTACGATAATCTCAATGGTCTCAATAATACTTGCAGTAATTTTGTGGAGAACAATTCCAAAACATCACGTTCATGCGGTTTAACAGATAATGCCAAAATTTAGTAGTGAAATACTGAATCCCCTATAGTCTTTTTCCAATCTGCACGAATGCCTGGTTTGCCTTTTAATTTTTCTATGTAATTAAAAGCGGATAATCCTGCTGCAGCACCATCGCCACACGCAGCTATGATTTGTTTGTATGGTATGCTAGTGGCATCTCCAGCAGCAAATATTGCAGGATGTGAAGTTTTACCCCCCTCAGAAACTTCAATTTCACCTTTTGGATTAATTTTTACTAGGTGTCTTACGAAATCAAGATTAATTTTTGAACCCATTTCAATAAACAGACCATCAACGTTAATTGTTTTTTCATTTCCAGAATTATCTAATATTGTAATTGATTGAAGATTGTTGTTTCCAGATAAAGATTTAATGCTAGACTGTGGAACAAGCTCTACGTTTTCTTTTTTTTCAAGAGAAGCAATCATGTCTTTATCGCCTCCCATACCTCCACCTTTGTAAATTAGATAAATCTTGGAGGCCATTCTTGAAAGTAAAATGCCCGATTCTACAAGGTATCCTCCAACTCCGACAACAGCTGTTACTCGATTTTGATAAAATGGTGCATCACATTTTGTACAATAATGTACACCTTTGTTTGCAAAGGCAGACTCATTTTCAACTCCTAAATTATTTGGAACTTTGCCTGGTGCTAATACTATTGCTTTTGCAATGTATTCAGAGCGGTTTGTTTTTACCTTTAAACCTGATTCGGTTTCATCAATTCTTTCAACCGTATCATAAATCATCTCACCATTAAATGTGAGATATTGATTTTCTAGGGTCTTTGCTAATAATGGACCACTTGACATAATTGTGCCTGGATAATTTTCAAGTTTTGGAATTAGATTCAATTGACCGCCAAGATCTTTTGATATTAGAAGACACGATGCTTTTTGTCTTGAAATAAATATTCCTGCAGATAAGCCAGCAGGTCCGCCTCCCACTACGATAATCTCGTATTCTTGAACCAATTTAGTTTACAGTTATAAGCGAAGTAATGTTGTTTATGCCATCAATATTATGCAAGTCCACATCTATTGCGTTTTTTATTTCTTGCATATTGTTTGATTCTAATATTATCAGAATATCGTAAATGCCATATGTTGTTTTGATTGCCTTTACAGTTGGTATTTTTTTTGCTTGCTCCATTATATTTTTTTGATGCTTGTAATCCACATTTAACAAAACATAGGCCTCATTCATTAGATATCGATCATTGACATGTGTTAAAAAGTTTAGGATAAAGCTAAGATCGTCTCTAACTTCTATCTGTTTTTGTTTTTGAGAGATTCTAACTCATTTTTTACGGTTTCATATTCTGTTTTTAATCTGTCATATGCAATTTTTATTATTTCTAGTTCTTTTTTTATCGACTCGTATTTTGCATTAATTGATGCAACAACAGAGCCTGCAGCTTCCATTATTTTCTTGGTGTCGCTTTCTTTTCCAGCGCTTTCTTTTCCAACACTTGCTAATTCCATTTCTATGAATGCGAGCTCTTTTTTTGTAAGCATGATTTCCTTTGTTTTTGCTTCTTGTTGAGACAGCAAAGAACTTAGTTCAGACTTTTCATTTTTTATCCTTGAATTTATCTCATTAAATTCTGTTTTTGCTGATTCCATCTCCTGTTGTATCTCATCTAATTCTGACATGAGATTATTTTTTTTGGAAATTATCTCAGATAGTTCATCGTTTATGGATTCAATTTTTTCTTTAATTAATTCTTCGTTTTGATCATACTGTGATTTTATTGTAACAGGATCTGTTCTGGCTGATTGAATTTCTTCTAATATGGATTGGTGTTCTGATCTTAATTTAGAAATCTCTGATTTGCTTGATTCTAATTCTTTTTTAGATTCGGCCAGTTTTTTTAATGCTGCATCATACCCCTCTTTCACATTTTCTAATTGGTAAGATGTTGCATTGAGAGTAGCCAAGGCATCTTGCACCTCTTTTTTTATTTGTTCTAATTCATTTTGTGATGCTTCCTTTTGTACTCGTTCTGTCGTTTTAATTTGGATTTCTTCTTCTGATCTAATCTCTTCATGTTTTTTTGAGCGTCCAAACAGACCCATTACTATCGCCTCTTTGCTTCTAGTAGGAATAACATTACTTTCAACTTATTCCTTAAACCGATTTTATCTGCTTATATCAATTCTCTTGTATTTGATCCCATTTTACGAATTTTTCTTTTTTTTCAAAAAGGTAAGGTAAAAGCCAATCCCGCCCAAGGCAAATCCTGCTATTATTGCCCCTATACCTTCTACCAGATTTTGTTTAAAATATGAAGGGGCAAAAATAAAGATCAAAATCCCGCCAACAATTAGTGCCATACCTCCACTTTTTGGTCTATTGTGTTCATTGTGTGCCATTAGAGATACTCCAAAAGAGTCTGTGCAACTTTCTTTCTACCAATGTCCATGATAAGCGGACCTATCTTTGGACCGCGTTCTGATGCCAAGATTATCTGGTATAGTGTTTTGAAAAAATCCTTTGGTTGAACGCCATTGTTTTTGGCAATCTGATAGATGGAATTTTGTAAATCTACTGGCTCAATATCAGATGAAAGTATTGTTGCCAACTCTTTTAATGATTTTTTTGTAATTTCATCCATTTGTACTTCAACTTTTGTTGGTTTATCAAAATCATCAGCATATGTTCCAGCTAAATTAATAAGATTGTCAATCTCTGGATTTGATTCTTTTATTGTCCCATATTCTATTAGTTTTTTAATCACAAGTTGATTTCTGTTTTCTCTGAATATTTTACAAAGTTGTGCCAGTAATCTATAATTAACATATGGCGTGGGATTTTTTGGAACATTTAAGAGATTTACATATTCATAGAGACCTTTTGCCCTGATCACTTTGGTTTCATTATCTAGTTTTATCTTTCCAAAGTAGATATTTTCAAGTTCATTATATTCGTCCATTAGAGATGGAATGTCTTCAAATCCTACTTCACGAGTGCCTGTGATTCTTTTGTACAATAAAAGCAAGATGGATTTTGGTGAACCATATTTTAGCCATGCTTGAGATGTTACTACATTGCCAAGAGATTTAGAAATTTTCTTGCCACCCTTGTCTAAAAACATCTCATATTTTACATGATGAGGATGGGGAAATTGCAGTATTTCATCTGACACCCAGTCATTTACCTTGACAGAATCCATGATGTCCTTTCCATATGCTTCAAATCTGACATCAAATGCTTGCCATCTTGCAGCAAACTCAACCTTCCATGCAAGCTTACCTAAATCTTTTGTAATGTCAGCTATTCCTTCATGACCGCAACCTGTTAAAACTTTAGAACCGATTGTAGTGTCACCACATCTGTACTTTATCTTTTTTTCATCTTCCAAGTAATCGTATGCTACTGCTGTGTATAGCCGTCCACAATTTGAACAAATTGGAAAATAAGGAAGCGATTCTTGGTATTTTTCTTGCCCTACAAGCTCGGCAATCTTTATGCCAATTTTTTTGCTATTTATCAATATGGTGTGAATTTGGTCTTTTAGTAAACCATTTTTGTAAGTGTCAACTCCTCTTTGAAATTTATATTTTATTCCAAGATTGTTCAAACCGTCAAGCAAGAGACTACTCATATGTGCACCGTAAGAATCATGACAATCAAATGGATCTGGGATAAAAGAGACCGGTTTTGCAACGTAATCCTTTAACCATTCAGGAAATCCTTCTGGGATTTTTCTCAATCCATCAAGATCGTCTGAATATGCAATAAGCTCTGACTTGTATCCAAAATTTTCTAATGCAAGCTTTACACCATATGCTCGTACCGCATCACCAAGACTTCCTATATGAGGAATACCTGATGCTCCAAGTCCGCTCTCAACATTTATCAAATCAGTGCTGCGCCCAAGCATTTTTTCCCTCTGTAATAGCTCATCTGCAAGCTTGTCTATCCAGGTTCCTCTGCCAATAATTTTTTGCTCTTCCATTATACCAATTCCTTTGACATGTATGGACCTAAAATTGAATACCCTAGTTTTCTATAGTATTCTCTAGTGCCAACTGCACTAATTACGAGTAATCTTTTTGCATCAAATTCTTCTTTTGAGATTTTTTCAGCTTCTGTCATTAGGTTTTTACCTAATCCTAAATGTTGAACACTATCCTTGTCTCGTTCACCAAGCTTTAGCGATTTGCCATAAACATGAATTTCTCTTACAATACATGTCTTTTGTGTTACTTCTTGTCTATGTGCCTCGTTACTTGGTTTTCTAAGTCTCAAAAATCCAAAGATTCTGTCTTTAGAATCATCAAAGGACAAAAACACTTCATGACCCCCAGATGAATTGTATTCTTCACGGTTTAGTCTCATGTCGTTAAGGTCTATGGATTCTTCTGAAAGTCCAGCTTCCCTGCATCTTATACACTTACATGTTATGTTTTGTTTTTTGAGATTTTGTTGTAATATCTGGCGTAGGTTACCAAGTTTTGGCCCTGCGATTATCTGATCTGATGATATTTCCCTTTGTACTCTCATTATTCTAACCCATCGCGGTATGATCTTTTTAATTTCTGTTAGTACTCTTATCATGTCCTGATCTGAATATGGAACATACGTGCCATCTTTGTAAGAATTGTAAAGGCCAGTGTTTTCCAAAACGAGAGTTGGGTATATTTTTAACATATCTGGTCTAAAGGCAGGATCATCAAAGAGTTTTTTGAAATCATCAATGTCTTGTTGTGGAGTCATAGTAGGTAATCCTGGCATCATATGAGATACAATTTTGTATCCTGCATCCTTTGCAATTTGAAATGATTTTACTACATCATTTAGGTCATGACCCCTGTTTACAATTTTATAGACATTCTCATGCAAACTTTGCATTCCTATTTCTATTCTTGTTATTCCATAATCAAGCATCCAATCAACATGTTCTTTTTTACAATAGTCCGGTTTGGTCTCTATTGTAAAACCAACATTTCTTATTTTTGCCAGCTCGTTGTTTTTCTTGGCAGATTCTAAATTCGCTGAATCAAATCCATTTAATGCATCAAAACATGATTTGATAAAATTAGTCTGATAATCTCTTGGCATAAATAGAAATGTTCCACCCACTATGACAATCTCAAGTTTTGAGCTATCGTGGCCATAAGTTAACAAATGGTCAAGCTTGTCAATTATCTGTTTTTTTGGATCATAATTGTTTGCTATTGCATTTTGAGTTGAAGGCTCCATGCCGGTGTAACTATTTGGTGTATTGTATTCTACTCCACCAGGACAATAAGTACATCTTCCATGTGGACAGGCATATGGTTTTGGCATTAGTGCAATTACTGCAACTCCTGAAGCTGTTTTTACTGGTTTTCGTATCAATGCCTTTTGCAGTTTTATAAAATCATTCCCTTCTACTTCTGCAAGTATCTCATAGTTTCTTGGAATTCTTTCTAAAGAATATTTGATACATATTTTTTTAATTTCTCTTTTTACATCATTACTTGTTGGCTGAGGAATTGCAAGAAGATTCTTTGAGATTTCTAAGCATGCGATCTCAAAAACTATTTCTGTTTTTTGCATCTATTTTAAGAACAAAATTGGTTATTAAATCCTAATTGTTTGTGTCTTCAGTATGTTTTACCCAAATCTCATTGGTTGGTTTCTTCACGCAATTCTAAGAGAATCTACAAAGACTCCCTTTTTTTCTACTATGCTACCAATCTGCCTACTTTTCAAACCATGTTTTTTGAAGATATTCTCAATTAATTCTCCTTCTTCTTCTGGTGCTATAAGACAAAATCCGATTCCCATGTTAAATGTCTTGTACATCTCTTCTTTTTCTACATCTTCGTTCTCAATTAACTGAAATATCTCTGGAGGTTCTGGCATGTTGTCTATCATGTATCCTGTTTTTTTCAACCTCAATAGTTTTGTAAAAGAGCCTCCTGTTATGTGTGCAAGTCCATGTATGTCGCATTCTTCTATGGATTCAAGTACAGGATTAACATAGATCTCCGTTGGCTCTAAAAGTGCATCTCCTAGTGTTCCTAATCCCTTTATTTTGTCCTTGAGAGAATATTTTGAAAGTAATACTTTTCTTGCAAGTGAATATCCATTAGAATGCAATCCACTACTTTTGACTCCGATAATTATATCGCCCGGCGTTATCATGTCTCCTAAAATCATATCTCGTTTATCTAATATGCCAACAACCATCCCAGCAAGATCAAACATGAAATCTTTCCCTGTTATTACATCTGGCATTATGGCAGTCTCTCCACCGACGATTGGTACTTGGGCTTTTTTTGCCCCCTTTACTAAACCCTGAACAATTTTTTTAAAAATTTCATGTTCATTTCTGTTTGCTGCAATATAATCAACAAATGATATTGGAGCAGCTCCGGTACAGATGATGTCATTCACATTCATTGCAACGCAGTCGATTCCTATCGTATCATATTTTTTCATCATCTGAGATATTATGACTTTGGTGCCTACACCATCAGTATGAGTTGCTAAGAGTTTTCCTCCCGGCATTTCTACAATTCCGGCATAATGACCAAATCCAGACAATGTCTTGACTCTCTTTTGTAGTCTATGTGTAGATGCAATCAATCTGCCAATTGTTGCCTGACTTTGTTTTATTTTTCTAATATCAATTCCTGCATCCTTGTAAGTAACAACCAATGATTCTTAGCTATCTAATTAGAATAAAAAAATTGTGTTATGAGAATAGTGTAAGATTTAGTGGTTTAGTTTAATCTGAAAATTTTAGTATTGTTAACATAATGGGTAAGACAAACTATTGTGAAATTGTTATAACTCCATGGTCAATTAGCCACTGGATTGCCAGCATAAATTCATCATCTGAGGTTTTTTCATCAGCCCACCACTTGGCATTGTTTTTGACCCAGCTAGGTATGTGATCTGACGTGCTAATAGTCTGTGTTTCTTTTATGAGTCCTTTATCGATCAAAACATAAATATTCTTTGCAAAGTCCGCTTCGCTTGCCTGTCCAAGAGCCCACCTCTTTGCATTATCTTTTATTTCGGAGAGGTTAGTAGAAGTTTCACTTGTTGTTAATGTTGGTTCGGCTGCAGGTTTCACTGCTAATGCATTGATTATCCTTGTATCATATGAATCACCAAAAAGAGTCCAAACTCTAGCTATTACATCCGTTTTTTTCATTTCTTTTGCAAGAGTGATATCAAAATTGACTTGTAATATTGTGGCATCAATTTGTACGGTAGAGATGTTAACTTTTGAGAAAAACCCATGAGGATCTATTATCTCATTTGATTGGAATTTTTCATATGTGACATGAGTATCACTATCATAAATTCCACTTGAATTTCCACGTATGTTTGTGTAAAGTGCAACATGTGAAATTGTTTCTGCTCCTTTATCCTCTTCTAAAAGCAATCTAAATCTTACTGAGTTGCCAGTTTCAAATACTGCAGTTGTGTTTGATGATAATAACTTCCCACCAAATCCAATCTCATTTCCTTCTAATATTGGGAATACTGTAATGGAATCAATAGAAGGAGGTGTTACATGCACTACATCATGTCCAAACCTAAGAAGTGACGTAGATGGTCCTAAAGATTTTGCTGTAGTAACTGCATCTGAAACTGACATTGTTTCATCAAGTGATGTGGAATGTCCTAAAGATTTTGCTGTAGTAACTGCATCTGAAACTGACATTGTTTCATCAAGTGATGTGGAATGTCCTAAAGATTTTGCTGTAGTAACTGCATCTGAAACTGACATTGTTTCATCAAGTGATATTAAAACTGGAACTGTAGAATTCATGCCAATTGCAAAATTGGAATTAGAGTTTGTCGTGGCAGTTGCTGTATAAATTCCTGAGGGCCCATGTGTTATCGTTGTAGTGAGCTGCTCTCCAACATCCTTGAAATCGTTATCATTGTTCTGATCGTGCAATATTTTAAAGTCTTGAGGAATTAATCCTGCTGCATTTAACACAGTTTGGTTAGCTTTGAAGGTTACGGTACAACCAAGCAAACAGGAAGCGCCGTTGCTAACAGATATGTCTGTAACTTGAAGTAGCCTAAAGACTGTATTAGAATTTCCAGTGTTCGTACTGGCAGTAGAGTTTGTAAATAATACTGTACCAGATACAGTTGATGGCAAAGTCAATCCTACAGTTACATCTGATGAAAAAACTGCTTTGCCAGTGCCACCAGCTCTGAGAGTTTCTATAGCAAATAACAATCTTTCTGATGGATCGAATTTTTGAATTCGTGTATTACCGTTATCAGAAACATAGATATTTCCAAAGTCATCAACGGCTACGCCTGTTGGGGCTTTGAATATTAAAGAGCTACCAAATGCTTTCTTGAAGGAACCTGCTGAATCAAAGATTTCGATTTGGCTGTTGACAGAGTCCACGACATAAATGTTATTTGAGTGATCTAATGCAATGTTCAAGGGTTTATAGAATGTACCATTTGGAGCTTGCAGTGGCCCTGCGCCATCTGGGTCTATACCATACTGTCCAATTTGTCTCTTGAATGTTCCTGTTGAATCAAATATCTCTATTCGATAATTACCCGAGTCAACAACATATGTATTTCCGGAATCATCAACTGCTATTCCAGCTGGATCGTTGAATGTTCCATTTGGAGCTTGCAGTGGACCGGGTCCATCTGGATCTATACCAAAAGTGCCAAACTGTCTGACAAAAACTCCTGAGGGACTAAATACTTCAATTCTGTTGTTTTTAGAATCGGCAACATAGACATTGAATGAGCTGTCAACTGATACGCCAGATGGATAGGAAAGAGTGCCATTTGGAGCTTGCAGTGGCCCAGGTCCATCTGGATCTATACCAAAAGTGCCAAACTGTCTGACGAAAACTCCTGAGGGACTAAATACTTCAATTCTGTTGTTTTTAGAATCGGTAACATAGGTATTACCTAAACTATCGTCAGCTATATTTGTAGGTGTGTTAAAGGTTCCATCTGGTGCTAGATGAGAACCAGGTCCATCTGGATCAAATCCAAAGGAACCAAACTTTGATGTGAATATTCCAGTGGTATTAAATTTATCAATGATGTTACTTCCAGAGTCTGCAACATAGATGTCACCCAAATCGTTAACCGCAATTCCTGCAGGAGGCGGTAATGGGATAGGGGCATCAGGACTTATACCAAAGGTACCAAACGTAGACTCGAATGTTCCTGTTGAATCAAATACTTCTGTACGATCATTATTTGCATCTGCAACATAGACATTGAGTGAGCTGTCTACTGCTACACTAGTTGGATTGTAAAGAGTACTAATTGGAGCTTGCAGTGGCCCAGGTCCATCTGGATCTATACCAAATTTCCCAATTTGTTTCTTGAATACCCCTGTTGAATCAAATACTTCGATTCTACTATTGCCCTTGTCAACAACATATGTATTTCCGGAATCATCAACTGCTATTCCAGCTGGATCGTTGAATGTGCCATTTGGAGCTTGCAGTGGCCCAGGTCCATCTGGATCTATACCAAAAGTGCCAAATGCAGACTTGAATCCACCTAACAAATTAAACACCTCTATGCGATTATTGCCAGAATCTGTAACATAGACATTGAGTGAGCTGTCTACTGCTACACCGGACGGATCGTTGAATGTTCCATTTGGAGCTTGCAGTGGCCCAGGTCCATCTGGATCTATACCAAAAGTGCCAAACGCAGACTTGAATCCACCTAACAAATTAAACACCTCTATGCGATTATTGCCAGAATCTGCTACAAACAAATTTCCAAATTTGTTTATTGTAATTCCGATTGGGTCGTAAAATGTACCATTTGGAGCTTGCAGTGGCCCTGCGCCATCTGGGTCTATACCATACCGTCCAATTTGTCCCTTGAATGTTCCTGTTGAGTTAAAGACCTCTACACGATTATTTCCGGAATCTGAAACATAGATGTTGCCAAATTTATCAACTGCTATTCCAGTTGGATTGTTGAAAGTTCCAGGGGGAGCTTGCAGTGGCCCAGGTCCATCTGGATCAAATCCTGCTACGCCAAATTGTCTGACAAAAACTTCAGATGAGTTAAATATTTCAATTCGATTATTTGCTCTGTCTGCAAGGTAAATGTTTCCAGAACTATCCAGTGCTATCCCTGATGGACCATGGAATGTCGCATCTGGTGCGGGTAGCGAGCTAAGTATCAAGAATTGCTGTTGGGAGAGATGCGGAACTATCCATTCGATACGATTAGGAATCAAGTTGTTATTCGTATCGGTAAGTTGTACGTGAAATCTTGTGTCGTTCGTAACGTCAAGATAGGTATCATTTTGTAACCAGTATAATCTGAATTTGAGTCCTTTTGCAACTAATTCTTCTGGTATTTCAGAATAAGATTTGATGTTTGTATAATTCAGTGGGGAGTCTTCCATTACTGTAACCTTCTTAAGATATGATTCTGGAGTGGACTGATTTTGCTCTATTACGTATGGAGGTGTCGTCTGAAATTCTATCTGGTACTGTTTTGCAGTTTCATTTATCATGAGGAATTTCGTGGGTCCGTCCTTTTCTGTTATATTAGGTACTTTACCTAACGACACCAGTGGGATTGACTCGTTAGAAGATGTTGGAATTATTGAAATCTTTTTTGAGGAATTGATCTCATCCATAGATGCATTTACATCGAGGATCCTTACATCAGCGGGAAGCTCAACTTTAATGCCTTCTTTTTCATTATCCAAAGTAACATTTGCTATCCACGTAACTGGTTTATTGATCTCAATTTCATTATGTTGAATTGTAAAATTCAAACCGTCGTCAGTTGTTTCATCAGAGAATCTTGTTCCATTTGACTGAGACGTTGAATTCACAAATATTGGAATTGTAGCATTTGGTAATGCAACGACTTGGTACTTTGGTGTGTTCTTATTATATATTTCATCTATCTGAGATAGTTGCAAAAATGAATTATACAGTTCGACATTATCAATTAGACCATTAAACTGGTTACTAACCTTGTCACGTAGACCGTTAACGTAAGCACCTATTACTACATCAGAATCAGAAGTCAAATTACTTAGTTTGGTAGTAGTAAGATTTCCGCGTATTGAGATGAATGTCTCCGGTAAGGTGTCGCATTGTTCAATTTTTCCGTTTACATAAATGCAAACTGATGTTCCGTTGAATGTACCTGCAAGATGAGTCCATTCCTGTGGTATTTGTCTAATAGACTGTGCGGTGTACCATTTTATTCCATTAAACACTGAGAACTTTGCAATCTCTGTGGGGGGAATAATATTATTTATGCTGAGAACGAATGCATTTTGTTTGCTAATTACAGTAAATTCAGGAGATCCTTTGCTAAAGTCTGGATTTACCCATGCTGATATTGATAGTTGTGATAAATTTTTAGTATTGTTAACCTCTTCTTGCAGATAACCTTCAAATTTAGGTTCTGAAATTTTTGTTTGGGCGTTACTTATTGTAACGTTTCCGTTTAGTCTGTAGAGTTTGAATAACCTAATTCAAGTCCGTTTGTAGAGTTTGTGATACTAGAATTGGTTATGTCTGTAGAGTTTGAATAACCTAATTCAAGTCCGTTTGTAGAGTTTGTGATACTAGAATTGGTTATGTCTGTAGAATTGTTCAACGTAGGACTTGTTGAATTAGATTCCAAATTATATGGCGTTGTCTCTGCATATGCGTGAAAATGCTCCGATGAGAAAGAAATTCCTGGCACAAAAATAGATGTGACAAGAATGGCAATCAACCAAAAACAGAAAATGGGACGAAGTTTTGAGAATTCGATTAGTTTTCTTTTACTAAACGGTGAGATAATTTCTCTTTTAAAGTAAAACAATTGTTACAACCCCCTGCAAGTCACTACATGAACCTCAAATGAAATAAATTTGAGAACGAACCAAAATTATTTTCATGTAACAAGAAAATGTTTTCAAATAGCTTTGTTGTCTCATTATGATCATCATTGTCTGTCATGAATATTAATTACAACTATCTAGAGCTTAACTATATATTGATTATCTCTTATTGCCATTTTTGGTAATTTTTTTTGATGATCACTGTTGTTGACATTTCCAATTTTGGAAATTTTACTATGGAAAAAAATTTCTCTACACAAAAATTTATTATCTATGGATTTGATACAATATATTCACATGACTTCTTGTAATAATATGACATATCAAAATAAAACAGACTTTTCTATCGGCACGATTTTATGTGGAGTTCTTTGAGGAATATTAAATGACTAACTCTCAGAAACCAAAAATACTTTTAATTGGATTGGACTCCGTTCCTTCAGATTTACTCTTCAAAAAGCTTGTTAATGATTTACCTAACATAAAGAAAATGATGGATAATGGAATATTTACTACACTAGAAAGTTGTCATCCGCCAATTACAGTGCCAGCATGGATGGTAATGATGTCAAGCAAGAGTCCTGGTATGCTTGGAGTTTATGGTTTCCGTCATCGTAAAGGTTTTTCATATACAGAAGGATGGCTTACAAACTCACAAACAATAAAGGAACCTAGGGTGTGGGATCTCTTGGCAAAACAAAACAAGAAGGTATGTCTAGTGGGAGTTCCTCCTACCTATCCGCCAATTCAAGTTAATGGCAAGCTAGTTTCTTGTTTTATTACTCCAAAAGACAAACTAGATTTCACTTATCCAGCTGATCTTTCAAGTGAGATCCAAGGTCTTGTTGGCAAGTATTTGTTTGATGTCAAATTCAGAACTGATGATCGAGATGAAATACTGAAAACACTCTATGAAATGGCTGAAAAAAGATTTGAAGTAATTAAACATATGCTAATAAAAGAAGATTGGGATTTTTTCATGTTTGTAGAAATCGGTGTAGACAGATTGCATCATATGTTCTGGAAATACTATGATAAGGAACACCCACGCTATGAACCAAATAACAAATATGAAAATGTAATACCAGAATACTACAAGTACTTGGATAAAAAAATCGGTGAGCTTTTGTCAATAATTGATGATGATACATACGTTCTGGTTGCATCTGATCATGGAACAGCTAGCATGAAAGGAGCTTTCTGTATTAACGAGTGGTTGATAAAAGAGGGTTATCTGGTGCTAAAGAAGCGCCCCACTTCAATTACTGAGATAGAAAAGTGCGACGTTGATTGGGAAAAAACAACAGCTTGGGGGTGGGGAGGATACTACGCAAGAATATTCTTCAACATAAAAGGACGCGAATCACACGGAAAAATATCTTTGAATGAATTCGAAAGAGTAAGAGACGAGCTCAAGGCAAAGATTTTGAATATCAGTGGTCCACGAGAAGAAAAATTAGACAATAGAGTATTTTATCCAGAGGTTCTTTACCATGAGGCAAGGGGTGCAAAACCCGATATGATGGTGTACTTTGATAACCTATTTTGGCGTTCTGCAGGAACGATAGGGCATAACTCTCTTTACCTCTCGGAAAATGATACCGGCCCAGATGACTCTGTTCATTGGATGGATGGCGTGTTCATGCTTTATAACAAAAACAAAAATAAATGTAGAACAAAACTTGATAGACTAAGTATATACGATGTAGCACCGACAATATTAGACATTATGGATATACCTGTTCCAAAAGACATGGAAGGAAAATTGTCTGATGATGTTTCTAACTGGGTGCATAACAGAAAAAGTAACGCCTTTAGTATATGGATGACTGGCCTTCCATGTGCTGGAAAGACTACAATTGCAAAGAAATTACAAGAGTATGTTCCGAACTTGGCAGTTCTTGATGGTGACGAACTGAGAGAATGGCTCTCCCCAAAGGATTTTTCCAAGGAAGGTAGGGACGAACATAACAGAAAGGTTGCTCACCTAGCTAAATTACTTGTTAAACACAATGTGCCAGTGGCCATTTCTTTAATCAGTCCATTTCGTGAAAATAGAGATGCAGCACGTAAAATTATTGGGGCTAATTTCTTAGAGACGTATGTGAAATGTCCATTGGATATATGCGAGAAAAGAGATGTAAAAGGAATGTATAAAAAGGCACGAAATAACGAAATTAAGAATTTCACCGGATTACAGGATCCATATGAAGAGCCCCTTGACCCTGAGATCATAATTAATACAGATAACGAAAGTTTGGAAGGCTCTGTCAAAAAAATACTTAATAAATTATCTGAATTAGGCTTTGATAAACTCAATCATTAATACAGACTCTTAGCGCACGTAACGTATGAAAATAATAGCTATTGGTACTGATTCTCGAGATTTGCAAACTAGCTGCATTGGCACGTTTGAAAAATTTATCAATAGCGGTCATTCTGTAACTTTGATCATAGCTGATAACAAAAAGCAGCCAAGACTCAGTAACACAATAAAAGAATTATACAAAAATTCTGGCATTTCGAAAGTTCACTTTGTTACAAACTTTGATTTCTCTAAAGTAACACAAAATAATGTTAATCTGATAAATTCAATTATAGATAAAATAAATCCATCGCTAGCTGTTATTCCTTCTATCAAAACCTGTGATAAAAGAAAAACAGTGTTAGCGAAATCTTCTATATTGGCATGCAGAAAAATTAAAAATATTTTAATGTACAAGACTGGAAAGAAAGAAACTTTTTCATCCGATGTATTTTTTATTACATGCACAAACTTTTCACAAAATAAAATTTTATCTAGCCATCAAAAGAAAAATATTCCTAACAAGAACTTTGAAAAAACATCTAATCCAGCACCTATGATATACCGATTTAATTCAACGGCCAAACACATAGAATCATTTGAAAGCCATAGAATGGTGTTGCTCGAAAATGACTTATTCTGAATTGTTTTTTGTGAAACCAGCTATCATTTCAGTATTATTCCCAAAAATAATTCTCTTGGTAGGTATTTGTAAATGAAGATTGTAAGTGTAGGTTCTCATCCAGATGATGTGGAATTAGGAATGGGGGGAACTCTTACAAAACACAAAGATTGTGGAGATGATACCTTTGTTATTCTGTGTACATTAGGGGGGGTATCTGGTGATCCTAGACAAAGGGAGAAAGAAGCATTGGAAGCTGCCCGTATTCTTGGCGTTAAAAAACTCAGAATAATAAATTATCCTATTTCAAAATTGAATACATCAACAATAGAATTTGAAAAAATTATGAAGAAAATCATTGATGAAATAGGTCCTAATCGAGTTTATACACACAGTCCCTTTGATTATCATCAGGTACATGTTGGTGTAAGTAAGATGGTGACACGGGCAGCAAATGATATAGATCAGATTTTGTTTTACGAGACCATTTCTTCTACCACTCCTGAATTCAAACCAAATGCTTTTGTTGACATCACAAAACAAATCAACACAAAAATAAGAAGCGTCAAGGCACACAAAAGTCAGTCAAATAGATTCTATATTCAACCAAACATCATTAAATCACTTGCAAATACCCGATATGTCTGGGGCAAGGTAGGTACAAATCCTAAAGGTTTGGCAGAATCTTTCAGAATTCACAAATTCATTTTATAATTGGAATCTTTTCTGACATTAAAACAGATTTGTTTTCTATAAATCCTATATTTTATTCAAATATGTCATACAGAATTCTGCCCTCACTATTTTTTGGAGGATCTATATTCAAAATATGTGAAATTGTGGGTGCAATGTCTACTATGTTTATCGGACTTTCTCTCACATATCCTCGTTTTATTTTTGGACCATTAGCAATAAACATAGATTTTATTGTTCCATGTTCTCCCATGTCAACAGAAGGTAACTGTGCACCATGGATGCTACCATCAATGAATCCTACCTTCAAATCTTCAAACAGATCACCGCTTAGTTTCAATCTGTTATCACCTGCATATACGGGATTTGTAGCAAAAACAACATCACCAGCTCTTTCGCCACTCAGACCAATGAATTCAGCTTCTTGATTGCTCAGCGCTAGTGCAATCGGTCTTGTCCCAGTCTTTGGATCCTTTGCATCGTACAATGCATCTATTACATTTCTTACAGTCTCATTGTATTCCTTTCCAGGTTTAACAGAACCATGTGGGTCTCTTCCTTTAAGATTAACATAGACATGAACCATGCCTTGAGAAAACGCCGATGTATTTTCCCAATCCACAGTCATCTTATTTGAAGCGGGATCTCGTTTTAATTTTATGAATCCCCTCTGGTACAAATACGAGTTGATGAAAAATCTACGTTTGCCCATAACATGACCATGATCTGATATGACAATTGTACAGACATCCGGATCTTGTGAATTCTTAGTTGCTTGTACAATATCTCCAACTAGCTCATCTGCAATTTCATAAGTTCTGAGAACTGTCTTGTCACATATTTGCGCCTCTTGTTCTGTTAGTACAGATTTATCAAATCTAAGAAAAGCGTGCTGGGTGTTATCTATGCCATGCCATTGTGTCATATACAAATCCCACCGATCTCTAGATAATAGAAACTTGGTGGCATTACCCATCCATTTTGCCTGGTATGCAGCATCATCAAGGTAGGTATCTTCATCAATCCATCCAAACACATACGGAAAATGGCTAATGGACTCTAGAAATGGACCACATCTGTCTACCAATTCTTTGCTGATAGTGTCAGGAAAACTCCAACCATCTAATGGAAACACTTGGGAAATGAATAGTTTGAAATTAACTTTACCATAAAGCCCTATGTCAATAAGTTTCATTCTAAAGGCACCTTTTGTGATTTTATCAGATACTGTAAAATTTTCTGTGATCCAATCAGATAACTGACCTTTCTTTAAAAGAACTCCCTTTGTAGCATCTTTTTCTCTTGTAAATAATGCAGTGTCATACACGCTCTTCGAATCAAGAGAAAATAAAAGCACATTGTAGACTAAACCTGCAATCTTTATCTCGGATTCTAGTATGGGTATATGTGATAATAGATTGGGTTTATTTCTCCAATCTAATAATTTTGCTTCTGAAAAGTTCACTAATATTGCATTTTCTAATGTACTAGTGCAATAACATGAGCTATTGCTAATAGACAAGGGACTTGAACCCCATGGTCTAGAACCAGGACCGCCAGGGGCACCAAACCCCTCGATCTGAATTCCTTTCTTCATATTTGGAGGCCATGATCCAATATACTTTAACAATATGCATTGTTTGTCAAACTTTTCAGCAGTTGTCCATATCTGTTCTGCTTGACAAAGATCTGAATAAAATCCACTCTTAATTTCCGTTAATGGTGTTCCTGGTAAGTGAACGACCATATCCGTTACGCCGTGAGTTTTTGGCCAAGCGCCGGTAGAAACAGTATTCCAGTTACTAGCAGTGTGAGTAGGAAAAGCAGGGATGACCTCAGACCAAGTGCCTTCATCAGCTAGTTTTTTCATGTTTGGAAGTCGTCCTATTTTGAAATATTTTTGAACCCAAGTTGGTATGGCCGCATCAAGTCCAATCATGACTACTTTGGTCATCTGTTATGATCTAACCCCGAGATATGAAAATTTTTGCATGAATAAAAGAAAATATAAACATGATGATACAGTTGTGAGAATTCCCATAACTTTGTCATATATACTTTGGTCTATAAAATAAATTATTAATAACTGCAAAAAATTTTTAATCCCAAGCCAACAATTTCGGTAAAGAATCTTTTATAACATATTTCCCTATTAGGAAAAAGACACGATCTTTATATAACCGGAACTTGTGATAACAAAAATGTTGAATTTTATTGAATTCGATAGAAGCGGGGTTGGTATTACATGCAAGCACAAAAGACGATAAATCTTCCTCTGACAACTATTGATATGCTGACAAAAGAGTTTGGACTCACTGAGCCAGAAATTGATAGTTTCGTTGCAGCAGTAATTGAGAAAATAATAATGGAACATGCAGGTAAGAATAATCCCGAGGTTTTCTCTACCGAAGAAATAAGAGAAATAGAAGATAACCTGAAAGGCCTAGGCTATATCTAAGTGAATAATTGGCAGGCGTAACGCTAGGGGTAGATGACATTTAATTCATTATTTCATTAAAAATAAATGGAGTGTTTACAGTCTGGTTAATGGAGAATAGAAAGTTGCATAATAGGATTTTTTTTATTGTATTTTTTATTCTGCTAGTTTTGTTAGCTTCTCCTTTGAGTGCAAGTCCACAAACCAAGGTTTATGGGCAACAAACATCTAACCCTCCTGCAACCACTCAACCTTATGTCACTTTCACAAACATAAAAGTAGATGCCAATCCTGTGCCAAACAAACCGTTCAAAGTCTCAGTTAGTGTGACAACAGCATCCCCTTCAAGCAATCTTATACTTTCTCTGACAGTTCCAACCGGAATTTCTATTGCTAGTGCAGCATTTCCAACATTACAGTACACTCTCAATCAAAACGAAAGAATGGCAACTTGGACCCTTTTGGCCAGTAAAGCTGGAGTATACAGCATTACTGCAAATGCATATTCTTCAGTTCCATATGAAGTTGATACATTTAATGTCAGCATACCTGTTGGCGCAATCAACAGTCTAGTAGTAACTGGGATCGATGTTCCAGGAAGCATATATCCAAATGACAATTTCACCGTTGGAATAAAACTAAAAAATGCTGGAATAGTGCGTGATGAAAATGTAAGAGCTCAGATTACAGTTCCAGCAGGATTACAACTGTTGGACACTGTTAGTTCACCATCCACTTCATTAAACGCTTCAAAAGAAACCGAGTTTTTCTGGAAAATTAAAGCTCAAAATACAGGCTCATACCTGATCTCGTTTGACTACTCCTCTCTTAATTCTGGAGATAATTCTATCCAAGCTAACGTAAATGTTGGATCTATAGGAGTATCAGATGTTTCTATATCAAAGATACTTTTAGGTGGATCTGATGCTATGGATAATCACGTTGGCCCAGGTGATAAGAACGTCCCACTAGTGGTAAATGTGTTCAATGATGGAACAGAACCGTTGTTTAATATTGTAGGTACATTAGATCTTGGGAAGCCCTTTTCTTCTGGTCAGGAATCAAGTACAAGTGGTTACATTTCAAGTAAAATCTTTCGAGTAGGCCAATTAGGTGTTGGTAAGGATGTAAATATGACCTATAATGTTGATGTACTTAACTCAATAGAACCTACTACTTATCTAAATAAGCTGAAAATATCCTTTTATGATGGAAAACAGCAACACGAAAAGACTCTGGACATTCCTGTATCTATATCCAACGGTGTATTACTTTCAATAATTGCCCATCCTGCGCACATTTTTGCAAATACTGTAACTCCTGTGACAATTGATATCAAAAATATTGGCAACATTGCAGTACATAATTTGCAGATTACATCAACTACTGGAAATCTCTATACTGCAGTTGATACTCCTGTGTGGGTAGGAGATGTAGGAACACAAATCACAAAAGAAACGGTTCTAAAGGTTGTTTCAGCAAATGATATCAACGCACAATATCCTATTCCAATTGTTATTCAATATGATGCCAATGGACAGACTTACACCTCGTCATATCAGGTAGCTGCTCAAGCATCTACAACTCCGGACTATCAGATTCCCGCAGTGACCGTTACTCCAAATCCATCTTATCCAGGTGATATACAAAAAAGAATAGACGTACAAATACTAAATGCTGGTCTGTCAGATGCAAACAATGTTACAGCATCGCTGATTCTTCCAAAGGGATTTGATCCAACATGGGGAAATTCTACGAGTGCTTATCTAGGAAGAATAAAGGCCTCTAATGTTGCTACTCCCTCATTTTATTTCAATATTGGTAACAATGTTACATCTGGAAATTATCCATTCACTTTATTAATTAAGGATGTTAATGGCATCAAACCGCTCAACTTGAACTTTATTGTAGGACAAAAGGCGCTGTTTCAAGTAATTAGTCTTGATGATTCTCAGCTATATCCTGGAGCAACTAACGCGTTGTTTTACGTAACTCTCAAAAATATTGGCACTTATACAGCGCAAACTATGACAACAAAATTACTTGCAGGCAACACAATCCCTGGAGTAAAAAGTAGTGATATTACAGCAGTAGGAAATGTAGAAAATCTTGGTAGTGCCCTTGCAGGACAAGTGATTACAACTACCTTTATTGTAAACATTGATCCGACTGCAACGTCAGGAGATAAACAAGCTTCAGTTGAAATAGATTGGACACAATCAAACTCAACCAGCTTTACTCAAACACTTGTGTTACCATATCATCTGGCTAATGGTCCATCTTACCTCTTGTACTATTACTCTGTCCCTTGGACGTACGTAATAATTGCTATAGGATTGGCCATTGCACTTTATATTTTCATTAAACAAAGAAAGGCAAGAATAAAGAGCATAGAGTCATCTTGGCCTGCAGAGCTTAATCTTCCTTCAGGGGTAACAGATTCACCTCAACTCAGGGTGATGGAAAATGAAACCATCTCAGAGAGAAAAGCCATCACGGATGACATGGTGGAGATACCAACTGTGAAAGACGAGATACCAACTGTGAAAGACGAGATACCCAGTACGAATCTAAAAAATGAAACTCGCACGAAATCTGGTAATGCCTCGCGAAAAACATCAAAAGAAGATGATGTGTTTTTAGACATAACCGAAGACGATTTAGCAAAAATAGTAAAGAGATTCTATTCTGGTCTCAATGGATCACGCAATGCTTTCGGGTTGGATAAGAATCAAAACGAACTCTTCAGAGTACCTGTTGGGAAATTAATCGAGGAATTGAACTCTCATAATAATATAAAATTCTTAATTTTGGATGGTTCTTTAACAAAACCACTAATTGATTCAGCAAAGCGGAAAGGAGTAAAATATGTCGTAGCCAAATTCAGAAATAATGTGATGGAACTAGATGGAATGACGATAAAAACATTTGCAGGTTTGGGTATATCTTAGTATATCATTATGGTCAACCTAAACATGCCAAAATAATTTTTAGAAATTGATCTAGTTAGGTGAGTTTTATCAAAATAAAAACCATATAGGCTACAAAAATTACGGATTTATCTATTTTTTCAAAATTTATTCGAGATCTTTTGATCTACACCAAGAGATCTTTATTTTTATTACATTGTCATAGTCAAGTAGAAAAATGCCGATGAATAGTAGAATTTCTACGCAGTATTAATTAATAATCAAGCAAAAACGCAATCATGGATTACAAAAAGGGATCCCTTCTACTATGTAGTGGATTATATTATTCATACATACACTGGACAATAAATCTTGAGGGTTTTGATTAGTTTTATGTTACGAATCACAGTCATCGGTATGCTTTTTCTACTTGTAATTGTGACAACCTTTGATGAATCTTATAGTGGAAATAAAGTCCTAGCACTTATCGATAATGTTAAACCCATTGTATCGATCACATCTCCTATAAATAATGCTACAGTATCATCTGGCACCTTCACTGTGACAGGAACAGCGTTAGATACTGATAGTGGAATAAACTCGGTACAAGTTAAGATAAACTCAGGCTCTCCAATAACAGCTACTCCAAAGTCACCAGGTGACTGGTCCATATGGACTGTTTCAATACTTTTTTGATCCACAGTAAAACTATTTGACAGTAAAACGCAGATTGGTTCTGCAACAGCAACTGGTGGCTCATGGTCCATTGTCACATCAACATTATCAGATGGTTCACACACTATACGAGCTAATGCAACAGATGCAGTTGGAAACACAGGTGCAAACTCTGCAAGTATCATACTTACAATTGACACTACAGCACCAGTTGTAACAATAACCTCTCCAACAAACAATGCTCAAGTATTTACTAATATGCCTATCATACAAGGTACATCTTCTGATTCAGGATCAGGTGTAAAAAAAGTTGAAGTTAGTATTGACTATGGTGCATATACCTTAGCTACTGGTACTACATCATGGTCATACACTCCATATGGCCCGCTATCAGTAGCTTCTCATACAGTGACTGCAAGGGCTACAGATAACTCTGGTAAGACTGCAACCACCTCTCCTATGACATTTACAGTTACAGTTGACACTACAGCACCAGCAGCACCCCTAATCACAAACTCATCTCTTACAACAAATAACAAGACTCCAAAGATTGTAGGAACAGCTGAAGCTGGATCCACAGTAAAACTATTTGACAGTAAAACGCAGATTG
>JACQCT010000048.1 GCA_016201435.1 Nitrososphaerota archaeon | reverse complement strand
GTTAGATGCCGGTGCTCTTTCGAGTGGTGGCACTACTGTACCGATGAATGTTGTCGATGTCAATCTTAACTGATCAGCTGGTGTGTATGGAGCGGGCAGTGTTCTGTCCTTGTATTCGCCAGTGACTGTGTCACCTTCTGCTACGTGTAATCTGTTACCTGAAGACTGGAAGTTCGTTGTAAAGTACACTGTACCTTGGAAGATTCCAGTTGCTTCTCCTGTCTCTGTCATGGTAAGTTTGATACCACCAGAGTCAGAATCAGACCATACGTTAGTGTCGAATTTGTCTATTGCCTTTGGATTAAGGTTCATGTCTGGATCTACTATTTGTAATACTCCTTGACCGTTAGCTGGGTATGATGCTTCGAGCCACTTTGTTTCACCAATGTTCCATCTTACTAGGGCTGAGCCAGTTACTGTTTGATCTCTTGTAAACTCAAACGATACTGATACACCGTCACTGTCCTCAGATGGCAAGAAGCCGTCTGTTGGACCGTTACCGGATGGACCAGCTGCGGTTGGTTGTGTACCTTGACCATCAACACCACCTACGTCTTTCAAGTTGGTGCTACCAGTTAAGATAACATAACCTGTGAAGATACCGGTGTCAACTCCAGACTCTACCAATTTGTATGGCGAGATGGAATTGCCTCTGGTTGATACAGTGACTTTGTTCAAGTCATTGTCACCAATGGTGTCAATTAAGTTTGGATCAAAGTTGTGATCTGGTGCGACTACTGTGATGTAAACTCTGTCAGTCCATGTGTATACCTTCTGGTCTAATTCCACAGTTGCTCCAAAGTTGGAAGTGTAGATTGTCAACTCAATATCTTGGTTGTTGCTACCTACCGTCTTGGAACCTGCTGGACCCCAGTCAGTATATTCTAGGTGGATCTGTTCTCCTCTCTCCAGTAATGTACCTGTTGAACTACCCGTTGTGGATAATTGCTTTGGTATCTTGATTACTGCTTGGAAGATTCCAGTGTCCTTTCCTGTTTCTACAAAGGTTGAAGGTTTAGCGTCAAAGTTAGCTTGGTTCAATCCCAATGGACCCATTGTACCCTTGAATGCATGTGAATCCCATTCTACGAGATCCAGTGGTGCACCTTCAGATTGTTGTGAGTCCAAGTTCAAGTCTGGTTCAACCAAGGTTAGGATCATGTCCGAACCAATGATGTAGACAGACTTGTCGGATTGTAATACACCGTTTCTAAGATCAAATGTTGCTGAGTCAGTTACTATTTGCTGATGTCCTGATGCATCGTTTGTGTCGTTGTAGTAGACGGTTAGTACGTCTCCTTGTCTGACACAATAGTGAGTGCCTGCTGGTGCAGCTGCATCAAACCTATCGGTTTGGATAGCACCTGCATTGTATGTTCCGTTAGCTCCCTGATAATTAGATGGAGATGGACAGTCGTTTGCGGCTGGACCATCTGTGAATCTAATTGGTAGGTCTGCTTGGAATATTCCAGAAGATGGATCAATCTCAGTCATTGGACCAAGATCTCTTGCAAAAGATGCGTCAGCGCCTGTTGGGGCCGTTGGACTAGCTGGTGCTGTCTTGATGACATCATTCTGAGCTAGTACAGTAGGACCTCCAGCAAATGCTAATAATGATGATGAACCTTGTCTGCTAATTACTGCCCATACTGGGCCGTGTGCGGCATCAGCACCTCTGACGATTGGAACTGCAATGTGATCAGTACCTGCTGGGTTTGTGTTAAAGTCTGCATCATTGACTCTGATGTGCACAATTGTGTCACCATTTGTCAATGTGTCAGTCGATGTCAAACCGTTACCGGTATTATCACGATGTAGTGGGAATACGCCTTTGAGGCTTGTTTTAGCAGTTATAGCAAAGTCGGATGCTGGACCTGGTGCAGCTAAAGTACCTGTTTGAATTGAACCAAATGGTACTGGGTATACAGATTTATCTAATGTGATAGAACCTGTGTTTCCTCTAATACCAGCGTTGTCGCTTACCTCAACTTTCTTACCAGACTCGTCTCTAAAGTCAACATAGTTGACCTTGATGTTGAGACCGACTGATGAGATTATAGTTGACGGATTTGGTGCAGCTGCTGTACCTGGGTTTGAATTGTCACACAATTGATCTGGAACTTCAAAGTTACCTGTGAAGATACCTGTTGAAGGACCTGTCTCAACTAGTGAGAATCCTGTATCACCTAATCCAAGGTTGAATCCTGCAGCTGTTACTGCGGAAGCACCAAAGCATCCGGTGTTTGCCCATCTAGCATTTTGTTGACCAAATTGAACATCTAATAGACGACCAAATGATGTCTTACCATCAGAGTAAACGCCAAGTCCTGCTTTACCGATTGTGTCGGCTGCTGGATCAACACCTGCAGCTGCAACTGATGTTGCACCTACTGATGTAAATGGCGATGCTACTATGGAATAGATATCAATAAGGTCGTTATCGACGTTTAGGTCTGCATCATTTAGTGTTATAGTGACTGTGTCTGCAATCTTGTATGTCTTGCTATCAAATGATACGACACCAGTGTGTGTTGGAATGTCTTGTTGTGCTGATAAGATGGTAAATTGTCCATCATAGCCCAAGTCCTCGTATGAGGCCTGTGGTGCACGAGACTCCGACTGGAGCATATCTTGAATTGCTACAAATTTTACTTCGTGGTTGATTGTTCTCAACGCAGAGTAGGTGTTTGGATCAAAGATGTTTAGCTGGTTGAGCATGGTAAACTCTGTCGTACCTGTAAAGGTAGAAGTGTTGTCACCTGTCTCTTCAAGCTCCCATCTGTAGATCATGTTATTGACTCTTTGATCGTTGGTTGTACCGTCACCCTTGATTCCAACAGATCCAATGTCTACTGCAACTGGTTTTACTTCACCATCAAACACTACTGCGTTTGAGAAAGTGAACAAGTAACCAATTGATGAAGTCTTTGGAATATTGTGGAATAAGTTTAGAGTTACAGTTGTACCGTTGTCAATCTTACCTATTGTTGTAGCAGATCCATGAATATCACCTAGTGCTGTCGTTCCATTCAAGTTTATGAAGTCTTGAAGGGATGTCGAGTTAGCTAGTGCTGTGAATGTAAAGCCGGTTCCATGACCAACAAGTGTTCCTGCAGGACCAATGATGCCAGTACCTAATGGGTTTGCCACTAGGAATATCTGTACATTACCAGTTGCTGCTGATGCATTTGTTGCAAGTGATCGCAAGTCATAGTTTATGAAGTTAAAGCCTCTGAACTTTTCAGTATCATTGGCAAGGTCATTGTGTATGGTCTTTGTTAGATCATTGTATTTCTTACCTGCATCTATCAAGATACCACCACCAGCTAGTGTTGTAAAGCTAGTTCCGTTTGGTGTTGCCAAGTCAATATGTTCTACACCAACGCCATCAGCTTGTGCGATAGCAATTGTTGCATTACTTGATGACAAAACACCAGCGGGTAGGGTTGAAACACCAGGAGTTACTTTTGCTAATGACGTGGTACCAGTAGCGACAAATAGAGCTTTATCAGCGCCGTTTGACAGCATTAATGGTGTTCCAATTGTCATTGCTTCGATACCGCCTGTTCCAGATTGATATATTGATGGATCAAACAAGTTACGATGTTCTGTAATCTTGGAGTTTAGGTTTGCATCAGTGTCAACTAGTGTAATTGGGATCTTTTGTCCAGATGCCCATGTTCCATTTGTTGCACTTACTGCAAGAGAACCATATCCAAAGTTACCAACGATGCTTGTTGATACATCATTGTATCTTATGGTAGCAGATTGACCTCTGATTGTTAGAGAGTTTGTTGTGACTAGATCAGATGTTTTAGCACCGTCCCAAGTGACAAAGGTACCAGTATTGACACCACCAGACTCGATGAATGTTACTGGATCAGAAGCAAATCCTATAGAGTTCGTTCGAACTTGATGGAAATTGCCTCTGATAGTCGAGGTTGGATTTACTGATGATAATACTTGTTTACCGTTATCTTGGAAGTCAATCACATTTGCTCCCTGAGCTGCAGGGTTTATTGTGAATTTGCCGTTGTGGTTAAACATGAAATTGGTTAGGTTACCAATTAGGGTCTGCATAGCAAGTGGCACATTATCTGCGTCATTGCCGCCGTTTCTGTTAAATGCCATATAGTACAATGTACTGTTTGTAGCATTTCCACCCCATGTCCATGAATCTTCCTCTGTTGGGTCGATGTTAAGTTGTGGATCTTTAAGTGATACGAAGACTTGTGAGTTTGCTGGATATGCTGTTCTGTCTACTGAGCTTGATACTAAACTGACTGGAATTCTATCAAATGTCAAAGTAGAGATTTGATCTCCACCTGCTTTTTGATAATCAACTATTACAGTTGCTGGGAAACCAGAAAAGTCATATAGTTGGATTATAGGCCATGCAGAATCAAATGCCACGGAGGCAGTTGCACTTGCAATCTGACCTAATTTGCCACCAGGAGCTTGACCGTTCAGAGTCTTGTTCTCCCTTATGACATGTTCAGTTGTGTATCCTGAAGCACCAGTACAAGTTGCAGTTGCAGGTGGTATAGTAGCAGGTGGATTTTGGGTACCGTTTGTTGGACCCACACCAAGAGTACTAATGGCATCAGTGCTGGCTTCTGCGAAACCTTTGGTTTCGGAAAAGTCAACACCTACTGCGGCTGTACCACTTGCTGCAGCACAGAAGTTACCAAAGTTTAGACCATGACCATCTCTTGGAGCTGTCGAGTCTGCAATTTGGGCTTGTTTAGAATCAGCAAAGTATGCATACCAGTTACCATCTGTTGCCTGTGCCATTCTCAGTTTCTTACCGTTGACGGTTACAGTAGGTTCACCATAAGCCTGGTCTAATCTCTGAATATCAGGATCAGATACGACTACTTGGATTACCTGTGGACCGGCAAAGTAATTGTTGAACGTTGAACTTTCGGCAGAGACAAACAAGTTTGCATTTGTTGAAGCATGTGCTTGTGGCAATGCGTTTGGCATTGCAAAAGCAGCAGTGCTTGTTAGAAGTATTGTTAATAGTGATAGACTAGTTATTTTACGTAATGTTTCGTTGTACATAGTTATTGTAATTTTTGCTTGAAACTAGATATATAAGGATAATGGACAATTTGTTCATTATTTGTGATCTTCTCATGTAATTTTGATTACTGTTAATAATTTTATGAATAATTCATATATTATCCTTATAGGTTTTACAATTTCATCTAATTTAATTATTTAGCTCTAAAAATTGTCTATTATAACCTAATTTCATATGCTAATTAGTGCCTTGTAGAGTGCAATTGCAGAACCTTCATCTTTTTCCCCTACAATTACTGCAGAACCTCTTTTAAGAAAACTCACATAGATATCGTTTGTAGATATTGATAGTCCCATCTCTCCCTGATTTTGGATTTTAAATCCGTTTTTTGTTGCAATATTAGTTATTTTTGAAACATCAAGATTAAACATTGTAGTTGGAGTTATAGAAAAAGTGCGCTTGCCTCTGTTGCGTCCACAAAGCTCTTCTACTATCAGTTCTTCTTTTGGCAACTCTTCTTTTTTGCCAGTTCCACAAACTGGGCATTCATCTACTTTTGAAAAAATACTGGAATTAAACTCCATGTTATCTAGATCAACATAAAGTAATTTGTTTGCAAGATTCGGTTTTTTTCCAATGATAATTTTTACTGCTTCTGCAACTTCGATTCCACCAATTATAGAAAGAATCGACGGATGCACTCCTTCTGTACTGCATGTCGGCATGGAATCTTCGTCTAATGCTGGAAACAAACAATGGTAACATGCAGTTTGATTTGGCAAAATAGTAAATGCCTGTCCAGAAACTCCAACTGCAGCTCCAGTAACAAATGGAATTTTTTTTGCTACACACGCCTTGTTAAGCGAGTATCTTGCATTGACACTATCAAGTGCATCAATAACAACATCGCATCCTTCTATGATATCTAAAGCTGTATAATCATTTACAGAAACAGGAAATGCTTCAATGATCACATCGGGATTTATTTTTTTTAATTTTTTTGTAGCAGCTTCAACTTTAATCTGGCCAATATCAGATTCATCAAACATTGTCTGTCTGTGCAGATTAGATAATTCAATAACATCTCTATCTACTATTCGTATTGTTCCAATTCCCATTGCAACTAGTCTTGTTGCTATGGGATTTCCCAATCCACCTATTCCGACTACACAGGCTTTGGCGTTTTTTAGTTTAAGCTGTCCTTCATAACCTATCTCTTCAAGCATTACTTGTCTTGAGTACCTCTCCAGATCTCTACTTGAAAGTTCAGATCCTCCTGCTACCGCAGGAAGTATGTAAACTTCATCACCGTCTTTTAGTATTGTTTGCATTCCTCCAGAAAATCTCATGTTTTTTCCATTGATGTAGATATTGATAAGAGAGCGCGGAGTACCGTCAGGATTTAGAACGCGTCTTTGAAATTCATCTCCCATGGTTTGCGAGATTTTAGCAAATGCTTCCGAAAGTGTTATTGCCAAAATGTCTATTTTTTTTTCTCCGCCACCTTTGTTTAAAACGGATGGAATTGTAAATTTTATACTTGCCAATTACCTCACCATTGCAGAAATTTTTGCTATATCTGCTTGCATTGTTTGAGGTTTTGATAGAATTTCCATCAAAACTTCGGTTGCCTTTAGTCCGTTTCCGGTAACATAACAAACTGTAGAATCATTTTTGTCAATTTTTCTTTCTTCTACCATCTTTTTCAAAACGGCAACAGACACTCCACCTGCGGGTTCTGTGAAGATTCCTTCTGTTCTTGCAAGCAACAGTATGGCATCAAGAATTTCTCGGTTAGATGATTCTTCGGCATAACCATTGTACTGCTTTAATCGTTTTAGCACGTATCTTCCGTCACCAGGATCTCCAATTGCCAAGCTTTTTGCTATGGTATCTGGGCTTTCTACAGGTATAACATCAGAACTATTTTTCTTAAATGCATCAACAATAGGCGCACATCCACGTGGCTGAGCTGCAATCATATGCATGTTGGAGACTTTACCTAACAAAGAGAGACTTTCTAGTTCTTCAAATCCTTTACATATTGCATTTAACATTGCTCCACTTCCAACAGGTATTACAAGATTGTCTGGTACTTGCCAGTCAAGTTGTTCTGCAACTTCAAATGCCAAAGTCTTTGATCCTTCTACATAGTACGAACGCATGTTTATGTTTACAATTCCTATTCCTTTACTGTCACCTATCTGTGCTGCAATTCTATTTGCATCATCATATGTTCCGTCAACTGCAATAAAGTTAGCACCATATGCAAGAGCTTGTGTAATTTTTGCATGTTCTATATCACTTGGTGCAAACACATAGCATGGAAAACCGCCTTTGGCAGCATGAGCCGCAGTTGCTGATGCAAGGTTTCCTGTTGATGCACAGCCAACAGCTGAAAGACCAAATTCTTTTGCCTTTGATACAGCAATTCCAGCAGGTCTGTCTTTGAATGAAAATGTTGGGTTTACAGAATCATTTTTGATGTATAAATTATTCAAGCCAAGAGCTTCACCAAGCTTTTCTGCCTTTATCAAAGGAGTCATGCCAGCTCCGATACTAACTATGTTTGATTTTTCTGCAATGGGAAGTAGTTCGAAATATCTCCAGTATGTATGTTCACGGTTTGCAAATGTATTTTTATTTACAGAGGGAAAATCATAATGCACGTCTAGTGGACCAAAACATTCATCACAAATGTACTTGAATGTAGGAGCATACTCTTTTTTGCATTCCCTGCATTGTAGTGATTTTATTGTAGTCAAGATAACTCTGACTTTGTAAAATACTACATAAAACGTCCTAATATGAAGTTAAGTGATACTTAATTTTATAGCCTTGTTTGTTCAGTGAAATTTAATAGATTTTTACCTATTATTTCACAAAAGATGACAAGAAATCAAACACATAATATTGAAAATAATTAAGATTCGTGATAATTTTAAATTTTTTACATTTTGACAAAATATTAATGAAGAGTCAAAAGAAGGTAACAAATTGAAAAATAAAGCAACTGGTCAAAAAAAGAAAAAAACAGGTCCAATAATTGCTGTAATTATTATAGCTGCCATAATAGCTGGCGGAGTTTATTATTATAATCAACAAAAAGTTTCAGAGACCAATGTTCAGTGGCAGAATATCTCTGGTCCATTTGCAATAAACAAATCCCAATACAAGATAGGAGAGTATGTCTTCATGGTGGTAAGTAATTTAAAACCAAACGACGTTGGAAAAATCATTCTTGTAGATCCTAAAGGAGATACATATGACGTTATACCATTTAATGGTACAATGAAAACAGATTTTCATTATTATTTCAAACCCAACACACAAAATATTGGCGGATTAAAGTTATGCAACCCAACCGATTTGGTGGGAAAGTGGGGCATAATATTTCAGGGAGCACCATACAAACCACTAAAATTTAATGTGACCAACGATTGGATCGAAGGAAGTCAAGCTGAAATTAAGTCAATCCCTAATTGCTAATTTATTTTTCAAGAGAATTGTGAAAACAAACTCTTTCGCCAGTATGGCATGCAGGTCCTGCTGGTTCAACAAGATAAATTATTGCATCAGAATCACAGTCAACCAAAATCTCTTTTACTTTTTGTGTATTTCCAGATTCTTCTCCTTTCATCCATAATTTGTTTCGTGATCTACTCCAAAACCACGAGTTTCCTGTTTTTTGTGTTAATGCAAGAGATTCTTTATTTGCGTATGCTAACGTGAGAACCTCCTTTGAATTTACATCTTGTACTATAACTGGAATAAGACCGTCTCCTTTAGCAAAATCAATCTCACCAATTGTTTTTTTCATAAATATTGTTGCTTTCTTTCCTTTCTTAATCTTTTTCTATAATCTAACAGGAACGCCATTTTCTTTTAGATATTCTTTAACCCTATCTACCGAATGTGTCTTATAATGAAATATTGATGCAGCTAGTGCTGCGTCAACATTGGTTTGAAGAAAAACATCTAGCATGTGTTTTGGCTTTCCACATCCTCCGGAAGCAATCACAGGTATGTTAACAGCGTTTACAATTTCCTTTGTCAACTGAACATCATAGCCTTCTTTTGTGCCATCCATATCTATGCTCGTAAGAAGTATTTCGCCAGCACCACGTCTTTCAACTTCCTTTGCCCATTCTATTGCATCAAGGCCTGTTGGGTTTTTTCCGCCATAGATATACACTTCAAACCAGAATTTTTCAGAATTATTGGAAAAAATGTTCTTTCCCTTTTTAAAATCATAATTACGTTTTACATCCATTGCGACAACAACACACTGCTTACCAAAAATCTCCATAAGTTTTGTCAAGATCTCAGGATTTTTTACAGCGCCGGTGTTTATTGCGACTTTGTCAGCACCACTTAACAGAATGTCTCTTGCATGTTGTAATGTTTTTACACCACCACCAACAGTAAATGGAATATCTATAACTTGAGCTACTTTGGTGACAAGTGTTTTGATTGTTTCCCTTTGTTGTTCTGATGCAGTAATATCAAGAAATACAAGCTCGTCGGCTCCTTCATTGCTATATTTTTCAGCTAATAAAACAGGATCACCAGCATCTTTTATGGAAGCAAAGTGCAAGCCTTTTACAACTCTTCCCTTGTCTACATCCAAACAAGGAATTACTCTTTTGGTTAAAGTCATATTGTTTCTCTAACCTCTTCAATTGAAATTTTTCTATCATATAGTGCTTTTCCAAGAATAACTCCATATGCTCCACAATTTTTCACATCAATCGTATCTTTTAGACTCGAGATTCCTCCGCTTGCAATGATTTTAGCATTTTTTATGGCACAGGCCATCTTAAGAGATTTGAGATCTGGCCCTTGCATTGTTCCATCTCGGTCAACACTTGTCAAAAGAAATTCAGAAAATCCCAATTTGACAAAGCTTTCAATTCCAGGTATCAATTCTACGTCTGTGCTTTGTTTCCATCCATCTATAACAATTTTTCCATTCAGATGATCTGTAGATATGACAATTTTATCATCACCATACTTTGCCAAAATTTTTGGCAAGATTTCTTTTTTTTTAAATGCAAGTGTGCCAATTACAGCTTTTGATGCAAATGAAAGTACATCATTTATGATGTCTTCATTACGTAATCCGCCTGCAACCTGAATTGGAATGGAAATGTTTTGTCCAATTTTTTTAATTAGTTTCAAATTAGAACCAGTTCCAAGAGTTGCATCAAGATCAACTACATGTAATGTGTCCGCACCTGCATTTTCCCATTTTTTTGCAGTTTCGACTGGATTATCACTGTATACTGTTTTATTTTTTGGATCTCCTTTAACAAGACGCACTACATTACCATCCATAAGGTCAATTGCTGGAATAACTTTCACTTTTTGCACTCTCGTAAAAAGTTTTTAATCATTATTGAACCTACTTTGCCAGATTTTTCAGGATGGAATTGCGTACCAAAAAGTGAACCGCTTTCTATAACCGCAGGAACGCTTATCCCATAATCAGAGTCAGCTTTTATTATTTCTGAGTTTTGCGGTTTTGCCCTATACGAGTGTACAAAATAAACCCATGAACCACTTTGAATCCCTTCCAAAAGTTTACTTGATTTTTTAATTTGCAAGTCATTCCAACCCATATGTGGGATCTTAAACTTGTTTGGAAGTAGAATTACCTCACCATCTAAAACTCCAAGTCCGCTTGCTTTTCCTTCTTCACTTTTTTCAAAAAACATTTCCATTCCAAGGCAAATCCCAAGAATTGGAATTTGATTTTTTACCAAATCTCTAAATGATTTTTTTGATAGCGTCAAGCTATGGATTGCCGGATCAAAGTTTCCAACTCCAGGCAGTAAAAGTCCCGAGTATTCATTTGTATTGTTTAGACTGTTTATCACATTTACAGTTGCACCATTTTTTTCTAGGGATGTCTTTAGACTGAATATGTTTCCTGCGCCATAATCAAATATTGCAACATTGACCATCACATGGCACCTTTGGTACTTGGTATTCCTTTTTGTTTTTTATCTGAACCTACTGCTATTCTCCACGCAACTGCAAATGCCTTTGTTGCTGCCTCAATTTTGTGGTGATCATTTTCTCCATACTTTACAGTTACGTGCATACAGATGTTAAGATTCTGAGCAAAAGAACGAAAGAAATGTTCCAAATCTTCCTTGGATATTCCTTCTAATTGATTTTGTTCAATTGCAAGATCAATTTTGTGATATTGTCGTTTAACTAGATCAAGTGATGCTTCAGCTAATGATTCATCCATTGGT
>JACQCT010000047.1 GCA_016201435.1 Nitrososphaerota archaeon | reverse complement strand
CCATCTCACGGTGCACTCTCTGGTGTAGCTCCTAACCTGACTTATACTCCGGATTCAAACTATCATGGTCCTGACAGCTTTACATTTACTACAAGCGACGGTACAAACACTAGTGACCCAGCTACTGTATCCATTACAGTTAATGCTCCACAAACCACAGTAACATTAAATCCAAACAAAGATAGTTTTGTAAGAGACGGGGCCAAGAACATCAATGAAGGCGCAAATCCACTCTTGATGCTTCAACAGGCAGGTCACAAGCGTACTTTGGTATCATTTGACCTGTCACCATACTCAGGTAATCATATTTCTAGTGCTAAGCTTAGACTGTTTATAGCCTTTGAAGGTAATAATTGGGGTAAGAATGGCAGAGCTATTGAAGTGCACCAGCTAAGCTCATCATGGGTTGAAGGCAATGGATTAGCCTTTATACCAAAGCAAAATACCGATGATGACACAGAAGAACAGAAGACTAAAGGATCTGGTTCGGGTGTTACATGGAACTGTGCCATTGATACCGCAATTCAGAACCATAAAGCAGACTGTAATCCACTTTGGAAAGGTGGTACCTTTGTTGCAACTGCAACTGATACCAAAATAATCAAAAACGGAATGCTTGGGCAATGGGTAGAGTTTGATGTTACTAGTGACGTCAACTCATTCCTAAACGATGCTCCTAACAATGGATGGATAATAACAAAAGCAGCTGAATCAGCAGAAGGCAAAGTAGGATTTGCATCAAAGGAGAATTCTGATACCTCACATATGCCACAGCTTGTATTGAACTTCAGCTAGTTTTTTTAGTTTAGATCATTTTTTTACACAAAATTTTGGAAATATGTATATAACAATTAAAACATCCATTTAGCTTTTTTCAAGGAATTCATGTAGACAAATTATATTGTCTAGTTGGTAAACTCGTCTTCAAATGCTTTTATCGATTCTCTGATTTTGATTTTTTTTGGAGGATTCTTAAATGCGTATGCCGAAATTATCTCTGATTTACCTAGATCCTTTTTAGAAATGGACATTTTTGCTGCCCTAATTGAATCAAGTATAACATTACATCCATTTGTGCTATCGTTAGTTTTAAGTGACAAATCCATCTCAATTGTTGAGCCCAAAAATCCTTTGGCTTCCATCCAATAGTAGCTCACTCTAGAGTTCCCAAGCTGTTCAGCATATTCTGTAGTTCCTGCTGTAGATTTGAAGGTATAAGGAACTTCAACTGATATGGATTCTGTTTTTATTTTTCTTTTTTTCTCACGTAATTCCTCGGCCATTGTATTTTGTGTATCTTTATTTCCTCCTACATCAAGCTGATACGCCTTTTCTATTTTGATTCCACGATGTGTAATAAACTCCATCATGCCTCGATGAAACGCAGTACCGCCAAATTGACTCATCAAATCATCGCCAAGTATCATTAATCCCTTTGATGTAAATGCAGAGCGTGTTTGATCAGTTACAGTTTTTGAAGCTGTAGCATTAAAAAAGGAACATCCTGCCTCTAACGCCGCCTTTGCATATTTCTCTCCGCTTTTATCCATGCCTGAAGAAATTAAATTAATTAAAAAATCTGGATTCATTTTCTTTAATGAACTAACAACATCTTCATAGCTTGTAGATTTTGCTCCTCCCATTTGAGCAAAATTATGTGATACAGGATCCTCTAAAATTCCTGGTTGTATTATTAAATCTGAATCAACTTTGTAATCTGATATAACACTACTAACTTTTTTTCCTACTTTGGAAGGATCAATATCATAAATGCCGGTTACAATTACATCATTGATGCCAAAACCTGCAAGCTTTGGGTGCCAAAGACCTTCAGTTGAACTTTTGTAAAATTGTAATCCTTTGATAAGAGTTGAAGTAACACTTCCAAACCCTGCTATTGCTATTTTGATTTGGTTAGGCACGTGACTTTTTCTTGTCGGTGAACATTTAACTCTTTTCTACATGTTTGAGCTATCTTTGAATGAATAATTTTTTTGAATTCAAATAAACTCTAAAACCCATGTCTGAAATGTGCAATTTTGTGTCACAAAGTTACTATGTCAGGCTAAAATTCCCATATTATAAAATTTATATTCAATCCATCGCGAAATTATGTATACTTGAGTAAGACCAGCCTGAGCCAATCTAGAGGAGATAATTTGCCCAAACCCAAGATAAACTGGGGTAAGTTAGAGGAGGCTGAAAAATTTGCAGAAATGGTAAAGCTCTTTAGACGTGGGAAAATTAACCGTGATGATTTTAGACGTTTTAGATTACAACACGGTGCATATGGTAGCCGAATGACTGATGATTACAGTATGGTAAGAGTAAAAGTACCCGCAGGAGAAGTTTATCCTGAACAACTTGAAAGACTTGCTCAGTTAAGTGAAGGATTTTCAATAGGCAGTGCACATGTTTCCACAAGACAAAACTTTCAACTTCATTGGATTGCATTAGAAGATGTATCAGAAGTAATGCGAGGTCTTGCCGAAGTTGGAATGACATCAAGAGAAGCATGTGGAAATTCGGTAAGAAATATAATGTGCAGTCCTCTTGCTGGTGTTTGCACACAAGAAGTTTTTGATCCTACTCCTTATGCACTTGCTACTGCAAAATTCCTTTTGCGAAATCCAATGAATCAATCGCTTCCACGAAAGTTTAAGCTCAATTTTACATGTTGTGAAAAACACGGAATGGCAAGGATAGTAGATATTGGTTTGATTCCTCAAAAAATTGATGCTGACGGCAAAACACACAATGGATTTAAAATATTTCTTGGCGGAGGATTAGGCGCACAATCATTTGTAGGCCATCAGCTTGAGGAATTTACTTCTGAAGAAGATTTGTTGTATACAATTATCTCAGTTATCAGAGTTTATGACAGGATGGGAAACCGAGAAAATATGGCAAGAAATAGAATGAGATATCTTGTTAATGAATTGGGTTGGGAAAAATTCCAAAACATTGTACTAAAAGAAAGGGCGATGGTACGGGCAACTCAATCAGTTGTGGTAAAACTTGAACTAGACAAGATTCCAGAGGTTCTTGGTAAAATGAGCATAAGTTCCGATACTCCATCTAAACCTGAAGGATTCTCAAGATGGATGAAAAGTAATGTGATAAGTCAAAAACAGAATGGATACAGTTCAGTCTTTCTAACTTTAGAATCTGGAGATGTAACTTCGAATCAACTAAGAGCAATGGCAGAAATTGCAAGAGAGTTTTCTGCAGAAGGAAGGGCACGAACTGGATTCTTACAAGACATGGTGTTCAGATGGATAAAAGACGAAGATCTTCCAAAACTTTATTCAAAATTGTTAGAAGTCGGTCTTGCAAATCCAGGTGCATTAACAATGGCATCTGTAATTGGATGCTCTGGAACCACATCATGCAATCTGGCATTAACAAATTCACATAGAATTGCAAAAGAGATTCAAAGAAAATTCCTTGAACTAAAATTAGATGTTGATGATGATTTACGTGATGCCACAATCAAGATAAGTGGCTGCCCCAACTCTTGTGGACAACATGAAATTGCTACAATTGGGTTTTATGGTGGAGGTGGAAGGATGGGTAAAGAGATGTATCCGTTGTATTCCATGTCTCTTGGCGGTAGATCAGATGAACAAGCAATGTTGGGCTTGACATGCATGAAAGTTCCTGCAAAAAGAGTAATTCCAGCAATTTTAAAAATAATTGAGATTTTCAAATCCGATAAAAAAAATGGTGAAACACTAGACTCTTGGATACACAGAGTCATAGACAATAACGGCAATAACGGTGTGAAATCTTTTAATGATATTAAAGAAATTTTAAAACCTGTAGTGGTTGCCCCAACCATTGAAGAGGATAAGGACTTTTACGTCGATTATGGAAACGACGGAAGCTATCATGCAAGAACTGGAAGGGGCGAATGTGCTGCTTGAGTAAAGAAAAGATCATGCGCCCCACAATTGATGCAGATGCACTAAGATCTGAAATTAGGGACAAGAGTGTTCGAGTCCTTGATATTAGAAAAGAAGAAGACTACAAACAAAGTCACATCCCTGACGCAGTAAATCTTCCTTTAGCAAATCTGCTTGCAGATGACAGTCCTGAAAAGGTCTTGCAATACGTGCAATCCTTTGGAATCTCTGATGAAACACCGGTCGTAGTTTATGATGATACCTTTGGGGCACTTGCATCAAGAGTTGCTTGGACTCTGCAGTACATTGGACATGAAGATGTCTCCCTTTTGGATATCACTTTTGGTACTTGGAAGAAAATGGGACTTGAAACAAACACAGAAAAAGTATCATTTGACAAAAAAAACCACTCGCTAAAACTTAGACCTGAAATTCTAGCAACGGTAGATTATTTGGTACCTGCAAAGGAAAAGGGTGCAGTACTAATTGATAACCGTGAAAGATTGAATTTTCTTGAAAATCATATTCCCGGAGCAATGAACATACCATACAGAATGCTTGCTTCTCCTGATAACATACTGCGACCAAAAGAAGAATTAAAACGACTAATTCAAAATAGGAATATTGCATCTGATGCCGAAGTCATTACATATTGTGGAAGCGTAGGAACTCTTTCTGGACTAGGATATTACGCACTCAAATCAATAGGTATGGAAAATGTAAAGCTCTATGTTCGTTCATTTAAAGAATGGAAATCCCTGGAAAAGCCAATAGAACGACAAAACGATGCAAATTACTGGGACCTTTCTGCTGAATAACTATCTAATTTTGCGCAACTTCACTTCGAAGTTTTTTTGTAACAGATGTTTCAATACTGTCAAAAAGATCTAGTATCTTCTTTTTGTTAGCTTCCAAAAATTCATAGCCTTTATCGCTTAATCTTATTTTGTATAATCGTATTTCTCGATGTTCTTCAAAAAAATGTTCAATCATCTGAGGACCTTTCTTTGCCGAATCAATGAACACGTCGAGATTTGCAATTAATTCTTTTACATCACCTTTTTCTATTGATACCCTTACAGCTTGGATTGCTTCGCTTATCTCTTTGAGTTGTTGAACTAGTATGGGGCTCTTTTTCTTTGTACTGAGTAGTCCTTTCTTCTCTACCCCGATTTTTTCTGCCAACTCTGGAACAATTTCATACTCATCTATTTTTTGGAATCCTATGTTCTTTTCACTTTTTACAATCAGTCCCTTCTCAATTAATTTTCTTGCAGCATCTTCTACCTCTGCCTTGCCCATCATTGTAGTCCAGACAATTTGGCCTACTTTGTGATAACCTTGTCTTATAGATTCTAAAACAACAACCTCTACTATTCGCCTAAACCCTTCGTCTGCTTTGACGTTCTCAAAGTCTTTATCCCTGACAGCCTTCTTTGCATTTTTTACATCAATTTCAACAGAACGCTTGAGCGCATCAAGCGATTCAGGTATGTGATTTAAAAGAGATTGATAACATCCCTTGTTATACCACGCCATGCCATCTGTGGGATCTGAATCAATTGCCTTTTCAACACATTCTAAGGCCTTTTCATAGTTTTTTTGTTTGTAAAAAATCAATCCCTTCAAGTTCCATGCATCTGCATTTGTGACATCAATTTGATGTACTTTGTTGTATGCTTCCATCGCTCTAGAATAATCATCCATGTGAAAGCGGGCATATCCTAATTTTAATAGGGAATCAACATGCCCTGGATCAATTCTAAGTGCATCCTCAAAAGCCAGTACGGCGTCCTCCATTCTTTCATCAGCCATCATGGCGACTCCTTTTTTGAAATGCTTGTTTCTAGAATAGTCTGGATCAGTTAACTTTGATTCTTTAGGGTTTACACTGGGTTCAATATTATATTCTTCCGTAGAATCTGTCTTTGGTTCCTTCGGCTTGTCTTTGAATAACTTCCTCAAGGATAATGTAAATAGGCGCTTTTGCCAGATAAATACTATTCCGGGGTGTCCTGTTGTTGATTTTTCTTGATTTCATTCGTAAACTGTCTTTATATCTCATGGAAAATACAAAAATACTCAATGATTACACCTAGGATATGTCAGACGCAGGAAGAACGCTAGAAATCACAGGGGTTTCTCCATTTAGACTTTCATCCGGTGTCTTTGAAGTTCAAATTGCAATTTGTGACAGTCCTCCACCGACTGATGAAATTGGAAGAAAAAGTTTTTCTCCACTATGGAAAGACAATTTTCATCTTAGAGTAAAAGACAGAAAATTTGACCAAGTTTTAGGAAGTGAAAAAAATCCGCTACCTGAATCTATTTTTCAACAAAGTTCAGTGTGGATTGTAGTTAGTGATCAATTCTCTTCAATTCATACTGTTTTTGAAACTGAAATTTCATCTGGTTTTACAAGAAGACCTGAAGCTACAGAACATGTAAAACCTGAAACTATAGAACATGTAAAACCTGTAGCAAGTGAACCAGCTTCACGCCCACAAGTAAGAATAGAATCTGGACGAACAGGGGAACGAGGTTTTCGAGGACCTACTGGACCTCCAGGTCTACAAGGTGACAAAGGCCCACCAGGCCTGCCTGGTGTTAGAGGAGATCAGGGTCCACTGGGTTCTACGGGAGACAAAGGTCCGCCAGGTCCGCCAGGAGACAAAGGCGAACAAGGTCCAAGGGGTCTTCCAGGAGACAAAGGTGACAAGGGTGACAAAGGAGAACAAGGACCACGTGGAGACAAGGGATTAACTGGTGACAAAGGTCCTTCAGGTGACAAAGGTCTTAGAGGTGATACTGGTCCAACTGGCGATAAAGGCGATAAAGGCGATAAAGGCGATAAAGGCGATAAAGGTCTTACCGGCGACATTGGTCCCATTGGAGAAAAAGGACCTACTGGGAATCAAGGTCCACCTGGTGACAAAGGAATTATTGGTCCGCCAGGAGAACATGGTCCTAAAGGTCCACCAGGTCCGCTAGGTGACAAAGGGCCAAACGGTCCACAAGGTCCACAAGGTGATAAGGGTCTAACAGGTCCGCAAGGTATAGCAGGTGACAAGGGTCCACAAGGTCCACAAGGTCCAGCTGGAGAAAAAGGATTGACTGGAGTTCCTGGTCAACAAGGTGATAGAGGACCGCGCGGTTTGCCAGGTCCCCCAGGAGAACAAGGCTCTAGAGGTCTTCAGGGCCCCCCAGGTGACAAGGGTCCACAAGGTCCACAAGGTCCGCAAGGCGATAAAGGCGCACAAGGTGCACAAGGTCCGCAAGGTGAAAAAGGCCCGCAAGGAATTCAAGGATTACAAGGTGATCAAGGCCCTAGAGGACCAGAGGGTATACCAGGAGAACAAGGTCCAAGAGGTCCACAAGGTATACCAGGAGAACAAGGTCCAAGAGGTCCGCCAGGTCCCCCAGGTGACAAGGGTCCCACAGGATTTTCTGAGCAAGAAAGGGCAATGCTAACACAGCTGCTTGAAATTCTTACGTCAAAGAACATGATTACAACAGAACAGCAGATAAAATTACTAAGCTACCTGTATTAGAAAAAATTCTTGTACAATACTGCATCTTGTTATCTATTATTATTTTAGGCTCTGTCAAATCTGTGTCGGTTTTTATCTCTGTCAAAAGTCGTCGGTCGATGGAAATATAATTAGGGTAACATGAAGACATCTCTTGTTTTATGAAATTTCTTTACACCGTATTTTTGTTCGAGAAAATCTGTTATGGTATGCCCAATATCATCAAGTAGATTTATTGATTCTTTTAAATAATTATTAGTTATAGATAATCTGATGTTTTGCTTCTTGCGACCAGTTTTTTGAAAATATATCTCATCTGGATAACCATCAAGATGTATGATTACATTTCTTCTGTAAAACCGCTCAGCAAATTTTTTCCAATCTTTATGAGATTCCAAATCTAGTTTGGTTTTCTTTTTTAAGTGGCTTGTGACCTCTTCAATACCGCCCGAAATAAGATCACGTGCTTGTTTTTTCATGAACACCTGATCGACTTCTTTGGGATTTTTACCTCGTATATGTACATAAGAAATTGATTTTTCTAGTAAAATTCTTGGTTCTTTTGTATATAAGAGAATTAGCTCATCTTTAACAAATTCTTCAAATTTAGTGATTAAGTATTCTAATCCCATTTCTGCAAAAAATTGTGGCAATAAGCTTGCAAATTCTGACATTTTTGTTTGTGCTCCAAGTATTTCTTGAACTTTTTTATCTGATATTTTGAATCGAGATTTTTTTCTTTGTTTGAGAAATTTTAAAGCATTTTCATACTCTCGTCTTTGTCTTTCATCTAATTGCAAAATCAATTCTTTATCATGCTCATATTGACTATGAAAATATGAATTGTATAATGGAAATGATGTTTTAGATATAAAATCTAATAGTTGTAATGTTGTCTTAAATTTGAAAAAATAAGTATGAAAACTATATTCATATTTGCTTTTTGTAATACTCATAACTCGTCTTGTCTGACGCATTTGCTGATCATCATAACCGCTTTTATAAAAAGAGGATCTTTTTCTACATTAAGTCAAAAATATTTTCAAGGTTTTTCAAATTATAGAGAAATATTTTGACCTATCAAATACATCGTAACCTTAATTCTACAATCATTACACCATTCATACCTTAAACCAATACAATCAGGATCAAGACAATCCGATTCATTTCTACATAAAGGATAAAGATGTAATGTCATTTCTTATCCCTACTAGCATTTTGTATCAAGATGATCCACTTGTTATCACCTTCTACCTTGATTCCAACTTTGTCAGCTGGCGTTTGTCCATTCAACCTCATGTGTAATTGCAGATTTCATATAGCGTTTACTTCAAATAACTGCAAGAGGATTTCTGGTTAATGAGCCAACCAAAAGAAAAGATAGATTTCAAAATGCTTGATCATGAGAGAACAGGGACCGAATATGTCTCATTTAAGCTTGAGGACGGAACTATTGTTAAAGTTAAAGTAGATTTAGACAGAGTAGGAATCGCAACAAATTACAAAAACCCTGACGGTACACCACATTATGCAATTAACACGTCGGTAAAAATCACTGTGATTCCAAACGAAAGAAAATTTTCAATGGAACCTGATTCAATAAAAGGAAAATCATCTGCCCCGCCTGGTCAGATGTTCAGTTGAGAATTATTCTAAAAATAAGCAAATTATCGCTTATGCAGCGATAACTTGTTTTAGATCAGAACTATCTTCGTCGTTTTGCTGCTCTCTTTTTGCCTGATCTTGATCGCTTTGGAGCTGATCTTCGCCTTGAGGCTGATCGCTTTGGAGCTGATCTTCTTTTAGCAGCAGATCTTCTTGGAGCTGATCTTCGCTTTGCAGCTTTTCTAGCTCGCTTTTTTGTTGCCATTGAAAAAATGTATAATTTACTTGCATTTCTATGGTTAAACTAAAATAATTTACACTAACTGATGTAATTCAGCACATACATTTTTTTAGAAAATAATATTTCTGATCGCAATTTTGATCAATAAACTGATTCTGCAGATGGTCTTCTACCTTGCAACCATGATTTTTTTCCACACCGTGTACATTTGTATTGCCGTCTTCGTTTGTATGTTGGAATTTCTGGCATGAAAATAATTTCTTGTTTTGTTTTTATCATACAATATTTGCACCAACGATCTTCATATTCTGCATCCATGTTTTAGAAAATTTATTCGCCGAATAAAGTATTTGCTTATGTGCCTCTGTTCTTTAGTATTGTTAAAACATCTTCATCTTGTAAGATGTGACTCAAACCTACTCTTTGTCCTCCAAACTTGACGCTCTTACCCCACACAAGTGCATGTTTGAAATCTCTTCTCATGTCTCTATGCAGTTTGTTACAAATATCTAAAACAGTAGAGCCGTTTCTTGTAATGAGAGGTTCTTTGTAATCTGTTTCGCCTCCCTTGGGCCTCATGTAAATTCTGATAAAGTCTAATTTCTCATAAATTGCATCTTTAAGTGCAGTTATGTTGATATCGGAATCTGCAGAAATCGGTATGATTTTTGCTTTTATGTTAGATTGTAATTCGTTTAAAAATCCCTGATTTACAAGATCTATTTTGTTCATTACTGTAAGGGATTGGACATATGTCTTGTTACCTGAAATAAAATCTACTAGCTGTTCTGAATCAACGTCTTCTCTTATCAGTACCCTTCCATTATTCATTCCATAAACTCGTAAAATATCTTTTAGTAGACTAATTGACATTTTAGTTAAAGGCACTTGCTGGTTAACTGATAGTCCTCCATCCGATGTTTTTTCTACTACTATGTTTGGAGGTTTTTGATCTAATCGTATGCCAATATTTTGAAGCTCTGTTCTAATTACTCCATCATGATATGGTTGAAAGACGTCAAGAATAATTAAAACTAGGTCTGCACTTTTTGCAACTGCCAGTACTCTTTTTCCTAATCCTTTTCCAGTGGATGCACCTTTGATAATTCCAGGCAAGTCCAAGACCTGAATTTTTGCACCTCGAAGTTCCATAATGCCTGGAACTACAGTAGTAGTGGTAAATTGAAATGCTGCTACAGCTGATTTTGCACCAGTAAGTCTGTTTAACAAAGTAGATTTTCCAACACTTGGTAATCCAATAAAAACAACAGTGGCGTCACCAGTACGTTTGATGTCAAAACCAACTGAACTGCCAGAGGATTTGGATTTTGATTCTTCTTGTTCGCGTTTTAGCTTTGCAAGTTTTGCCTTAAGCAGTCCTACATGATGTTCAGTTGCCTTGTTAATCTGCGTCTTTGCCATCTCATCTTTTATGGCTTGAATTTTTTCTGGAACTCCCATTCTAACTCACAATATGTTTGGTTTTACTGCATAAAATCGTTCTAATTTAGTATCAAGTTACACTATGTTGTGTTTGTGGCTAAAATTTTAAGTTATTAAAATAATGGAGAAACATACTTCCAAAATAAACAGAGGCAAATGAGCTAGTCGTCCTTGCTATACTCATGGAAATTGCAAATTTTTTAAAATCATATTTTTTCACTCCTGCAATAATTGTCACAATTTCAGTCAGTATAGGTACCAAACTTAATGCAAAAATTATGATCCAACCATATTTGTTTAGCCAGTCAAAGCTCTTGTCATAATCCTTGTTTCGCTGTGTTTTTCGCAAAAACCTGTAAATTTTTTTACCATCATATCCTACAAGATATGTCAGAATTCCACCTCCTACAGAACCTGTGGCCATGACTGTGAATACCATTATTGGATTTTGACCCTCTAGAAGGAGTGCAGTTGATGTTATTGCAATTGGAAATGGAATAAATGAAGCAAAGACAGAATTAAGAAAAAGACCAAGTAGCCCATACTTTACAAAGAAAGGATTCTCAAGTATGGGTTTTAAGAAATCAATTAACACTGTTTGGGTATTTTTTTACGTATATTTAGAGCTCTTTAAATGATAAAAAACAATCAAACGATGTCAGAATCTTTTTTATTAACTATTTTAGAGTACAAAATATCGTTTCCTTTCCTGACGTGTTGGATTCTTGTTGTTGGAATGGTTTCAAAATTATCTGATATTTTTATGAATTCAGGCAAGGTTACTTCTTTTATTATTTCATAATCAAGATATCCAACTATGTATGAGTTGGGATTATCAGCATATCTTGCTTTGCTGAAAATTTCTGCGAGTTTACCTTTTTGCGGCATGTTTTGTATACTTTAAAACAATATTTTAGCTTAGGTGGATTGCTATAATGAATACGCTATATGATTTTTAGTAGAAACAGTCATTTAAAATAAATTATATATTGAATAAAATTCCAACTCGTTAAAATAATTACATTAACTAAATCTTGACCATATATTTCCAAAACTGAAAAGAGCCGAAATCCGTATATGGATCCTATTTCTAATCAAAATCCTTGAAGGATATAGATGATAGTATTCAGATAAATCTGTTTGATGCTGAACCGGGAATGGCTTTGTACGAACATAAATTCAATCTACAGAAGATTACTGAACAACTCTTAAAATTTGGACTTACTCCCAATCAAGCCAAAATATACACCTATTTGGGAAAGTATGGGCCAAAAACAGCAGCAGAAGTGTTCAAAGCATTACAGCTACCAAGAACTGAAACTTATTTTATTCTCAACCTAATGCAAGGTCGAGGAATTGTAACTGCTGAATGTTCATTACCAACTAAATATTCTGCTCTTCCATTAGAGCAAACACTGTCAACGTTGGTAAATACAGAAAAAGAGAAACTCAACACATTAACACAGCAAAAAAGAGATATGGTACAATTATGGGATAAAATTCCGTCATTTGTTATTGAAACAAATGATACAAAAAGTGAAAAATTACAAATGGTTCAAGGAAGTGAACTTATACACATAAAAATAAAAGACATGATTAAAAATGCAAGAGAGGAAATCGTGATATTTTGCAGTGAGAAAGATCTTTCTAGATTTTATCATGCAGATATCACCAACATGTTATCAGATTCACTTCTAGATTTTAAAATCATTATATCGCCAGCGCAAAGATTTCCTACTTTTTTAAAGGGAATGGATAAAAAGGCAATTAAAGTGATGGCAAATAGTGATTCTGAAAATCAATGTTTTGTGATAAAAGATAATGATGAATCACTAGTATTTCTAAGGAATGCGACTCATCCATCGCACAATCCTTTTGCAGTTTGGGCGGACTCGAAATCACTAGTAGAGTCTATGCATAAACTATTTGAGTATTCTTGGGAGAATGCGGAGGTATGTCATTGATGAATGGTATCTCTACAGATGACTCTAGTCCTGATAACATGAGGAGTGGAATAGAATTTGGTTGAAAATAAAGACATGCCATCAAATGATGAGCTTCTGACTATGGCCATAGAAGATGCGTTAAATGAAATGGGCGAACCTACACTTGAGATAGTAAACAACAAGCTCTTTCAGGAATATCGTTGTTCATTACTTGACTGTGTAGAACATCCGGATTACCTAGCTAATGTTTTGAAGCAGACATTTGGCTATGCACACGTTGTCATAATAAAGAAAATCAAGAAAAACATAGGTGAATTTGCATCCGAAAAGCCTGTAGAAGAATTCATCAGAGTACTGTCTAGGTAAAAATTGGAAGCCAATCTGCAGAGAACAAGAACAAGCAGATTCTTGATTTTTTCTCTAGTGTGTATCAGTTTTATTGTTGTTGTGGCAAATTTTCTTGGAAAGAATATTGCTACAACAACAACCGATTTTCTTTTTTTACCTGTATCATGTGTCCTCTTAATCCTATCAGTCGTAATCTCTGTAAGATTTAAGGGAAAGAGTGACATTGGAAGATCTTATCTCTTTTTTACTGGCTTTGCAGCCTCTTGGTTTATTGCAGAATTGATTTGGTTCATTTCTGAAATTTTTAATCAATTAAATCCTTTTCCATATGTGGATGACGCTCTTTATCTTCTCGGGTATCCTTTCTTGCTGTTATTTTCAATTTATTATTTAAAACCTGTAGAAGCTGCAATCTCAAAAAAAATGCTGGCTTTTGCATTCTTAGCAACCGTAGTATTTCTAGTTCCAACATTTTATAATACGTATTCTTACAACCCTGATGCCAATTGGGATCAGATTATGTGGGCTGGAATTTATCCACTAGCAGATGCAATTTTATTATTTCCCACAGTTCTAGGAATGATACTTTTCTTCAAAGGAAATGTGGGTTTATTATGGTCTCTCATGTTTTTTGCTATTTTACTTAACATCATTGCTGATTCTGGTTTTCTCTATTTGAATGTGGAACGAACTTATTCCTCAGGAAATCCAATAGACCTTCTTTACTTGTGGTCTTACGTGTTGTTCTCCTTTGGCATTTATAGTCACATAAAAGTATTCAAAAAACCAAAGATGAAATCTTTCGATAATATCGATGAACTCAAGTGATTCTTTCATCATAATTCATTTGTTTTGTGTTTCTTGATTGAAATGTCGCATCATAATATTCAATGGTATGTACAATTGATTTGTAATATTTGTCGTGATGTTACTTTATAATTTCCTTATTAGATAGGTATTTTATAATAGCAAGAAAATCTTGTTGGCTTAGCGAACCATCATCGATCCATTTTGTTGTCTTTTTAACCCATGGTGGTATGTGTTGACCCTTTACCCCAACATTTTTTAGCAATTGTGCGTCCGATGTGGGTACATCTGAATGTACTACCCATTCTTTAATAGCCTTGGCAATCTTGGGAGATATTTTTTGTAATGATAGATCTGCGTTTAATGTAATGCTCTGCGAAATGGAACTGTTAGTAATCTGTTGATGCAGTGTCTTATTTTGCACAATAGAACTATCGATAATCTGTTGGTGTGGTAATGGATTTGAAACGGTATTGTTGGGTAAGCTAATAGCAAATGCAGAATTACTATTTCTATTATTATCTAAACCAGAAGAAGCTTTACCCCTTCCTGATAGACCTACATCTGAAGTTAATGAACTCAAATGCTTTAGGGAAAATGCGAATTTAGACAAGTGTTGGGACTTTATTGCTATTTCACACTTTGATAGACTGACTGATTTAGATGATACCTCCCTAACACCTAAGGTGGTCCATGAACCAGAAACTTGTGTGTATGCATTAACTACAGGACAACCTGTAGAGTCTTTCTGAATGGAACTTGAACTGATCTTATTTACTACTATTATTAGGGTAGGTGCTGCAGCAAGGTTGGATGCATTTGACCAATTAAATGCGGTTCTATTTTCTTCAAAAGGATGTTGTAAATCGATAAAAAGTATGGGCACACCATTAATTCCATTTGAGCTTATGGTAGGTGGAATTTTATTTTCTATCTCGGTAACGAACCAATTTGTATTATTTATTCCTGGTTTTGGAATGGGAGAGGATTGGACTATAATTGCCTTTAGACCACCAAAACTTGGAATCAACGGGTCTACCACTGGTATGATCATTGTTTGACCTGGAATAACTTCAGCCAGTGGGGGAGTGGCTACTATGTAACCTGAGGATGTACTCACACTTGTTACAATGGTAGGAATTATGGATACGACATTAGTTGAGTTTGGCAGAGAATAATTTTCAAGACCAATTGTATTGATTATAGTAGAACCACTTGTCAATGGAGCAAAGGAGGTGTTCAATAATACTGATGATTCTGAAAGTACAGACGTGCTAATTGCAGGAGAATTTCCTGAACCTGCTAAAATTATTTTGGGAGTCTGATCTACATTATTTATGATGATGCTGGAATTGGTATTACTTACGATTCTAGCAGAAAAGGACGATGTCCATTTGTTAAACGCATTATCATTTAGTGAGGGAGATGGGATTGGCTTTGGTGGTAACTTGGCAAGATCAATACTTGTTGGTACTACTGGAAACATAACGGTCTGATTAACATGAGATGGATGAACATTTTTGACTGTAGATACTAGTAAAGAAAAAAATCCTGGTGGAATATTCCTCTGGTTTATTACATATTTGCCCTTAGGAACCTGTGATATTTTTATGATGCCATTTGCTAATCCGTCTTCATCACCAGCACCACCATCAGTAACTGTAAGACTTCCCGAACCACTTTTTGGATTTGGTAAAATAACATAGGTTGAACCTAAAACTGGAGACATAAAAGATGTTCCAATAGTTAATGTGCCATTACCATTTCCATTACCAGTAGTGGTCTGTGAGCTATTGGTATCCATTTCCATTACCATTTCCATTACCAGTAGTGGTCTGTGAGCTATTGGTATTTGATTGAGTTACAGTGTTGGAATTTCCATTTCCATTACCATTTCCATTACCAGTAGTGGTCTGTGAGCTATTGGTATTTGATGATGATTGACCTCCATATGATCCATAAACAATTTGAGCATAATTAGAACCGATTATGCCAATTGATACCATGATGAAGATAAAAATAAGAAATAAAATTTTTTTGTACATTTTTAAATCAGAATTTATACAACAACTGTCTTAGAGAATTCTGAAGTCATGCAAGTATGAGAAATATCTTCATTTTCAAATAGATGTTTTCTTGGCAAAATTATTTTCAGAGTCTTATCCGAAGAGCAGATTATAGAAAAGATTGTTTGATCAGAATCATGAACCAAAACTATTGCCACAACCCCTAACATTAGCATTAATTTGATTAATGATTATCATTGGAAAGTATACTACAACCACAAATAAGATGACACATATCTTATTCAAATTAGGATCATTTAGACGAAAAAGATCAATAAAAAGTGATCCTTCAATCTACGAATCTAACAAAGGATTAATTTGCTAAATGTACTTTTTTGGTTTTCAATAAAACTCGACCATGTAGCAATAATCGCATCTAATCGAATTTTATTCAATCACTGTTTCATGCACCAAACAATTCTACTGAATTTATGATTTAGTCAATCAATATTTCAAAAACAAGATATCTGATAGGAACTCTGATATTGCTTGTATTATTATCTACTGCATACGAATGTTTGGATTTCAATGTTTATCGGACACTCATTTGTACAGAATTAAAAAATGCATGATAGCATTACATCATTATCATATATTCCTTGGATTCTGAAAATTCCATTCAAGCGTTATTACTATTTAGTTCAATCCATATACTTACGCTCAAAGTGAATGTTTTTCATTCTTTTCACCCAGTGTGTAATATTTCTTATATTACATCTTGTTATATGGTGGCAAATTATTATCATTATATCCAAAGGCGTAGGAGTCAATCCTTTCGGAATCCCGAAATGCCCCAACCCCGCATCTTCGGCTTCACGCCTTTGTGATACTTTTGTAATCCAAAACACGTTGTGTTATACTGATTGTTACAAAATCGTTAGCATTGTACTTTTCCAATCTGCTCTTTTCCTACACGAGTAATAATTTCATCAACATGGTAAACATCTGACAATTCTTTTGGAATTAGTCTTTGTCCTATATTCTAAGAGTTATTATGCCCAGTATTATATCTGACTTGGTGCGTCCAAAAATCTTTGCTGTAGATATTGATGGGACAATTACCGATACAAAAGGCGGTAGAGTTGATCTTGATGCGCTTGCAGCACTACGATATATGGAAAAACTTGGACACAAAGTGATTTTTGTTACTGGCAGATCATCTGTTGAAGCATACGTGCTGTCGGTATTTGGAGGTACAACTAGGATCTCAGTAGGTGAAAATGGTGGAGCAGTAACATATGGTCCATCTGAACATAAGTTATTGGGAAAAAAGGATGATTGCATGAAAGCATTTGAATTTCTTAAGACAAAAATACCTCAAATAGAAATAAAGAATGTATTTCCAAGGATGACTGAAGTTGTTCTTGAACGAAATTTTGATATAGGTTTAGCTAAAAAAATTGTTGCACAAAATAATCTACCGGTAGATCTTTCTGATAGCCAGTACGCATTTCATATTAACTCAAAGGGCATAAACAAAGCTAGGGGGTTTGAAGAAGTAATGAACATGTTTTCCGCTACAAAAGACGATGTCATATCAATAGGTGATAGTGAAACTGATGTTCCATTGTTCAAGGCTACAGGATTAAGTATAGCAATAGGTAATGCATCGGAAGATGTAAAATCACAGGCATCCATGACTGTGACAGGAAATGCAGGTGATGGAGTTATTGAGGCATTGGAGTATGTTGAGCTTAAACTATCAAGAGAGTAAGATATGACACTTAGACTGCTCTTTGGTGAAATACGTTCAAGACTCGAGCAAATTTCTGACGAACTAAGTTATCCTCAAGTAGAATTTGAAGTATCTGAGGCTGCAAGACCAGAATTTGGTGATGTAAGCTGCAATATAGCATTCCTACTTGCCAAGAGTCTCAAGAAAAAACCACTTGAAATTGCAGATACAATTTCAAAACAATACCAAAAAAACAAAGGCAAGTTCGTAAAAGAAATCACGGCACATCCATCAGGATATGTAAATTTTGTTGCAAATTTTTCTGAATTAAATAACTCAACAATAACATCTACCATGCACAAAAAATATGGTGACATTAATGTCGGAAAAAATATGAAAATTGTAGTAGAACACACTAGCGTGAACCCAAACAAAGCACTACACATTGGTCATGTGAGAAACATAATCATAGGTGATACAGTTTCAAAAATATTACACAAATCACAGTATGATGTAAGGGTGCTAAACTATGTTGATGATTCAGGCTTACAAGTAGCAGACATCATTGTAGGTTTCAAATATGGTGGATATTCCATAAAACAACCCAAGGGTAAAAAATTTGATCATTATTGCGGAGATGTTGTTTATGTTAATATCACAGAAAAATATGAAACTGATTCAAATCTGGCAGAAAAAAGAACACTAGTACTCAAGGAATTAGAAGAGGGCACATCTGATACTGCAAAGTTTGCTAATGACATTACAAGAAAAGTTCTTGATGAACAACTAAAGACTTGCTGGCGTCTTGGTGTTACATATGATTGCCTGAATTTTGAGTCACAGATTGTTAGATCAAATCTCTGGAAAATAGTGTTTGAAAAAATGAAATCAATGGGAATTATTGAACTTGAAAAGGAAGGCAAGAATGAAGGGTGTTGGGTCATAAAGTCTGTAGATGATGAAGACAAGGTTCTTGTGAGAAGCAATGGCATAGCGACATACATAGCAAAAGACATTCCATATGCAGCATGGAAGCTTGGGATGCTTGATGATCCATTTTATTATAAAAAATATGTAGAACAAGCAAATGGACGGGTTCTCTGGGAAACAACACTTGAAAAGACTGGAAACAAGCTCGACTTTATTGGTGAAAAAGTGATAACTGTAATTGATTCACGACAATCTCGTTTACAAAAAATAATTACAAAGATAATGTCTGATTTCAAATCTCAGGAAGGGGCATATTTTCATTTAGGATATGAATCTGTGACTCTAAGTGCAGATACTGCAAAGACACTTGGTGTAGATACATCTGGCAAGCAAGCACAAATGTCAGGACGAAAGGGAATCTATGTCAACGCCGATGATGTTTTAGATATTCTTGGCAAAAAAACACATGAAGAAGCAAAAAAGAGAAATCCGGATCTTGACGATCTTTCGCTTGTAAAGATATCAGAGCAAGTTGCTGTGGGTGCACTAAGATATGCAATGATAAAACAAGATCTTGATAAAATAATTACATTTGATTTGACTGAATCGCTTAGCTTAGAAGGTGATACTGGTCCATACATACAATACTCATATGCACGGGCCTCAAGAATTTTAGAAAAAGCAGAGACAGAACCAAACTTTGATGTATCATTTGATGGCCTTGCTACAGAATATGAGTTGAATCTGATTAAGGCAATTGGAAAATTTGATATCCAGATAGAAGATGCTGCAAAAAACCTATCTCCAAAAATAATTGCACGATATTGTTATGAACTTGCAGTTACATTTAACGCCTTTTACGAACATGTAAAGGTCTTAACTGCTGAGGACAAGTCTCTGATAAATGCACGACTTTGCATCGTGTATTGTTTTAAAGAAACACTTGCCAAGGCGCTTGATTTGCTTGGAATTAGTTCTCCATCAAGGATGTAACAGGTAAATTCTTATCCGTATGATATTGGCTTTATTTCTGTGAAGAAAATAAAACAAAATTCTTACGTCCTGTTTTTTTATAATGATTCAAAAAAGTGGCTGATGAGGGTATCAAAAAAACAACAATTTCATACACATGTTGGTGTAATTAATCACAAAGATGTTGTAGGAAAAGAATATGGTTCTACAATTAAAACAAACAAAGGCAAATACATCTATCTGCTAGAGCCGACGATCCATGATTATATCATGAAAAGTCAGCGTAGTACACAGATAGTGTATCCAAAAGATCTAGGGTATATTGCTGCAAGAACCGGACTTCAGAGTGGACAAAAAGTTGTAGAGATTGGAACTGGAAGTGGTTCTCTTACTACGTTTCTTGCAAGCATTGTAAATCCACGTGGACATGTGTACACATTTGATGTTGATCCCAATTTCATGGAGATTGCCAGAAAAAATATAGAAAAAGCTGGAGTTGCAAAATATGTGACAATGGAAAAGCTTGACATAAAATCTGTCAAGAAAGTCCCGATTACTGATGCTGATATTGTAGTAGTAGATCTTGGTGATCCTTGGTCAGTAGTGCCTCAAGCAAGAAAGATACTAAAAGGAAGTGGGGCCTTTGTTGCAATATGTCCTACAATGAATCAACTTGAAAAACTTGCAACCGCACTTAATGAAAATGACTTTTATGATATTGAATGTACAGAACAAATTGTTAGAACTATTGAGGCACGAGAGGGAAAAACAAGGCATTCATTTCGTAGCATTGGTCATACCACATACGTTGCCTTTGCAAGAAAAGTCTCAAGTCCTAGGGCATTTAAGAATAGATTGCCAAAAGAAGAAATTGAAGTAGAAGAGTCTACAGAATAGATTACGTCTTAAAGAAAAGAGTAATGGTTTCTAACAAGGAAAGTTTATTCACCCAAAAAGAAGATTATCGGTATTGACAAGTAAGATTTTACAAGCTACTATAGTGAAAAATTTTATTCCTCCCAGAAAATTTGCATCACGAAAAGGTGATAATGGAAAGGTTCTGGTTCTTGGCGGTAGTTATTTTTATCATGGCGCACCAATACTTTCATCTCTTGCAGCGTTACGGTGTGGAACGGATTTGGTATACACTTGTGTACCAAAAATAAATGTACATGCAACAAGGGCAATCTCTCCAAATCTTATCGTACTGCCTTTGGTTGATGCCAAGCTAACAAGAGGTGCTGTACACAAACTTCTTGGTGTTATACCCAAAGAACTAGATTCTGCAACAATAGGTATGGGATTGGCAATACAAGATATTGAAGCATTAAAGTTGCTTGTAACCTCGCTTTTGAATCAAGATGTAAGACTTTCTCTTGATGCAAGTGTGCTGGTATCAGATATACTGCCTTTAATTAAAAATAAAAAAGTTGTAGTAACTCCACATGCTGGTGAATTCAAAAGATTGTTTGGAGAATTACCATCTGATTCTAAAAAGGAACGAATCTCAATTGTAGAAAAATATGCAAAAGAAAATGCTCTTACAATATTGCTAAAAGGACCGACTGATATTATTAGTGATGGGCAAAAGACGTATCTGAATGTGAAAAATACTCCTGCAATGACTGTTGGTGGAACAGGAGACGTCCTTTCAGGTTTGGTGGCAGGAATGTTGTCAAAAAATCGTAATCCCATAGAGGCTGCAGCAGCGGCTGTTTTTATAAACGGAAAGGCAGGAATGCTTGCACAAAAAGATCACGGATTACACATTGTTGCAACTGATCTCTTAGAATTTATTTCTGATGCAATGAAACCATTTGACAGGATAAAGTGACTCTGATGCAAGTACTTCGACACGTAGACAACAATATGAAAGGACTAATATCAGATCTTCAAACTTTGATCAGACAACCTAGCGTTTCTGCAAAAAATGAAGGTCTTGAAGAATGTGCAAGGCTTGTGGCAAAAATAATGAGAAATTCAGGAATTCGTTCCGAAATACTTTATCTTAGAAAAGGAATTCCACCAGTGGTATATGGCGAAGTAAAATCTAAACAAAACCCCAAGAAAACTTTGCTATTTTACAATCATTATGATGTACAGCCTGCTGAACCATTTGATCTCTGGAAAGACAAACCATTTAGTGGAAAAATTATAGGTAACAAAATCTTTGGACGCGGTTCTGCTGATGACAAGGGCGAATTAATAACTCGAATAAAAGCTGTTGAATCTTATCTAAAAACAGAAGGCGATGTTCCATGCAATGTGAAATTCCTAGTTGAAGGAGAAGAAGAAATTGGGAGCATGCATGTTGAAAAATACCTAAAAAAATTTAAGAAAAAATTTTCATGTGATGGAGTAATTTGGGAATTTGGGTATGTTGATGCTAAAAATAGGCCGATAATCAGCCTTGGAATGAAAGGCTTGCTTTATGTTGAACTTTCAGTAACAGAATCAATACGCGATGCTCATTCTAGCCTTGCAGTTCTGATTGAAAATCCTGCATGGCGACTTTTGGAAGCATTAAAAACACTTCGTGATCCTAATGGGAAAATAATCATCAAAGACTGGTATAAGGAAGCGGACGGCTTTACAAAAGAAGAACTTAAACTAATTCAAACTGAACCATTTGACGAAAAGGAATTCAAAAAAGAATATGGAATTAAACGGTTTGTTGCAAACAAGACAGGAATTGCAGCAAGAAAAGCACTAGTAGGAGAACCAACATGTAACATTGCAGGTTTTGTTTCAGGTTACACCGGTCCTGGAGCAAAGACTGTTCTTCCTTCACAAGCACTAGTAAAAATTGACTTTAGACTTGTACCAAAAATGGATCCATTAAAACAACTTGCAAGACTAAAACAACATCTTAGATCAAATGGGTTTGGGGACATTAAAGTAAACATGATTCACGGTGAAGCTGCATCTAAAACCAATATTCTAGATCCGTTTGTATCTAAAGTAAAAAAAGCCGCAAATGAATCATTTGGAAAATCAATAGTAAGTGTGTCATCTGCTGGTACTGGACCTATGTACTCTTTTGCAAAAGTTCTTTCTGCACCATGTATCTCAATTGGAAGCACATACATTTTTTCTAGAATCCATTCTCCTAACGAATTTGCAAGAATAGATCTGCTAAACAAAACTACAAAATGTATTTGTAGGATAATGAGTAAATTCAACTAAATTTTAATATCGATTTCTAGTGGTTCATTACTTTAGGTATGATTCATTTTTGAGCACCATCGATCGTATTAGCGCCTTTCATTTAGAGAAAGGGCTTTATTGTCCTCGTTTTGCACAGAATTTATGGCTTATGTGTATATGCCGGGCGCCACAGCTGTTGGAATAACTTATGATGGCGGTGTAGTTCTGGCAAGTGAAAGAAGAGTTGCTTATGGTAATTTTCTTGTTAGTAAGAACACAAAAAAGACATTTACAATAACTGACTATGTTGGGGCGTGCTGCGCCGGCTTGGTAGCTGATATGCAGGTTTTAGCAATGCAGATGCGTGCTCTTACAAAGATTAGGAAAATGGAATTAAAAAGAGAGATTCCGCCAAACTCTGTTGCAAAAATGATGTCCTCATTAATGTATGAGAGACGATACTATCCTTTACTCACACAAGTTATTGTAGGTGGAGTTGATGGTGTGCCAGCAATTTACACTCTGGACCCATTAGGTTCTGTATTGCCAGACGATTACGCTGCAGTAGGAACTGGTGCAGAAATGGCACTTGGAGTTCTTGATCAAGAATTCAAACAAGGCATGAAAGAAAAAGATGCAGTAACACTAGCAGTAAAATCTATCCGTTCTGCTATCATGCGAGATGCAGCGAGCGGAGATGGAATTGACGTGCTAGTAGTTGACAAAACAGGTTCCAGAGAATTCACTGAAAATTAGCTATTTTTTAATCCCTTTTGCAGTTTCCCAAAACTCATCTGATATGTAGTGTAAATTTTTTACTACCTCGCCTTTTGTCATAGTTTCAAGTTCTTTACTTGACACCAGCGATCTTCCTACTGCCAAAAACTTGTTACGTGACTCTTCTACAATACATATGATCTGATCTTTATCAAAATCTGAATATTTTTTTATGCCTGGTCTCATGACTGTTGCCCCATTACATACAAACTTTACAGCTCCCATGTCTACTATAACTTTAGGAAATTTTTCAAGCATCGAGGTTTCAGAAAGAAAGGGAATGAATATTTTATCTATCTTGATTGCAGCAAAATTATCTCCAGTGATTAATCTTGCACTATCTGAAATTTCATGAATAGTAAGATTTTTTGTTTTAGGTACTTCTATCTTCCACTGTGTTGCAATATTTTCTAGTGTTTCTGCAGTTTCAGATTTTGATAATAAATTTGATTTCAACGTCTTGACATTTCCTGTCTTATGTCTAACAAATCTCTTAGTATGGAACTGGCAGTTTCCATTCCTCCCGCACCGCGACCAATTATTGTTTGTTGACCAGAGTGTTCCGAGTTAAACGTTATTGCATTTAGAGTACCGTTTACACATAACGGATCATCTAGAGAAATTTGTTGAGGCGCTACTAGTAATTCCTTGTTACATGACGCAATTAGCTTTACAGCAGAATTATTGGCAGTCGCCTTTTTGATATCAGAGGTAGTAACATCTCTAATCCCTATGCGCTTGATGTCCTTTATGGTAACTTTCATGTCCATTATCCAGTTAGCTAATATGACAAGCTTGGCCGCAGCGTCAAAACCATCAATATCTAACGATTCGTCTGCTTCCACATATCCTCTTTTTTTTGCATCTGCTAGGGCTGTCTTGAAAGTCATTCCATTAGCCATGTTAGTCAGTATATAATTTGTTGTACCGTTTAGAATTCCTTGAAAGGAAACAATTCTCTCCCCCCTTAGACTATTTTTTGCATAATCTATAATCGGTGTGCCTCCGCCAACTGTTCCGCTAAATTTTAACAGGACTTGATTATATGTTGCAAGTTCAATTAATGAAGGAAATGCAAGAGCAAGCGGTCCTTTGTTTACAGTAATTACATGTAGACCATTTTTCATGGCATTTACGATATGTGACATTCCGGGTTCGGCATCTTTATAATTACTTGGAGTTGTTTCTATCAATACCTCAGCATCCATTCCCTTGATCATTTCAAGTCCATTTGCATTTTTTTCTTTATTGTGATATTTTCTTATGTCCCCATATTTTTTTTTGACTTCTAAAAGTCTGTTTAGATCAAGACCTGCAGAGGATGCGGCAGATCCCTTGCTGTCAAATACGCCTACTACTCTAAGCTTTAGACCATGAAGTGCATACAGGTCTTCTGATCTAGAAAGTAGAAGCTTTGCAAAGTTCTGACCTACAACTCCAAAACCACATAATATTATGCGCAACATTCAACAAACATAATTCGGTATTAATTAAGATTCACGAAACTACCTAAACTCTGAGATTACTTTATTAGAGCATACAAAATCCAAGATTTCATGAGGCAGAAAAAATTTCTCTATGCAGGCATAGGTGGGACTGTTGCTATTGCTGTAATAATTATAGTAATTGTACTATTACCAAACATATCTAATCCATCAACTGATAATACTGATCAATCACAAATTTCTCCACTTGATCTTTCTTTTTCATACGAGGAAGCAAATTCAAATTTAAGAACAAGTTTACGTTCTCACGAAATTAACATGTCAAGGCCATTGCAGTTTTTTAGTCAGGCTGACATCAATCAATACTGTCACTTTTTCTCAGATGACAAAAAACAAGCACTCGTAAAATTCTGTACATCTACAGTACTACAAGATAAAAACAGAAATTTTCTTGGAAATATTAACATGGTGGGTTCAACTAGAGCACCAGGTCTAGTTATAGCTGCTGTACAAACAGATCCAGCACTAAGTACTCTAAATGATGTAAAAACCATTTTTAGCGCTGTAATTAACGAGACAACCTGTGATTGTTGGGATAAAGAAAAACCACGAGGATATACTACACTTTCTGATATGATTGATGCTTTTCGCGATTTTCATATATCTGGTAAAAAACCCGATAGCACATCACAATCTGTTCCACTAGGTTCAGAACATTTTGAATTGGAACTTACAACTAACCAAAATGGATATTTGTGGAAATTACTTGTTGCTAGATGACAAATCTAGATCTTTGTTATATTTCTTGGTTCATTAAGGTTGACGTACTCATTTAATCTGCAGTAGCCGTTGGTGTTTGTAATGTTTGAATATTTGGGATTGATATTACTTGGATTTGTAGCAGGAATTATTGGTTCCATGATTGGATTGGGTGGTGGATTTGTCGTTGTACCAATTTTGACATTTTTTGGATTTTCACCTCAGCTTGCAGCAAGCAATAGTCTTTTTGCTGCATTTAGTAATGCTGTTGCGTCTACAGTGTCCTATGCAAAACAAAAACGCATAGAATACTCACTAGGTCTGAAGCTTGGATTACTTTCAATACCTGGTACAATACTTGGGGCATACATTTCAGATGGAATTACTCCATCATCATTTAAGATATTATTTGGTATCGTACTTTTAGCATCAAGCATATACATTTTTTTGAAACGAAAGATGGAACCCAAAGACTATAATCTTTCAAAGCAAATAATGGTCTTGGCAGTTAGTGCTAGTTTTTTTGCTGGAATAATTTCAAGCCTGTTTGGTATAGGAGGCGGTGTGGTGTTTGTTCCTTTAATGGTAATAGCAATTGGTCTTTCAATGAAAATGGCAGCTCCTACTTCACAGTTTATTTTGTTATTTGCATCTGCCTCTGGCATGATTGCACACGCACTTTTAGGTCATCCTGATTTTTACCAGGCACTTTTTCTCTCAATAGGTGCATTTGCAGGAGGACTAGTTGGTAGCAGACTTTCACTACAGGTAGAAGAGAAAAAACTGAGAATTCTTGTTACAGTGGTACTTGTGATTACAGCAATCAAGCTTTTTATTGATTCTCTGAGGGTTCCTTTTTGATCTGATACAAGTTACGTTTTGATACCACAACAAGTTCGCCGTTATCTTTTGAGCCCTCAAAATCTATTGCTAAGAGTCCATAATTTTCATTAAGGTCAGTTTTCTCAGATATTTTAAATTTGATCTTCAGATTTTCGTTGGTGTAAAGAGGTTTTAGAAATCGAGTATGCCTATTTTTCCACCCAGGATCGCCATCCATGCCGTAAAAAATCAACAGATTCCCATACATTTCTTTTAGTCTTGTAAATTCCCCCTCCATTCTTCCTAGGATTGCTCTACCAGAAATCATTGTGCTGGATTCTTTTTTCATGTTTTCATTATTTTCGTATATTACATTTTTTATCTTAGAAAAGGCAAGATAACTTTCAAGTTCAGGAAATGTTATTTTACATTCTGAAAAAAATTCGTCACCTACTTTGAGCTCAGAAAACTTCTTCATCAGGATCTTGTTTCATCAGGACAATAAATCACTTCAGAGCTTTGTGTGGCCTTTCCAGAACTGAAATATTTTATTGCGTTGAAAATTCTTTCATTGCTTGGCTCTGTTCCGTCTATACTTCCTGGCAAAACTAGGAATGTTCTTAGATTTGACTTGAGTACATCGCTTAGCTCTTGATTGACAGTTGTAGCAAATGGTCGTAGAGCTCCACGAAAAACTTCTATTCTGGCTCTGTCTGAACCAGATACTTTTGGACCTGATGGTAAGTCAGGACCTATGATTACTATGGTGCCTGATTTTTCCTTGAAAAGCGGTGGGTTCTTGGAACCCCCAGGTACGAAAATGTTGAGAGCTTCCTGTCCAACTATGGCTGGAGTGTTTATGAATTTGTCAACCAATCCATCCCACTGTGATCGGGTAATTTCCGTCAGTTTTGCAAAAGAAGGAACTTTGCCTGTCACATGAACTATGGTTGAAATTTTCCCTATTTTTTCTGAAGCAGTTTTGAAAAACATTCTCACTTGTTCTTGATTTGATAAGTCAATTGGATGTGAATGAAATTTAGATAATTGTTCTTGTGCTTGTTGCGGACTGTTTTTTGATAAGAGAATAACTGCTTTGCCTCCATTTTTTTCAATATTTTGGGCAAGAAATTCTACACGTGATATGTCAGAGCTCTCCGTAATATCTGCAGTAAACACAACAACCTTGCCATTAAAGTCAATTTGCGATTCAGGAATGGAGGCTGAAATGTGTGGTTTAACTGGATAAAACACCCTATCCCCCGGTATGACTTTGCCATTGAGAATTTTTGATATTTCTTCATCACATAGGGACAATACTGTTTCTGCTACTTGGGACTGGGACAAAAATTGTTCATCAGCTATCATTTTGCTTGTATTGTTCTGAATTTTTTCTGCAATCTGTTGAATCTTTGCAAGTAAGGAAGAGATTGTTTTGCTAAGTTTTTCTATCTCTGATTCCAATGTTATGTTTTTTAGTTTTGATAATTTTGTAGTTGCATTTTTAATTCCATCTTTTACTGTTTGTTCTTCTTCTCCCATCAAAGGCAGTATGTCATTGTTGACTTCTTCTACTTCCTGTGGAGTCAAGCTTTCAAAGCCACTAACTCTCATAAATTCAGCAGCTGCTTTTGGATATACTGTTTTGTAAATTCTGTCAGAATGGACAGGTCCTGGATTTGTTGCTATTGAAATAATTCCCTTCTCTGTTAGTTCCCATGACATTGCTTCCGCTAATCTATTTTTTGCTCCTTGTGAAGCGGTGTATGGACTTCTGAATCTGTATGGTCTTTGCTCTAGGGGACGCTCTTCTGTAAAAAATGTTGAAATTGTAATGATTTTGCAACCTGCCTTCATTGCTTTTAGTGCTTGAACTGAAGTCCAAAAAGTTCCTGTAAGGTGAATGGCAACTGTGCTTTTAAATTCTGAAATGGGTGAGTTTGCAAAACATGTTACCGGTCCGGAGACTCCTGCATTGTTAACTAGAATATCTACATTTCCTGATGATTTTAGTTCATCAAACATACGTGACACGCCCTCATCATCACTGACATCAACTCCTGCAAAAATTTTAACAAACGCGTTACTCTTTACCTTGTCAATAATTTCTTTCAATCCCTTTGCAGTTTCTTCAAGGGGTTCTTTTCTTCTGCCAAGTATGACAATACTTGCACCATTTTCAGCAAATTTTACTGCAATGGCCTTTCCAATTCCAGTGCCGCTACCAGTGATAACTGCAACTTTTCCTTGAAATTTTAGCATTAACAGAAGTTGACTATATTTTTCGATTATTTATTCCGATTGCTATGTTTTGTGCTAATGTGTCGCTCTAAGACTAATATTTATTTGAGGGTGAAATTTATCTTATGCATGCACGATTCTGAGCAAGACACTTTTGTACAAAAAAACAAAAATGAAGAGTTCTGCGATCTTTTGAACCATGTGGGAATAGAAGCAGAGACAAAAGAAATTGGCACTGATGATGTTGAAAAAGGCGATTATTATAGCGGAAGTTTTACCCATTCTCCAATTATGACTACAAATCACGGTTGCGTTAAAATAAAAAACTCTAACATTGACATTGTGCAGGTAATTCAAAAAGGTTAGTGGATTTAATGCAAAACATAATTCCTTTACCATGGGGAGCACAAGATCGTTTTCAGGCTCACTTTATAGTTAAAGCAAATATAAGCCAAAGTGACGATAGTTTTCTTGCTGAGTCAAAACCAAAAACTCATGGTCATTTTGGCTCTAAAAAAGTGGTGGGTGTAGAATGGATTGGAGGAAAAATTGCTAATATTCTAAATGCTGATAACGAACTTGCTGACATGATTACAAAATTATCTTATCATGATGCATTCATTTGGGTAGATCCCACAAAAAATGGTGTTAGAATACATGGCAAGTGGAAAAGTAATCATGAACTTGGAATTTCAAAAGAACAGTTTGCGGTTTATGATAAAATAGCATCAGACATTAAAAATAATCTGCGCTAAGCTCTCCACCAATCTAACGCTAAACAATCTACTTTCTTCTCTCCTCTTGGGATTGCCAAGATGAATTGTTTCTTTACTGTTGTTGCTAACCTTCCTGCTAAAACTACACTTGTAGCAGAGACAGTGTCTCCAGTATTGTACACCTGAACTAGATATGGGGCATGATCAATGCCTGGGCCTTTTTGATATACTGCAAAATCACAACCAAACTTAATTCCAGGGTTTACGATGTAACCCTTGTCTCTGAAATCTTTGTAAACAAGATATTTTTTGTCAAAGTTATGGTATTCCCCTCTGCAAATTTCAAGTAGATTATTTTCTGTTAGAAGTTTTTTTGCCTTGAATACCTTTATCTTTGATTTTTGGACTAGGTATAATCCTTCTATGAGATCTAAAATTAATGGTACTGTTATTTCATCTGGTTTTGGTTTAGCTATACCTACAGGCTTTCCATAATATCCATTCATAAACAGAGTGCGTGAATCTTGGATGTTCCAGATTACTATTCTATTTTCTATTAATTCTCCTTTCAAGTTAGGTTTTCGTCACATGAAGGCTAGTATTAATCTTATAGAGAATTAAATTCTACATACATCTCATTGAGACTCTAATTCTATATCGAATACTCCTATCATTGATTTGTGTCTAATACACTAGATAAAAATTTATTAAAAATAATTCTGATTTAATTTATTACTTGATCTATAAGCTTAAAGCTAATACAATACAAGAATCTGAAACTTCAAGACATTTGTCAGACATTTCTTCAATTGCCTCGACAATATCCTTGAGCAGTAAAAGTTCTCTTGTATTTGAAATTTCATCTAGAACTTTGATAGTAAGTTCACGATATTTTTCATCAACACTGCGTTCTATTTTCTGTGATTCGTGAGCAAGATCAATTGCTACTGTAGAATTTCCACTTAGAGCTCGTACAATTTCATTTAGTTTGTATATTTGGTCTACAGCTAACGCAATTAAATCTGAAATGTCTTTGTCAAGTTTCTCTTTTTTTAGAGTAACAGCTTTGATGTTTGATAGTTTGAATGCAATTCCTGTGATAAATCCTGCAATTTCATCTGTTACATAAGCTGTATGTAAAAGGTTCTCTCGGTTCATCATTAAACCACCGACATCTGCAATCTCTCTTGTTATCTTTCGACGTAACGATTCCACCTCGTCTTCTGTATTTTTTATTCTCTCAAGGACTTGTTTGATTTCCGCCTTGTCTGGTTTTATTATGAGACTTGGTAATGTGGAAAGATCTCTTACTGCGTTAAGGATTCTGTTGATTTCATCTTGTAAAACGGCAAGCGCCTTACGCTTCGCTTGAACCTCTAATTCCCCACTATACATCCAGACGTTGTTTCTGATGGTCGCGGCTAATAATCGTTACGTAAATTCCTAATGTTAAAGGTAATTTTGCTTCTCTTCCTGAACTACTCTTTTTTGTCCATTATACAAAGAAATTATCTCTTGATCAGTTGTGGCATTTTCAGGAGTTTTTTCTAATCGTATTCTTCCAGTGAACTTTGGAAAACGAAGTGCTAGACCACTTCCCTTTCTAATTGCATCCATTGCTGTCTTGTGTATTGGACTAAGTGTGATTTCCGAAGCTACTATTTCAATTACAACTTCTGGCTCAAACCAAATATCTGCTTCAAGACCGTTTTCAATTCTTGGATTTTTCTTTATAGTTATCTTGTCAGAAAGAATTTGATAAAACTGATCTAAGCTTTCATCAGTAAACCCAGTTCCAACTTTACATATGCTGGGAAACGTATCTGTTTCGTTGTTGTACGTTGCAAGTAATAGGGCACCATATTTGCCGGTTCTCCTACCTCTTCCATAAAATGCACCGATTACAACAAGATCCAAACTATCGCCTAATTCGTTTCTATACTCACGTTTGAGCTTGAGCCAGTTGCTTCCTCTGGCGCCAGCTTTGTAAGTACCATCAAGTTGTTTTAACATCAATCCTTCACAACCTGCATTGATTGCATTTTCTAAGAAATCCTCCACAGTGTTATCGTTTTTTACAATTACCATGGAAACAAGTTTTGCAAACGTGTCCTCTTTTACTAATTTCTCTAGTGTTTTTCGTCGTTCTTTATATGGTAAATCAAGACAGCTTTTGCCATCAACAAACATTACATCAAAAAAATTCACGGTAATAGGATATTGTGAAACTGCTTTAGCTACCCCATATTTTCTTCTACGATGCATAAGTTCCTGAAATGCAAGAAATTCTCCAGAATCCTCATTGATTGCAACAGCTTCGGCCTCTAAGATTACTTCTTTTGCATTAATTGCACTGCTGATTTTTTCAACAATATCAGGATAATAGTTTGTAATATTTTCCAAACTTCTGGAATAAAGAATTATTTTCTCACCTTGGAGATGTACTTGTACACGTTCCCCATCTAGTTTGTATTCTGCTGCAAATTCTGAGCCCATTTTCTCATGTGCCTCTTGTGGACTCTTGACCCTTTCCGCAAGCATTGGTCTCACAGGACTAAATACTGCAACTTGAAAATTTTTTATCGAGTCTATTCCATCTTTTGCAACAGCTGCTGCTACCTTGCCCAAATCACTTGATACATTATATGCATGTTCTAACATTCCACGGTTTTCTTTTGTTCCTGTAAATGCAATTGCAAGAGAATCCAGAATGGTAAAATCAGCAATACCTAATCGTAAAGAATTTGTAATTATTTTGAGGATAAACCCAGCCTCAATTGGAGTTGCATCATTTAGAAGACTAGAGATGTATTTCATTTTCATGTCTTGAGAACGGGCTCCTTTTAATTCTGCAATCTTGTATAGTGTGTCATACACTCTTTCAACCGTAATGTCTTGCGTAAGAAATGTTGTTTGTGTTTTTTGCTCTAATATTTTTGAAGCAGCTTGACCAAAATCTCCCATCTTGTTATATTCTTGCTGGATTTTTTTTGCTGGTATGCCAGCAGATTTTGATATTGCTTTTATCGCAATTTTTTCAGCAATGCCCATTTCTATTCCTTCATGATCAGGTCTTAACTTGCCTTGCAAAAGATAAACCACATGTGAAATAATTTCTGGAGGAGTGATCTTGAATAAATCTACTAGATATTTTGTTAATTCTAGTCGTTTCGTTGTACCCTCCATGAATTTTAGTGTCTCTGCTACTAGTGAAAACTTCATCTGCGAATTTTTACCAATTGTGGAATAAAAGGTTGAGTTATTTTAAATGAAGATGTGCTTTTATCTTGAGCCTAATTTCAGGTGACCTTTTAAGAAGGATGGCATGAAAATCTGATAATTCTTCTGACTCCAGATATCTTTTGTTTCTTGCCAAAAACCCATCAAAGAAAACTCCTGAGATGTATCCCATATACAGTCCATATGCAAAGTCTCCTAATGTTGTTACTTCTGCAGCAAATCCATTGGATTCAGCTAGAACCACCTTAGGATAATCAAGCGCATACACTATTACATCGTTAAGATTTTTTTCTTCAATTACATCTAATCCCATACCAAGACCGAGACTAGCAAATATTTAGGATTTCTGCATGCTTTGTTCGTTTATAAATAGGTCCTTACAAAAAAATCTACATGGGTGGAGCAAAGAAAAAATCTCCGGCACAAGCTGAAAAATCACAAACAGCTGAAGCTGCAAAGAAGGAAGGACCAAAGAAAGGAGAAAAGAAAGATCAAAAATCAAAAACTAACATATCTGTCATAATTGATGAAAATCAAGCAATGAATTTCATTAAAAGCTCCAAAGTTTTTACTGTACAAGAAATATCAAGACAAACAGGAGTGAAGATTTCTACTGCAAACGCCTTTTTAGTGAATCTGTTAAAAAAAGGATCAGTTAAAAGAATAAGTGGTCATAGCGGACATCACATCTATCAGCCTGCTTGAGTTATCAAAAACACGTCTCCGGGGTTTACTTCAGTAAGCGCATCAATGTTTGATGTTATTTTTCCTATGAGTGTCATTGATTTTGTAGACTCGAAATCATTTACAAAAAAACAGATGGATCCATTTGCAGCCATAAAAGCAACATCGCCCTTTTTGAATTGAGTTCGTAGTTTTTCTCCACCTGTGTTTACTCGAGTTTCCATATATGCAAAAATGTTTTCCATCATGTGTGCATTTCCCTCTAATGGCATAGATCTGGTGAGATTGCCAACTGTTTTTGGTGCCAGATGACGTTTTAGCTCAAATTTTAATTCTGACTTGCCCTTTATCTTCAAAACTGACTCTATCTTTGAAACTGATCCTGTGCTCATTTTTCAAGAGGAGGATTATGAATTATATAACGTTTGTTTAGACAGTTGATTAATGTCCGATGAACCTGAGGAGATTATTCCAGATACTGAGGAAGTTCCAGTAGAGCCAGAAGAAGTAGAACCAGTAGTAGAAGTTGTAGAGACTGTTGAAGCTGAGGTTACTGAGGAAGATGGAGAAAAAATAGTAGTAAAGAAAGAAAAAAAGGCCAAAAAAGGTGATCTTACTCCAGAAGAGCTTGCCGAACAGGAAAGACGACAAAAAATCATTGATGCAAGAGAGATAATCGAGATAGATCCAATTCATGTACCTATAGAATATGAAACTACCACTAAAGGCAAGATAATGATAGGTCCACCCACACTGACTCGTTTCGAAAAAGCCAGAATTTTAGGTGCAAGAGCTTTACAACTATCACTTGGCGCACCACCATTCATAGCAATTCCAAAAGAAGTTGCAACTTCGCTTGATCTAGCTTATACCGAACTTGAAAAGCGTGTTATCCCAATAACTATAAGACGAGTATTGCCCAACGGGGATTTCCAGAACATATCGATCGATCTTTTTAACTAATGAATGAATCATCGATAAGACTTAAATGAAATGCATAATTTTTGGTGATGTGATTGAGCTTATTGAGTGAAATAGGAAAAGAAGAAACCCAACTTGTTAGTGATCATTCATTTTCAAATGATAAAAAAGTATTGATAATAAGAGAAGAGCCAGTAATGGAATGTGCACTTGATGTATTGATGGATCTTGGAAATTCTGGTCAGGTCACACTAGTAGCCAAAGGTAATGCAATTCCTACTGCAGTTGCAGTAGCTAATATTGTAACAGAAAACATGATGAAGGGAAATTCCAAAATTGTTGATATTTCCGTTGATAGTGAAAATGGATCCGGTAAATACGGAATGACTTTGATTTCTACTATAAAAATAATAATCGCTAAAACAAACTAAAACGAAGTTCCAGGTCCCTTTAACAACATATTTTCACATTCTTTACATATTGCTTCATCAATGTTTGTCTCTAAATTGTGATGAATGTCGCATATTAACAAACTAGATTTTATGTAATTGCAAAGGCCAATGAATTTTGAAAGACTTGCTGGCGTATATGCCATATTTGATGCAAGATTACTGCAAATATCATTAATCATCTCTGATACTTCTTTTACCTCAAGAAGCTTGTTTATGAGGACTGGATCTCCTCTTGTCCCTCTCACATAGTTGCTTATTGCCGCCTGTGTTACACCTAGGAGCTTAGATACTTCTTCTTCACCTATGTGATGCTCTTCAATGAGTTTTTTTGCGAGTATGGCACGTAAAGCTGGTATGAGTGTTTTTGTTTCAATTTCTGCTGGAAGTAGCATATGATAAATTTGCTTCTGTAAAATATTTAAAGCTAATCTTATTTGCCAAGATACCTTATTTTAGTGAGAAATTCAAATCTTGAATATTGCAAGAAATTTGTTCAAATCTTCACAAACTGCTCTCTACAGCAGTAAATGATTGCAAGTCAAAAAGTATCGCATTATCTGGAGGATTGGATAGCTCGATTTTGGCTTTTTGTTTAAATGATAAAAAAATTAACGCATTTGCTACTATTGCCAAGGACTTTATTTCTACAGATTTGGTATATTCGCAGCTAGCGGCAAAACAAATTGGATTGCCATTGGAGGTCCAAACTGTATCAATTGAACAATTGCTATCTGCTATTGATAAAACAATAAAAATTCTCAAAGTCTTTAATCCTATAGAAATTCGTAATGCGATTGTCATGTTTTTGACAATCAGTATGGTAAAGGAAAAAGGATATTCTAGTATAATTACAGGTGATGGCGCAGACGAACTTTTTGCAGGTTATCACTTCTTTCAAAAAATGACACCTGTAGAACTACAAAAGGATCTGGAAAGAATATGGCAGGTAATGCACTTTCCTGCCAAAATAATTGGCGAGTCTATTGGGGTTGACGTTGAAATGCCATTTCTTAATGATTCTGTTGTTAAATATGCAAAATCAATACCTACAGATCTCAAGGTACATGAAGAAAAAGGCAAAAAATTTGGAAAATGGATTCTAAGAAAATCTTTTGAAAGAGTAATTCCTGAGGAAATAGTTTGGCGAGAAAAATCAGCTATGCAAGATGGTTCTGGAACGACAGGTTTGACATCATTTTTTAGTAATCTTATTTCTGACTCTGTGTTTAAGGACAAACTTTTACTTTATCTTGAAACTGAAAAAGTAAGATTAGGAACAAAAGAGTCTCTTTATTATTATGAGATATATCGTAAGTATTATGATCCACCTACTTTTTTAGGAGTGTCAAAATCTAGGTGTCCGGAATGTAATGGTGCTATTCCAACAGGTTCGCACTTTTGCCGCATGTGCGGAAATTTTCCTATCTAGTCTTTTTTCCACTTGTTTGGCTTTTTAACAAAAATACGCTTGCATCCATGGCAACAAAAATAGTACTTTTTTCCTTTATGTTCATGCACTAACGCCAAGCTCTCGTCAAGCTCAATTCCGCAAACAGGGTCTACTGGCATATGTCACCTCGATTATCTTTTCTATTTAAAACTTACAGTTGATAATCGTTAATGTAAAATTAGCTGTAATGATTATGATGATAGTTTCTTGATTATATCTGTAAACTCTGTATTTGATAATGGTTCGATTTTAACTAATTCGAGATTCTCATTAACATGCTCTGCAGTTTTCTGTCCTACCAGTGGAGCTATTATTCCCGGTGTAGATCTTACAAACTGTAACGCTCTATGTGATGGTAGCTGTAAATTTCCAAATTCTGGTATTGTGTTTGGCTTGAGAAGTTTTGCTTGCATAAGGGGAACACTTGCAAAAACCCCTATTCCTAAATTTATTGCTGTTTCTAATATTGATGCTTCAGAACCATTTACAATTTGATTTTTCAAAATTAAAGCTTGATCAAGATACATGTTGTAAGGAAGTTGAATAAATCTAAACCCGTGTTCTTTCCCTCCTGCCTCTTTTGCAAGCCTAATTACATCTGATAGTAAGATGTGTTGTGGATGTTCATTTGCTACTCTAAAGCAGTCCCAAGTTGCCATACCATAATATCTGATACTGCCGCTTTTTCTTTGCTTTTCATAAAATTCGAAAACATCTTTTAATTTCTTCATAAATTCTTCTTTTGAAATATCTTGGAGCTGACCTTCTATTGCATTGTGAAGATAAATCAGATCAACACAATCGAGCCCTAGATTCTTCAAACTTTGATTGAGTTGCTGCTCTAGGTATGGTATGGTCATACAATGGTATCCAGAAGAAATGTCGTTGGATTTGATTATGCCTGGTTTGACTAGCGTATTGTGAATGTATTGCCAAAATTCTTCATTGACATCACCATCATTTGTTACATAACCATTTTTTGTACTGATAAACAACTCTTCTCGTTCGGCTTTGCCTTCTTCTAATAATTCTGATGCTGCTCTGCCCACCGATCTTTCTGCTTTTTGAGAACGATAATTTATTGCAGTGTCAATCACATTTATTCCAGAAAGAACTGATTTTTTGATAGCCTCTTTTACTAGATTGTCTGTGACGCTGTCAACATTTCCTAGGTATGTTCCAATACCTAATGATGAAAGAGTCAATCTATTGAATGATCTAAAATGGTTTTTTGCAGCAAGTTGACTTCTTTTTGCAAAATTCAAAGTACCTTCTGGCGTCGCATAACCTGTAATCATAACGTATCTTTTCTAATGGTTGATTTAATTGTAATGTGTTTTATTTTGATAAAAAAAGAAAACTTAGGACTAGCAATAATCCAGTTATTCTACTATATGATACAAATGAGCCCATTGTAGAAACAATTTTATCAACATCATCAAAATTTTGTTTCAAGCTCAATCCTGATTTCATTAATAACGGAATTGTAAACAAGGTTATCAGTGAAAGAATTGGAAGTACATGTGTGGCTGTTCCTAATACTATGACGCAATATGCAATAATTGGAAAAACCCATACTACACTAGCTGCCTTTTTTTTACCTAACATTATAACTAGCGTTTTTCTACCACCTGCTTTGTCAGCATCAAAATCTGGAAATGAATTTACAAATAATACAAGGGAAGATAAAACCCCCACAATAATTCCGCCAAGTATTGGTTCTACAGTAATATGCGAAGTTTGTACAAAAGATGTACCAAGTACAATCATGGCTCCTTTTATGGCTACAAAAATTTCACCTAACCCAGAATCAACAATTCTTGTGGAATAAAAATAAATAGAAATTATGGCAAAGGCAAGAATGATTGCAATGGTTATTCCTTTTTCAAAAATAAAATAGCCGCCTACTGCAGAACCTATTACCAGAAAAATTATGCCAGCTTTGTAAACATCATTTGGTTTCAGTAAACCTTCTGGCAATACGCCAGTGCCTCCACTGAATTTGGTTCTCTGAGTTTCTGTATCTATATGACGCTTGAAATCCCAATAATCATTAAGCAAATCTACGCTTGCATGCAACGCCAAAACTCCAACAAATGTCAAGATACCATATACGATATCGACGGTTTGGTTTTGCCACCAATTTATGGTAAGACCAAGACAAACTGCAATCACTGAGGCAAGAAGAAATTTTACTCTGATTACTCTAAGCCAACTAGATAGCATTTACACTAAAGACTCGTCACTTACACTGAGTGGTTTTCTTCCCATGAATCCTTCATCTTTTCCATGCCAAAATTTGATTTCGGTTTCTCCCTCTTTCCAACAAAGCCAAACTTCTTCTTCAAACCTTTGTGATGGAAAGTCTAATAGTCCTTCATCTACACTTTTAATCATTACGCCCATTTTCTCTAAATCTTCAATGGATTTGTAAAAGTTGGATAATGCTGAATTAAGTTCTTGTTTTTTTATTACATAGTCTTGAAAGCTTGACATGTATTTTGGATTGTTTTCCATCTCACTTTGAATTTTGAAAACCTCGTTTTTCATATTGAGAATATTTTTAAACTTTTTAATAACAACTGGAAGAATTTCATTTGCATCTTTTATAGTAAAATATGAAAACATTAGTAAATTACGTAATGGCCCTAGTTAAAAGTATATGCCGTTTCATAATTATTTTTTAGATTAAATTGATGATATTATTTCTGCAATCATTCTTGATGCCAAGTGGGACGTTCTATCTTTAACATCATAATCTGGACAAACCTCCATTATATCTATACCAACTGCTCTTTTTGCAAGTGATTTGAGTAAGTATATAGCTTCAGTATTACGTAAACCCATTGGAACTGGAACTGATACACCAGGTGCATAAGCTGGATCTATTGCATCCATGTCAAAAGACACATACACATTTTTTCCAATCTTGCTCATTATGGTTTTTTCTGTTTCCACTATTCCATTTTTTATTATATCTAGAGGAGTAATTACAGTAACATTGTATTTTTTTATATTGTCAATTTCTTCTTGCTCTGGAGTTCTAGTCCCAATCTGTAGGCTAGATTTTAGATCAATATAAGATAATGAATCATAAAAGACAGAACCGTAATAATTTTGAGTGGAACCAATAAAATCAGGATGTGCATCAAAATAAACCAAAGAAATCGGACCTAATTTTTTTGAAATTGATTTTATTATTTCTGTCGAAATAGAATGATCCCCTCCTAATGATATTGGAATTTTAGATTTTGAAGTTACATTATTGATTACATTTCCTATTTCAGTTTTTTTCACATTGCCATAATCGTAAATTTTCTTTTTTATTCCTAAAATTGGTAATCCTAAAGATGTCTTATTGTCTCTAACGTACATATCTCTGATACAAGAAATTTCACGAATCTTGTCTGGCGCCTCAGATGCTCCTTTTCTAAGCGCATGTGATTTTGATTCGTCTGGAATTCCTATTATGACAATATTAGAATCATCAAAACTGTCTGTGTTTGCCCAACAAATCTTCACATATGTACTCTAAATTAATAATTATAAAAAATTTTGAGCTCTTTCTTATCTTACATCACCAACGATAACCCTTCGAGTTTTACCTTTATTTGATATGACTAGTGCACCATCATTATCTATTCTGAGTGCCTTTCCTCTCAAGGTTTCATTTGGCAATGTGATGGCAATTGATTTTCCTATTGTTGAAGATCGCTTTGTCCATTCTCGTGTAAAAAACACGGGTTCTTTTTTTAGTGAAATCTGATAAAGTTTTTCGAGTTCTAAAAGAAATCTTTGAACTAATTTTATAGGATTCATGTTTTCATTTTTCTTAAGAAGAGTTGTAACACCATAATAATTTGCAGTATGTTTGATCATTTTTTCAATTTCGGTAGGATTAATTTTGAAGTTAATTCCAATGCCAAGCACCAAATAATCAATTTTGCCAGATTCGACAGAAGCATCAACCAATATGCCTGCAACTTTTTTATCGTTGATAGTCACATCGTTAGGCCATTTCAATTTTGGTTTAATTTTTAAAATTTTTTCAATTGCCATTGCAAGTGCAAGTGAGGTAATCAGAGGAAATAACGTAGATACTGAAATCTCAAATTCTGGGTGTAAAATTAATGATAGCCAAATACCACCACTTGGAGAAATCCACTTTCTGTCTAATCTTCCTCTTCCATGTGTCTGTTTTTCTGAAATTACTAATGTTCCATTTTCTATTTTTTTTGAAGCAAGTTCAATTGCAAAATTTTGTGTGGAATCAAGGATATCAAAATAGTAAATTCTTTTGCCCAGGAATTTTGTTTCAAGACCGTCACTTATTTCCCAAGGAAGAAGCAAATCTGTTGTTTTGATTAATTTGTATCCTGACTTTGGTTTTGAATCTATTTTGTATCCTAATGATTGTAGTTTTTTGACATGTTTCCAAACTGCTGCGCGACTTAGCTTTAGAGAATCACTCAAGTCTTGACCTGATAGGTATTCAGATTTGTGAGACTTTAGTAGAGTAACTATCTTGACAAGAGATGTATTGTCAAATGAAGTATGCACACAAAACCAAGACAGTTAGGGTAATTATTGTTATATTCTTGTTACTCTTTTAATAAATTCTGTATCTTTTCTTCAAGAAATTCATTCTGGCCAAAGGCAACATCACGTAATACTCCTTTTTTATCAATGAGGATAGAAGATGGAGTTCCCCTCAATGCATATTCTTCAAAAGTTTCAGCTGAACGTTCTTTACTTTTTAGATATTGCTTGACTTTCTCAATCATCTCTGCTTTAGAATGTTCATCATACGCATTAAAATCAGGAACATTTGCATCTATGAAACCGGATATTCGTTCTTGATTTATCATTCCTGTTTCTTTTACTAATGAATCCATTCCTACCGGAAAAGGAATTTTATATGGCAATTTATTCTCCTGCATCAAGTGGCCATATTGCCCAAGAGCTTTAAGAGTTTCTCCGATCACTTCGCCTTTTGAAAGTAACAGTTCCAAGTTCTGTAATGTGTTTTTATCATAATCCTCAAAGGCGGTTGCCATTCCAAGGACAGTTAATCCCTCTTTACGGTACTTGCTGTAAATGTCAATAGCTTGAGGAATTCCATAAAGAAAACAACCTGGACAATTGACTTGAAAAACTTCTACAAGTATTACGTTGTCTCTTTCCTTGTCGATGTTTGTTGGTAGCCCTTGTACCCAATTTGAAATTTTAAGATTCGGGGCTTTTGCACCTATTTTTGCAACCATGAAGTAATTCTTAGATCTGATATCATTTTAAAAAGTATCTATTTGTTTTGAAAATGACTATTTATCAAGTACCAAAAGTTACGCAATTCTTTTATATGGCTTGACAATAGTCAGGTTAATGTCGTCTAAGTTAATGTTAGCACTGTTTGTTACAGCAGTACTTATGACATCAATTGCAGCAGTTACAATTCCTGCCGCAAGTGCTCTTACGAGCCGAAACAGCTTCAACGATAACCACTATACGGCACTCTATCCTGGAGGTCCAAGAATTTGTGGCGATCATGTTTGTGCACCAGGTGAGTATGACAAAATGCAACAAGCTCTTGCTCAAGCACAGATGAAAGGTAAGACTGGTTCTACAGCACCTAGCACACCAACACCACCAACAACTACACCAACACCAACAACTACGCCAGCAATGTCTGTTTGTGATAGTGTGAAAGCAATTCTTACTAATGCAGGTACATCACCAGATGTAATAGCAAAAGTAATGGCTGATCTTAGCTGTAGTTAAAAGAAACCTTTTTTATTTTTATTCATGATGTTCGGTTAAAGGAACATTTTGATTTTGTATTCTTTGGTTTGATATTTGTTTGTTAAGAAGTTTGGATACTTTTAGAAATTAACGTCAAAGCCGCCCATGTCGCCAGAGCCTCCATCACCATGACCCATATCGCCACCGCTATAATCAGAACCTCCAGTATCATGTCCCGTGTCTGACATGTGTGAATCTCCATACATTTGAGTATCAGGAATAAAGCTTGACATGGCCATGCCCATAAAACCCATCATAGTACTAAACATCATAATATCCATTATTCCCAAAAACATCATTGAAGGAATAACTGAACGATTATCATTCATATATTGTTGCAATTTTTGCTTATCTCCACTCTTCCAAACAGTTACCATGTTGTTCCAATTTTTTTCAAGTTCAAATTTTCTTTCTTCCAATTCTTTGCTACCCTTCTCAGTTAGATTTAACTCCTTTTTAGGACCAAAGAATCCTTTTTTTTCAGTAAGAACAATCAATTCTCTATTCTCTAATCGTTGAAGTATGTCATTAAGTTCGCTACTAGAAATTTTTGTGACTTTGGCAATTTTATCAAATTTTTTGGCACCTCTTAATATGGCGCTTAGAACTATGACATCGTTTGGTTCTTGTTCCATGATTATTTTTAAATAAAATCTCCCTATAAATTGTTCTTCGACAAGATATTAAACCAATTAATTGTAAGCATAGCATGGAAAAAGACGGTCATACTGATGAACAGATAAAAAAATTCTATGAACTAAAAAATATCGCAGTAGTTGGAATGTCAAAAAATCCTGAAAAAGCAGCACATTACGTACCAAAATATCTTGCTGAAAAAGGATACAACATAATTCCAGTAAATCCCACCACGGATGAAATTTTGGGTAAAAAGTGTTATTCTGAACTTTCTGGTATACTTGAACATGTTGACATTGTTGATGTGTTCAGACCATCAGAACAAGTCATGCCGGTAATTAATGAGGCTATAAAACTAAAGCCCAAAGTAATATGGTTGCAGGAAGGAATACACAACATCGAATCTGAATCTCTAGCACAAAAAGCTGGCATTGAAGTTGTTTTTAATAGATGCATGCTAGCAGAACATCAGAGACTTTTTTAAGACATGCCTGAAATTCCTTTTGCTGAATTTTATGAATCTCTTGTTAAATTGGCAAAATCATTCGAACAAAAAGATTTGCTAGTAAAAATTCAACCTGATTTGGAAGCAAACATAATCAGAATATATGGTGAAAAAACTGATTCACTAGTGCTTGCCAAGATAGGATTGGAAGGAATTTCTGAACTTGCCTATACCACTGCAGAGCATCATCCATATTGGAGTCTAATATTCAATTCATCACAGATATTGAAAATCGTGCTTGAAAAATGGAATGATAATTTAACAAAGGAAGAACTTAATGAAATTTCATGGAATGTAGATGAAATTAAGAATACTGCTAGAAAACTTGAAGAAAAATAAATATTTTCTAACTTAGGTTTTCTTCGGCAGAGATAAATATTCAAATTTCTGTGATCAAGTCATGCCAATTCGAATTGGC
>JACQCT010000010.1 GCA_016201435.1 Nitrososphaerota archaeon | reverse complement strand
TCATCAATACACAGTCAAATTTGATCTAGTCAAATCTTGGAAGGGAAGTCAGCACCCAACCATGATAACCTACAATCTTGTCTCATGTGGCTATTCTTTTGTCAAAGGTGAGAAATATCTGGTTTTTGCAGCTGGGTATCCGCCTGATTACTTTGAGTGGGCAACAAAGCCATTTGATGTTGCACAAGACGATATCACACTACTTGACAGCCCGCAGTTCCAAGCAAAGGCAAACGCAGATGAAGAATTGTACAAAAAACTAGTCAATGCAAGAGATGCAATATCAAACATGATGGGAAGCAAAATGTCACAGATACCAATTTCTTCCGTAGGTGTCAACGATCTAAACTTTACATTGGATGTTGGAATTGCTGACAAAAAAGCTGCACTGCCATCAGGGTCAGAGGAGTACAAACAAAAAATAGAAAAAATAGTTGGAAATGTTCCAATAAGGGTTCAATACGAGGAATATACTACAGCATTACCAGATATTATAACACAACATACTGCATTGTCCTCTCCACTAAAGCAATTCAAATCTGGAATTGACCTTTTCGACATCAAATGCGGTAATGGACTTCAACGAGTCGTAAGATACCAGGACAAGCTACCATTATGTGTAAAATTTGAACACATACAAAAAATGCAAGCAAGAGGCATGAACCTTCTTTTGTATGCACAGGAATCTGCACCAAAAGAACTTACAGTTGAGGGATTACACGACTCTTATAAGATTGGGACGAAGATAGATTTTACAATCAAATTCAAAGGAACTGGATATCCATGCAGTTTTCCTGTAGTATTCGTTACAGATTCTTATAGTAGAATTGTTTGGGTTAGCGATATGCCAGTATTGCTTTGCGATCCAGATGAAAAAATAGGCTATAAAGAAGTGGAGTGGAAGACAGCAGATCTTGGAGACTTGAAAATAAATGATAATTCTGATTCCTATCGTCTTATCGTCATGTTTAATGACAAGACACTGACAAAAGATTTCTGGATAGCATCACAGGAAACCCATGTTACCATACCAAATGGATTTTCTGAAAACAAGACAAGTTTTGAACCAAAGGATATCAAAGTAAAGGTAGGAATAAACGAAACAGTGGTATGGCAAAATGATGATTCTGTGGAACACCAGATAATAGCAGACAATTACAATGATCCAGGATTTTATGAAAGTACTCATTTTGATCCACGAAACAACTCGACAATTAGATATGGACAGCAATTTGTTCATTATTTTATAACTCCTGTCTTTGGAACATTTGGATACCATTCTGAATCAGGGCAACATGGTACAGTGACTGTGTTGCCTCCAGACAATCAGCTAATCGAGACTCAGATCCAACGCCCAGAACCTCCTCCTTTAGAACACATCTACTCAAATGATAGAATAGCAATAATGAAAGGTGCCAAGGTTTCATGGGAAAATATAGACAATGTTACCCATACGATTACAAGCAAAAATGGTGTCTTTGATTCTGGACTGATACCACCACGAACCAGATTCATCCTTGACACAACACAGCTAACGCCAGGATACTATGATTATTTTGATAAACTAAATCCCACCCTGATTGGAGGAATAAGAGTAGTAGAACCAATGATTAACGAATCCTATAATAAAATATTAATTGAGAAGGCAAAAGAGACAAAAGAAAGCCAGCTGTTCCTAAAAAAATATCCTGATGCCATGCCATACGTAGAGAACAACTATTATGATGTGGTCAAACTTGTTGTTGAAAAACAGGTTTATCCAGCTCGTATGGCTGATAGTGGAACAAGATCACTTGAGCTGGCAATAGAGTTTGATCCATTTCACGATTGAGAAATTGGATTCGTATTATTGGCCCCTTGTTGGTCGTTATAGGTTTGTTTCTAGTAGGAACTAATTTGTCACAAGCATCCCAAACCCTTCGTGGCTGCCCTCCAATGGAAAATGGTGCTCCCTTCGCTTTCTGTCAGAATTGGGCAGCTGTTCAAACATTTGTCTCTGGAATAATAATTGCAATTGTAGGAGTGGCTTTAATTGTTATTGCAAGAAAAAAAGGACAGTTTCGAACACAATCGCACTGACTGTCAGTTCAAAAATCCATGAGTCTTATGTGACTTGAATCAATACAATTTATTAGCAATCTCTAAAAACGCTGTAAACTGAAAATTAATATGAAAACTCTACATATTTCAATAATTACAGTTGCAATAATCACATTGTCTTTCAGTATAAATTCTGCATCAGCAGCTAGTTCTGAAATTATTCTTACGCCATTTGATATCTCATTTTCTGAAAAAGATTTTACGAGATCAGGCCCTTTCCACCAGATATTAATTTTAAAACCAAATGAAACTGCAACCATCACAATTAACGTAGACAATCACGATACAATTCCACATGAAATTAACTTCAGTATTCCGTATCCGCAGAACATCTCTGATTTTGTAGATTCTTATTTCTTTGAACCATCAACAATTACAGTTCAACCAAATTCCGAACAACAAGTTTTGTTACATGTAAAAACAAAAGAAAAAACCGAAACACATTGGGCTACCATACCTCTTGTTGCACAAAGCAAAATCTTTGGCATGATTGGAAAATACTTCTATCTTGTTATAGGAGACAAGGACAATATTACAAAAGCGGATTTATCTCTTGTTGACCATTCTCTCAGGGAAGGACTTCCAGGTGCCGCTTTTCCATTCCTTGACAAAATATCAGAAAAAGTTGCAGATACAATGATTACTAACAATTTTGGAATCCCAAAATACTTGCCACAAGGTTACAAATTTCAGGGAATTTCGAATTTTTCAGAGGAGACCATACTAGTCTATTCACCAATAGAGGTAACCAACACAACTGAATCAATAGAGTTTGTGAGATCGGGAGGAATGCTTATTGATTATGAGACTAATGGTCCAAACTTTAATCTGAATAGCTGGATGCCTGCATACGTGGCTCAAAATGAGGCCCAAGAAATTATTGTAAATGGTTTGTATGGTGTTGCAATAGAACAGCAAGAAAGAATCGTGGAAGACGGTCCAAAATACAAATCTCCATCACAGATAATACTTTTTAATAAAAATACACAGGTCGAATTAAATGGAAACATGACACTTGATGAGCTGCTAAAAGTTGCATCATCTATTCCAATATCTGGAATGACTAGTAATCAAGCTACACTTACATCATGTGCTGAAGATAAAGACTGGCCCAGCAAACCATGCAATGATTTTATCAACGTTGGTGATCCAAATCAAAAACCTATTCTTGGTGACAAGCAAGACTGGAAATCTTTCTACGACATGAAAGGAAAATATTGGATGGAATCAAAGAAACAGGAAATGTATTTTGCTGATCAAAACGGAATCCTCAAGGAATGGTACGAGTATGGTGGCCATTCTGGTCATCTTGCAAATTCTGATGTATGGTACTATTACAACCTGTATGATCAATCACCTGACATTATGAAATACTATAATGGTACAATTCAAAAGGACTGGCTAAAACCAATTATCACATATTATTATGTAAGCCCTATTGTCTTTGTAATTATTGGAATAACTGCTGTTGTGGTAGGGTTTTTTATATCAAAAAAGATTTTGGTGAAGATTAGAAAATGAAAACTCTGAATCTCTTTAAGGAGACATACATATAGCATGATAGAGGTTGTGACTCGATTGAGAAATTGGATTCGTATTATTGGCCCCTTGTTGGTCGTTATAGGTTTGTTTCTAGTAGGAACTAATTTGTCACAAGCATCCCAAACCCTTCGTGGCTGCCCTCCAATGGAAAATGG
>JACQCT010000044.1 GCA_016201435.1 Nitrososphaerota archaeon | reverse complement strand
TTAGCTTTGAAGACAGTATTGCCTCCAACAGTTTCTTTATCAACTATAATTTTATTGTAAGAAAGATCTTCTAGTCCAACAATCACTCGTTCTGATCCATTTATAATAAAATATCCACCTGGATCGTTTGGATCCTCACCATGTTCTACAAGTTTTTGATCAGAAAGATTATGTAAAAGGCAAGCGTTTGATCTTACCATAACTGGCATGTCACCAATGTGAACAAATCTTGATTCTAGAATTTTTCCATCTTCTACAACACTTGCCTCAAGCATTACTGGAGATGCATATGTAACGTTACGCAATCTTGCTTCCATGGGAGCTATGTGTGTTATAGAACCATCAAGTTCCATCATCCTTGGTTGTTGTAGTTTTAGCTTACCAAGTTGAATTTTGTATGGATATTCTGCACTTTCGATTTCTATTTGTCCAACTTCATCAATTATACTTTGAAGGCCTCTTTCTAAAAATTCATCATATGAATTAAGATGTTGCCGGGCTATACCTTCTCTTTTTAATATATCCTGAATTATTGGCCAACGTTTGTTTGAAATGTTTGCCATTACTCTTCCACCACGTATCTGTAATAGATACTTTCACCAGCAGTTGCGCTTTTTCTTGTTATCTTAATCATATCACCGGGTTTTACTCCCAAGCCTTTGATGGCAGGATCGTTTACGTAAATAAGTGGCATTTCAGTAGGTTTTGTATGAAATTCTTCTAGTGTTTCCTCAGCTTCCTTTTTTGTCATTATCTCATGTTTTGGAACATAGATATGATCTGGAACTAGGATGTGATCTTTTTTAGTTATCATGTTAAAGAGCTCCTTCGAACATTAGCTGTAAATGAACAATTAATCCACAAACTACGAATTTTCCGCCGAGAGGTTAATATATATGTAATTAGCGGGATTGAAATTTACTGTTTCTTGTCAATAATTTTTTTCGCAACCTTAAATAGTGAAAAAATAATCCAAAAACAAGATGAGTACTCGTTTTAGTGGATTTGCATTACTTGCAATTCTGGCTGCTGCAACAGTAACTATTCCGGTTTTTGCAGACAATTCTACACAGAATCAATACCAGAATCCCATACTTGCAAATACAAATCCTCAGACCTCAACAGGAGTACCAATTACTGTTACAACAGACAAAGCATCGTATAACGATGGCGACAAACTCACCATATCAGGAACAACACAAGACTTCATCTCTGGCACACCAGTTTCAGTTATAGTTAGAAATCCTATCGGGAATGTTGTAGAGATAGCTCAAATAGATCTTGGAAGTGATAGAACATACAGTACAACGATCACAGTTGGTGGCAGTAGTTTGTGGCAAGCTGCTGGTACTTACGAAGTAGATGCACAGTTTGGTAGTAAAGATAGATCAGCCAAAACAACGTTCCAATTTACTGGATCTGGAGCAACACCTTCAGGAAACACCATAAAAGTGGATGGCACTGACTTTTCAGTTTCATATAGTATCACAAATGGTAAAGTAATCGGAATCAAGGCTGACATCCCGTCCAAATCATTGATTGTGTCAATTCAAACAACAGGAGATGGGCAATTAACCATAGACCTACCAAGAGCATTGATAGATGCAAAGAAAAATGATAATCAAACAGATGATCAATTCTTTGTCTTAAACGATGGTCAAGAAGCTCAATTTACTGAAACACCTACAACTACTGACAGGACTCTGATAATTCCCTTCACGGATGGAACTGAGCAGATAGAGATTATTGGTACATGGATAGTTCCAGAGTTTGGCACAATAGCAGCTTTAGTACTTGCAATTGCAATTATATCCATAATTGCTGTATCTGCAAAGACTGGGCTAAGATTTATGCCAAAATACTAGAACATTCAATTTTTTTCATTTTTTAAGATTCTATAACCTTCAAGAACCCAAATTCTTCTATTTCCAATCTATATCAGAATCTCATAGTATAAAAATTGAAGAAGATAAAATGGATTACATACAAACCTCCAGTAAATCAAATTGAAAGTTTGGCATATTGTTTGCATGTCCAGATCTGCAACAGCGAGAAAAATGTCCTACAAAGTCTCCAGCCCCCTTTTTAAATATACATAAATATCCATTCTTCCTAATCGCAAACAAGATGAGTACTCATAAAGAATACGCGCTGATCGCTATTCTTGCCACAATAGCTGTTGTGGGAGTGGTTCCAGCTTTTGCAGACTGTCCACCAGATTGTCTACCAAAGGCAACTTACAACCCTCTTACTGCCAGTGGACCAATTCTGCCAATATCTGTAACTACGGATAAATCAACATATGATCACAAATCCATTATCATGGTAAGCGGTCATGTAGATCATCCATATCCTGGTCAAGATATAGGTATGAAAGTAACTAGTCCATCTGGAAATGTTGTAAGCGCTGCACAATTAACTGTTGATAGCAATGGTGACTTCACAACCAAGTTAAACACTGGTAGTCCAATATGGACAGAAAATGGAGTATACACAATTTATGTCCAACAGGGTGACGAGCAAGCTAGAACTAACAAAGTTCAGGTTGAGATCGTCGGCGAATTACCTCCTCCACCACCAGCCAAAGTTCCAGAGTTTGGACCAATAGCAGCTCTAATACTTGCAATTGCAATTATATCCATAATTGCTGTATCTGCAAAGACTGGGCTAAGATTTATGCCAAAATACTAGAACATTCAATTTTTTCATTTTTTTAAATATACATAAATAGTGATACCGACTAAATCGCAAACAAGATGAGTACTCATAAAGAATACGCGCTGATCGCTATTCTTGCCACAATAGCTGTTGTGGGAGTGGTTCCAGCTTTTGCACAATGGC
>JACQCT010000043.1 GCA_016201435.1 Nitrososphaerota archaeon | reverse complement strand
TCACATACTGGTTCCAGATCATATCTATGTCCCGAAACATGAGATAATGACAAAAAAGGAAGCCGAAGAAGTTATTGAAAAATTTCATACAAAACCTACTGAAATGCCACTTATTTACGTAAATGATCCAGCCATTAAGGGACTGGGAGTTAAACCTGGTGATATGATAAAGATAACAAGAAAAAGTGCAACTGCAGGCGAGAGTATCTATTACAGATACGTGGTGGAAGAGTAATGGCAAACATTTCAAACAAACGTTGGCCTATAATTCAAGACATACTAAAAAGAGAAGGTATAGCTCGCCAACACCTCAATTCATATGACGAGTTTTTGGAAAGAGGTCTTCAAAGTATAATTGATGAAGTAGGGCAAATAGAAATAGAAAGTGCGGAATATCCATACAAAATCCAACTTGGAAAGCTAAAATTACAACAACCACGAATGATGGAACTTGACGGTTCAATAACACACATTGCTCCAATGGAAGCACGACTACGCAACGTTACCTATGCATCTCCAGTTATGCTCGAGGCAAGTGTGGTGGAAGATGGAAAAATTCTTGAATCAAGATTTGTCCACATTGGCGACATGCCAGTTATGGTAAGATCAAACGCTTGCCTTTTGCATAATCTTTCTGATCAAAAACTTGTGGAACATGGTGAGGATCCAAATGATCCTGGTGGATATTTTATTATAAATGGATCAGAACGAGTGATTGTTGGACTAGAAGATCTTTCTTACAATAAAATTATAGTTGATAAAGAAACTGTTGGAGGCAATACTGTCTTCAAAGCTAAAGTCTATTCATCCATTGTTGGTTATCGTGCAAAACTGGAGCTTGTAATGAAAAATGACGGATTAATAGTTGCAAAAATTCCGGGTTCACCTGTTGACATACCTGTAGTTACGTTAATGAGAGCATTAGGACTTGAATCTGATAGAGAAATTGCAGCTGCAGTTTCACTTGTTGATGACATTCAAGATGAACTTGAAGCATCATTTGAAAAATCGGGTGATGTACCAACTGCAAAGGATGCAATAGTGTACATCAGTAAGAGAATAGCACCTGGAATGCTTGAAGAATTCCAAATAAAGAGAGCAGAAACTCTGCTTGACTGGGGGCTTTTACCGCATCTTGGTAAACATCCAGATAATAGAAAAGAAAAATCACAATTTCTGGGAGAAGCAGCCTGCAAATTAATTGAATTAAAACTAGGTTGGCTTACACCTGATGATAAAGATCATTATGGAAATAAAGTCATAAAATTTGCAGGCCAGATGCTTGCAGATTTATTCAGAACTGCATTTAGAAACTTAGTACGAGATATGAAATATCAACTTGAACGTTCTGGACAAAAAAGAGGAATTAATGCGGTTGCAGCAGCAGTAAGACCAGGTATAGTTACTGACAAACTAAATAATGCAATTGCAACAGGAAATTGGGGAAGAGGTAGAGTAGGAGTAACCCAACTTCTAGATAGAACAAACTATCTTTCAACAATTAGTCATCTTAGAAGAATCCAATCTCCTTTGAGTCGAAGCCAACCAAACTTTGAGGCAAGAGATTTACATTCAACACATTTTGGTAGAATATGCCCAAGTGAAACTCCTGAAGGTTCAAACTGTGGACTAGTCAAGAATCTAGCCCTTTCTGCAATAATATCAGTGAACGTTCCATCAGAAGATATTGTTGAAAAACTCTATGATCTTGGAGTAACTTATGTTTCAGACGCAAAAGATGAGCTAAAAAAAGAAGGAACAAGAATCTTTGTTGATGGAAGACTAATTGGATATTATAAAGATGGACAAAAACTTGTAGATTCATTACGTGAACTAAGAAGAAACTTCAAAATTCATCCTCACATTGGCATATTTTTGTACCAGTCTGATATCGAAGGTTCTACAAAGAGACTTTATGTAAACTGTAATGCAGGAAGAGTTCTACGTCCTCTAATCGTAATAAAAGATAACAAACCACTTTTAACGCAAGAACTCATTGACAAGGTAAGCAAAAAATTCCTTTCTTGGAGTGATCTTTTACACATGGGAGTGATTGAATTAGTGGATGCAAATGAGGAAGAAAACTGTTACATTGCAATGGATGAAGAGAATGTAAAAAAGCATACTCATATGGAAATATTCCCATCTGCAATTCTTGGTGCAGGGGCATCAATAATTCCATACCCTGAACATAATCAATCTCCAAGAAATACATATGAATCAGCTATGGCAAAACAAAGTCTTGGTTTTTCTACCCCTTTGATGAATGCAAGTACATATGTGCGACAACATTTCATGTTATATCCACAAACTCCAATTGTAACAACAAAAGCGATGGGACTTTTGGGATTAGAAGACAGACCTGCTGGACAAAATTGTGTTGTCGCAGTACTGCCTTTTGATGGTTACAATATTGAAGATGCTATAGTTTTAAGCAGATCATCTGTAGAAAGAGGATTAGGAAGAACTTTCTTTTATAGGATCTATGAAGCAGAGGCAAAACAGTATCCGGGAGGAATGCGAGATAACTTTGAAATTCCAAATGCAGAAGCAAATATTCGTGGTTTTCGTGGTGAAAAAGCTTACAGATTGTTAGAAGAAGACGGCGTAATTGCAACCGAATCCACGGTTCAAGGTGGAGATATTTTGATTGGAAAAACTAGTCCACCAAGATTCATGGAAGAATATAGAGAATTTGAGGTAAAAGGACCATATCGAAGAGATACCTCAATTGGAGTAAGACCATCAGAGAATGGTGTTGTTGATACCGTTGTTATGACTCAATCACACGATGGTGGTAGGATGTATAAGATTAGAGTTAGAGATGTAAGAATTCCAGAAATAGGTGACAAATTTGCATCACGACATGGTCAGAAAGGAGTTGTAGGTTTACTTGTAAATCATGAAGATTTACCATACACAGCTGATGGAGTTGTTCCAGACGTATTGATTAATCCACATGCATTTCCATCTAGAATGACTGTTGGAATGTTTCTAGAATCAGTAACTGGAAAAGCTGCAGCACTTAGAGGTACTAAGATGGATGGCTCTGCATTTGTAGGAGAAAAATTGGAGGATGTCAAAGGAGTGCTAGAATCTGCAGGTTTCAAATATTCAGGAAAAGAAATGATGTATGATGGAAGAACAGGAAAAGCATTTCCTGCTGAAGTTTTCATTGGAGTTGTATATTATCAAAAACTTCACCACATGGTCGCAGATAAAATCCATGCTAGAGCAAGAGGACAAGTACAGATGTTAACAAAACAACCAACAGAAGGACGTGCACGTGGAGGTGGTTTGAGATTTGGAGAAATGGAAAGGGACTGTCTTATTGCATATGGTGCTTCTATGATGTTAAAGGATAGACTACTTGATGAATCAGATAAGGCAGATATTTACATCTGTGAAAGGTGTGGACTAGTATCATATTATGACATTAAACAACGACGCTTTGTTTGTAGAGTTTGTGGCGATAAAGCAAAGGTGACATCAATTTCAGTAGCTTACGCATTCAAGCTCTTGCTACAAGAAATGATGAGCTTAGATGTTGCTCCAAGACTTTTGATAAAGGAGAAGGTATAATGGCTCTTGAAACTATAAAAATAATAGACGGAATAAAATTTTCCGTTTGGTCGCCCACAGAAATCAGGAAATATTCTGTTGCAGAAATCACTGCTCCAGAAACTTATGATGAAGACGGCATGTCTGTACAAGGTGGATTAATGGATGGGCGGCTTGGAACATTAGAACCAGGACAAAAATGTATTACATGTGGTAATACTGCAGCAAGGTGTCCGGGACATTTTGGTCACATTGAACTTGCTGAACCTGTACTACATATAGCATTCATTGATAACATTTACAAACTTCTTTTGACTACATGCAGATCCTGTGCTAGACTGAAAATTCCAAAAGAAGACCTAGAAGAATATCATCGAATACTGAACAAAGAAGCAGCATATACAGTAATATCTGTAAAACACATACCAGACCAAATTATTGAAAAAGCAAAAAAGGAAAAAACATGTCCGCATTGTGGCAAATCACAATATGATATGATCTTTACAAAACCAACAATCTTTATTGAAAAGACAGAACTCGGCGAAAACAGATTGCTACCGATAACAATTAGAGAAAGATTCTCTCACATGATTGACGATGATTTGAAACTTTTAGGATATGACCCTTCTACTGCAAGACCAGAATGGTTTGTACTCCAAGTTTTACCGGTTCCACCTGTAACTGTAAGACCATCAATAATTCTAGAAACAGGAATTAGATCAGAAGATGATCTAACACACAAACTTGTTGATATAATAAGAGTAAATCAGCGATTAAAAGAAAGTAAGGAAGCAGGAACTCCGCCACTTATTGTTCAAGATCTTGTTGATTTGTTACAATATCATACAACAACATACTTCGATAATGAGGTTTCTGGAATCCCACAAGCTCATCACAGATCCGGTAGGCCACTGAAAACTTTAACACAAAGACTAAAAGGAAAAGAAGGAAGATTCAGAGGCTCACTTTCTGGAAAAAGAGTAGACTTTTCCAGCAGAACTGTTATCTCGCCAGATCCAAATCTTGACATTGCTGAGGTTGGAGTCCCAGAAGCTGTAGCAATAAAACTTACAATACCTGAAGTTGTCACAGAATGGAATATTGAAAGACTAAAGAGACTTGTGATAAATGGTCCATACAAATTCCCCGGAGCAAATTATATTGTAAGACCTGACGGAGTAAAGATTAGACTTGATTTTGTTGAAGACAGAGAAACAATTGCAAACAACATCGAAATTGGCTATCTTATAGAAAGACATCTGTCAGACGGTGATATAGTTATGTTCAACAGACAACCATCTTTACACCAAATGTCAATTATGGGTCATTATGTTAAGGTATTACCAGGCAAAACTTTCCGATTGCATCCATCTGTATGTCCTCCATACAACGCTGACTTTGATGGAGATGAGATGAACCTACATGTACCACAAAGTGAGGAAGCTAGAGCTGAAGCAATTCTTTTGATGCGTGTACAGGATCAGTTGATCTCCCCAAGATACGGAGGACCAATCATTGGAGCATTACGAGATTTCATCACAGGTGCATACCTATTAACAAAGGATGACACTACACTAACTCCAGAATACTTTGCAAATCTTGCAATGATTGGAGGATACGATGGAACTTTTCCAGAACCTGCAATTAAAAATAAAAATGGTCAGTTTTATACAGGAAAACAACTATTCTCACTTTTCATGCCAAAAGACTTTAACTATGTAATTACGTCAAAGTGGTCTAAAGGAACCAAAGGTCCAACAAAAGATGTTGTAATAAAAAATGGTCAGTTAATCAGTGGT
>JACQCT010000046.1 GCA_016201435.1 Nitrososphaerota archaeon | reverse complement strand
TCAAATTTTACATTTGTAATTGGTGATGTAGGCGGTGGTGTTGGCGGAGGTGCAGATGTTGCGGTTGGAGTTGCAGATGCCGCACTTGATGGCTCTGTGCTAGTGTCGTCAGAGTAAACTGCTGATACTCTGTAAGTGTAAGTAGTGCCAGTTGTCAATCCAGTCAGAGAATATGTAGTAATTATTTTGTTTGTGTTTTCTATTAATGTAAAATATTTACCACTGCTTAACTTCTGTTCAATTTTGTAACCAATGATAGTTTTTCCATAATTTTGTGTTGGTGCATTCCATGAAAGATTGATTTGAGTTGGAGAGACTGCCGTCGCAGTTAGATCTGTTGGGTGTTCTGTTGGAGTCGGTGTCATTGCCTGAGCAATATTTGGTGAAACACCCCAAATTCCAATTATAACAATAAAGACTGCTACAAGGATAAAAAATTGATTAAATTTCATTCATCATGTATTTTATGAGGTTAGATAAATTGATCACGATTCAGACGTCTATTGTTTTGAATTGAACATCAGGTTCTCTTCCTTTACATTTTGGGCATCTTTCACTTCGTCCCCTTACTGCCCAGTACACAATACCACCAATGAAAGTTAGCGCAGTCCACCAAAACTGTGTTCCAACAGATGCATGATAACCTGTAACAAATATCTCTCCACAATTCTTGCAGGTTTTAATCGGAATATTCAGTTGTGGCATTACCATGTTTGTCTTTTAGGGTATTAAGCATGCTCAAGTGACGTTTGAATTGCAATTATGTGTAAACGGGTTTTACAAGATCAGCTATATCGTTCCAACAGCGTGCAATTCTATCAAAAGAATAAACAATGTCAAAAAGGTCAATAGAAGTCTGTTTCTTTGTCTCAAGTAAGGAACGAATATCTGAAATTTTCTTATGATATGTTCTATGAAGTGTTATAGCTTCAATTGCAAGTGATCTATTATGACTAATGAATGCCTCAATTGACTTTTCATGAATTTTTTCAATTTCCTTTGCAATATCATAGATCTTTTTTTTTTTTTCTGGCATTAATGATAAGCCTCTAAGTGGGTTGGCAAGTTCTACTATAGTATCACCTGCGGCCTCAAGAAGATTTGCCGCTATTCTGTAATCTAAAATGTCAATGTTTTCAAGATTCAATGCGTTAGCAAGCTTCTTGTCAACCATTGTACTTCGAATCAATCTTACAAGCAAAAAATACTGCCTGTCAATTTCGTCATCACGGTTTACCATTGTTTGCAGTACAGTCTTATCACCAGATGTCAATGTGTTTAATGTGTCACGAAACATCCCAAGAGCTATTGAGCTCATACGTTTTAGAATTTTTTCCGGACTAAGTGTTGTTGCATCCAATAAAAAATGCACATTTACATTTGCTGAATCTTCGTCAACAATTTCCATGCCAACCAATCTACGCATTGATGTTCTGATCTTTTCTCTGTCTTCAATTGAAATGGTTGATTTGCCCTTGATCTTGATTATATCATATCCAAGAAGATAGGCCCCCGTTATATCTGCAATAACATTTTCTTCTTTTGAAACAGGGTATGATATTGTTACTTCCTTTGGCGGCCTAATATCTCCTGATGGAGTAATGGAAAGACTGTCTGAGCCAGTTTCTATTTCAACTTCATCGCTTTTTTCTAACTTGTTTGTATCAATCCATTCTTTTGGTAGTGAAACCAGAATACTACTACCAATTTTTTGTAGGCGTCGAATGAATTTAGTCAGTTTAAATCAATATAAATAATTTAATCATCATTTTTATATTTTACTCAAATTTAAATTCCACCATGCAGGCAATAGCCTTCTGTCCAGGCCATATTACAGGTTTTTTCAAAGCTGAGATAGAAGAGAAAAAACCTGAGCTTCAAGGTTCTATTGGAGCAGGATTTTGCATAAAGGAAGGTGTTACTACACGTGTCAACGTTTCAAGTTCTGAAAAACCTAGTTTTAAGATTAAAGTTACAGGATATCAATCAGATAACACCCAAGTCTCTGAATTTGTAATTGGTGAATTTTTCAATCTTGTAAAAGAAAATTACTTTATAGATGTAGAGCATCAAATCGAAATTCCAGTTGGTTATGGACTTGGTTCAAGTGGTGCTGTTGCACTAAGCTTAGCATTTGCATTAAACAAAGCATTACAAACAAATCTTTCTAGAACCCAAATTGGGCAGATAGCTCACAAGGCAGAAATTTTTTGTAAAACTGGTCTTGGGACTGTTTTATCTTCATACCATGGGGGTTTTGAGATTAGAACAATACCGGGTGCACCAGGCATTGGATCACTAAGAAAAATTCACATGGATTCTTCAGCGATAGTGATTTGTTTTTCCCCCATTTCAACTAAAAAATTCATCAAAAATGATCTATCAAAAATAAATGGCCTTGGTGGAACGATGGTAGACAAGTTAATCAAATCAAGAGATTATCAGGAATTTTTAGACATGTCTTTGGAATTTGCAAAATATGTTAATGTAATTACACCAAAAATGCATGTTGTAATTAAAGATCTTCAAAAAAATGGTTTCAAGTGTGGTATTGCAATGTTTGGAGAAACTGTCTTTACTTTGATTCCCAAATTAAAAGAAGAACAAGTGGTTAAAATTTTTAAAAAATATGATGATGGCATTATGATCAAATCAAGCATTGATACTAGCGGGGCAAGAGTTTCCTAGTGTTAATTCCAAAATCACATCCTAGAGCTACATCTCTACATATTAGAGAAAAACTAGTTTCAGGATACAAGTCCGGTTTAGTAGTTGAAGAAGGCCTTTTAGCACATGGAAGAGGCGAAATGTTTGACTATCTCATAGGGGAAAAGACCTCAAAATATGCTCTGCAAGCCATAAAAGCTGCATCCGAGGCGCTCATTTTGGCAAAATCACCCGTCATATCAGTAAATGGGAACTTTGTGGCCCTATGTCCAAAAGAGATTGTTCGGCTTGCAAAGATAGTTGATGCAAAAATCGAGGTAAATTTGTTCTATGGAACCGAAGAAAGAAAGAAAAACATTGCAAAGGTGCTGAAAAAAAATGGTGCAAAGGAGATCTTGGGACTAGATCCCAAACATTCCAAAACAATTCCAAAGCTAGACAGTGCAAGAAGAATTGTTGATGAGCGTGGAATATTTTCTGCAGATGTTGTTTTGGTACCACTTGAAGACGGTGATAGGACAATTGCACTAAAAAAATTTGGGAAAAAAGTAATCACGTTTGATCTAAATCCTCTATCTAGAACTGCACAAACAGCTGATATCACAATTGTAGACAATGTTATTCGCGGAATGAAAATTCTAATTGATTATTCCAAAAAAAACATAAAGAAAAAAAATCTTTCAAAATCAAAGTTTCACAACAAAAAAAACCTGTTAGAATCAATCAGTCTAGTGAAAAAAAATCTCTGGAGAATGTCTCATGCCTAAATCTGTAAGAGACATCTTATCAATGAAAAATTCCAAAAAAATCACAGTTCTTACTGCATATGATTATACCACAGCTCAGCTTTGCGACAAGGCAGGCATTGACATCTTGCTTGTTGGGGACAGTGGTGGAATGGTTATGCTAGGATATGAAAATACAATTCCAGTAACAATGGAGCAGATGTGTTTTTTTACAGAAGCTGTTGCAAGAGGAAGACAAAATGCAATGCTTGTTGCTGATTTGCCATTCATGTCATATCAGGCAAGTAAATCCCAGGCAATAGAAAATTCTGGTAGACTAATAAAAGCAGGAGCAGATTCAGTCAAACTAGAAGGCGGACTTGAAGTAAAAGATACCGTGAGAGCAATAGTCGAAGTTGGTATTCCTGTAATGGGCCATATTGGATTTCAGCCTCAAACTACTACTCTACAGGAAGGCTACAAGGTTCAGGCAAAGACTAGAGATGCTGCAGTGAAACTAATTGAGGCTGCAAAGGCACTAGAGGAAGCTGGAGCCTTTAGCATAGCTTTGGAAATGGTAACAAAAGAAGTATCAAGGATTATTTCAAATTCTATAAAAATTCCAACAATAGGAATAGGATCTGGACCAGATTGTGATGGTCAGGTACTTGTGTTTCATGACGTACTAGGATTGTATGAAAAAATAAAACCAAAGTTTGCCAAAAGATATCTTGAGCTTTCTGGCGAAATTGTAAAGGCTGTTACATCTTACAAAAATGATGTGGTTTCTGGCAAGTTTCCAGCTAGTGAACACTCTTTTTCTATGGATAAATCAGAGCTTGAAAGGTTGAAAAAAGAAATTGAATAAGCATCCATCACTTGACATTGTAAGCTCTGACGGTACAGAGTTTGCTGGGAAAAAAATTGTTTTGTGTATATCAGGAAGTGTTGCTGCATACAAGGCAATTGAATTAGCAAGATTACTTATGCGACATGGTGCAGATGTTATCTGTGTTGCAAGCAAGGCTGCAACAAATCTAATCAAACCAAGCTATTTCAAATGGGCGACAGGAAATGAAGTGATTACACAACTTACCGGTGATCTTGAGCACATCAAGGTTGCAGACTACAAACAATCTGATCTAATTGTTGTATATCCCTGTACTGCAAACACACTTGGAAAATCAGCAAATGGAATTGATGACACACCAATTTCTACTGTTTTAAGTGTTGGATTAGGTTCTAAGATACCAATTGTGATTGCACTTGCAATGCATGAAGCCATGTATGAAAATCCTGCAGTAGTAAAAAATATAGAATTTCTTAAAAAGAAAGTTGATTTTATTGCACCAATCTTTGTTGAGGGCAAGGCAAAAGCTGCAGAGCCTGATGAAGTGCTTGATTTTGTTCTCAAAAAGCTTGGTTCTTCGTCTATTTTGAGAGGAAAAAAGGTACTCATGACTGCTGGTCCTACCATTGAATACATCGATCCAGTGCGTGTTATTACAAATCAAAGCTCTGGCAAGACTGGCGTGTTGTTAGCGTCAGAACTTGTTTCTGCTGGTGCCAAAGTCACTTTCATTTATGGTCTAGGAACAGAAGCCATACCAAAAGGTGCCAAAGTCATCAGAGTTGAAACTAGTCAAGAAATGCTAAATGCTGTAAGAAAAGAAATGAGGCAGAAATTTGATATTGTAATTTTGACTGCAGCAGTTTCTGATTACACTTTAGAAAAACCAAATAAGATAAAGATCAAAAGTGATCATAAAAAAATTGTATTAAAATTAAAACGAGTTCCAAAAATCATAAATCAAATTAAAAAAATTCAAAGAGATGTTTTTCTTGTAGGATTCAAGGCAGAAACTAATATTTTAAAAGAAAAATTGATCAATCTTGCAAGAAAGAAATTAAAAGAATCAAATGCTGATTTTATAGTAGCAAATGACATAGGATTAAAAAAATATAGAGATAATCCTGATTACAATAATGTAATTATTGTAAATTCAAACAAAATAATTCAATCGGGTTGGAAAAAGAAATTAGAGATTGTTAGATTTATTAGAAAAGAGATAGAAAAGCGAATGTCATCATAAAGTGGTTTCTATTGAGTAATTTGGCTGTATAAAGCCCAACAACGTAGAATATTATCATTTTATGATCTGCAAATAAGATAGATTTTATCAATGAATCAAAATACTTTATCATACAATTTATCAGCAATCCCTAAAAATGATAATGTAGGATTGTCAGGATAATTGAGCCATGCAAGTGGAAATAGCATCAAAGAAAAAAAATCTAAAATATCTATCCTACTAACAATAGTTGTATCATCAAGTCTTCTATTTCTGATTGGTTATAATGCACATGCAGCAACAGTTCCTGATCCACCCACAGGTCTTACTGCAATACCAATCTCTCCTACTGTTGTTAGTCTATCATGGTCTGCACCACAACACAATGGCAGCTCGTCAATTACACACTACGAGATCGAATCTAAAACTGCAACTACAAGTTATAGTACCTTAATCACACTAGGCAATGTTACCAAATACAACAATACAGGTCTTACCACGGGTACGACCTACATATACAGAGTTTCTGCAATAAACTCGATCGGTACAAGTAGCCCTTCATCTGAGGCAGTAGCTACACCAACAAAGACATCTGTTCCACCCAAAAACATACCTCCAGGCCCGCCAACTGGTTTGACTGCCACATCATCTTCAGGAACCCAGATAAATCTATCATGGAACCCACCTACAAGTAATGGAGGACCACCTGTCACAGGAAACAAGATTCAATACAGCATAGATTCTGGCAACTTTGCAAATCTTGTCTCAAATACTGGTACTGCTGCCACCGGTTATTCCCATACGGGATTGTCCAGTGCACATATCTACAGCTATAAAGTTTTTGCAATAAATTCAGTCGGTACAAGCAATTCATCAAATACAGCTTCTGCAGTACCAACGCAGGTATCTTCAGCACCATATCCACCCACAGGTCTTACTGCAAATTCAGCCTCTCCAACAAGTATCAGTTTATCATGGACTGCACCACAAAATACGGGTGGTTCTGCAATTACAGGCTACAAGATAGAATACAAAGTTGGTTCGGGCTCATATTCGGTTTTGGTTCCAAATACTAGTTTAGCAACATATTTGCATACAGGATTGACAACAGGTACAACTTACACTTATCACGTTTCTGCCATCAATTCTATTGGCACAGGTGTTCCATCAAATGAGGCCTCTGCTATACCAACAAAGACATACACACCAACAGGTGTTACTGCAATTGCTGTTTCTCCAACTCAAATCTATTTATCGTGGATACCGCCTTCAGAAACTTTTGGACAACCAATTTCCGGATACAGAATTGACCAAAAACTTTCTTCAAATGTATTTAATACTATAGTAGATAACACTGGTAAGACTACAAATTATTCTATCAACAATTTGTCAACTGGCAAGACCTACACTTTTGCTGTTGTTACGCTTTTTACAGGAGGTACAGAGAGCAATCCTTCTCCAGAAGCTTCTGCAACACCAACAAGCACTTCTGTTCCACCTCCTACGTCAACACCACCACCTACGTCAACACCACAATCTTCTGCTTTACCAAATACTCCAACTGGCCTTAATGTCACCAAAATTTCTCCATCTAGTGTACAGATTTCCTGGACTGCTCCATTAAACAATGGTAAACCTTCTGTAACAGGATACAGTATTGAATACAAGATTGGTTCAGGTGCATGGTCAGTTCTGACCGCAAATACTGGTACCAGTACATCATATGTACATACGGGACTGATAGCTGGCACATTCACTTACCGAGTCTCTGCCATAAATTCTGCCGGTACTGGAAACCCATCAACGGAAGCTTCCATTACATTCCTAATCAACAATCCAAGTCCTCCACTGCCTGTAATTGAGTCCTCGGGAGGTATGCTGGTTGTCATCAATACTGATTATTCAATAAGCTACAATATCATTGGTGGTAGGATACTGGGAATTAGTGCTGATCAAAACACATTTTCTTTACAAATACAGATTGAATCAAAAAGTGATGGAGTTTTGTCATTGAATTTACCACGAGAATTAATTGATGCAAAAAAAGCAAATGGTAATGATGATGATTACCTAGTAACTTCCAGTAAACAAATACTCAAGTTTAATGAAACAAAAACTAGTGATGCAAGAACTCTTGCAATTAGCTATCCTACAGGAACCAATGAGATATCCATCTATGGAACCCATGTAGTTCCTGAATTCCCGATTTCTATATTAGTACTTGTTATTGCATTAATTCCAACAATATTCTTCTCAAGAAAGATAATTAGATAACAATCAAGTCTTTTGTAAACTTGTGCATTACATCTACCTTGTTATTTACTATAACCGAGTCTTCAATTCTTACACCGAATTTTTTTGGAAGATAAATCCCTGGTTCTACAGTTATTGCCATGTTTTTTTCAAGATTTGTCTTGCTTAACGGACTTAAACATGGCAGCTCGTGAACCTCCAGTCCTATTCCATGACCAGTAGAATGAATGAAATATTTTCCATATCCTTTCCTTGAAATTACTTTTCTGCAAACATCATCTATTGATTTGCAAGAAGCTTTTGGTTTGACAGCTTTAAGGCCAGCTTCCTGTGATTGTTTTACAATTTCATAGACTTTTTTTGCTTCACTTGAAACAGTTCCTAGCCCAAATGTTCTTGTCGCATCAGAGACATACCCCTTGTATCGTAATGTGAGATCAACTACAATCATGTCACCACTCACAAATTTTCTTTTTGTCACCTGTGCATGTGGTAATGCACTATTTGGTCCACCAGCTATTATCAGAGGATTAAGTGTTGACTTGTATCCAGTCGCAAATGCTTCTTTTTCCAATGCATAAGACATCAAGATGGTTTGAAGCTCAGACTCTGACTGTCCTATTTTGATTTCATCAACACAAAGTTCATACATTTCATCCAAGATTGAAGATGCTTTTCTTAGAACGCTAATTTCACCTGTATCCTTTACCTCCCTTGCACGGTAAAACGGCTCTGTAGTTGATTTTACACCAGAAATGGATTTTTTTAGTGTCTGCATTACATCGTAATTGTTGCTGTCGGTGCAAACCTTCTTGCCCTTTAACAGTCCAATAAGAGTAGAAAGTGATCCTTTGCCACGTTCCGATTTTACTATCTTACAGTCAGTAGACTCTTCCTTTGCACGTCCCATTTCTAGTTCCGGAGATACAATGATAGTGCCATTTTTGTCCAATATCCCTATTGCCTCGCCCCAAAAACCGGTCATGTAATAGAGGTTTTCAGGCTCAAATGCCACTATACTATCACAGTCTATCCTGTTACAAAATTTCAGAAGGTTTTGCCTGCGTTTTTGCAATACACAAAATCTACAAATTCTCAATTTATGTTTGCTGGAAGGTTTAGATATCCGAAAACGAGAGATTTTTCGTGGAAGAAAAAAAGAAGATCGTGGCATTATTATCAGGCGGTCTTGACAGCCGACTAGCTATCAAAATGATGCAAAAGCAGGGATTTGAGGTAGAAGCAGTAGCAATCAAGACACCATTTTGTGATTTTGATTGCGGAAGAGGATGCGGTTTTGAAATACGGGAGACTGCAGATAATCTAGGTGTAAATCTAAAGACAGTGTATCTTGGAGACGAGTATATCGAGATGCTAAAGCATCCAAAGCACGGATTTGGATCTGGAATGAATCCATGCATTGATTGCAGAGCAATGATGTTTGAGGCTGGAAAAAAACATATGGAAGAAATCGGTGCCGAGTTTATAATTTCAGGCGAAGTTTTAGGTCAAAGACCAATGAGTCAACACGGTCCAGCTCTTAGAACAATTGAAAAAGAATCTGGTCTTGAAGGAAAAATAGTAAGACCGCTTTCAGCAGCTCTGCTTCCACCTACAGAACCAGAACTAAATGGTTTGATAAAAAGAGAAGATCTTGGAAAGATAAGAGGTAGATCACGAAAAGAACAATTAAAGATGGCACAAGAATTTAAAATTGAGAATCCACCAAATGCAGGTGGCGGTTGTCTTTTAACAGATCCAAAATTTGCTATCAGAGCAAAAGATCTTTTCAAGCATGTACAAACACCAACTACTAATGATATTGATCTATTAAAAATTGGAAGACATTTCAGATTTGATCAGAAAACGAAATTAATTGTTGGAAGAAACCAAGATGAAAATGAAATGCTAAAAGCTTTAGCATTAGATGGTGATATTTTGCTTGAAACAAAAGATCATGTGGGTCCTGTTTCATTAATTCGTGGAGAAATTTCTCAAAAACCTTTGGAGTTAGCTACAGCTATCACATTACGATATTCTGATGCACCAAAAGATGTTCCAAGTGTTGTGGTATCACAGAAAAAGGACATAAAATCAGAAATTTCAGTAATGCCAGTTGACGAGTCTTCTTACCTGCAGTACAGAATTTAGTCGTGCAAGCTAGTCTGTGAATTGCAATTGACTAGCAAGACTTTTTGAGGGAGTACCTTGCATCTACTTTGTATGCAGACCCAAAAGGCACCCACTTACTTGAAGGCCATCACACTAAGGGACACTAGTGATGTCCATTCCGTAAAAGAAGACATCAAAAAAAACATGATTCTGGTGTTAAGGGTCACCCCACTTGCACAAAAAAATGTAGATGAGTTAAGAAAAGTAGTAGAAGAAATTTATGCCATTGCAAAAACTCATGACGCAGACATTGCAAGACTGGGAGAAGAAAGAATTATTGTAACTCCTCCAGGTGTTAAGATCTGGAAAGCAGAGTACGATCTAAAGTAGTCTTATACCTTCTTGAACTTGAGGACAAACAGTTGTGATTCTAAACATTCTGTGAATTGATGCAGAAAGATTTTCACATTTTCTTCTTTCACCGTGATTTACAATTACTCTTCGTAGTTTTGGTCGCAGTTTGTGTACATATGACATCAATTGATTGTAATCGCTGTGACCGCTAAATCCATCAAGTTTTTCTGTAGAGCAATTTATGTTAATTACTTCTATTTTTCCTTCTTTTCCAACAACTGAAACTTGTCTTGAACCATCAAGTACTCTCCTTCCGAGGGTTCCATTAACTTGATAGGAAACAAATAAAATTTTATTTTTCTGAACAGGTGCAATGTTTTTGAAATATTCTAAGACTGGTCCTCCTTCAAGCATTCCAGATGTTGCAATTATAATACATGGGCCTTCACGTAGTGGTTCTTCTCTTGCATCAACATGTTCAATATTTGTGAAATATTCAGAATCAAATGGATTATCATCTGTTTCCAAAATCTTTTGTCTTAATTCACGTGCAAGATATTCTGGATAGGCCTCATGAATTGATGTTGCTTCTTGGATCATTCCTTCCATAAATA
>JACQCT010000045.1 GCA_016201435.1 Nitrososphaerota archaeon | reverse complement strand
ATGGCTAATTCAGTTATACTTGCACAACTAAAAAGAGAACAAATCTTAGAACTCCTAAAAGAAGGAAAAAGAATTGATGGCAGAGGCCTTGAAGATCAACGACCTCTCTCAATTGACGTCGGAGTAATTCCAAAGGCAAATGGTTCTGCAAGAGTAAGGCTTGGAGATACCGAGATTGTCACAGGAGTAAAGATTCAACCAGATAAACCATTTCCAGATCTTGGTGATAAAGGAATACTGATATGCACTGCAGAAATTCTTCCTCTTGCAGATCCCAACGCAGAACCAGGACCTCCTTCTGAAGAAGTAATAGAGCTGGCACGAGTTGTTGATCGCGGAATCAGAGAAACTGAGATGCTTGACTTGCACCAACTGGTTCTTATCGAGAACAAATCCGTAATTGGAATTTTTATTGATAGTAGTGTAACAGACGCAGGTGGAAATCTCTTTGATGCATGTTCATATGCTTCTGTTGCAGCTCTTCTGTCATGCACTGTTCCAAAATATGAAATCAAAGACGAGGCTCCAGTTCTAGTAGAAGGTGTAACATCAAAGCCTCCTGTAAAAACAATCCCAGTATCTGTTACAATAGCAAGAATTGGAGATTATATTATCGTAGATCCATCATCAGATGAGGAAGCTTGTATGGATGCCAGATTGACAATTACAACAAACACTGAGGGAAACATTTGTGCAATTCAAAAGGGGGGAATTGATGGCTTTACCTTGGAGCAAGTGGTAAGATGCTCAGAAATTGCTCTTTCCGTGGGAACAAAAATAAGGAAGCAACTTGAGAAACTGATGTAAAATGGTTAAAAGTAAAAGCTCCTCATTAAAGGGACTTGGTGCAAAGTATGGTTTAAAACCACGCAAAAAATTTACTGCAGTCCACCGGCTTTTAAAAGCAAAACGAAGATGTGTTGAATGCGGTTCCACCAAGTTTGGGCGTGTTGCAGTAGGGATATGGGCCTGCAAGAAATGTGGATTTAAAATAGCTGGAATGGCATATGACGTCAAGGTATAATGCCAAGATAGAAATTTTTGCTAAAGAAAAAACAAAATCCATTTTTGACTCGATTCAAACAGACAACAAATTCTCGTCTAAAACTCCAACAAAAACAACAATGTCTTTTGATAAAAAAATTACAATCTTAATTGACGCAAAAGAGCTATCACATTTGCGTGCAAATTTGAATTCGACATTGCGTCTTGTACAAGCAAGCAATGATTCTATAGAATCGGTAAAAATATAAGCAAATCAATTCGTGAATCTAGCATGTCTTCTGGGGAGCAACAAATTCCACCTTGGTTGCAAGAACAAGTTGGAAGATTGCAACAACTACAACAAAACCTCCAATCCATCATGGGCCAAAAACAACACTTGGAGATGGAGCAACTTGAGACAGAAAGAGCACTAGAAATTCTTAAAAAAGCAGGTGATAATGACGCTGTTTTCAAAAATGCAGGTTCCATACTAATAAAATCAACAAAGGTAAGTCTTATTGCAGAATTAGAAGAAAAAAAGGAACTTGCAAACACTCGCATTACGGTATTATCAAAACAAGAAACACGCGTCAAAGAAAATCTTAAGGAAGCAGAGACCAAGATAAAAGAAATGTTGCGTGGACCATCTGACAGTCAACCAAAAACAGGCACTCCCAAATAAAATATTAACAAACTCTGTAAATGTTGTATATGAAGATAAATGATCTGAGGATGATAATTGATGAGAGGGAGAAGAAAAGCGGAATCCCTGATCTTCTTAGAGCGGTTGGGGTGAACATTGAACTCAAAAATCTATCAGTAGGTGATTATATTGTGGCCCCTGAAACTATAGTAGAAAGAAAAAGCATTCAGGATTTCATCTCATCTGTTTTTGACGGAAGACTATTTGATCAATGTAACAGATTAAAAGAGCATTTTGAACACCCCGTTATTTTGATGGAAGGTAATGTGGATCAAATTGAAGATCTAACTGAAAACCCACTTGTTTTCTATGGTGCGATATCGTCAGTTATTTTAGATTTTAAAATTCCAATTATTCCGACACCAAATGCATCACATACAGCAAAACTTTTGATAGCTATGTGTACAAGACAAGAAAATAAAAAAGGTCCATTTTTGAAAAAAATAAAAAAATCGGATGATTTACAAAAACAGCAACTATCTGTTCTTTGTAGCTTGCCAGGAGTAGGAGAAAAATTAGCAACCAGAATGCTAGAAAGATTTGGTTCACCAACTAACACACTAAGAGCCTCCTATACCGACCTTTCAAAAATCAAGGGCATGGGAGAATCAAGAGCTCAAAAGATAAGAAAAATGCTTGATGCAGAAAACAAATCAAAGAAAAAAGCAGACCAAAAAACATTACACGATATATGACATACAATTCAAATGTCTGCCTTTGTAGACGAATGAGATGATCATATCATACATGGTGGTTCATCAGCTGACTGGGCTGGAAGAAGACTTCCTCTTAACTGATCTACGGCTAAGATTAGTTCCACAAACAGGACACTGTGATATCTTTGAAAAGATTTTTTCACATCCAGAACAAAAATAAACCCAATCCTTCATCTCTGTAATGCCTTTGGTCATGATAGGAATGACTTTGAGGTTGAGTTGTTTGGCTGTGTTTGATATTGCGTAATCATCAGTCACTAGTTCCCCATCTATCTGCAAACACAATGCAATCACAGATATGTCTCCTTTGGAAAGATTTTGGAAATCTCCAATTTCTTTTGCTTTTGCCAATACTTTTGTAATGTATTCCTTTCCAGGATCGAGAATCTCTAATCTTTTTGTTTCAACAAGCACATTTAATGCATCATGATTTTTCTTGATGTGTTTTATCTCATCAAAAACAACAGGTGTTGTATAGCTTTTCTCTTGTGAGGCAAACGGGATGCCAGCATAAAAAGCACTTGCATCTAAAATTCTAGAAACCAAGCTTGCTCATCTGTCTTAGACCGCGCTTTTTGATTCTTACAAACACTGCATGCTTTTTGTATTTTCTTATGGTTATGATATCATCATTTCTTGCAGGTTTTATCACTTGGGCATCCATGATTATGTTAGAATCGTGAGAACTAAGTATCTCTATTTTTTCATCTGGGACAACTAGTGATGGTAACTTGTTTACTGGAGCAACTGGCGTAATTATCAATACATCCAAACTCTCATGCAATATTGGACCTCCAAGAGAATAAGAATGTCCAGTAGAACCACTAGGTGTTGAAATTATCACACCATCCATTTTTTGTGTCACGGTATCATTTTGAAATCTGATTTCAAAAAGTGAAGTCTTTGTAAGATTTTGTCTGTTTATGAAAATTTCATTTAAGGCAGGTGGAAAATCTTGACCATTGCATGAAGCAACAACTCTTATCCGCTTGTCAAGAAAAATATTATCTGAAAGTATTTGATTTAGGGCAGTATCAATCTCAGGCATTGTAATTTCAGATAATATGCCTCTGTTTCCACCTACGTTTATAGCCAAATTTGGAACTTCGTTTTCTAAATATCTGAATGTGCGTAAAGTTGTACCATCTCCACCAAGAGTTATAGTCAAGTCAAGCTTTGTATCCTTTAATTCTTCTAAATCGCCTACTTTTTTTGCGCCTTCTACTTCTACTGGTGAAATGGTAAAAACTTGAGATTTTTTTGCAATTAGTTTTTTCGCTACCTTTTTAGCAGCTTCTTCTGATTCTTTTGAGCCAACCTTGCTTACTACAGCCACTCTGTTAAGATTCAAGCGGAAAGTGGTATTCTAATTTCACATAAAAAGCATCTGATGAGGATAAAATATAAGGATCTCTCACGGTGACTCATTCTGAAAGAAAATGAGTTACGCAAATCCAAATGTTTTAACAGATACCGAATGGGTCTCAAAAAATATCTCAAATAAAGCGATTAAAATTGTAGAAGTAGATTATGATCCAGAAAATGGATACAAACAAGGCCATATTCAAGGTGCCAGTCTGATATGGTGGAAACGTGACATCAACGATCCAATTAGAAGAGACATTATCAGCAAAACACAATTTGAAGACCTTATGGCAAGAAACGGAATTACTCCCGAATCCGAAGTTATATTGTATGGTGATTTTAATAATTGGTTTGCGGCCTTTGTATTTTGGATTTTCAAGTATTATGGACACAAAAATGTCAAACTGATGAATGGAGGTAGAAAAAAATGGGAATTAGAAAAGAAACCATACACAAAAGATGAGCCACAAATTCAAAAAACAAAATATGTGTCCCTTCCACCTAATGAAGGACTGCGAGCATATCTATTTGATGTTAGACGAGCAATTGATAGACAGGATAATGTATTAGTTGATGTACGTTCTCCCAAAGAATTTACTGGAGAGATAACTGCCCCGCCAGAATATCCAATGGAGCATGCACAAAGAGGCGGTCACATTCCCAAAGCAAATAATATTCCTTGGGCTACTGCAGTCAACGATGCAGATGGCACTTTCAAATCAGTAAACGATCTAAAACAGATCTACGAGTCAAAAGGTGTAACGCCAGACAAGGATGTAATATGCTATTGTAGAATTGGAGAAAGATCTTCACATTCTTGGTTTGTCCTCAAATATCTACTAGGATATCCCCAAGTAAGAAACTATGATGGTTCATGGACTGAATGGGGTAACATGATCGGAAACCCAGTTGAAAAATAAGAATTGAGCAAAGAACTTCCATTGATAAAAAAAGGGATTTTCTATTTCATACGAGACGGTGATGATTCTATTATAATGGAGGATAAAACAAAAGGAGGCCTTACAGTACAGGAACGATCAATTGATGAAAAATACAATGTAGAGGCAGAAAAAGGGATGATATATGATATGGATGGGATTGGTCACAAAGTAGGAATTCGTTGGTTCTTTCCAAAAAAAGATTATGCTTTTGACAAGGTACTTTCATTCGCACAAGAAATGGAGCAGCGATACAGGAAGATAAGAGAAGAAACCTGTCCTGACTAAGAAGCATTTTTAAAGACTTTTGAAAATAATAACTATAGATGTCTCTTCTGTTAAAAGACAAAGTCTACACTATACAATCTACTACTGCGAAACGAGGAATATATCCATTACACAGCTATAAACTTGGTCTTTACAGGTTGCCAATAAAACTAGAAGATCAGTATGAAATTGATTCTATTGTTATTGGCTTGAAGAAAACATTTGTGATGGATGCATTTGCTGACAGAGCATATGCAACATACTATTGGAAGGAAGAGAACATGCCAGATCCGGACGCATCAGGTTACAAGCAGATAGAACTTCAGATCCAAGTAGAAGTTGTTACAGGCGAAGTTGTAGATATGATATATCAAATTTATCCAGTTGAAAAATATGGTGATACTCTTTGGGTAAAAAATTATAGAAAAAAAGCAGATACTAATGCAAAAATGATTATCGACACTATACTGCGTAATACTGTTCTTGCAGATAAAATGATAGAACACTTGATCAAGACAAAGAAGCTTTCTCAAGAAGAGGCTTTGAAAGAATTGGAAGCGATGACTCCTCTTGCACAAATTGTACCAAACGCAAAGCCAAAACCAAAACCAGCTTCACCGCCTCCAGGACAAACTGTACAAACAGAAGCAGAGCCAGAGGTTAGTAGTGGAGCAAAGTCTGGTCCAATTGATGTGGGATTTAAGACAAAGCTAAAGGTAAGTGAGACATTTACTGCAACTTCTAGTGGAAATAAAATTAAGATCTTCGGTCCAAGGAAGGGCAATGAGGTATTAGGTATTTGGGGTGAGTATGTTTCTGTTGATTTTGATATTTGTATTGGCGACGGTGCTTGTATTGACGCATGTCCAGTAAAGGTATACGAATGGGCTGAATTTCTTGGAAATCCATCTTCAGAGAAGAAACCCTTGATGTCAAGAGAATCAGATTGCATATTCTGTCTTGCGTGTGAAAACGTATGTCCTGTACAAGCTATAAAAATATCAAAGAAAGGATAATTCCTTCAAATCCATACAACTATAAATACAATTTTTAGTTTCTCAGAGTAGGGTTTATGTTAATACATACCTTCCCAAACCCATTAACAGAATTTCTGTTCAGTGTGTTCGTAGGGATTGCCATTTTGATTACGTTCTACACATGCAATTTCTATTATCTTGTTTTTCTTTCAAAACAAAAACACAAATCACAAAAAACTGATCTAACTGATACACCGACAGTTACAATCCAACTACCAATTTATAATGAAAGATATGTTGCAGCAAGACTTGTTAATGCAGTATGTTCTATGGATTATCCAAAAGAAAAAATGAATATTCAAGTACTGGATGACTCGGATGATGATACTTATGACATTTTAGAAGATCTTGTTGTAGATTATCAAAAAAAAGGATTTGATATTTCGCATATACGAAGGGAAAAAAGAAATGGTTACAAAGCTGGTGCACTTCGAAATGCAATGAAGTATGTCAAAGGAAGTTTTGTAGCAATATTTGATGCTGATTTTATTCCGCCTTCTTGGTTTTTGAAAAAAGCAATACCTTATTTCTGTGAACCTGAAATAGGCTTTGTTCAATGTAGGTGGGGTCATGTAAATGAGGCATACTCTGCACTTACAAAAGCCCAAGCCCTAAGCTTAGACTTTCATTTTCTTATAGAACAAAAAGCAAAGAGTAATTCACATCTTTTCATGAATTTCAATGGTACTGCAGGAATTTGGAGAAAAGAATGCATTGATGATTCTGGTGGGTGGCACACTGCAACACTTGTTGAAGATTTAGATCTGAGCTATCGTGCTCAAATGAAGGGATGGAAGTGTGTCTTTTTGCCTGAAATTGTTGTAGATGCCGAGCTTCCAGTACAGATGAATGCAGCAAAAAGACAGCAGTTTAGGTGGGCAAAAGGTTCCATGCAATGCGCAGTTAAATTACTTGGAGATATTGTAATTAAAAAAATTCCAATTGATACAAAAATTCAAGCGTTTGTTCAATTAACTAGACACATTGTTCATCCTCTAATGCTCATACAATTTCTTATAATGCCTATACTTTTGGCAGCAAAAATTAACATCTACATTGTCAGTACACTCCCACTACTTACAATTGCAGCATATTTTGCTATAGGACCTTTAGGATATCTTATGATAATACGTGACTTGTGGGGAAGTAGCTGGAAATCAAAAGCACTAGCATATCTTTATCTAATAATTTATTCTGCTGGCATGTCCGTAAACAATACTGTAGCTGTCTTTGATGCCTTATTTGGAAAGAAAAATGAATTTCTACGAACTCCGAAATATGGTATTGTAAACAAGACAGATGACTGGAGAGACAAGGCCTATAACCTGCCTTTTACAAAAACTACTTTACTTGAGATATTTTTTGGCATTTATGGAATCATTGCAATCTTTATAGCAATTTATTCAAATAATCCTGTATTCATGCCAATACTTGGTATTCAAGCATTAGGATTCTTCTATATTTCATACCTTAGCATATCACATTCAACATTTAAAAAGAGCAAATCGCAAAAACTACACAAGGTAACAAAGGCAGAGAAAATGGCAAACGGATACTATAAACTTGCAATGATTGGGATTATGGGGTTTATTATATTTGGAGTAGTAGTTGCATTTGAAGGATACAAGAATTCTGTTTATCCTTTGCAGGAATCAAGAGGAATTTTGTCCAGAATCCAATCAACATCTGATCCACAACAACTATTGACCGAAATCAGAACTCTTAAAGTGCTCTTGCCAAAAGATGGTAACCCAGTTTGGATATTTCCAACAGACGCAACTGACTTTGGTTTAATTCAAAAAGACCTTGATACTATGATATCTGTAGTAGATAAGATATCTACTTCGTCACAAAGTGTTTCTGATTATAGTACTGGAATGATTGATGTACATTTTCAAGCTCAGGCAATTGACTCCAATTTACTTGATGCAATTCCATACATGTACGTAAGCTTCTCAAACGTTGTATTTAGCTCCATTTGGATTGCGGCAATCATAGGAATTTTTGCGGTAATAAAACGAAAGAAAGAACGACTAAAAGCCTATGAAGCGGCTGACGAAGTTTAGAATTATTGGATATTAAACTCGTGTCTTACTTCATCAACTGCACGAATTCCAAATAAATCCCTGATCTGTTCTAATCTCAAAGATTCTTTTACAAGGTCTGAGCCTAGCTGATTTATTAAAAGTCTAAACACGTCAGTAAATCTAATTTCCCATCTATCTGCACAATCCAGTATTTTTGCTACAGACCACTGTTTTACTTCTTGTGGAACTGGCATTTTCTTTTCAGCTTCAATAGAAAGTCTATCGAATAGATTTACCATGTCTACTGTTTGATTAATCATTTTTTCAAGATCATCTAAAGTTCCATATTTTGACTCTGAATGCATACGTACGCTTGATTGAAACTCTGATAGGCGCAATAGCCCTATTACTTCACGTGATGTGTTCTGGGATGTCTTATGGGTAATGTTACGAATATCTTGTAGTTCATTGTAGACTTCATTCGTCTTTTTATGAAATTCTGATGTCGTGGCTACATTGCTATTTAACATTTCTGCCAAGTCAGCCATTTTTTCATCTATTTGTTTTGTCTTTCCAAGTATGTTTTCCCTAAAATTGACAAATTCCATTCCTATATTTCTAATGTCTCCTCCTAAAGCTGCAAGAGAATCTGTCTTTCTAACTAGTGAACCAAGCTCTATTCCCACGTCTCTTATATCAGAACTCAGATTGAGAAGAGGCTCTGTTTTAGAGACCACTGAATCTATGTTTACTTTCAAGTTTGCAATGTTTTCTTCTAGGTGTGATACATTTTCTGTTTTTACTGCTACCTGTTTAATTTCATCTCTTATCTTTTCTGTTTTTTCAGCTACATTCATTATCATTTTTGTATTGTTACGAATTGAATCTAAACTGTCAGCAACACTCTGCATTAATTTGTTAGCATCAGGCATCGATTCTTGTTTTTCACGTATCTTGTTGACTTGATCTTGAAGTTTGTTTGTCTGTTCATTTACTTTGGATATTAAATTAGAATGAGCTTTTACCTGGCTTAATCCAGTAAACAATTTCTGTGTATCTTCTTCCAAGATGTTTACTTGTCTTGAATATCGTTGAATTTGTTCTAACGATGAGCCAACTGTATCTATCATAGTTTTTAGCGAAATGAGTATCTTTTGATTCTCTGCAAAAATTTTTGACATTGATTTTACTTCCGTAGCCAAAGTCTTTGTCGCATCAGAAATAGAACTCATTTTTTTTAAAACATCAGAACTTGAATCTTTTTTTCCAACATTCGATGATCCTTTGCGACTAGAATGTTTTGTCACTTTACATTAGAACAAAGTCAACCGATAAAAAAGTTCGTTTTTAATGATGAGTTTTGAAGAAAAAAGAACCAGAATTAGTTGTTTACTAGTTCTGGATCATGAAGTACTTCATGGAATGTTTTTTGAACCAAACCAGTTGCGGTTTCGATAAACTGCTTGGGGCAGTATTCACAGGTTAACATAATATACCGTACAGTACGGTACTATTAATACTCGGGTAACTTTGGAATGACCTTTCAGAAAACAACTTAACTCTTCTCAAGTTTGAGTGAAGCTGAATTGATACAATGCCCTGGTTTGTAGGTAAATGGTTCATCGTCAAAGACATGACCTAGATGAGCGTTACAATTTTTGCATGTTACCTCTATTCTTAACATACCATAGAGTGTCTGTCTCGCTTTTCACGTTGTTTTTGATAGGTTCCCAAAAACTAGGCCATCCTGTACCTGAATCAAACTTTGTATCAGAACTAAACAGATCCACTCCACAACAAACACATTTGTAAATTCCTTTTTCCTTACAATCATTGTATTTTCCAGAAAATGGAGGTTCTGTACCCTTGTTTCTACAGATTTCGAATTGTTCTGGCGTGAGTGTTTTTTCCAATCCTTATCTGATTTTTCCATCATGTACTAAGAATGTAAATTTGGATATTAATCTTTGATTTCAGAAAATTTACTTACAGAAATTGAATCGGACGAATTATAAATCGATAAAACCTACTTTTCATCATGCACAAAACAGATATTCAGTTAACGTTAAGAATGACATTTAGTTTTCTAGTTCTGGCAATAATCTATCTTGCATTTCTTAGCTTCATCGCACTATATTTTGGATTAGGTATCTTACCAATGGCAGTAATTGCCGGTTTAATGATTGGGGCTCAATGGTATTTTTCAGATAGGATAGTTCTTTGGAGTACTGGTACTAAACTAGTCACAAAAGAGGAATATCCTATTTTACATGAAATTGTTGAAAGACTCGTTGTAAAAGCAAATCTTCCAAAACCGAGAATAGGAGTAGTAAATATGGAAGTGGCAAATTCATTTGCCACAGGAAAGGGACCAAAAAGTTCAGTGGTTGTGGTAACTACAGGTCTTATGAAAATTTTAGAAAAAGACGAACTAGAGGGAGTACTATCACATGAGCTTACTCATATCAAACATCGAGACGTTACGGTTATCACTCTGGCAAGTCTATTTTCTACTATTGCATGGTTTGTCATGCAATCTTCTATGTTTGGTGCAATGTTGGGTGGATATGGGTATGGTTCTGGAGGAAGACAACAGCAAGGTGGAGGAATATTCTTGGTTTTGATTGTAGCCGCAATTGTATGGTTTCTGAGTTTTATAATAATACGTGCTATATCCAGATACCGAGAATTTGCTGCAGATAGTGGTGGTGCATATATGACAGGCCAGCCTCTGTTTCTCTCAAGAGCATTAATGAAAATAAGTGGTGAGGTAAAAGTAGCTCCAAAACCAGAACTAAAACGAATTGAGGGAATGAATGCATTTTTCATAATTCCAGCCATGTCGGGTCAAACTATAGCGAGATTTTTTGCGACACATCCTCCTGTTGAAGAAAGAGTAAAACGTTTGATGGAAATTGAGGCTGAACTTCGTAAGTCTGATCAGGGTTGAGTCATGACTCACACATAAAAAATTTTATAAAAAAGAGTTTTATGAAATATAATATATATAAATTAGCATTTAATATGATAATTTTCATATGAAATTTACATAAAACAGCTAATTATTATATCAGCATATCTTATGTAAGACATGGCAGAAGCTGGTTGGGCGATATATGCGGCAGCAGCTAGTGCTCTTGCAATAACTATTGCAATCTATTTCGGAGAACGTGCCTATAGGTACAAACGAATGAAAGAGAACAAACATGTTGGTACCTATGGATTCAACTTCGAAAAAGAGTAAACACAAAACCATCATTTAACTTCGGAGTCAAAACAAGATTAAACTATATTCGAAATATTAAATTCTGATTTTTGGATAAGAAATAATGTTATTTACAGCAGTCAGATACCCCAGGTATAATTCTTCATGTGTCTCAGACTACCCAATCATCATTCTGCTTTGTTTAATTATCAAAATTCCTTTATAATATACATGATCTCAAATCTTGGCAATTTCATAGTCTCATTGTTTAGAAATCTCTCGTTGTTTTACTGTATCTCTATAGGTAAGAATTTTTCACTAAATTGTTGGGTGAGACTATGTTAGGTATTAAATAAAATTTCAAGAAATTAATAGCATGAGTGAGAGGGTTCTTGAGAGAATAGTTTCTGCCGGTTTAAATGGAATCAAAAAGGCAGAATTGAAAAAAACTTTTGGAAAGAACTGTGATTATATTTTACAAAATTTAGTAGATGCAGAACAAATTTTTGTTGAGAAAAAAGGGGTGGCATATTTTGTATGGACACGAGATAACTATATTTCATATTTATCACAAAATGATCCCAAATGCAAAATTGTTCTCAATATGGCTATGGGAAAAAGTCGTTCGGTGGCTAAAGGTAACGAATATGCTAATAACATAGGAGATAGGGCAAACAAAATACCACAACAAAATGTTGCAGGTCAAGAAAGTGACTTTAAGGCTGAATTTGACAAACGTTTGACAGAATCTTCAACTTCTATAGGATGGGCACCTTTTTCAGATATAAGGAAAAAGATATGTGACTCTAAAAAAATCTCACCAGAAAACTTCTACTCTATGGCAGCTGAACTTGTGGAAAGACACAAGGAAAGATACGAAGTATCATCAGGTGGCCAAGAAGGAATTATCATGCGAGGACTAGTTCACGGTTATGTGAGGAATATCTGATGTACGCATATCAATTAGAAAATAATCCGTACCCAAGTAGCCCCACTCCAACAGAAAAGGATGCAAGAATTCTTGGAGGAAAAAGACACAAAGAAGCCAAATCAGCTATTTTAGAATGTATCAAAGAATTATGTAACAAAGTTGGTGGACGAGATTCAAACGATGGTGATTTTAGAGTAATTACATTGATCCAAGATGTTGGATCTGGTAAGACACATTTGGCGTTACATATCAAAAACCTCCAAAGCAGACATAATACTGTCTGTACGTTTCTTGATTTATCCACAATATCTCCAAAGACCATACCAAGTCTTTACAATGCAATTATCAAAGGATTTGAAAATGAATTTTTTGTACAGCTTCGAACAAAACTTGTAGAGTATATACGTGATAGAGCCGAGCAGGGAGATAATTCTGCTAAAAAAGCACTTGATTATTCCTTTGTGAATAAACTATCTGGGTTGACAATAAAACAAAAAGCAGAAGAGATAATTTCAGGCAAGGCATCTGTTTCTGTAGAAAATATAAAAAAATTTCTTGTACAGTGGTTTAATTATTATGAATCAAATTTAATCAGAAATATAATTACAAATTCGTTTGATACTGTTTCAAATCTTGAAGAATTGCTTGGTATGATGGCAGCCATTTCAAAACTAACTCATAGATTCTTGAGTAAGATTGTTCTTTATGAAATTGATGAGTTTGATGGAAATCCAGATTCTATCGAATTTGTCAAGGGAATAATAAATGCGCACCTTCCAGCTTCTATTGTATTGCTTATCTCAACACCTTCAGGTTATGCTGAGATTCAAGGCAAAAGCCCATCTGTTTTTGACAGATTAGAGAAGGCAAACTACAAGATAGACCTTGTAGGATCGAATTCTCAAGAAGAGCTTTTGGAAATTGTCTTAGAATACATTAAACACAATGACAAAAAGGGTAAATTCACACAAAAAACACAAGACGAACTGGATGAGAAAATTAGAGTACTATATGATGAATTTCCAGAGTTTCGTAGTGTGCGTTCAATCATAAACATACTGTACCACGCCATGGAAAAATCAGCAGAACTTGATTTAGAAAAAATAGATGAAACTGCCATAGATGAAACAATAAAGCATACATACCCGGGTCTAAAAGTTCGTGGAAGTATAATGGCAGTACCAATATCTGATTTTATATCAATAAGAAGGACATGTGAGGATGAATCAACTGGGACGCAGTTAAAGAGAGCAGTTACAAATCTTGTTAATTTTGCACACGAAATGGGAAACATCGGGAAATTGGAAAAACAGAATCAACCACTTGACGTGATTTATCAAGATCCATATGGCTCAAAAATTGGAATAGCCGTTGTGATAAATGAAAATCACGCCAAAAACTTTGAAGAGATCTCAAATATTTCAAAATCTTCAGCACTTGTGGACAAACTTGTAATACTTACAAACTCTAATCTTCCAAGCTCTGAATCTACAATCATAATTAATGTTGACAAATCTAAGATGGTAGATCTTCTTTATTTTAACAACAGGTATATTGATCGCAAGATTGGTTCCTCTGACAACGAAAAAATACAGACGCTTGCAAGAACAGTAAATATCATTTAATAAAGTGTAATCTTTTTTTTATAGGAAGATGCAACAAAAATAATGTCAAGCAATGAATTTGAGCGCCTTTTGGCAAGAACACACAAAGACGTCACCATATTTGATTACAATGAAATCAAGGCGCCTTGCATCATTCTTGAAGAAAAACGATTTGATGATATCATGAAAATAATTGCTGGCAAACCCGTTTCTGTGGAAACAAATTTGAATATACTTCAGGATGATTTGGGTCATGTGTTCGTAGACGTGTCTTTGAATTTTTCACAAGGAGGTGTAGTTGAAAAACTATTGTTATATGCCAATGATTGCTTTGAATTCTTTGAAGCTCTGCCGGGATTTGAACCCGGGTCGCGGAATTGGCAATCCCGCATATTAACCAAGCTGTACTACAACCGCTCAATCGATTTAGAAAATTCTAGTCTATTAAAGCGTACTGTTTGGTAACACTATTTTTTAACTTCATATTTCTAGATAAAACGTGGATCATAAGGTAGAAGAAAAAATAAATCAAAAGATCAAAGAGGTTGCAGAAAAATCTGACGAAATTTCACAAATAATTAATTCATTAAAAGAATTAGAAACACATTCTGATTCGTTTGGTTACGGAATTGCAATAGGACGATTATACAACTCATTTTATTATCAGTGTAGAAGAATTCTGAAACGAAATCCTACAGCTGAAGAATTTTCTGAATTCGTAGCTATTCTTGATAAAAGACAAAAAGATATTCTTAGCGCACTAAAATTAAGCTGATGCAGGTTTGATTGGTATTATTTTTATTACCTTTATTGTTGGTGTTATGGGTAATTTTACACATGCTCCGTGCAGTGCTTTTTTTGCAAATTCTAGGTGTTCCTTTTTCACAAATGCTTCCATGATGACTTGACCCTTGTCAACTCGTGCAGCTAGACTAACTGCTTTACCAAAGGCTCCTCTCATACCTTCCTGCAACCTATCTGCACCTGCAGTTGCAATCATCTTATTTTCTCTTAACAATATGTGTGGGTACACCCGTAATTGTGAGAAATAACCTATTTCGCCTGCTACCTGTTCAATTTTTTTGTTTGCCGATAGTCTTGCGGATTCTATTGCCATATGTCTTATCTGCATTTTCTCATTTGAACAAAGTTGTACGCAATAATCATAATCGTCTCTTTTTCCTCCAGAGAACTTTGCTATTTTTATCTGAGGTTTACCCTTGATGTACTCTTTCCTTGTATATGGTTGACCGTTACCGGTTCTATAATTTGCGCCGTGCATAACTACACTTTTGATTGATTATTGGACGCCCATATTTTAACCGTGAGATTGCATTTGAGTTGCAAAATCATACAATAACAAAATCTGAGATTAGGTTGTAGAATTGAAATAAGAAAGTGCATTTTCTATGTTATTAACTTCAATGACTTTCATTCCGTATTGCTTTTCAATTATTGGGGAAAGTGGTTTTTCTTGTGCTGTACAGGATCTATAGGTGAATACTCCTTCTATTTTTTCATCACATGATTGGATCTCAACTGTTGCCTGTCCTTGTGGAACAAGAAATATTTTAGCTCCGTATTTGCCTGCTGCATCAGCCTTTTCTGCAGCTCCACCAATTTTTCCAATTGTACCATCATCTTGTATTGTTCCAGTCATTAACACTTTATCATTCAGTGTCTTTCCCAAAATCTCAGATGACAGCAATACTGTCATTGCACCGCCTGCACTTCCTCCATCGACTGCTTGTAGTTCTTGATTGTTTTCAGAAGATATGGAAAAAATCACGTCCTTCTTTGACAGATCTATATTGGTGATTTTTTGGGCTACCATGACTGCTGTTTTAGCTGAGGTTTGAAAATCTACTCCTGTGGGAATGGCTGTGTTAACCAATACGAGACCAGAACCATCTCGAATTTCTACAATAATTTTCATTACAATGCCCTGATAGGTAGTGGTTTCAAAAATGCCATCGTTTTCTAATACTGGTTTTACTGCAACAGCTTCTATGGATTCACTAGAGGTGTAATTACTGGTATGTGATACTGTTTGAGTTATGGTTTGGTTATTAGGTAAAGGAGATATCGATGTTTGTTTTGGTGCAAGAGTAATTTTTGAAAGTTTTTCTAAATTTTCATTATTTTGATTTTTGTAATAATCTGCTGCCTGTTCTAGTAGTTGTGTTTTTTGATATAGAAGATAATTGTTAAAAATTGCAACCGCGATTATTCCTATTAGCACATAAATTATTTTATGATTTGACATGATATGTGGTAAATTAAACCAAAAGTAGTTATTAGTTTTCCGTAATTTGATAATTGTTTGATTTTCTAGATTGTTTTGATTTGTACTTTATTTTAGAGAACTATTGTACGTAATGTTATATTGCCAATGCTCTATCATGAAATAGATGTCTGATATCGAGTCCAAAGTTGAAGGAATATTGGTCAAGGATAATACTATGATTATTGATAAAAACATGCAACATAGTTTAGAACAGAAAGGCTTTGGAGAAATAATAAAAAAAAAGTTTTTTCTCAAACCATTTGAATCTCTTTATCTCTTGTATACTGGTGATCTCAAACTACTGAAAGGAAAAGTTCAAGTTAACTTTGATTCTATGATGCAAGAATGTGTAAAATATGACATTGATGCACTTACAAAATTTCTGATCTATCGCGATTTGAGGTCCAGAGGTTATATCGCAAAAGATGGATTTGGATTTGGTTCTGATTTTAGGGTATATGAGAGAGGTCAATTTGGTGAAAAGGCAGCAAAATATGTTGTATTTGGACTAAACGAGGGAAGACGCCAAAAAATGGGGTTGCTACAAAAACAAATAGAACAGATAACTACGATGGGTAAAGAGCCCGTCCTTGCTGTAATCGAAAGGCGTGGGGAAGTAATTTACTACAAGATCTCAAAAATACAATTCCATGAAAACAAGGATCAGCCAGGCATTTCACCCATAGAATTTTGACTTTATCTTAAAATATTGTGGGATTTTAATGTCTAATGTGGAGTTTAAAGAAATATACTGTTTTAATTGCAAGAAAACTTTGGGAAGATATAACGAAAAATATTTCTCAGACTTGAAGATGGGTGAAATAATAAAAGTAAATCATTCTTCTCATGTACATGAAGGACACGAGATTGTCATAAGAAAGATAACTGTCTGAATTGGTTTTTTATCTATGCAAATAAATGTATAGTAAATATTTTATAGTAAACGTAATACGGTAGCGTTAATGAAGCCAATTTATCTAGCCATTACATTATTTCCACTAATCATATCTGTTACACCAAATGCACCAAGAGCATTTGGTGACATTACATTGACGGCTCCTAAAATGGTTAATACTACTGGACAGGAGTTGACTAGCTTTCAAGTTGGCCAGCAAATTGGAATAGAATCAACACTCACAAATCACGCTACATCTGAACAAAAATTCACATATCTTATACAAGTAATGAACAAAGATAGTGCAACCGAATATCTTGAGGGATTTTCTGCATCTATGGTTTCTAATCAATCATTTACTGCATCACAGGTATGGATTCCAAAAGAACAAGGACAATATACTATACAGGTGTATGTGTGGGATAGTTTGACATCTGGCATTCCTCTCACACATGTACTACAAACCCAAATTGCTGTAAATTGATAGTTCTTCTGCAATTATCGGACAAAAATTTTATCTGGCTTTACAATTGTTGAATTTAAATTTTTAGTATGAATCATTAGTATCAATTCTCAGTATTGCTTAATTATCATTACAAATTTTGGTTGCTAATGCCTGATGAATCATGTAGAACTTGTGGTGGAACACTCGTAAACTGTTCACTATGTCCAAGTTGTAGGAAGATGACACAACGAATTTGCAATATTTGCGGTTTTAAAACACAGGAACAAACCCATCCTAACTGCCTGTATGTGGAATCATTGCAGACAAGAAATGGAATGAAGATTAATGTCATTGCTCCCATGTCTAGTACGAAAAAAGAAATCCATCAAAAATCAGAAAAAACACATCCTTTACGAAATGCGCTTTTAGTATTTGGAATTGTTGGCTTTTTTGTCTTAGGATTTGTAACTGCTAATTATTTTGATTTTTTTCAAAGTCAGACAAGTGAAGTTCAGACAATCAAAACTACCATTCCACAATCATTGCCACAAAACAATGATAATTTACCTAGTGGTTCTTTTGACAACTGTCTTGCATATGGAAGCGGTCAATCCATGACAATTACCTGTCCAACTGAATATGGTTATGTATACAAGGCAATACTTGACATGCCACAAAAACTTGCATCTGAATTTTCAAATGAGGTTTTCTCCATAAGAGGACTCTCAGTTGTGGAATATTCTGATGGTTCGGTTGTTTTACAATATCATAAAAATTTGTATCCTACAAGTTTCTTTGCAAATTAATCAAGCAGACATCGTTCACAGTCACATGTTGTGCTAGAATCATTCTTAGCAAGACATTTGGTATGTTGACCTGCTTGGCACTGCACGCATATGGCATTGGTATTTTCTAAAGTAGAATATTTTTTTGCACCATCAAAACCAAAACCGCCATCTGGGGGGCCAACCATCGAAATAAGATGCATTTGCCAGTATTTTAGACTGTATTTGCTACACAAAATGCCATTGGGGGCTTTAGATGAATAACTATTGGTTATTATGTGGATAAAAATCCCAAAAGTCATGGACGCAGACAGAAAAATGTATCCTGCCACTTGTGCGGATTGCAAAAAAGAAACCCAAGTCCCATTCCAACCAAAAGAAGGAAGACCGGTATATTGTCGCGAATGTTTACCAAAACACCGTGGCGAACGTAGATTTTAAGCTGAAATATGCTTATTTTACTTTTTTTAACTTAGAATTATTTTCAAATAAAAAGTTTTGAATCGTTTTAAAATGATAAAATGCTCCCGCCGGGATTTGAACCCGGGATCACCGCCTTGAGAGGGCGGTATGCTTAGCCGGACTACACCACAGGAGCTTGCTAAAAACCATAAAGAATAGCAATTTAAAGGAATGTTTTGTCATTGAATAAATTTG
>JACQCT010000011.1 GCA_016201435.1 Nitrososphaerota archaeon | reverse complement strand
TTCCAGCATAGTTTGGCTCTGACAACAAAATTGCACTGACTCACTTTGTTAAAATTGTATTGGTATAATTTGGCTTAAATATGTCCAGCTATGTTTTCCTTGTATGCCTTCAACAGTTATTGTGGGTGGATTTTATGGAGACGAAGGGAAAGGTAAGATAATTTCCTATCTTGCAATGAAAGATAATCCTGTGATTGCTGTAAGGGGAGGTGCAGGTCCAAATGCTGGTCACACAATTGAATATGATAATAAAAAATACAAAGTAAGAATGTTGCCAAGTGCATTTTTGAATAAAAATACTAGACTTCTTATTGGACCTGGAGTCGTGGTAAGTCCAGAAATTCTTTTAAAAGAAATAGAAGAGTTTGGGGTATCTGATAGATCATTTGTAGATTTTCAATGTGGAATTATTGAAGAATCCCATAAAGCAGCTGACTCTCAAGGTAGGTTGAAAGAATCAATTGGTAGTACTGGTTCAGGTACTGGACCTGCTAATGCAGATAGGGCAATGAGAACGCTAAAACTTGCCAAAGATATCGATTCCCTAGCACTTTATCTTGAAGATGTGCCTAATGCCATTAACTATGCTTTACAACAAAACGAGAACATTCTCGTTGAAGGAACACAAGGGACATTTCTTTCACTATGGCATGGAACATACCCACATGTTACATCAAAGGATGTTACTGCATCAGGAATATGTTCTGATATTGGACTTGGACCAAAGAACGTAACCGATGTAATGGTGGTTTTCAAGGCTTATGTAACTAGAGTTGGTACAGGTCCTTTAAAGAACGAACTTTCTCCAGAACAAACAACTACAAAAGGATGGCAAGAAATTGGAACGGTAACTGGCAGACAAAGAAGAGCTGCTGAATTTGATTTTGAACTTGCAAAAAGGGCAATCATGCTTAACAGCGCAACTCAAATTGCTATAACCAAGCTTGACGTAATTTTTCCTGAATGTGGACACATGCAATCTTTTTTGGATCTTAGTTCACCAGCAAAATATTTCATCAAATCAATCGAAGATCAACTTAAGGTGCCAGTCACTCTTATTGGTACTGGCCCAGACGTGAATGATATAATTGATCTACGAGAGTCATAAAGATTGTAATAGTAACTAACTACCTTTTAATGGGGTATTTTTTTCAAGAAATATGTGATAAAACTACCGCATTACATTCAAGTTGCTGATATAATCGAATTTTCAAGACTAGTGTGTGCGTTTGAAAGAGTTCCTCGCACATCTTTTTCATTTGATCTTGATGGTCAACATGTTATTTCTGTCCAAATGGATCTTCTTAAAGAAAAACCAGTAATCTATTTTACTCCAATAGATAAGATTGGTCATTATCTCTCATATGGTTTTAAGGGAGGAAAAGAAGATTCTGAGATTGTTAATACCATCACAAATCCTACATATCTTTATTCACCAATTGTTAGAGTAAAATCATTACCTCCATCTCTAAAACCAGAAACAAACAAAGAATTAGAAGTAACTTATGAACCGCTTGAGCTTGAAGACATTACAAGTCTGATAAAGCTAAGCTATGGATTTGAAGAAGCCCCTTTCCCGCTCTTTGTTTTTCAAAATGGAGCAAATTGGATGATAGGCGTATTTATGAATTTTAATGAATCAGATGAAGTATCATATTTCTGTCATGTCAAATTAGATAGCGAACCAATGAAACCCTTTTTGAAATATTCAAGTAAGGATGGATTGGAACCTACTTTTGTAAGTGCTATAACGGAACACGGTTATTCCTACCTTAAAGTAATAAAACTAAAAGATAAACATCCTCTAGTTAAATTATGACTGATTATAGAACAAGAATAAGAGAATCTGCATCTGGTAAAAGCAGAATCATATTGGCAAACGATTTGGAAAACCTATCTGTTCAAAAACTAGAAAGCAATACAATAAAAAACATAAAAACACTAAACAAGTTTCTATGTGCGATAAAATTTAATTTTCATTTGATCTTACCACTTGGAACGAAAAGTCTTACAAAAATAAACCGTGTTGCTCATGATGCAGGCTTACAAACTATTGCAGATATAAAATTAAATGATATTGGAAATACAAATAAAATTGCAACTGAGAAATTGTGGCAAGCAGGATTTGATGCTGTAATCGTAAATCCTATAATGGGCTCAGAAAATCTGCAAAGTCTTATTGAATCTGCACATAAAGATGATCATGGGATTATAACACTTGTTCATATGAGTCATCCTGGTGCAAAATTAGGATATGGTCTTACCGTACTGGAGAACAAAAAGACATTAAAAATTAATGAATTATTTTTGAAATGGTCTTGTTCTATGAAAGTAGATGGCATTGTAGTTGGTGCAACAGTTCCACAAATAATAAAATCATGTTACGAAAGTTCAAAAGGACGATGTGAAATTTATTCTCCCGGAGTTGGTACACAAGGTGGGGATCCAGTCAATGCAATTCGGTCTGGCGCAAATTATCTAATTGTTGGACGAACAATTTTGAATGCAAAAGATCCTGTTTTGGAAGCGAAAAAACTTCAAGAACTAAGTCTTAGCGTCTAGTTTCTTAGTTTTTTTATTACATTTTGCGCATTCTTATAGGTTAATTTCTTTAATGCGTCATCATATCCAAGCCAGATAAATCCTTGATGCTCATGTGAAATCTTAACATCTGCGGTATTTGTTTTAGCAAGAAAGAAAACAACCTCTTTGTGAACTAATTCTCCATTACGCTGATAATGATATTCTACTTTATCCTCAAAACCATCAACAAAACTCACATCAGTTATGCCTGTTTCTTCTCTGATTTCTCTTATCACTGTCTCCTTTAGAGTTTCCCCTTCCTCGATATTTCCCTTGACAAAATCCCAATGACCAGAAGGATAGTTTAGAAGAAGATACATCTTGCCAGAAGGAGTCTCCCTAAATAAAACTGTCCCGGCTGATCTTTCCTCAATCATTACTTAGGACAATTAATTCAGCTACGTATTCTTTTCTACTACTTTCCTAATCTTCGCGCTCTTCTTTGGAATGTTCTAATTGCTCTCATGAGATCTATCTTTCTAAATTCAGGCCAGTATACATCCATAAAAACAAGCTCACTGTAAGCGCTTTGCCATACTAAAAATCCACTGAGTCTCTTTTCTCCCGAGGTCCTCAATATCATATCTGGTGATGATTGTGGAAGATGTGATGTATAAAGACAGGATTCGATAACGTCTTTGTTTATTGCATCTACATCAAGTGAACCTTCTTTGATCTTAACTGCAATTTTTTTTACAGCATCTACTAATTCGTTCTGACCACCATAGGCTATAGCTATGTTAAGATAATGATCATCATAATCCTTTGTAGCCTCATCTAATCTACTCAAAATTTCTTTTAGAAATTCTGGCAATATCTCAACACGCCCAATAGCTTTTATCCTCATACGATTTTTGTGTATTCTAGGATCGTTATACAATTTTTCAAGTCTTGTCTTTATCAAACCATAAAGATAATGTAATTCAGCATCATCACGAGCTAAATTCTCTTCGGACAAAACATAAAGTGTTATTATCTTTATATCAAGTTCTTCGCACCAGTCTAATAATTTTTCAACAGCATCAGCTCCACTGAAATGACCGTCCATCTTTAGAACCAAATTCCTTTTTGCCCATCTCCTATTACCGTCCAATATTATTGCAATGTGATTTGGAATCACCCCATTCCTGATTTCTTTTTCAAGCTTGTTGGAATAGACTTTATAAAAACCAGCTAAATGAAGCGCCTTTTCTTTTATTCCGATAATACTTCACCGCCTTTCTTCCTTCTATATCTACGGAAGAGGAGTGAGGCAGATATCAGTATTACTGCTAGTCCAAGTAATAGAGGCGGGAGTAGAGTAAATGGACTTTCATTATGTGTCATAATTGTTGTGAACTGTAACACAATAGGATAGAGTGTTATCAAAACAACAATTCTAAGTATGTCCGTTATTGATCTTATGCTTCCTTTGAACCAACTACTTAACAATGATCCTCCGAACATAGATCCTACACCCATCCACAAAAATGGTAGCATTCCAGAAACAAAAGTACCAACTACTACTTTATCTGTGGCCATTTTCAATATGTCGGTTTTTGCCGTAATTATCTCTGGATTAATAGCTCCTAATCCAGAAGGTATTGAAACTAGAATCAAAAGTATTCCAGTTACCATTGTGAATATTCTGATAAATCCTGCAGGTGTAGGCTTTACCCAATGTGACCAAGCTCGGTCCACATCAAAAGCTCTGATTAGAAATGCACCACCAAGAATGCTTACTAAAACTGCAAAAATCTCTCTTGTCATTCCAAGTACTGTAGCAATCCCTCCAATCAAAAGCAAAATTCCAGGAACTCCAAGGAAAAATTTTGAATATTTTGAATCAAAAGCAATTGCTTTCAAATATCTTCCAAAAACAGCATACGAGTATTCTACACTTCTACTAGCCCGCATGACAACTCTTCGAACTGAAACAATAGGTAACACATTTTGAATTATTGGAATCACACTTTCGTCATCTTCGCCATCAGAAACAATGACTGCTCCATTTGCAGTATATTTTTCCATAACTGATTTTACTTGTAAAACTATTTTTTCATCAGCTTCGACTCCTCTGTTTTCTGTACCGGAAACAAGAATTACTTCTGCTTGATATCCCTTGCTTACTAGATCTTCATAGGTTTTTACTGCTGCAAAAATTGAATTAGAATCAGCATCCTCAGGATCCTCTAATGCAAGTCTTTGTGCCGCATCAATACATGCATTTCTACCAACAATTGGTGTGATAACTCCTGCTTTACCTATATCATCATCTCTGTCAACACAAATTACTAGTAATCTGTTGGTCCTACCCTCAATAGTGTTTTTTTGTAGATTAGTCTCTTTTATTGACATGATATATACAAAAATTGTATTTCCTATTAATTAATCTAATTTATACATCATCAAACCATTGTTATCAAAAAATTTGACTCAAAAAATCACCCATCTCATGGTTTTGTCTCATTAGCCTTTATTGCATACGCTTCAGATTCCTTTTTCACAGAGTCCAACTTTTGTAGTTCATCTTGAAGATCGTTAATTGAGACGTTGCCTTTGACCTTGTTTGCGATGACTATGGTCTCTGTTAGATAGTCATTGTATTTTTTTAGGGCTTCACCATAATTGAGGTAACTCTCACGCCATTCCTGAGGTGCTCTACTTTCTATTATTTCAGATAAGAGAGAATCTACTTGTGAGGAAGATGTTTGGGCTCTTGTTATAAAATCATCAGGAGAAAGAGAACCACCAAGCATGTTATTCAGTTCGTCACTAATCTCATTGATTATGATACCGTGTCTTTCTTTGATACTTTCTAACTCACCATGATAATCAGAAATGAGAGGCCCCGAATTTGCATGTTGAGGAATTAACCATAATGAAAAACTGGCAGCAGTGATTATGCCCAGTATTATTGCAGTAAGGATTATACCTTTTTTTGTTGCCATCCCTCCCTCGTCATGCGATGACGGTTAAAAAGCATAACTGATTCTAACGTAATTTTACATCTCATTAGGCACAAATTTGCTAATTTATGAAAGTTGGATCATTTACTCATTAGAAATAACAAAAAATTCTAACATTTTATAGAATTTCTATATATCTTAACTAATAAGCAAATTGTAAAAATTCATGAGCCTCCAGCGTATAGTGAAATAATTTTTACATCGTCTTCCTAAATACAACTTCATTCGTAAAAATGTGAAATGACTACAGCGTATTGTGTAAAATGCAGGAAGAAAGTCGAGATATCGGGTCCAAAAGAAGTTAAGCTAAAAAACGGCCGACCTGCAGTAAAGGGCACATGCCCAAAATGTGGTACTAACGTTTTTCGAATAGGAAAGCCTTAGGGACCATTTTCTTCTTTTTTAAACTAAATCAATATAGGTAGCCATCAGCAAGTTCTGTTATTGGCAAAAGGCGAATATGAAAAACTCCTAAAAAAAATCCAGGATAAGATTTCTGAAAATAAAAAAGATACTGGTTCTAGGTTTGAGCTTCCCCCAGTTGACATAATGTGGCAAGGTAATCGAACCTTTTTCCGCAACTTTGCTGACTTTCCAAAACTTCTAAGAAGGGATCCTGAAAAAGTTCTCCAATATCTTTCAAAAGAGTTTGCATCACCAGTTCAAGTAGCTGGCGATAAAGCAGTATTCGTAGGGAAAAAAGATCCTCATGATTTTACTATGCTTTTGACAAGATACGTAAAAGAATATTTGGAATGTCCGACCTGCAAAAGCCCCGATACTAGAGTAGAAAAATCAAACAGGCTCACTTTCCTAGTGTGCGAAGCATGTGGTGCAAAATCCTCACTTAAGGGCCCATATGCGTAATGGCGTTTGCAGTACGAACAAATATTTATCAACAAAAAAGGATGCTGAATATTTGTGATGCAGATCTTGTTGGAAGAACTCTAACAAAATCAGATTTAACGTTAAACATTAGCCGAAGTTATTTTGCAGAACGAATTGTTGAGAAGGAGGAAGCAGAAGAACTTTTGAAAACATGTTCAATAATAAACATGGTAGGAAAAGAAACTATTTCTTTATCTGTCAAAATTGGAATAGGATCTTTAAATGGTGTAAAAGAAATTGAGGGCATTCCGTTTCTCTTAGTTTTTAAATTCTGACAAAACACCACAATTATATACGTTCGAGAGGAACATTTTTTGATCATAGTGGGAAAACGTAAAGTTCTAAACGAAAGTGAACTTAAAGAAATGAAATTACCAGAGGAATACGAACTTCTTGGTAGAGTTATCAAACTTTTAGGTAGTGATCATGTTTTGGTCAAATGTACTGATGACAAAACACGAATGGGTAGAATTCGTGGAAAGCTAAAAAGAAAAATCTGGATACGTGATAATGATGTTGTTACAATTGCACCATGGGATTTCAAATCAGATGAGAAAGGTGATATTACTTGGAGATATACTCTATCTCAAGTTGACTGGTTGAAAAATAACGGTCATTTGCCAAAAGACTTCTAGCATATTCGTAACTAATTTTACACGGTAAATTCAATTTATGATGTTGTCAGACGAACTTGGAAAGAAACTAACAGAACGAATTGATCTCAAAGTTCTTGCAAATGAGAGAAGAGGTAAATCACACAAAGGCGTATTTGATAGAAATAAAGTTGTAGATGACGTTCTAGACAAAACCACAATAATGATCTTATCAAAGATGATAAATTCTGGAATTATATCATATGTTAACGGAACAATTGGATCTGGTAAAGAATCTAAGGTGTATTGGGCAGTGGATCCTTCTGGAAGAGATATTGCCCTAAAGATATATCTTGTAACTGCCACTAATTTTAAAAAAAGACTTCCATATCTTATAGGAGATCCAAGATTCTCAAGTATAAAAAAAGGAACCAGAAATATGGTAGATCTTTGGGCCAAAAAGGAATTTCGAAATTTGAATCAATGTGTCAAGGCTGGTATTCTAGCAGTCAAACCTGTTAGTCTGATAAAAAATGTATTGGCTTTAGAATTTGTAGGAAAAGGAGGAGTGCCTGCACCTACCTTGGTAGAAACTGAAGTCACTTATGATGACTATAAGCAATCAATTTCGATTATTTCAGATCTTTATACCAAGGCTAAACTAGTACATGCTGATTTCTCTGAATATAACGTCTTTAAAACTGAGAAAGGTTTGATTGTACTTGATTTTGGTTCCTCAGTTGATATAAGACATCAAAATGCAAAAGAATTCCTTGAAAGAGATATTAAAAATATAACTAATTTCTTTGTTAAAAGAGGTTTGACAGTAGAGAATCCAACTGATATACTTACGAGGATAATGAATTGAGTTTTGAAAAAGTTATTCTTATTCCGCTTGATAGAATTGGTGCATTAATTGGTAAATCAGGAAAAGTAAAATTAAAAATAGAAAAAATATGCTCAGTTACAATTGATATAGATAGCGAAACAGGCGAAGTAACGATTAGAGGAACAGGAAAAATAGAAGATATGCTTCCTTTTAAGGCTGAAGAAGTTGTTATGGCAATAGGTCGTGGATTTTCTCCTGAAAAAGCAATGCGACTTTTACAGGGTGAAAATGCATTACATGTTATTGATTTAAGAGAATTTGGAGGTAGATCTTCTTCCCAGATTGAAAGGATAAAAGCAAGAATAATTGGAGAGGGTGGTAGAGTTAGACAAAATATGGAACAACTTAGCGGTGCAAGTATCTCAGTCTATGGACGTACAGTAGCAATAATTGGGGAAGGAAATCACCTAAGAACAGCAGTAGATGCCATTACTACACTTTCAAGTGGAAGCACACATGGAAAAGTTTACAACGACTTACAGGAAGCAAGACGCAGAGAAAAACTAGAAAGGATGCAACTATGGGAGAACGGAAATGTCTTTGACTAAGGAAACCTTTAGCCAGATCTCACCAAGTGAGTTTTTTTATAGAAATAGAGATCTTGCAGGTTTTAGTAATCCTACAAGATCGCTATATACCTCAGTTAGAGAATTTGTTGAAAATGCATTAGATGCATGTGATCAAAAGAAAATTTTACCAGACATTCATCTATCCATTAAAGCAGTAGATCCAGAACAACCTGATCCAAAACCATACATACTTTCAGTAAAAGACAATGGTCCTGGTATTGAACCAAAACATGTGCCTCTTGCATTTGGAACTGTTCTCTATGGTTCAAAATTTGGACTAAAACAAGCCAGAGGTATGTTTGGACTTGGAGCAACAATGGCTATACTGTATGGTCAGATTACAACAAACAAGCCAGTTATTGTAAAAAGTTGTGCCGATGGAAAAACACAAGACGAATTTGTAATGTTACTTGATATACAAAAAAATAAACCCGTTATACAAAAACATACCACAAAAGAAGCTTCAAAAACTGGACTTTCAGTTAGCATTGTTCTAGAGGGAGACTATTCAAAGGCAGGAACTAAAATTCGTGATTATGTATCGCAAACATCTCTGATCACGCCATATGCTTCTATAACATTTGAAGATCCTTCAGGAGAAAAGTCTCATTTTCCCAGAATTGTAAAAGAAATGCCACATCCCCCTACTATAATAAAACCACATCCGCATGGCATTGATGTAGAGACAATTAGAAGAATGATAGTAGACACACACTATCAAATACCAATTGTTGATAATAATATGATTACAAAAGTTCGAAGTGAACTTGGATTGCAGAAAAAAAATCTTAATTCAAAAGGTATCATGGAACGAGCACAGAAAAAATGGTCTGGTCTTTCCAGGCCTGTACGAACAGTTGTTGCAATGATGTCATTTCTCAATTTAGATTTTGATGGATTAAGCAAAATTCGTATAGACGATCTTGATATTGCAAATAAAAAACTTGTATATTGGAATTTTGGTGAATCTAAATCACATGTAATTGAATTAGATCCTGAGAGTCCATATTACAAACAACTGGCAAATACCGTACAGGGTGACACATTACATTCCTTTTTGACAAAAAGATTCCAACGAGTTGGACCAACAACTGCAGATAAATTCTGCGAATTTGCCAAATTCAAGTCTGAAAAAAGGATTGGTAGTATGACCAATGAAGAACTTGTTAAACTTGCTGACGCACTTCAAAAATTTGAAGAATTTCTGTCCCCCGATCCAAGTTGCCTTGCACCACTTGGAGAAGAACCATTATCAAAAGGAATAATGAAATTTTTTAATCCAGAATTTGCGTCTGTTATTCAGCGAAGTGCTTCTGCTTACTCTGGATTTCCATTTGTAGTTGAGATGGGAGTTGCATATGGAGGAGATATTCCACCGGCAGGACTCAAGGTATATCGCTTTGCCAACCGTATTCCCCTTCTTTATGATGAAGGAAGTGATGTCGTTCTTAAGATTGTCAATGAAATGGATTGGAGTCGTTATAAGATTAAGGGCGATCCGCCTTTTGTTATTGTATCACATATCTGTTCTACTAGAATTCCGTACAAAACGGTGGGAAAGGAAAATGTTGCGGACAGACCTGAAATAGAACGTGAACTTAAAAATGCATTACAGTATTTGGCAAGAAAATTGGCAGTACATATGTCAAGACAAGGAATGGCAGATATGGCAAAAAAAAGAGCCAATTTATATTCAAAATACATTCCGCTTATTGCACAATTTGTAACGGAGCTTTCTGCAAACAAAAAAGAACCAAATTATAAACAACTAATAAAGAAGGGAAGTGAACTTGAAGAACAACAAATCTAAAACAGCTAAAACTGCGGAAGCAAGAAAGGGAAAATTACTTTTAACCCTAAAAAATCAGGGCCTTACAATTTATAATGATTTGGAGAATGGTAAATTTCCACAATTTTCAATTCCAAGTAGATCTGTTAGCAATATAGTATATGATAAGAAATTAAGGCAATACATTCTTGGCAATTCTAGTGCAGTTCGAAGTGCAAGAAACATGTCACAACTTCGTTCATACACACAACTTTCATGGCTTGCATTTTTTGTAAACAGACTAGTAAAAGAAGGAAAATCCTCTACCTTGAGAGATATTTATTATTCATCACAAGCTTTTGAAATTGATTTTGAGGATCAGCCAGAATCTGATAATATTATAGTTGATCTTGAGGCCCTGCTCTCATTTCCTAGAGAAGACTTTCATATTTTTCCTGAAGAACGAAGTAGTGTTTTTGGGGATCTGACAATAGAATATACTGTACCTGGATATGAGGGAAAGAGAGTTAATCTTTCTGATCATCCTGATGGATATCTAATAGGACCAAGCCTTAGCAGTGCAGAATTAATAGATACAAGCGCTGAGCTTGTGATTGCAATAGAGAAAGGTGGTCTTTTTACAAGATTTGTGGAAGAAAAGGTTCACAAAAAATTCAAAGCAATAATAGTTGATACTGCAGGCCAGGCACCACGATCTACCCGCAGTCTTCTAAAAAGACTCAACACAGAACTTGGGTTGCCAGTTGTAATATTGGCAGATGGCGATGTATATGGTGAACACATTGCTATGGTAATAAAATCTGGATCTGCGAACGCTGCCCATTTAAGAGAATTAACAGTTCCTGATGCAAAGTGGCTTGGTGTATGGGCTACAGATATTGAAAAATACAAACTTCCAACAATACCTATGACTGAATCCGACATTAAGAGAATATATGATTTGCAAAAGGATCCTCGTTATCAAGAGGGAAATTGGAAGACACAACTAGAAGTGTTCTTAAAACTAAAACGAAAAGCTGAACTTGAAGCCTTTTCGAAATACGGGCTGACAAATATTACTGATAAATATCTGCCAGAAAAATTAGAGTTATCAAAGAGCCTCTAATTTTTTAATTCTTAGTGTGAGAACTCCATTTCTGTACTTAAAATCATGAATTCCCATATCTGGTGTGGCTTCTATGGGAACTTCTTTAGAAAATTTGTTTGATCCCCTTATGTATAAAATGCCATCAATCAATCTAACTGTAACTTGATCTTCTGGTCCAGGCACTTCTGCTACAAATACTAATTCCTGATCTCCTTTTATCAAATCATATACCCAATTCTTTGTATCACTCTCTTTCGTAGTATATTGTGGCTGTGTATCCTTCGTCATCTTCTTTAGCACTCTCACCCAGTAAATCATAATGGCAGCTGTAATGCCTATCAAAATAAAGCTGACATACCCATCTGAAGCTCTTAAAGACATAATGTACACTGCTCCAAGAAATAATAGCACCATTAATGGTATTATAAAATCAAGAGATTTGTCATTTGAATATCTATTTTTGTAGCTTGCCAAGGTTTTCTGTATATTCCATCATTACACCAAATATAAAGGATCTTTGATTTTTTACATCTGGTAAACCTATTAGACTTGAGTTATCTTATTGATTTAATTTCTAATTAAATTATGAAATACTTTATAAAATATTTTAGGTAGTTTCCCATCGTTTGAACAATCTATGATCGATATCAAATTGATCTAAACATTTTCCAACAATGTGATTTAATACATCATCTATTGTTTTTGGTCTATTGTAGAATCCTGGCATTGCAGGTAGAATGATCACTCCTATCCTTGCAAGTTTTAACATATTTTCTAGATGGATACTTGTAACTGGAGTTTCACGTGGAACAAGTATCAATTTTCTTGACTCTTTCATCGTTACTCCAGCTGCTCTTGCAACCAAGGTTTCTTCATAACCATTTGCTATACTTGAAAGTGTTTTCATACTGCATGGAATTACAATCATTCCATCCGTTTTGTGGGTTCCACTTGAAACACTTGCGGCCATATTAGAGTCATCAGAATAATGATCTGCAAGAGATCTCACATATTTGAAATCATACTCTGTCTCTAAAACAAGACATTTTTTCGCCCACTCTGTCATGATTAAATGAATTTCAACATTGCACTTCCTTAGAACTTCAAGCATTCTTATCCCATAAAGGATGCCCGAGCTACCCGTGATGCCTATGATTAACCTCATACTCGAATTGCTTTAGTTTAATATTTAATTCCAACGATACAATGCATGCCTCATCTTTAATTATATCATGATTTTCTCAGACGTTATGAGTGTGAATTTGAATAATGTTGAAGAAAAACTTGTTTCGGAGCTTAAACTTTCACCAACTCAAACAAAAGTGTTTGTTTTGGTTATAAAAAATGGCAAAATGTCAGCTGAAGCTATTGCAAAAAAATTAGAAATATCTAGTTCAGTAGCACTAGAAGCTGCACATAGTCTAGTCGAACTTGGTGGTTTTATTGATATAACAACAACAGAATTCGAATCAACACATCCAAGATTTGCAGTTGTAAATATGTACAGACGTATGTGCCAAAGAGAAAACATTCAATTTAAAAAAAATGCACTTGTAGATAACATATCAATTGTTTTAGAAAAGCCATATGATGATGCAAGAACTAAATAGAACCATATCTGGAGAAGAAACAATGTCAACAGATCAAGAGACATGTAAACATGAAATAGTTTATTTTGGTGTTACAAACATAAATTATGAAAAAAGAACAATTGGCTCGGTTGATGTCTGGCGGTGCGTTAAATGTAAAAAAATATTCTGTGAAGAAAAACAACTAGGAATTGAAAATATAGTAGATTATGTAGGAATGCCAAAAATAGACAAAGATCAAAAATGGGCAGTTCTTTTATGTAATTTAAAAAAACATAAAGAAAAATGGAAGCTTGTAAAGCTTAGAAAAGATGATGAGATCCAGCATGAATGTCTGGATGAGAAAGTAATAAAGCTCAAAGTAAATGACTTTAAGATTCAGGATGAAAAACACTGGAACTTTCTTATAGAAAACTCTGTTAACAAGGCAATTGAAATTTAGGGTTTATTCATGAATATCAGGATTCATATCAACAATGTTCATGGAAGTCAGATAGCTGCTAAAATTACAGGTATTTTTACCCTTGATGAACTCTATTCATTTAGATTCAATGCTATTGCCTTTGGAAGAATTGGAGGCCATAATATTGGAGCAAAAATCCCTAAATCTACTCAGAAAGCAATTACCAAATTAGGTTACAATGTAGATGAAGTGATTAACGAACTTCAACAAAAATTGGTTCGTGGAGATATTACTTTGCCAGAAGGACTCAAAAAAGAAACTTTTGCCGACAGTTAAAACTGAGCTTCTGTTAGTGCCTTTTCACAAGAGCAATTTCTTTGTGGCGGTATTAAGTCAGGAATAATAGTGAGAATTTTCTTTGTAGTTTCAACATTTTTTGATAATGTTTCCAAAACTTCTTTTGCGGTTACTGGCTTATCAGCCCATACATCAAAATCTGTGACAGTTGAAATTGAAGCATAGCATATTTGAGCTTCCCTAGCAAGCTGACATTCTGGTACCAAAGTCATGCCTATGATGTCAGCCCCTATTACTTCTTTATAGAATTTTGATTCAGCGCGTGTTGAAAATCTTGGTCCTTCTATGCAAACATATGTGCAATTTTTATGAATCTTTAGATTTATTCTGTCTGCAGCTTTGCTTATTGCATCTTGAAGTTCTGGGCAAAAAGGATCTGCAACAGATATGTGAACTACCTTCTCTCCCTCAAAAAAAGAATACTTTCTTGACTTTGTAAAATCAATAAATTGTGATGGTAAAACAAAATCTCCTGGTTTGAGATCTGGTTTTAGACTTCCCACTGCGGAAGGTGCAACTATTCTCTTTATGCCCATTTCTTTGAAAGCCCAAATGTTAGCCCTGAAATTGATTAAATGAGGTGGAATTGTATGCTTTCTTCCATGTCGCGGCATAAATGCAACTTTTTTTCCTTTGAAAAGTCCTACTGTTATAGAATCTGACGTCTTTCCAAATGGAGTATCAATAGTAATTTCTTTGCTTTCAGTCAGGAGACCAGAGTCATAAATTCCGGTTCCGCCAAATATACCTATTTCTGCTTGTTCCATTAGTATTTCACTAACGATTCATGTCTGTAACTTTTAATTTCTTTTGAACCTTTTAGATCCGTTAATTCTATTATGAACGCAAATCCAGTTACGGCACCGCCGATTTTCTCAACTAGTTTAGCTGCAGCTTTTGCTGTTCCACCAGTAGCCAGTAGATCGTCACAAATGAGGACTCTTTGTCCTTTTTTTATAGCATCATTTTGAATTTCCATTGTAGCACTTCCATATTCTATGTCGTATGAAATTTTCTTAGTGGCTCCCGGTAATTTTCCTTGCTTGCGTATCATTATCATTCCTTTGTTATATCTTAATGCAAGTGCACAAGCTAGGGGAAAACCTCTTGACTCAATTCCTGCAATTAAATCGATCTCATTTGTATGGTAAAGTTTAGCAAATTCATCCACCACTAGTGAGAGAGCTGATGGATCTCTTAGCAGAGGACTGATATCACGAAACAAAATTCCTTTTTTAGGAAAATCTGGTATTTCTGCAATTTTTTCTTTAAGATTCACAATATGACTGGCACTAGGTGGATATAAAAAATATTTCTAATTAAAAAAATCTTATTATTGGATGCTTATGTTTGTAGTTGCTATACCTGTTGCAGATTTCACTTGAATTGTATAAGACCCCGGACTGAAACTGAGAGGTATCTTCCATACTGTACTAAAAGCTCCTATATTTGTTGATGATATGTTAAGAGATACAAGTTGGGTGCTGTTAGTACCAAGCACATTGATGATTACGTTAGCATCATTACCAGCACCAGTGCCGGAAATCGTGACAATGTCACCTCTGACATAAATTGGCGGAATTCTGTCAAGAGTAACACTTATTCCTTCATGACCTGATTTTACTGTAATAGTAAGACTTGTATGATTAACACCGCTTGACGCCTCAAGCTTCCAAGTTCCTGTAGTGCCATCACTAGGAATTCTAAAATCTATTGAGGAAAAGATTCCTGCTTTGTCACTGAATGTCTCCTCAGATTTGACAATAGCACCATTGGGGTCAGAAAGTGTGACTCTGATTATACAATTTGGGTTAGACTTACCTAGTGTTATGATGTTGTCTCCTAAGAGATATGCGTCCTTTACAGTGTGCATCGTTATTGTTCCACAGCCAGTTGGAAGACCAATTGCAAAATTTGCCGTTGCCTTATCATTTCCTCTAGTAATTACGGCTGAATATATTCCAGTTGTGTATGATGTGACATTAAAGGAATAAGCAACAAATCCATCAGGTCCTAACAAAACAGTATCTGAAAACTTTTGTTTGCCAGATGGATCTACAATCACTAAATTAAGAGTTGAAGTGGGTGGACCTGCTACGCTGATAATAGGCTTCTCTGAGTTTTGATAGTTTAGTTTGTTCATTGAAAGTGTAAGCTGTGGCACTGGAGGTTCACCAACTCCAAAGTAGATAATAACTTCGTCAACTCCTTGTGAGGCTGTTATTATGTAAGTGCCCTTTACTGCTCCAACATCAACTGGATATGCTATTGCCAATTTTCCATCAGATGTAACATTGATATCCTTTGCGAAGATCTGATTCCCGGTAGGATCATCAATTCTAAGTACTACGGGTTGATTGGAAATAGACGTACCATTAATTACTATGGTTTTACCCGGATCAACTTCTTGTTGTGATGTTGAAAGTATTATCTGATGAGTTGTTACTATGTTGTGACCTTTAGACACTTTGTTTTTGCCATCAGAAACTACAACAGTATATTCTCCAAAAGGTGCATCAATGGGAACTGTAGTAGTATAAGAATAATGACCGTTTTTATCGGCAGTTGTTGTAAAAGTTGTAGCCGTATTACCATTTGAATCTAGAACTGTTATAGTTAAAGTACTCCCAGGAGTTGCAGTTCCAGAGAGTGTCTTTGTTTCTCCTCGGTGGTATATTGAATCGGCAACGATAGTTAATGGTATATTCTGATTAATGGTGTTGGCTCTTTGATGTACTGGTTGAATTATAGTGCTAAATGTTTTTGAATTACCACTTTGATCTTTGACAAAGAAACTTACACTACCAGTTGGTTGATCATCTGGAATTCTTGTAGTTACTATAAAATTACCATTACTAATTATAAAGGAATCAATCTTGTTATTCCCAATATACAAATCAAGATTTGCATTAGATGAAAAGCTTTGACCAACAACACGTACATTAATGCCAGGACTTGGTGTGGAAGGAATAATTCTAAAACTTGAGCCATCCAATATTCCGGGATGATTGGCAGGTGGAGTTACATTTGTAGGTGGAGTTACGTTTGATGCAGCACCAATCTCTCCTGAACCAAGCTCATTGTTTTTTATATCTAATGCTTTCCACGTTATGTCAGGATTCGATTGATCCGTTTTAATAATGAAATTTGCTGATTGTCCTGCTTTTATTGGGTTTGTAGAAGTAAAGGTCAATGTGTTGACAGAACTTTTTATGCCAAACCAACCACTGTCTGTCTTAAACGACTTGAAATTAACTCCTTGACCAATTTGCAAAATCACAGAACTAATGTCAGAATTGTCTCCAGCATTATTAGTAAATTTCAAAATTGTTGTCATATCGTTATTTGAGGCAGTTACTGTAACAAGATTAGTTATAGCATGTGCTTCTGTGAAAAATAATGAAGTAAATGAACTAGATACAAGTAAAACTAAAAGAAGAATTGCCCTAATTGGCGTATATTTCATAACAAAACAAAATCTTTCTCCAAATTAAACCTTAACCAGCTTTTATTCATGTCAGTACTTTTTTTTGCATTTAGAATAGTTGCATAGATGAGTAAAGTACAAATTCTAGCTATTTTTTGAAAAATTATCTTTTATGTGGAATGGTAGTCTCAGAAACAATATTCTGGTTTTGTCTTATTCGCTCAGCAATTAGTCTGTATATTGATCTGAATTGGTCCTTTGTTTTATCAGACAAAAATTCAGTTTCTTCAAGTGCGATTTTTTCACATATGTATCTACAAATATCCTCACGGTCAAATTTCTCCCAACCCAGATATTGATTTTCTCTCCAGATCTCACTTAGATTGTCTATTATGCTCTTTTTACCTTTTGCTACAAGATCTTCCCTAGTTAGATTGGTATATCCTTCCTTTCTTAGTTTGATTTCATATGTTTGATTGACAGCATGGAGATAATCTTCATCTACTATGAGATCCTCTATTGCCTGTCTTGGCTGACCACCAAGTTCAAAAAATATCATCTGAACTGCTTTGAAACCATTTGTTTGCAATAATGTAGAAATCTGACGTGACTGATCCGTGTTATCTAGAAGCACAAATGTGTTGTAACCATGGTTTCTGTAAAATATGGCAAGTGGTAAAACTGAATTTTTATTGTATGCTGGAACTATGTTCAATGGGTTCATCGAAAGGTTAGGATCTTTTAAGAACCTATCAAAAGCATTTAGATACATAGAATCAGTCATTGTTTCTACAATAATGACAGGTCTTGAATTATATCCGATTTCTCTATCAATAATTGATTCTACAAGACCCCTAGATAATCCATAAAGAATTGGAGTAAGTGTTTGGTCATCGGCATTCCAATAATCGTAATAGATGTGACTAAGATGTTTTCTCTTATCAAGTTCTACAACAAGCAAGTTTCCTGGAGTATAATCAAATATCATAAACGGAGAATGGGTTGCATATAGAATCTGATTAGACCCTGCAAGATTCTTTAATAAATCAGAAATTCCTCGTTGTTGAGTTGGATGCAAATTTCTTGCAGGCTCGTCAAGAAGTAATATTGCTTCCTTTAATTCTGATCTTTGTGTTTCTGCAGCAAAGTTCACAATAAATGAAAACGTCCACTTGAATCCTTCTGCTCTTCTGTTCAAAAGTCCAGTGTTTGTTACCATGCCATCTTTATGAACATCAGAAATTACAACACTCAATATGTTTCCTGGATTATATCTAAGCTCAACATGAATCGGATCACCTTTCCATGCAGGATTTAATCTCTCACTTAGCTTCCTACTTGTAGTGTGCAAAAGTTTTATCAATCTTGAAGGAGTGTTTGCTACTTCTTCTAGTTTATTTGCATCAAGTTCTGCTAAATAAAATAAATTCTTGACTGTTTCGGCCTTGTCAAATTCCTCAATGTATTCTAATCCCTTTGGCCGTATGCCTTTTGTTTCTTTTAAAAACTCGTTAAGATCGATATTTCCAAGGATCTTTTTGTAATCTGAAAAATAAACAAACCTTGGATGTAATTTGTCTTCAATAAAATTTTCAAGCGCTGAGCGTTCAGTTGTTCCTACAAGTAAATTGTCATATATGTTATCTACATCTTTGTATATTTTTTCCCATTCTAAAATTACTTGCCTATCTTCTGACGCTAATAGGTAAATCTGATTGTTGAATTCTGCCATCATATTAGTAAACGCGTCTCTTGTTCTTGGAGGATGGCTCTGCAAGAGCTTCATATCTACTCTTATTCGAATGGGATTTGGGATATTAGATACAAAGTTTTCAATACGCTCAACAAAGTTTTCCCAAGAGTTTAATCTCTTACTTGCCTCACCACTGATTTTTACATCGCCAAAGTCATATTGTACTCTTGGATTTGTCTGGGTTCTGTAGATTTTTATGGTCTTGATATCTTGTAAGTTTGGGAACTTTTCCTGAATTAGCCTTATTTCGTTTTCATTTAGTTCAAAATCTCCTTCTGCTAACCTTACTTCTGATTTTAGCTCATCTGTCATCTCGTCACACAAATCTAATTCAGAAGCTTTGGAATCCTTGTTGAGTAAAGTAAGTGCTTCAAGTATCGTTGTTTTTCCACTCTCATTTCTTCCGATGAAAGCAGCCAAATCACCAACTTTTATTTCACCAGAATCATGAATGCAACGAAATGCACGTACTCTAAATTTTCGAAGTCGCATCTAGCGGCTATGGGCTTGTCTATGATTTAACTTATTCGTCAAAGTTATCTGTTGTCATACTAATTTTTTCGACTAAATAGATATAAGGGAATGAAAATGGTTAGATAACAAATTGACTGTGCAAAAGACAGCTTTGCTCGTTTTTGTTTTTCCAGTAATAATATCAATAGCCTTTAGTGCATTTGTCTTATCAGATGTTTTGGCACAACCAGACAGACACATTAACATGTGGCAATTTGTTGCTCATCCATCAACCCAAACAGGAGACAATGACATTAAAATTCAAAACCTCGTGAATTCTTATTCTACCTTTACCCCCGTAAGCATTACTGTGGCAGTCAATAACACTGCGTTTGATTGCGGCGATCTCTATATCACAATTTATGATCTTGACACCTCTCCAAATCAGGTAGTGGCACAAAATGGCTACTTTTCACAATGCTTTGCAGAAAATAATTTGACATTACCAATTCAAGATACCTTTTCACAAATAATTGGGAAATCAGGCAATTACGAAATTGTGACAGAAATGAAAGACAAAAACAATCAAAACACGATAAAGTCCACTGCCAACTTTAAAGTTCGATAAATCAAATGCTATGTTATTATATTGCTTTGAACCCAAATACTCTGGGAGTAATTGTTCCATTAAGTGATATTTATGGCTAAAAAGAAAGAGAAGAAATCTGCAAAAAAAATAGAAGAAAAGAAAACTACTGATAAGAAAACTACTGATAAGAAAACTACTGATAAGAAAACTACTGATAAGAAAAAATTGGTTGCCAAAAAACAATTAACTGAAAAGAAATCAGTCGCTAAAAAAGAACCTGAAGAAGATGAATTTGAAGAAATCTCTGATAAAGAATTAGAAAACTTTGAGATTGAAGGACTAGACATGGAAAAGCTTACTGCTAATGTTCGTAATATTGTAACAAAAAGCGGTGATGAAGGAATATTCCAAAGTGATCTGTGGAAAAAGATGAAACTAACCAGCAGAGATGGTTCTAGACTAGCTCTAAAACTTGAGAGACAAAATATGATAAAGCGAGAAAAAGTTTTAGAAAATGGCCGTTGGACATACAAATTGAAAATTGCTCATGCACCAGTAAGTACAGAATCAATTGAGGCTGCACCATGTTTGATCTGTCCAGTGGAATCAAAATGTACCTTAGAGGGAGAAATAAGTCCAAGAACCTGTCCGTTAATTGAACAATGGGTCATAACCGAATTTACTAATGTCAAAAAACCAAAGAAATGAAATTAATTGATGCAAGGCGAGATTTTTACAGAAAACTAGCTCATCAAGAAGGATATAGAAGTAGAGCTGCATACAAACTAAAAGAATTAAATAAATCATACAGAATAATCGGTCCTGGTTTTTATGTTCTTGATCTTGGATGTTCACCTGGAGGATGGACACAAGTTGCCACTGAACTGGCAGGAAATAAAGGCAAAGTATTGGGTGTTGATACATCTTTTGTGGAAGAAATCCCAAATGCCCATATCATAAGAGGAAATATTGAAGATGAATCATTAGTTGAGGAAGTTTTTTCTTATTTTGCGAGAAAAGTAAATGCAGTAATCTGCGATTTATCTCCACAAGTAAGTGGAACATGGGCAATTGATCATGCTAAACAGATTGGACTAAACTATGCTGCGACTAAAATAATGGATCATGTATTAGCTTACAAGGGAAATGCGTTGTTTAAGGTATTTGATGGAGAATATTCTAACGAATTTCGAGATTATATAAAAAAGAAATTTACCAAGGTACAGTTAAGAAAACCAAAAGCAAGCAGGAAAACAAGCAGCGAACTCTATTTTGTCTGCCTTGGATATCTCTCTTAATTTTTAAAAAATTTGTAATAATCTGTCTATTCTCGCGTCTGTCCTAAACCCTGAAGGATTTAGAGAGGTCTGACTGACCTTATATCCATCATTTTGAAGCTTTTCTATTATCTTTGACAGGGATGGAGGGGCACATTGTTTTTTTCGTGCAATCTCATCGAGCGTAAAATAAGTAGCTGGCATACCTATTTCGTTCTGACATTTGAGTAATGTTTTCTCACAAGACTTGTCAATTAGGAATTTTTTTTGCTCTTTGAGCATCATATCGACAAATACTTTATCATATATCTCACCAATCCAAAGAGGCCCAGCAGATTCTAGTTTTATACCGCAAACTTCGCAAGAGTTACCTTTTTCATTTTGTATTTTTCTGTGACCGCAGCTTTTACAGTGTATAATATAGCCCATATTTTCCTGAGAATCTGTTCTTACCAACACTTTGACATAGATCTTGTAGTAATGCATGTTGGTTTGTACAAAAAGTGGAACAATTTGAACATCCAATCTTCCAGCTACCAGATGAATGCATCCTAGAATCAACCGTATTGCAATTTCGTTTCCATATTCTGTTCTCACAGGAATTCCGTAATACTTTCTCTTACATGCTTCTTGGTATAGTCCATGTAAAACTGGTAGATCAGTGGCAGTGACTGAAAGAAGACCTCCATGGGATGTGGCACGTATACCACAATCAAGGAATCTTGTAGGAGAACCAAATGGATCGATATCTACAATAGCTCCACGTGTGTCTCTTTTAGAGTGTAAGCTAAGAAACCTGCATGCTTCATTTTCCGAAAAATCACATTTTGTAACATTGTTTAACTTTGATGCCCTTATGGCAATTTCAATAGCTTTTGGATTAATATCATTAACAAAAACTTTCTCAATACCCTCTATTTCATTTGCTACCCGAATACTTCGTGCACCAATACCTGCTAGAGAATCAAGAAAAACTTTTGGACCCTTAAAATTTTGTAAAAATGTTGAATACGCTATAATGGAAAAATCCCTGCTTATCCTTGCTCTAGGATTGAAAAAAGCCGGTTGTTTAGGTGGGGCATTTACTAAAAGTGAATCTTTGGGAACCAACAGTTTGGTCTTTCCCTCTACAGTTTCTACAAGATCATCAATTTCCAATTTCTTTCACAATTGCTATTCTAAAATGATATAAGAACGTAAAAAGTGCGGACTAAACGACTGGGCAGGCCATCGGGGTGGCTGCAAAACCCCTTCCTTATTTTTTATTTATGGTAAATAGAGCGGGCCCTAAAAGACCCGACAAGCGTGTTATTTCGTAATCTGTATAGAGACTACGCAATGTAGAATGTAGCTTATAGGATTAGATAATTCAGGTAGTCTGTTAGTTCGATCATATATAGTAAAATCTAAGTCGTAGATGGATCATAATCAACACATGATGAATTTTGAAGAACTTGATCCAACTACACGAAAATGGATATTAGATGAATTCAATGCAGAACAGAGTCAAACTCCTCACTTTGAACCAACCGAGCTTAATCCTATCGGCCTAGCTGCATTTCCAGATCTCATGAGACAAGCCATTCAACATGATAATATTGCTTCTTTAGCGGCATCTCTTTCAAATTCATCTTACTGGAAACCAACAAGAACGTATTACAGGAAAGGAAAGCCAATAACGCAGAACATAGATCCTACAACATCAGCACAAAGGCTAGCACACTCAGAGTTTACTACTTGGTATACTAGAGGCATGGCTAGAAAACTAAAGGAGGAAGGAATAACACAATGTCAGGTTTATAGGGCAGATTCTGCAGTTCAACCAAACTGTGAATGTACTAGTTTAGAAGGAAATACCGTTTCAGTAGATGAAATTTACAATGGTCATAGAGCAAAATATTTTCCAACGCCAAATCAAGGAGCATTTTCAATTCCATCCAGTCCCTTTTGCCATCATACTATTAGAAGGCTAACAGTCTAGCTATATCAATAATGATTTTAGAAAAAATCAAGAAAGAATTAAAATCAAAAGAATTCTGGCTCTCGATAGCTATTGGAGTACCAACGATTATAGGAATTTATTTCAAGGACTATAATCCGTTATCCATTCTACTTGCCCTTCCATTTACTATCATGGTGTTGATCATGTTACCTCTCATGGCAGCAATTGCTTTGTCTATAGATATCGCAGTTTTGTTTGTGAGACTTCACAAAAAATATCATAAAATTTATGCTAAAATATTCAAAATCAATAATGATGCATCATATACTATAAGAAAAGAATTTGAGAAAGACACTTCACAAAAGAATTTCACACTCTTTAACACGTGGTACTCATTAGGAATAACATTACTAATCTTACATCAAATTGGAATTGATAAATTACAACGATTGGATATTATCGGACTTATGGTGTCTCTCGTTTTACTTTCGATTATTATCACATCTGCATTCAATATTTCCATTTATCTGATGAAAAAATGCGCTATTATGTTTGAAAATAGTGATGGTACTAGGGTTAATCTTGGAACTCAATTAGGAAATATGATAAACTCCTTCATATCTCCAATTCAAATAATTTCATTCTCATATGTTATTGTGCAAAGTACTGCTGTAAACGCATTTGTAGCAATTTTAATACTTTCATTGATCATATGTTTGTCATCATCTTGGTTTAGCTTTTACTTACTCAAAAGAAAACAAATATCCAAACTAATGGAAAAATTTGCTCAGAAACTTTCAAAGAATAATCTTGTAACATTTGGGACTTGATTTCTCAAATTTCTTCTTTTGTAGAATGATTTAATGAATGGAAGGAATCAGATTCGTAGTCCTATACAAGACTACGCAGATACTCGATCTTTTCGATCAATATGGAAATTGATTTGGAATCAATTTGGAAAAATCTATTTAACAATGTTCTTCTAATTGGTGGAACTATGACGGTAGAACCTATTTTGTATCCAAAGAAGGTTGCATTAGGAGCTGGAATAGTGGGCGGAATTGCAGGCGGAGCAGTCATGTATGGAGTAATGAGCATAGTAATGACTCAGATAGGAATGGGGGCAAATTGTTTTGCCATCATAATGGGATTGATCACGGGTCAGTCCTATGAAAATGCACTAGGTCCGGGAATTACAGCACACTTTCTTACAAGTATCGCAATAGGTGTGGCATTTGGAGCAATAATTACTACCAAGAAATTTCAGATTAGAGGGTTTGGCAAAGGAATAGGATTAGGAGTTGCCACTGGCATTATTGCTTTTGCTGTAATCTTTCTACCAATAGCAATGACAGTTCTTCCTCCACATGTGATGGATATAATGAAGATGATGCCAATGGGAAACATACAAGGTAACATGCAAGCTGGTTCCATGAATGAACAATCCTCCATGCAAGAAAATTCCATGAATAAAGGTGAGATGAACACTTCAGAGATGAACAAGCAAGGAACAGCAGGAGGTACTGCCATGCCAGAAAAATCAGCAATGGATGAAAAAATGAAGATGGAACAAATGGATAAGATGATAACAGACGAGACTCAGAAAATGTTTCCACTTATCTTGGCAGGGGCATTGGTATCGCACATTGCTTTTGGTGCAGCACTTGGAGCAGTTGTTACGTCTATTGTAAGAAAAAAAGAAAAAGATCTACATTCAAAAAATCTACAATAAATAATGAAATATTTTAGTTTAGAAAAATTCGAACTTTATCTTTTAACAAGACTACAGGAGCAGTGCACAGTATAATTTCCTTTTTTTAACGCCCATTTTAGCAGTGGAACAATTGCTTCTCTCAACCCTTTTCCTCGTGTGGATAAGGAATATTCTACTCTTGGTGGTATTTCTCGAAAGATTTCCTTTCCTACAAGTTTCTCCTTTTCAAATTCCTTTAACATAGATGCAAGGGTTGAAGGACTGATGCCTTTAAGTTCTGATAGCAATTCATTGTATCGCAGCTTTCCATGATTGCCTATCTCGTTTATTATAAGCAAGCCCCATTTTTTGCCAATTGTATCAATAACTCCATCAAGTGGACATAGGCAAATTGGATTACTTTGACTTTTCATAGTAACTACTCTACTACGAACTTTGTATTTTAAATACTATACTATTTGTAGTTAAACTGAACTTGGAGGAAAATTACTGTCGTTGATTAGAGTAAAATGAATAACAATATCATATCAGAAAGTATTGGACTAGGTTTTAAGAAAATCTTTGACCTAGACAAATCTCCAAAAACTATAGAAGATCTCCAATCTCTGATTATCAGATCTCACTATGAAAAGAACTTGGAAAGAACGATATTGGCACTTACTGCAAGACATTACATAGAATATGGATCTTTTCCTAGTCTTGAAGTAA
>JACQCT010000039.1 GCA_016201435.1 Nitrososphaerota archaeon | reverse complement strand
TTGGAATAACATGAAACCAAATGGTGGAGGAACTCCTGGTGGCAAGGTAGCTGATGCCATCAATTCAGTTTTTGGAAGCTTTGATGCATTCAAAGAAAAATTTTCCAAAGACACTGGTGCAATTCAAGGCAGTGGATGGGGTTGGCTAGCTTACAATCCGCAAAGCAAGAAAGTTGAATTTACAACAATGCCAAATCAAACTAGCCCTAGAACAAAAGGATTGATTCCTTTGTTAGGACTAGATGTATGGGAGCATGCCTACTATCTGAAATATCAGAATAAACGTCCAGACTACATTACCGCATGGTGGAATGTAGTAAACTGGGGCGAAGTAGAAAATAGACTTTCAAAAGTATAATCTCTTCTCTTTTTTTGTTTTAATCAGAGAATGCATTTATAGCCGGGAAAGAGAAATTTTTGCAAATGAGCGAAGAACAAGCCCAAATATTGATGCAACAGATGCAGGCACTTGAAGCTTACATGTCGGATCTGTTGCAAAAAGAAGACGCTGTCATAAAACTTTTACACGAAGCAGTAGGCGCAATAGATTCTATGAAAGCACTAGGTGATACTCAACTTGAAACTCTTGTACCAGTGGGAATGGGTGCGTATGTAAAGGCAACAATACAACCAAATGAAAAATTGATTGTAAGCATTGGAGCAGGAGCTTCACTTGAACACGATAAAAACTCCGCAATTAATTATGTTGAAGAAAGAATAAAAGAATTGGAAATTGTACTACAGCAATTATCTACCCAAAAACATGAAGTTGCAGCAAGACTTGAGCAGGGGCAACAACAAATGAATCGTATATTACAAGCAAGTCAAAGTAAGCAATAAGGCAAAATATCATGTTTGAAAAACTAAGGAATGCTTTTTCTTCTGCGACAAAGAGCTTTGGGCAGAAAGAACTCAAGGAAAAAGACATTGATGAGGTTCTTTTTGAGCTTGAAGTCGCACTGCTCGAATCTGATGTTGCAACAGAAGTAATTGATTCATTAAAAAGTGATTTAAAGCAGAAACTAATTGGTGCTACTGTAGAAAAAGAACAGATAGCAAATATTGTAAAACAAAACTTACGACAACATATTTCCAACATGTTTGATGCTGCAGGAAAAGTTGACATAATATCAAACATTCAAAAGAAAAAGAGTACAGGTGAACCATATATCATATCATTTATGGGAATTAACGGAACAGGGAAAACAACAACGGTGGCAAAGGTTGCATATCTTTTGCGAGAAAACAAATTTTCTGTTGTAATAGCTGCAGCTGATACATATCGAGCAGGAGCAATAGAACAGATAACTGAACACGCAAAGCGACTAAATCTAAAAATTATAGCACAAAACTATGGGTCTGATCCAGCTGCAGTTTCCCGCGATGCTGTACTTTATGCTAGATCACACAAGATTGATTGTATCCTAATTGATACCGCAGGAAGAATGCAGACAAGTAAGAATCTCATGGACCAGATATCAAAAATTAACAAAGTGGTAAATCCTGATTTTAAAATATTTGTTGGTGATTCACTTGCTGGTAATGACACCATTAATCAAGCACGAGAATTTCACCAATACACCAAATTTGAGGGCTCTATACTAACAAAAAGTGATGCTGATGCGCGAGGAGGTGCGGCAATATCAATAGTAAAAGTCACATCAACTCCCATTTTGTATCTTGGAATAGGACAAGAGTACAAAGACTTGAAACCCTTTGACAAGGACTCGTTTTTAGAATCATTGTTTGGCGCAGAAGAAATTTCAATTCCACAACCTGAAATCAAGGTACAGCAAACCCCGATACCTGTACGACAAGAAAATATAGAAAAGCCGAAGATAATAGAAGTAAAGCAAGAACTTGAACCAGAACAAAAACCAGAATTAAAACCTGAACTAAAATTAGAACAAGTTAAATCAATACAAACAAAAAAGTTAGAAGAAAAAATTGAACAACGAGTTGAACCAAAAGAAATTCTAAAACAGATAGAAAAAGAACAACCAAAACCAGAGCCAAAGTCTGAAACAAAATCTAAACCTGAAATGAAACAAGAGAAAATTCATGTTGAAGATAAAGGCGATCCTTTTGCTGGAATTGCAACAAAAGACATAGAAAAATATTCTGATCTATATGATGTATCGCCACCTGAAAATGATAAAGAGGCCATTGACTTGGCAGCTAAAATCAAAAAATGGATCTCACAGGGGAGGCCAAAACCATATGAATTACCAAAAGAACAAGTAATAGAAGAAGAAACAATGGAGCAAGAGGATGTTAAACCTAAAAAGAAGCGCTCCTTATTTGGATGGGGAAAGAAATGAAATTAAGAACTAAAGACTTCTTAACATTAAATGAACTTAGCAAAAATGAACTAGCCGGAATCATCGATGATGCTATAAAACTAAAAAAGGATCTCAAGGCAGGAATTTGCAAACCACTTTTGAAAAATAAAACACTTGCAATGATATTTCAAAAACCATCCACACGTACACGTGTGAGCTTTGAAACCGGGATGTTCCAACTAGGGGGTCATGCACTGAGTTTAACTTCAGATGAATTACAACTTGCGCGAGGCGAAACAATTGAAGATACATCAAAGACACTCTCACGCTATGTTGACATCATGATGGCGCGTGTATACTTACATGAGGAAATAGAAATTCTTGCAAAAAACTCTACCATTCCTGTAATAAATGGACTGTCTGACTCATTTCATCCTTGTCAAATCTTGGCAGATCTAATGACAATAAAAGAAAAGAAGAAAAAACTTGCAGGCCTAAAGCTTGCCTGGATTGGAGACGGTAACAACGTTTGTAATTCAATGATTTATGGATGCGCTAAATCTGGAATTGATATTGATATTGCAACTCCTAAAGGATATGCCCCAGATTCCAAAGTTGTCAAAGAATCAAAAGAGTTAGTTGACATTAAACTACTAAATGATCCATTAATCGCTGTAAAAAATGCAGATGTGGTTGCTACTGATACGTTTGTATCAATACATCATCAAGCAACTGACAGAACAAAGGATTTTCTCCCAAAGTTTCAAATAAATCCAGATCTCATGAAAAAAGCTGATCCACATGCAATCTTTTTACATTGTCTTCCAGCAAAACGTGGACAAGAAGTAACAAGCTCCGTAATTGATGGACGACAATCAGTCGTTTGGGATGAAGCTGAAAACAGATTACATGCCCAAAAGGCCTTGATGGTTGCATTGCTCCAAGTCTAACGTTTATAAGAGCTTTACAGAAATTTTTTGTAAAAGAGGTATTAGTAGATGGTGTATTCGCAAATATTACGTAGGTTGAGGGAAGAGAAGACTAACTATAGAAAAAGAAAACATCTTCTCATGGGTAGGAGAGACTATATCACAGTTCAAATTTCAAGTGAAAATACTCTAGTCCAAATTCATAAACCAGAAATGCAAGGCGACAAGGTTTTGGCATCAGCACACTCTAGATATCTTTTAGGTAAAGGATGGAAAGGTTCTAGAAAAAATATTCCGGCAGCTTATCTGACAGGATATCTTGCAGGAAAAAAGGCTCTTGGTAAAGGAGTAAAAGCTGCAGTTCTTTACAGTGGTACAAGAAAATACACACAACGAATGGCAGCAGCACTGAAAGGTGTAATTGATGCAGGTCTTGAAGTGCCAGCTGATTCTGAAACATTTCCAAACGAAGAAAGAATTTCAGGAAAACATCTCAAAGTACAAAACGAAATTAATAAAGTGAAATCTGCAATTGATGGCGAGGTTAAAACTAAATGAGTAGACAAGAACAACGACCAAGAGAAAGAAGGGAACCAGAAGAACAATGGGTTCCACGAACAACTCTTGGAAAATTAGTAGATAGTGGAAAAATTACATCCATGAAAGAAATTTATGAAAATGGTTATAGAATACAAGAAGCTGGAATTATCAAAAAACTTTTGCCAGGAATTAAAACTGAAGTAATTGATGTTGGAATTGTACAAAAACAAACAACCAACGGTGAATATACGAGATTCAAAGCTCTAGTTGCAGCTGGAGACGAAAATGGTTGGCTTGGAATTGGTCAAGGTAAATCAAAACAAATGAGAATTGCAATTGAAAAAGCTACAAACGCTGCATATCTTGCTGTTAGTCCGGTAAAACTTGGTTGTGGAAGCTGGGAATGCAGATGTAATAATCCTCACTCGGTTCCGTTTAAAGTAAGAGGCAGAGGCGGAAGTGTTGAAATTGAAATTATTCCAGGACCAAGGGGACTCGGATTGGTTGCAGGTGGAAACATTAGAAATCTGTTAAAGCTTGCAGGGTTAAAAGACGTCTGGACAAAAAGCAAGGGTTCTACTAATACAATGACTTCGACATCAAAGGCAGTTCTTAACTGTCTAAGGCAGACATTTAGTCAAGGTTGATG
>JACQCT010000016.1 GCA_016201435.1 Nitrososphaerota archaeon | reverse complement strand
TGATCCAGCAAAAGCATTAGATAGAATTATTGTTGCCAAAGCATACAATAGCTCACACCAAGAGCTGATAATGCAAGAAGCAGGCACAGTAATAGAAGAAAATAAAATTAAACTAATTGTAGTTGATTCGGCAGTAGGACTGTTCCGATCGGAATATTTGGGGAGAGGAACACTTTCTATTAGGCAACAAAGATTGAACAAATTCATGCATCTTCTTACAAGAACTGCTGAAACATACAATATTGCTGCCATTGCAACAAATCAAGTAATGTCATCTCCAGACACATTCTTTGGTGACCCAACACGCCCAATTGGAGGAAATGTTGTTGCACATTCAAGCACATACAGAGTGTACTTTAAGAAATCTGGAAAGAAGAGAATAGCAAGAATGGTTGATAGTCCACACCATCCAGAACAGGAAGTAATATTCACTCTGACCGAAGCCGGTGTATCAGATCCAGAAGAAGAAACAAAAAAGAAAAAGAAAGACGAATCTGAGGAATAGACATACCTCTCATTTTTCCTTATTTCAGGGAATAGAATCTTTGATTATCTATAATTAAGATCTAAACATGCCAAAATAGCTAGTAAGTGTTAAATTATGGACAACTCAAGTCTTTACGAATATGACTACAAAGAAACCACATGGCCGTTCTCATGGATTCATGCATAAATCACGATCTGTTATGACTAAAGACAGAATAAGAGGAGTATCTTTCCTAATGAGAACATTTGTCAAAGGAGACAAGGCTCTTGTAATCATAGATCCTTCACAACACAAGGCATTGCCACATCGAAGGTACCATGGCAAAGTTGGGACTATAACAAGTGTTGGACGCAGAGTTGTAACAATGGATGTTAAGCTTGGTAATAAAACAAAAACTCTCATAACAAGATTAGATCATATCAAACCATTTGGTGTATAAACATGGAAGAGATAAAAAAGAAACAACCAATTTCTGTTTCTGAAGTTAAAGAAATTATGGAAAAATCCGATCCAGAATCTATGGATCAAATACAAAGATGGACATTTGATTATGTGTCAAAATTTGCAAAAATTGATGGAAAGGCTGCAAAAAAACTCAAGCAACAACTTGTAAAAGAATGCGGAATTACAGAAGAGGAAGCAGTAGAAATTGTAAATAACCTTCCAAGTACAGAGGCAGAACTACGTGCGTTTACCTTTGGTTGGAAAAAACTAATCCTGGCAGAAACGCTAGAAAAAATGTTAAAAATTATCAAGGAGAACGCGTAAGTACACTAAGGAGTAAATGTTCTTGGATAGAACTCAACCTAGAAAATACGAAGAGTACGCATACGTTTTAGATTTTGTAATGCGAGGCAAATCTTCCACAGTACGAGGACGAGACGGAATCATAGTAACTGCACTAGGAGAGGAAAGACTAACAATTCTGGAATTACTTGCATTACCAAACTCTACGTTTGAGATTGGAGAAAGAGTATACATTGGAAAAGAAGGACGAACAAAAATCCTGTCAGTTTTGGGTAGGTTAGAGTATAATGAGATATCATCCGCAGCGCAAAGCGAGCTTTCAGGTGTGGTAGAAAAAATTGTCTTACAAAACGAACAACGATTTATAGACTATCTAAATAATGCGCAACCACTAACTCCAAGAATTCATGCGCTAGAATTAATCCCAGGAATAGGAAAGACATACATGAAAACAATGCTTGAGGAAAGAGAAAAGAAAAAGTTTACCGATTTTACTGATCTACAAAACAGAGTAGGCCTCAAAGAACCAATAAAGCAAATCGCAAAGAGAATACTTGAAGAAATTACTGGCGAGACCAGAATGAATCTCTTTGTGAGACGATGAAAAAGCGACAATTACTTGGACAACATTTTCTAGTTTCACAATCAACTGCAAAATCTATTGTTGATTTTGCAGAAATAACAAAAAAAGATACAGTTCTTGAAATTGGCACTGGTAGAGGAATCATGATTCCTTATTTGTGTGAAACAGCAAAAAAAGTGATATCTGTGGAAAAAGACAAGGAATTATACTCACTAGCATTAAAAAAGTTTGAGAATTTTTCTAATCTGACACTAAAACAAGGAGATGGTTTTAAGATGGATCTTGATTTTACTATTTTTGTATCAAATCTTCCATATTCTGAGAGCAGAAATGCAATAGAATGGCTTGCTCAAACAAAGTTCTCTCATGGAGTAATTATGGTCCAAAAAGAGTTTGCTGAAAAACTTGTAGCAAAACCAGGGAGTAAAAACCACAAGGCAATAACCGTGATTGCAAATCACTGTACAGAAATTAAACATATGATGGATGTAAAAAGATCAGATTTTTCCCCCTCACCAAAGGTAGAGTCCGTCGTACTGAAATTGACTAAAAAACAACAGATCTCAAAAGATCTCATAAGTACAGTAAACAAACTTTTTTCATACAGGAGAAAAACACTTCATAATGTTGCTAAACAATTTGGAATTTTGGTTGAGTCTAACGAAAGATTTGAAAATTTGACAAATGGTGAAATAATTAATCTTGCAAAACAAATCAATAAAAACTGAACATTATTTGCCAGCAGAGGATACGTTATTTTTTGCAAATCATATCCAAAATGAAAAAGGAAAATCTGTCCTTGAAATTGGCACTGGCTCTGGGTATCTTGCAAATGTTTTGTTACCAAACTTTGAAGTTGTAGTAGCAACTGACATTAGTTTTGATGCAATAAAGAAAGCCTACAATTTAATCCAAAATTGTATTTGTTGCAATTCTGCAGATCCGCTTGCTATGAAATTTGATCTTGTCATTTGTAACATGCCTTACCTGCCTTCTGAAGAAATTATTGATCCTACAGTTGATGGTTTAGGTGAGGGATTGATAATCCCCCTTCGAATAATAAAATCTGCAAAAAATGTCATAAAAAAAGAAGGCAGAATGATATACTTGACGTCATCACTTGCAAATCACAAAAAGTTATTGGAAGAAACCGAATCTTTGGGATTTTATACAAAGATAATAGCAACAAAGAAAATGTTTTTTGAGGAATTGATTCTAGTTGAAGCTGTTTTAAAATGAGACTTGTGATCACTCCATTAAATCATTCCAGTATCTTCATTTTACAAAGCAGAAGATTATCATCAACAATATTTTGAAAAGTGCGGACTACATCATTAACAAAATTTGATTTTCATCACTGCTGATATGTTATTTTCTCAGTTTTTGTGATGCAGTCTGTGCAATGACTTCAGCCATCTTTGAGGTTGTAGCATTACCACCAATATCATAGGTAACATACTTTCCTTCGTTGATCACTTGTTCTGTGGCTGCAAATATTGCATTTCTTATTTGAGCTTCTCCAAGATATTCAACCATCCAAGCTCCTGACAATATAGCTGCTGTGGGATTGACTTTGTCCAAACCTGTGTATTTTGGCGAACTGCCATGAGCAGGCTCAAACATGGCATATTTGTCTCCAATATTAGCAGAATACACGTTACCTATTGAACCAATATTGCCAGATGCACACTCTGATATTATGTCCATAAACAGATTTGTACTCAATAATACTGAATTATTAAATCTCTCTGGATTTTTAACAAGTTGCTGAGTCATATTATCAATATAGTATTCTTCAGTCTCAATTCTTGGATTCTCTAATACTGCTTTTTCAACTTCAGACCAGAATATACCATCAGTTTCTTTGAGTATGTTTCGCTTTGTAATTGCAAAGATCTTTTTCAAACCATATTTCTTTGCCCATGCAAACGATGATCCTACTATTCTTTGACAACCTTTACGTGTAGTTTTTCTTATCGCTATTGCAGCATCGTCTGATATCTTAAACTCAATTCCTGCATAAAGGCCCTCCGTGGCTTCTCGAAAACACACAAAATCTAGCTTTTTGTTTGGTGATAGTCTGTCATAAGTCTTGATCGGTCTTATATTGCTATAAAGCTCAAATTTCTGTCTAATTGTAACGGCAACGCTTCTAGGTGCATTTGGGCGGGGAATTGTAGTTGTTGGTCCTTTGTAACATGCGTCACTTTCCTCTAGTAGTTTCATTGTAGAATCAGGAATGTATGTGGTTCCACCATGTTTTTCCCATTGTTCTGAACCAGCTTCGCATAAGATCAGTTCTGTTTGGGAATTACAGGATCTTAGTACATGTAACATTGCATTTACAAGTTCTGGACCTGTCCCATCTCCTTTAATTATTGCAGATTTTTTCCCCAAAACATTCCAACGTGGTCGAACCAGTATATTTAACTCTAACTAAGAAATTTTCATAACATCACACGGCTCAACTAATTTTAAAACAAAACCCAATCCTTAAACAATGATTTAACATTGGTACATTCAATATGAAAATAGTACAGATTTCAGACATTCATGTTGGATCCCAATTCCAAGAAGAAGTTTTTGATACTGTGGTAGATGAGGTAAATGAACTAGCACCTTCTGCAATACTTGTAACTGGAGATCTTACCAATGAGGGGCTACTCAAAGAATATGAAAAATGTAAAGCGAAATTCTCAAAGTTTGAAGCAGAAAAAATTATTACAATTAGCGGCAATCATGATTATAGAAACACCGGGTATCTGTTATTCAAAAAGTACTTTCCATTTGATGCAGTAAATGAGCTTGATGATAATACCGTCCTCATAACTTTGGGTACCGCAAGACCAGACAGAGATGAAGGTGAGGTTGGATACAGACAAAATTTGTGGCTTGAACGTACCTTGAAAAAACATGAAAAAAAGAACAAGATAGTTGCCATGCATCACCATCTTGTAGGCGTACCTGATACTGGAACTGATAGGGTGACAGTAATTGATGCTGGTGATGTATTAAGAACGGTGCTCTCAGGAAGAGTTGATCTTGTTTTATGTGGCCATAAACATAGGCCTTGGATTTGGAATTTTGGAAATCTACTAATAGCAAACGCTGGAACTGCTTCATCAGAAAGAATGAGAGGATTGTTTGAGAACACCTACAATATTATAACAATTGAAAAAAATAAAATTAAAATTGATTTAAAAATTGTGGGAGGAAAACGAATACCAATGCAAGATCTTGTTGCACATTACAAGCGTTTTGGCGAAGAGTAATCTAAATTAATCATTAGTTCAAAATATAGCGATATTATAGACGCCAATCCCGGTGGATCCGAAAATGGAATTAATTTTTAGTAAGGTTTTGTGTATTAAAATTATCTCTTAGCCTCTGCACTGATGGAAACACCAGCCCACGAGTCATACATCTTTTCGTCTTGTATCCATGAATCAGTTCCACCAAAACCAACCCTGAAAATTTTTCCGGGGTCAAGCTTGAATGCAACCTCTTTTGAAAACCAAGCACCATTTGTATAATTATGATCAAGTAATGTGGTTTTATTTATAACAAGATCTGGATTTTCGCCAAGGATAAACACGTTAAGCGTGCTATTTTTTCCCAAATCTGTAAGAATAAGATCATCTTTTTTTAGAAATTTTCCTGAAATCTTGACCACGCCGTCTGCAGGTGCGATATACTCATCAGAATATCCCATAAAATAATATCCAGAATCCGAAGAACCAATGGTATCGATTGCCATTGCCGCGCCAACTAACGTATTAAGTTTTGATAGGTGAGCATAGCAATGAGGAGGGGGACTATTACACACAGATTTGATCATAGCGTCATACAGATTTTCTTTAATGTAATTAGAGGTCCAATTCTTATTATTTTCATCTGAAAGTGTGATCGTTTCAAATTGGAATTGATTAGGAACTATTGAGGTAGACGTGTTAATCTTTTCTTCCAAGTTAACCACTTTTTTGTTTAATGATTCTGTACTGTTATTCATGCTTATCATGTTGGCTTGAATATCGGAAATTTTGTTTTGTAATTCAAGAAGGCCGGATATTTCAATTTCTCTAATCATAGTGACATTAGATTCGAGTTGTTCTATTTTTGCTCGTTGATTATCCAACAAAAGATTAGTTGATTTCAATTCAGAATCCAAAGATTTAGAAATCTCTGATTGTTGGTGTAAATCATCTCCTAATTTTTCTATTTTGGATTGAAGATTTGAATTAATTTCAAGTAACCATCCAATAGAAACTATTGAGATAGCAATGGCAATAATAGATACAATTTTTAAACTATTCACGAGTTTTTTTTGAGTACTATAATATCATTAAGAGTGGGGGTTCAATTGTTTTGTTAAATGGTTTTAATTATTTATTGCTAGCATAATTTGCCATGCCTGTAACATCGACTAAAACTACTTCCTTGTTTCTTTTTATGAATATTTTAAAAAAAGTATGTTATCTTGAAATTAAATCAACATATGATCAAAAGATGAAATCTAATTGAGGATAATTTAATACTCTATTCCAGTTAATCAAGCTAGATTAATTAACAGATCTAATTTCAGCACCTGTGTGCGGGGGTCGCCTAGCCTGGTAGGGCGTGGGATTGCTAATCCCATGTCCGTAAGGACCCGTGGGTTCGAATCCCACTCCCCGCGCTTTTTGCGATCAAACACTTAGACTTAATAATGCGATTTCAAGATTCAAAAATGATGGTAAGGCGCAAAACTGTAAAACCAAAGTCAAGCGGCCCAAGAAACGTTACCACCGGTTTATGTCCAAAATGTGGAACAATTGGCAAGATTTTGATTATAGGTCTAACTGGTAGTGAGAAGGGTAAATGCCAAGCTTGTAACGCTGAATTTGTATTATAGCAAAAAACTGACAATTACCTCAATAAAATAAACCATAAATTTTTAAGATCAATTTCCAACCCTAAAATGGTATGACAGAGAACGAGGAGTCAATTTATGAACGAGTGGCAAGACTTGAGGATGAAATTGCTACCCTGAGAAGTGAAATGGATGTTCTAAAAGGCACCATGCGCAATAAAATAATTCGATATGAGCATAAATTGATAAAACATGGCACTGACGTTGAATCTATTGTTGATTAAATTTTTCTTTGATGTTTCTTATTAAATTCAAAACATAATCAACATCATCAGCTTCTGGCGCTATCTCAAGATATCTGTTCAAAGATCTTAATGCTAGTTCATACTTTAACTGTCTTGATTCTAAAACTCCTTTATCCCTTATTTCTTCTGGTGATTCTGGTTCTATACCCAGTATCATGTTTATGCAGTGCAGTGCCATGGTGTAGTTAAAGGATTGAGTGTAAGAGTTCTTCAAGTTTCTACATATTCTAATAAGAATTTGTTCTATTCCAATTTCATTAAGAAAATCTGGTAAAAACTTCACACTCCCACCATAACTTCTATCTAGTATTTCCTGCAAATCATCAACGGAAAGTAGCTTGCCTCTATTGAAAGGGTCTAAAATTAATTCTTCGGAAAATTTCACAAGAAAATGACTAGGAAAACCCACAGGACGTAAATCTAATCCAATGTACTTTGCAATCTCCACATAGATGATAGATAACGTTATTGGAATGCCGCTTTTTTTATCCAGTACCACATTTAGAAAATTATTTTTTGGGTTGTAGTAATCATCACTATTACCGCTAAACCCTAACCCGTCAAACATGTATTCGTTTAACATAGAAACAAGATAAGTGGCATTTTTTATTTCAGAGAGCGAATTTTTTAGATCTTCTCCCATAGCATGTAACTTTTGAACATAATTAGATATACTTAGATCTGGATATTCGAGAGTCTGGGATAGTTTTAGACATTTTTCAACTACGGTGTATGTGGGATTTTTGGCAAAAGATATCCAATCTGCAACAATTGGATCAAAGTCTTGGCTCATAATCTTTTCAGATATGTTTCTGGATTTTTCAACTCTCTAGTTGTTGGCGGGGTATCAATTAATGTTCGATATGTGGCTTTGCCAATCTTTGCAAATACAGTTGATGTGAAATCCATTCCCATACTTTTTCTTACTTGGTATGAAGAAATGTCTGTATTTGCAAAGGTAACAAGATAATCCTGAAACTCCTTGTCATCTTTTAGTATGTTTTGAACTGCAAACTCTGCCATTCCTTCCATTGTAGAAAATGCGGCATGGTGAATTTGTATTGGCTTGAGCCATCGCTGATAAATATCTAAAAGATGCGGCAACATCTCAGAAATTTTAGGATCTATGGTAACTTTGGTAAAAGTCATCACGTCAGGACCAAGTACTCCTACGATAAAAGTATCTGGATTTAACATGAAAAATAGATTTGCTCTTCTTGCTATTGGAAATTCTTCAGGTACCGGAGGTAATTGTAAATATTCAGAAAGTCTGTTGACAATATCATCATCCAATGATAAAATTATCTTTGCTAATTCTTCATTTATAGAATTTACTTCTATGACTGCTTTTTTGTTGATATCATGTAAGTTGCCTTGAATTGCATGAATTTGTTCCTCAAGTATGGTCATCTTTAGTGCTCCAACATATCCTGAATTTACATATGCAAACTTTGCATCATATGGCTCGCCTTGTTTTTGTAGTATGATTTGGGGATAGCTGGAAAGCACAAATTTGTTCAAAAATATGGTGGAATCTAGATAGTCACCATAAGTTGTTGATATCTTTGAAATGTAGGACTTTGCATACGTGGAATAGACGAGAAATTTTACTGGATCTTTTTTCATGAGCTGTGCCATCTTGTCGCTATTTTCATGAGATATGGTAGTAAAAAGCTCGTTAACAAATTCAACAGAATCTTTTGTGGCAAATACTTTTTTTCCCTTTAACTGTTTTAATTCAATTAAATCCAAAAATTCTAATTTTATTTCTGATGGAATGGAAATTCCGGTAAACTGGGCAACTTTATCTGCCATCTTTGGGAAAATTGCCCTTGATAGCACATCGATATCATCAAACTTGATTGTAGTTGGTAGTGCCTGTTTGGCGTTGGAAAGAGATTTTGTAATGTCTTTTTCTTCGTTTATCTCAACTGAGAGCTGGTCCAATAACGCTAGTGCAAATTCATCAAATTCTTCCATCTTACTCGTGATAAATGTGAACCAATTTAACATTAACTTAGGGATATTTTGGAAGCAAAGAAGTGTCTAAAACAAAGATTTGTGAATGTTGGACTTGATTTTATCTTTCAATTCTTGAGTGACGTCTTCTGGTTTCATGCCATGATCTTTGGTAGCATGTTCGCCGCATTGTGCTAAGATATCCTCTTCTGTTTTGCCTTTGGCTACAAAACCACAGTCAAACCCAACGTCACGACATTTGAATTTTAACACAATTTTAACATTTTATTGTCAGATATAAAACTATATCCCAATTGTTACCGCCATTATTTTTTCATAAAACAGACGTGGTGGCAAATTAATGTGACCAACTTGTACAATTCACAGTCAACTAATATAGTGGATTTCATATTATTAGTATAGGCGTGATGAGAAAATTTGAAATTCTATATTGAATTTGAACCATGCAAGGAATGTAAAGCTATGATTAGGGAATTTACCCAAAGCTCTGACGAAACCCAAACACATGAAGACTCGAAAAAATTTTTACGACACATCACATACAATCATGATGAAATAGTACAGGCCATAGTAAAAGATTTTCCAAAGGAAGAAAAAAGAGAAGATTTTTCTTGGTTCAGATAAAATCTTTCTAAACTTTTTCTCTTATTTTTGCAAATACAATTGAAGGATTTTTTTGATTTGAGTTAAATACCTAGGGAGTACCGGGGGTGGGTTTCGAACCCACGACCTCCAGATTATGAGTATTACCCTTTGTGTGGACTGGCACTCTAGGCCAGGCTGAGCTACCCCGGCACAGATTACGCGTAATTTTTTATGCAATTAAATGTAATTGTTATAGCACATAAATTCAAAATACGGGCAGTTCTAATTTTTATAGGAAAAAGGATTAGACCTTCTCAGGTCACAATTTTTTTATCTTTTTTTTGTTTTTGCTTTTGATTTGGATTTTGCTTTGGCTTTTGCCATGCAAAGCGTCTCTTTACATGGGTATTAAGTGCTATGAAATACGTCAATTATCAAAATTAGATCATATTATTTTTGATAATTTGATAAATTACATCACTTTTTATTGGACGAGATCATACCACCAAACAAGAAAGGAGGTGCAACGATGAGTTATAACGACGGCGGTTTTGGAAGATCTAACCGAGGATACGGAGGCGGCCGAGATAGAGATAGAGGATATGGAGGCAACAGACGATTCAACGACGGACCAAAACCAGTCGAAACAGGAAAAGAATACGACGTTACCATAACGGAAATTAGTAGAAAAGGAGACGGTATCGCAAGAGTAGAAGGCTTTGTGATATTTGTTAAAGATGGTAAGGCAGGCCAGAATGCAAAAATAAAGATCACCCAAGTAGGTGGACGATTTGCTTCAGCCGAAATAGTAGGT
>JACQCT010000040.1 GCA_016201435.1 Nitrososphaerota archaeon | reverse complement strand
ATGAAAAAATTTTTGGCATCATTTCTCCACATGCAGGTTACATGTATTCTGGACCAGTGGCAACAAATTCTTTTTACTCCATATCGTCACAAAGACCTGAACTTGTGATAATTACCGGCCCAAATCATTATGGAATAGGTTGTAATGTTGCAGTAATGAAGGAAGGCATGTGGAAAACCCCTCTCGGTGAAGTAGAAGTTGATTCGGAATGTGCTGTAGAGATAAACAAAATTTTCAAAGACATTGAGTTGGATTTTTTTTCCCATACAAGGGATCATAGTTTAGAGGTTCAGATACCAATGCTTCAAGAAGTTTATTCTCATAAATTCAAGATACTTCCCATAATTTTGATAAATCAAGACTACCAAACTGCTAAAAAGGTTGGCTCTGCAATAGCAAAGATTGCAAAGATGCGAAAAACAATGATTGTTGGTTCCTCTGATTTTACACATTATGAAGAAAACAATTTTGCCCACAAACAGGACTCTGCCTTAATCGAACCAATCTTAAATTTAGATTTAGATGAATTTTACAGAGTTTTACAAGAAAAACAAGTTAGCGCATGTGGATATGGAGCGATCGCGTCTACCATGATGGCCTGCAAGGAGCTTGGAGCAAAAAAAGGAAGGTTGCTAAAGTATGCTACAAGCGGCGATGTAACAGGCGACAAGAGTTCTGTGGTAGGATATGCATCGATTGTGTTTTCATGAAATCTGTCGCTTCAGCACCTGGAAAGGTAATTTTATTTGGCGAGCATTTTGTGGTGTACGGCATAAAGACAGTACTTTGTTCTATTGATAAGCGAATTACAGCCACATCACAAATAATTGATGAAAAAAAGATCAAGATAAAATCTGATATTGGCAATGTGGAAATAAGTACGGATTCACTGTCAACACCTGACAGATCCATGGATGTAATGAAACCATTTTTGTATATTGCAAAAAAAGCATTAGAAAAATCGGGAAAAAATGTTGGAATTGAGATAAAGATAGACTCTGAGATTCCTGCAGGAATTGGTCTTGGCTCCTCATCTGCCTGTTGTGTTGCAGTTGCAGCATCAGTTATGGGGTTATTTGAAAAGCTACCAAAAGAGGAAGTTTTGAAAATTGCAATAGAAGCTGAACGCACCATATTTGAAAATACGTCAGGTGCAGACTGTTCTGTCTGTACTTTTGGAGGACTGATGGAATATAATATGAAAAATGGTTTTAAAAAGATCAACTCAAAAGCTAATTTTGATCTCGTTATTGCAAATTCAAAACAGGCGCATTTTACTAGTGAGGTTGTTGAAAATGTAAGAAGATTCCGGGAAAATAATGAGGACTTGTTTGCTTCATTTTGTGATCAAGAATCAATCCTAATTCAAAATGCTCTTGTGTCTTTAGAAAAAAATGATCTGGAATCACTTGGCTTGCTAATGTCAAAGAACCAAGATTTACTGGAAAGAATAAACATCTCCACTGAAAATCTTGCATTTTTGATAAGAGAGGCCAAAAAAACTTCGTTTGGTGCAAAAATAACTGGTGCTGGTGGAGGAGGATGCATAATTGCACTTGTGGATAAGTCCAATCTTGAAAAAACTCTATCTAATCTAAAAGCCCATAGTGAATGTTTTTCTGCTAAAATTGATTTTAATGGACTTGTATATACTCGGGAATAAAATTGCAAAAAATACAACTTGTAAAGATTGTCAATGTAGAAAGAGAAAAGGCATTCAAAGCAGGTACTGATTTTGAGAGTTTTACACAAAAGTTACCGCAATACTTCAAACTAATCAGAATACGCTCAGTTCGAGAATTTACTTCTGTAGTTGAGATTCATGGGAAAATAGCAGGCAGAGAATTTGCGGTCATGACTAAAAATGTGATAAAACAGCCTGAAATTCATGAAACTTTTGTTCTGTCTGGAGATGCGAGAGGCAGTCACATTACAAAAAAATATGAAAATGTGCCAGAAGGTACCAGAATCACAATTGATATTGACTTGAAATTAAGAGGTCTTCTTAGATTCACCAGTATTTTTTCAGCAAATAAGATTAAAGAAATCATTAATGGATATTTTGATGATTTTACAAAGGCAATAGAAACTTGAAACATCTTTTTTGGGTTTATTTTGTTCATGCTTGTGCCTAGGAATGAAATTTTGGTTTTCTTTCAGATAGATACTTTTTAAACCGAGAGAATTGCTGGAAAAAATATGATTTTGATAAAGCTTGGAGGTTCCATCATAACCAATAAGCAAAAGCCTCTGACTCCAAACATTTCGGCAATAAACAAGATTGCCATTCAATTAAAAAAAGTAAGAGAGCCTATAATCATAGTGCATGGTGGAGGATCATTTGGTCATTATTGGTCCGTAAGATATAACATGCATACAAAACCTGCAAAATATAGTAAGAAGGGTGTAGCAGTAGTAAAAAATTCCATGATAGAATTGAACAAGATAATATTGAATTCGTTTTTAAAAAATAAACTAAATCCTTACTGCCTACCTCCAACTGATTTTATGTTTGGTGATAAAGCTAGCACTAAAAAAATAAAAGAGATTTCAAGAATTGCCAAAGACGGACTTGTTCCGGTATCATATGGTGATGTATTATGGCATGGTCAAAACAAGTTCTATATTTTATCTGGAGACAGAATTATGGGAATCTTAGCAAAAGTTCTAAAACCAAGGTTGGCAATTTTTGTGTTAAATGTAGATGGAGTATATTCTAACATGAAAACAAAAAAGCTCCTACGTGAGATAAAGGGTCAGAAGACGGCCATTTCAAAGGTAGGAATGGACGTGACTGGAGGCATGGCTCGTAAAATAAAAGAGGCTACTATGATCTCAAAGGGTGGAGTTAACGTGTTTTTGGTAAATGGTAACAAACCTGAGAGAGTTGTAAACGCTATAAAAGGTAAAAAATTTGAAGGAACTGTATTCAGAGGATAAAAGGACAGACATGGAATATTTGATTCTGGTAGACAGTAATGACAAACCAATAGGAACTGATGAAAAGGTAAAGTGCCATTTGCCAAATGGCAAGTTGCATAGAGCTTTTACAATTCTTTTGTTTAACAGGGAAGGAAAGTTGCTTCTAACACAACGCAGCATGGACAAAATGCTATGGCCAGGTGACTGGGACGGAACCGTAGCAAGTCACCCAAGACAGTCAGAGACATATGTTTCGTCTGCAGAAAGAAGATTGCCAGAGGAATTGGGAATATCTTGCAATCTTGATTACTTGTTCAAATTTGAATACCATGTTCCATACAAGGACATTGGTTCTGAAAATGAAGTATGTGGAACTTTGATTGGCATAGTTGATGATCCTACAAAAATAAAATTAGTAAAAGAAGAAATCAATGATATAAAATGGAATACATTAGATGAGCTTCTAAATGACATTAAAAAATCTCCACAGAACTACTGTCCGTGGATGATTGTCGCATTGTACTTTTTGTCAGAATCCAAAAAAGACATTCTACCACAACACAGTTTAATTTTGAACAAGTGGATTAGAAATGATGTGAGGCAAATTCTTGAAAAACCACTCAAGCATCATTTTCCTGACAACAAATGGGGGCTCAAAAAATAATGTCATTTAATTCTATATCAAAAAATGCAAAAAAAGTAAATTCGTTTCTTCTCTCAAGTCTTCATGGTAATCCAGAAGAGATCTACGAGGCAGCCTCATATCTCATAGAACATGGCGGAAAGAGATTGCGACCATTCATGGTCATAAAGAGTTGTGAGATTCTTGGTGGCACTCTAAAACAAGCATTGCCTGCAGCTGCGGCAATAGAAATGGTTCACAATTTCACATTAATTCATGATGACATCATGGATAATGACGAGATGCGACACGGTGTACCCACAACACACACTAAATTTGGAATACCTGTCGGTATCTTGGCTGGAGATGTCTTGTTCTCAAAAGCATTTGAAACCATTTCACATGATCCCAAGATGCCAAAGGACGTGCGTCTTGGACTAGTTTCCAATCTTGCCAAGGCATGTAGTGAAGTGTGTGAAGGTCAGGCACTTGACATAATGATGGCCCAATCAAAAAAAATTCCTACAGAAAAGCAATACATCGAAATGATAGAAAAAAAGACATCTGCTCTATTTGCAGCTGCGTGTGCCATGGGAGCAATTAGCGCAAATACGAAAAGCAAGGACGTTGCAAATCTTTCTTCTTTTGGAATAAATCTAGGCGTTGCATTTCAAATAGTTGATGATTTAATTGGCATAATTGGGAATCCAAAAGTTACAAAAAAGCCTGTTGGAAATGATTTGCGTGAAGGTAAAAAATCACTTCCTATACTTCTTGCAATAAACAAAGCAAGTGGTCGGAAAAAGCAAACAATTCTAAATGCATTCGGAAATTCCACCATATCAAAAAAAGAATTGGAAAATGCAGTAAAAATAATTTCATATATGGGAATAGAAAATACAGTTAGGAAAAAGGCACTACAGTATTCTAATGCAGCAAAAAAATCACTATCAAGTTACAAGGGCTCAGCAAAAAACGAGCTTTTGTCTCTTTTAGATTTTGTAGTAGAGAGGAGTCAATAATTGGAAGATGATGTCAAGAAGGCTATCAGGGGAATAGCTTTACAAAATGCTTCAGAACATGAGGGAAAAACTCGTAACGATGCAGTAATATCAAAAATACTTGGTTCAAGACCAGATCTGAGAACCAAGGCAAAGGAGATAATGCCATTAATTTCAGAGATTGTGTCAGGCGTCAACAAGATTTCATTAGCTGAACAAAAAGCTGAGCTTGAAAGCAGTTTTCCAGAATTACTAGTTGTAAAACCAAAACAGGAAAGAGTTGGATTGCCACCACTTGAAGGTGCAGAACAGGGAAAAGTGGTAACAAGATTCCCTCCAGAACCAAACGGTTATCCGCATATAGGTCATGCAAAAGCTGCCATCATAGATGAAGAATATGCAAAGATGTACGGTGGAAAACTAATACTGCGATTTGATGATACAAATCCTGAAAATGAGAGATTGGAATATTATGCTGCAATAAAAGTTGGATTAGACTGGCTTGGAGTAAAATATGATCAAATCAAGAATACTTCAGATGATATGGAATTAATATACAAAAAAGGATTGGAGATGATCGAAGCAGGTAATGCATATGTTTGTACCTGCGACAAAGAGGCAATAAGCAAGAATCGAAGAGAGATGAAAGCTTGCAAATGCCGCGCAGGAGATCATGATCAAAATATCAAAAGATGGCATGATATGTTTGAGAAATACAAACCTGGAGAAGCAATTGTGAGATTCCGCGGCGACATGCAATCTGAAAATACAGTGATGCGCGACCCAGCAATGTTTAGAATAATAGATGAAATTCACCCATTGCTTATCGACAAGTATAGAGTCTGGCCAAACTATGACTTTGCAGTTGCCATAGAAGACAGCACAGATGGAGTAACTCATGCATTTAGGACAAAAGAGTACGAGCTTAGAAACGAGCTCTATCGTTCTATTTTGGATAAGCTTGGAATGAGAAAGCCAAAGATGCTAGAATTTTCAAGACTAGAGTTTGAAGGCATGCCTGTCTCAAAAAGAATCCTAAAGCCGTTGGTTCAGGATGGCAAAGTATCAGGATATGACGATCCAAGACTGCCTACACTTGAGGCAATGCGCAGAAGGGGAATAGTTCCAGAGGCAATCAGAAAATTTGTTCTCTCATTAAGCTTTACAAAGTCAGATACACTTGCTCCATTTGATACACTAGAATCATTTAACCGAAAAATAATTGATGTGATAAGCATCAGACTGTTTATGGTAACAGAACCTGTAAAAATCACAATAAAGAACAACAAGCTTACACAAGTTGAACTTCCCAACCATCCACAAAGAAGCGAGATGGGTAAGAGGCACATGGAAATTGATGGTAATTTTTACATCTCTGGAGCTGATGCAAAAATTCTCAAGGTGGGAGATCAAGTTAGGCTGATCGAACTTTATAATGTAAAAATAACAAAGACAGGATCAGAAATAGAAGCAGAGTATTCTGATGATGATTTCAAGGCAGAATTGCCAAAGATTCAGTGGATTCCACAAAAAAGTGCGACAAAACTAAACATTTTGATACCAAAAACTCTTTTTGTAAATGAAAAATTCAACGAGGACAGTCTTGAAACTCTACAAGCTTATACTGAAAATCACTACTTAGAATTAAATGAAGGTGCGGAAATTCAATTTGTCAGATTCGGTTATTGCAGAAAGGATTCTGCAATGCAAGCAATCTATACTCACAAGTGAAAAAAAATGAAAATTGCAAGATTATTAACAAACAATATAGAAACATATGGTTTTGTAAATGATAAGAGCGTAATTACAAAAGATGGCATTACAGCTCAAACAGGAATTCCTATACCACAAAACATTAAGGACTTTCTTTTTGATGGGTGGTATGACGAAGTAAAACCTAAAATTCCAAAATTAAATTTCACACAAAACATTTCAGATGTAAAGTTTCTTGCGCCAATACCAAACCCTTCCAAGATTATTTGTCTTGCATTTAACTACAAAGACCATGCCAAAGAACAAAATCTCATACCGCCAGACGAGCCTGCAATAATAATAAAACCTAGATCTACGCTAAACGGAGCTACTTCTGAAATAATCTGCCCCTCATTTGTCTCAAAGCTTGACTATGAGATAGAACTGGCACTAATCATAGGAAAAGATTGCAAAAACATCACAGAGGAACAAGCCAAGAGTGCAATTTTTGGATACATGATTCTAAATGATGCTTCTGCTCGTGACATTCAGGCAAAAGATAAACAATTTACCCGTGCAAAAGGATTCGATACCTTTGCGCCATGTGGTCCATGGATTACCACTACAGATGAGGTATCAAATCCTCAAAATCTGAAAATGGTAACAAAGGTAAACGGTATAGTAAGACAAAATTCCTCGACTTCAAACATGTTCTTGGGAATTTACACCATTGTTTCTATGCTAAGCAAAGTTATGACTTTAGAAAAAGGTGATATCATATCCACTGGAACACCAGCAGGTGTGATGTTAAACAAACCAGACGCGGTATTTTTGAAAGATGGAGATAAGATAGAAATGGAAATTGATGGCCTTGGCAAACTTGAAAACACTGTAAAATTCGTTTAGATCTATCCAAGATACAAAAAACATTAATTGAGTTAAAAATTCAAAACCAGCATGGGAAAAATAATCGTTGGCAAGGCAGCTGACATTACAGCTGGCAAGATGCAGAAAGTTACTGCAGATGGAAAAGAAATACTTGTAGTAAATGTAGATGGTAATTTTTATGCCATGGATGATACCTGTACACATGCTGGTGCAAGTCTTTCAGAAGGAACTCTGGAAGGTGCCATATTGACATGTGGCTGGCACGGAGCAAAGTTTGATTGTAAAGCAGGCAAGCTTCATGCATTTCCAGCAAAAATAAAAGATTTGAATTCATACAAAGTAGTAGTAGAATCTGAAAATGTGTTCTTAGAGCTCTAAGTGCAAACTTTATAAAATCAACTCAATTAGGTTAGCGCAGATGTACAATGGTCGACAAAGCTCAAAACACAGAAACACTAAACGCGGCCATTACTACGCTTGATGACATAGTTTCAAATCCATCTACTCCAAAAAATATCAAAAAAAGCATAAGCGAGTTGATTATTGAGCTCAAAAAACAAGAATATGCAGTTGCTGTAAGAGCCTCAAATGCCATTAGCACGCTTGATGACATAACACAAGATCCTAACATGCCATCCTATGTACGAGTAACACTATGGCAAGCTGTTTCTGCACTTGAGAGAATAAGGGAATAAATTTAGTAAAATAGCTTGGTTAGTTGTGAAAATAGAAGATTATCTAGCATCTCTTCCGCAATCAATCATCTCAGGTCAGGATGTGCAGCTTCCAGATAATGCTTTTAGAGAGATATTTCGATTTTCTCAATTAAACAAAGATGATGTATTTTATCACCTTGGATGTGGAAATGGAAATGGAATAGCAATTGCCTTGGAAGAATTTGGTGTAAAAAAGGCAGTAGGAATAGACGATGACAAAGAAAAAATTTCTTTTGCAAAAAAATTGCTAGAAGAAAAGAAGATTTCAAATGGAATTTTGCAGTGCCAAAATATTTTAGAGTCAGATATCAGTGATGCAACTGTAATTCTTTTTTGGTTTTCAGATCAAAACATAATTGAGAAAATGATGCCGAAATTTTCCAGTCTGAAAGAAGGGAGTAGAATAATAACGATTTGGGGGCCACTTCCAGATACCATACCAGACAGGGTAGATTTTCCTTACATTTTGAATATGGTTCCTTTTAAAAAAGCATCTAATCTGCAAGAACAGCTTCTTTCTGTATTTGGAACAGACTGTATAGATTTTGTGGTTGCATGGGAGTTTGCTGAAAGATATACCAGAGCAGTGGGTTCACCAGATGCTGGTAACGATCGCTTTCTTACCATACTACAGTCCCTTGTAATATGGATAAATGCAAAAAATCTCGGAGTTGCGTGTGGGCATGAAATACCTATACCCATAAAAAACTACATCAGCCTGCTACGGACGTACTTTAACATTGATGTAGAATATTTGTTAAATGAAGACTAGAACAAATAATCAGTCATATTTTTATCTGGAATTGAGGTATGAACTAGTTGATGGAAGATAGAATAAACATCAACGTGTCTGCAATTGATTATGATAATACCAGCAAGGCGATAATTTCTACTCTGAGCAATCTGGAACAGATGGTGCATGGGGAAAATGAGTTTATTGTCACCGATTCTGAATTTGCCTTTGGTTGGCATTTTTACGTGGTTTGTGTCAATAAATCACTAGTAATGAGACTCTCAGACCAGATGGGTCCTGATTTTGATAGAATCAAGGGAAACTGCATTGAGAAGAAATTTTTGACTTGGCTTACAGAGAAGGTTACCCAGAAGAACCTGAAGATCAAACTGGCCATCAAAGAAGAGATGGAATCAAGTAAATTTGGAATATTTTAAAATATTTACCATAATTTTGGATTTTTACTTCCTTTCCATGCGAATATTCTAACAGCAATAATTTCAAAAATTATTAACACTATGGAGCTATAGAAATTGTAATCCCATATCATAAGTGGAATCATAACCATAATTCCTCCTAATCCAGCCAATATGAAACCAATATTCAATTTATAAAAATCAGGGTGAACACTTCCTCCTTCTACTGATACTCTCATAGTTCCTATTGTTGCAAGAATAAATAAAAAACTCACACCAGCGGTTAATGGAATCAATATTGGTGCAAGTTTCATAGTATTGGTTTGTTGAATAAAGAATATCAAGCCAGTAAATGTAAGCCCTCCTAAGAAACCTGTAACTATTGGAGATTGTTTATTGAAATTCTTAAAGTTTGGTTTACTCATTTTTTACCAGTATTTTGGATCAAGGTAACCTACTTGTTATCTCCTTCTATTCTCGATTCCAAAGCTTTGGCATAGGTTTTCCCGTATGCTGGTGCAAGCATGGTGCAAGTATAGAAATCAGCTCTTATGGCGTATGTATGGAGTATGTATAGAAAAGCTTGTGAGACGGAACAATTAGACATCAATCACATCTAGAAATTAAAGAAAAAAGGCCCTTGAGGGGAATCGAACCCCTGTCCGGGGATCCACAGTCCCCTATACTGGCCACTGTACTACAAGGGCCACAAAGAACGTTCCTTTCCAGTCCAGTATTAATCTTAACTGATACAGTTGGAATTTGTCTATTGCGTAAGTAAAAATCAAAAAACGAAAAATCAGGGGTTTATTATTCCTCTACCGATAATCTTGCCCTGTTTTAGCATTGACAATGCTTCTGTGGCCTGATTAAGCTTGAATCGATTTGAAACAAGAGGTTTAATCACACCTCTATTTGCAAGAGAGATTAATTCGATCATATCAGTCATCGAGCCAGTGTATGAGCCAATCAGCTTGTATGCTCTTGTTGGCATTGTAACCAAGTTTAGCTGTAATGCTCCACCAAAAAGTCCTACAAGGACTACTCTAGCTCTTCGTCGAAGTATTTGCATGTCTATTTCCACAGTGTTGGTTGCATTGACAAAATCAATTACAGCATCAGCACCAAGATTGCCAGTTAATTCCATTACAGCTTTTACCGCATCTTCTTTCTTTGAATTAATAGTAAGATCTGCACCGCTTTGTTTTGCAACTTGTAATTTATCATCATTTACGTCCATAGCAATAATCCTTGCACCAGTAACAGCTTTTGCAATCTGCATTGCCATCAAACCCAATCCACCGGCACCAACTATTACAACATTATCTGATGGTTTTATTGAGGTGTTTTTTACTGCACCATATGCTGTTAGTGCGGAGCATGACAAGGGCGCACTAGTATCAGTATCCATATCTCCAATTCTTGCAAGATATTTGTAACTTGGAACAAGTACGTATTCTGCATAACCACCGTCATTGTAAACTCCAAGCGATCTTGGTTTATCACATAAATTTTCTTCCCCTATTCTACAGGCAGGACACAAGCCTTCTCCTATCCAAGGAAAAACTAGAACTTTATCATTTTTTGCAAATCCCTCAACATCTTCACCCATAGTATCTACCACTCCTGCAATCTCGTGTCCAGGAGTCAGCGGATATTTTACCCCTCTATCAGTTGTTTTCATAAATTGACCCGCAACGCCCTGATATCCTCCTTCCCAGAGGTGAATATCGCTGTGACAGACACCTGCAGATTGAACTTTGATTAAAACTTGGGAGCCTTTTGGTTTTGGAGTTTCAAGTTTTTGAACTTCCAAGGGTTCGTTTATCTTAACTATCCTTGCGGCTTCCATGTCTAGTGGTATTTTGCCTGTAATATAAGATAGTTATGCAAATTGTCTGTTCATGAAATTTTGTTTTATTATAAATTGTCTATTTGTGACATGTTAAAAAATACCTCAATAAAATTTTATAAATTTGATGTAAGAATTTTGATATCTAATCAAACTTGACAATCAGCTGTAGGTTTATTTATGACTTGAAAAATATTTCAAAACATGCTGAAAGGCGTAAAGTGGTATGTTGCAATGGGAATAAGCGCTGCACTAGTATTTTATGGCATGATTTACTTGCAGAAAATTCTATGTATCCCAGTATCAAACAATCCGTGCCTGTAAAACCAATACACATATTAAAAAATTTCAAGCATCATCTGTAGATTTAATTAAAACTAAGAGAAAGGAACCCCATGAGCTGCTCTGGTGAAACTGTTGAATCTAATAATGAAATAATACAGATTACACCAAAGATAACTAGCCAGCTAAAAAAGGCAAAGTATGGAGTCTCTGATCATTCTACCGTTGAACTGTGTCATTGGACAAAAAAATCATTCAAAGATGAGGGCGATTGTTACAAAATGAAATTTTATGGAATAACAACCCACAGGTGTATGGAATTTTCTCCAGCTGGAATGTATTGTGAGAACAGATGTGTATACTGCTGGAGACCAATGGAATTTTACAATTCTATGCAAATGCCTCCAGACAAAGTAGCAACACCAGAAGAGATTGTTACCAATCTAATGGAGGAGAGAAGAAAGTTGATCATGGGCCATTATGGCGACCCACGACAGGACAGAAAAAAGCTTGACGAGTCATTGCTTCCAAGCCACTATGCCATTTCCCTATCTGGAGAGCCAACAATGTATCCGCAGCTTCCCCAGCTGATAAAATATCTAAAGACTTTTCCTGAAACTAAATCAATTTTTCTTGTAACAAATGGTCAAGAGCCAGACATGATACAGAGATTGCAAGATGAAGATGCATTACCAACACAGCTGTATCTTTCTACAAACGCACCAGATGAAGAAACATTCCAAAAAATAAACAAACCAAGATACAGTGATGCATGGAAAAGATGGAATGCCAGCCTTGAAATGCTTTCAAAGCTAAACACAAGGACAGTACTTAGGATTACTTTGATCAAAGATTACAACACTAATGATGAATTGATTCCAAAGTTTGCCCAGATGTTCAAGCGTGCCAATGTTCATTTTATTGAAACAAAATCCTACATGCATGTGGGACGCTCTACAAATAGATTGGAATATTCAAACACACTAGAAATGTCCGAAGTAAGACATTTCGCAGATGAGATTGTAAAACAAAGCGAGATTTATTCAGTAATGGATGAGAGTACAATTTCCAGAATTGTAGTACTACAGAATAAAAATAGGATCATCGATCGCTGGATTGCCGCCCATGTAAATGCCACATAGCAAATTTTCGTAGCGCAAGATATCTATGTGAAACCAAATTTTTGTCTCTTAATTGGGCATACGTTTTGTTTTGACCTGCTGGAATAAAGATAGGATCATATCCCCATTTGATACCCATCAGTTTTCTTGAAATCTTTCCGTCTACTGCTGCCTTGAAAAGCATCACGTCATTGTTTCTTTCACAATACGCTATGATAGATTGAAATTTTGCATTTCTTTTTGCTCTTAATAAATTTAAAATTCCCTTGTTTCCAATTGTCTTAAACGCAAAAGCTGAGTAAGGACCAGGAAAACCATTTAGTGATTCAATAAAAAGCCCGTCATCTTCTATGATTACTGGCTTTGAGCATTGTGAAAATGCTTGAGTGACTTTATGTAATGCTATTTCTTCTAAGGTATCTGCCTGGATTTCTTCAAGATGACATTTGAAAAAGTCTAGGTTTATGTCAAATTTTGATAGGATCGTTTTTGCTTCTTTGTACTTGTTTTCATTTGAAGATGCAAATAAAACATTAGACAACGTTAGCGTATCTTCCTCTGCTTTCTATGACAGATACCTGTATTAGAACACGATTATGTCTTGAAATTCCAACTATTTTTTTATATCCCTTAAGGAATGAGATCCAAGCTTTTTCCATAATATGAGCATGTGCACTGTTTAGAATTTCTTTGAACAATCTCAGATCTATTGCGTGATCTTCCGTCTTATCTGTTCTTTGTGCAAGCCCAAAATCAATGACAAAGACTTTGCCTTTTTGTACGATAAAGTTTGATGTAGTAAGATCTCCATGCATGACTCCATTTTTGTGTAGCAATCCAACAATATTTCCTATTTCTTCACATGTTTTAATTATTTTAGAGTTTGAGAGATCTTTAGCTAGAGTTCCATCAATATATTGAATATAGATTTCACATTTTTTTGGGTCAACAAAATATACAAGCGGCGTGCTGACTCCAAACGACTTGATGTCAGAAATTATTTCAGATTCGCGCACTGTCCTTTGCATCCGTATTCTTTTGTCAAGTATTTCATTGCGATAATCTTTTTTTTGTCTAATTTTTAAAATTGCTTTCTTACCATACCACAATGTGAGATAAATGTCAGCCTCTGCACCTTTTTTTAATAATTTCAATAGCGAGTATACTAACTTAAAACGTAATTTAAATTACAATCCTTTCTCTTTAGCAGAAAATAGAGTTATAACATGTAGATAGAGATCATACATCATGGAAGATTCGGAAAAAAGAATAATGCAGGAAGACTGTTCCGAGGATTCACTAGGTATAGGAGTTTTGACACTAACAAATATGAGAATTGCCTTTGATAAGACAAAAGGCAGAATAGCAGATTTTTCAAAAAAAATTGGCGATACAGTTCTTGATGTCAAGCTAAACCAGATTGTTGAGGTTGGCAAAGAGGGCTGGCTAATAAAAAAAGTCAGAATTAAAGTAAAGACAGATCAGGATGAAAAGACGTACAAATTTGGCGTATTTAATACAGGCAAATGGTTCAAGGCAATAGAAGACGCCATATCAGCACAAAAAAACTAGTACATTACTTCTACAGTGTCTAGTCTCCAAGATTGTCTCACAAAAGTTTCCTCTAAAGGAACACCTTGTTTTATAGAAGATTCCAGTAAACCTGTCCAAGAAATTTGAGAGCCGCAGTCACCTGCATATTGCCTTGGAGAAACAAAAAACTTGCAGTTGTGTCTTTTGCAAACGCTTTGAAGAATTTCTGATAGCCTTTTGTTTGCAGCAACACCGCCTACTATCAACAATTCTTTTTTACCTGTAAATGAAAGTGCACGTTCGGTAGCTTCGCCAATCATTGCAAACGCAGTTTCTTGTAATGAAAAGCAAGCGTCCTCCAGTCCCTTTGGAATTATTTGTTTTGTTGCAGAAAGAAGGCCAGAAAACGAAACATCGTTTCCTTTTACCACATATGGAAGGTTGACATAGTTAGTTGACTTTGCTGCAAGCTCTTCAATTTTTGTTCCACATGGAGATGCAAATCCAGCTGATCTTCCAATTTGATCTAAGAGTTGTCCCAGTGTAATGTCCAAGGTTTCTCCAAAGACTCTCCACTTTTTTGATAAAAATGCCAAGATCATTGTGTGGCCTCCAGAAACAAGCAATACCAAAGGATCTTTTGCGCCAGTTAACATTTTTCCAAGTTCAATATGACCTAATGCATGATTCACTGGATATACTGGAATTTTATAATATGACGCCAATGATCTTGCAACAACTGCGCCAATTCTCAGACAAGGTCCCAGTCCAGGCCCTGCTGCATATGAAATAATATCAAGATCATTAATTTTTACGCCGGCCTTTTGCAGGCACTCTGAGAGAACCTCTGATGAGTTTTCAGCATGATGGCGTGAAGCTTCACGTGGATGAATCCCCTCACCATCAGGAGGTCGATAGATTTTTCTAATGTCTGAAAGAATTTTTCCCTTCTTTCCTTTTTTTTCTAATATTGCACATGAAAATGTATGTGCCGTGCTTTCAATTCCAAGACCTAACATTTTATCCCCTGCTCAAAGTTGACACTATTTTTATGACATCACCGTTTTTTAATTGATGCTGTGCTCCTATCCTTTGTTTTGTTTTAGCATCTACTGCGTGCAGAAATCCCTTTGCCAAGTCTGCATGCACTGTCTGGGCCAAGTCTTTTGCTGTAGAACCTGGAAATAGTAACCGTGCATCTGGCAATACTTCTCCGTCCTTGTTTGAGAGTTTAGTTTCATCTTCAACAGGATATACAGTAATTAGTTTAAGAAGATCAAAGCATGCGGCGTTTAAGATCTGTTGTACTCCAGTTGCTCCAATTTTAGCAATTACCTTGTTTGCAAGATCAAGAGCCTTTTGTTGCGGAGGATTTAGACTGATCCCATCTTTTATTTTGAAACTTTTTTCTCCTGGAGAATAATCAACAATGCCACTCTTAGATGCCTTTTTTAGAAGTAGTTCTGTTTCTGCACTACATGCAATTACTTGTCCACGTGTTTTTAGCTTATCAACAATAGATAGGTCGTGACACAGATCCGCCTTGTTTGCAGCTATGATCATCGGTCTTGTCTTTTTTCTTAATTCTTTTACAAATGTGTACAGATCATTTTCAGTCCAGTCAACAGGTTTTTTCATTTGCAGATTTAGATGCTGAATTAAAACTTCAATGTCGTACTCTTTTATGCCAAGTCCGCTGAATCTTTGAGCAATTCCTTGTACAAGTTTTGCACCCTTGCTTTCCATTTCTCGTGTTAGCTTTTGCCATTCACGCTGCAAGATTTGTTTCATCCACTGATCAAATTCTTCTTCAACAAACTTTGCATCTTCAAGAGGATCATGCGTCCCTGCAGGAACCGAGTGACCTTGAATATCAGTAGAGCCCGAAGCATCAATCACATGAATTAAAACTTCGGCCTGTCTTGCATCATCTAAAAATTTGTTGCCCAGTCCCTTGCCCTCATGTGCACCAGGAACAAGACCGGCGACATCAATCAGTTTAACAGGAATGAATCTAGTTCCGCCTACACAAAGGGGATGTGTGTGATTAATTCCAAAATGTTTGCATGCACATTCTGTCTTTACATATGCAATTCCTACATTTGGTTCAATTGTAGTAAATGGATAATTTCCAATTTGTGCAGTAGTCTCTGTTGCAGCTGAAAAAAAGGTAGATTTACCGACGTTTGTTTTGCCCAGCAGTCCTATTTGCATGGGAACCTTTCTAATGCTTACTCTTATTAGTATTGCAGAAATCGTTTAATCCAATTTGATTTGATGGTATATGTTGTCTAAAGTAATAACTGGAAACCCCGGAGTAGGAAAACACACTGTCGCAAAACAGATTGCAAAAAATCTCAACCTTAACCTTATCGACATAAACAAGGTAGCTATAGAAAATGGCATATTTGTACGAGGAAAAGAAACACTAGATGTAGATACAAAAGCTTTGCAAAAAATTCTAGATAAAAAAATTACAAATCATTCTCTGATAGTAGGACACTTGGCACCATATGTAATACCAAAAAATAAAGTCAATATGATAATAGTCCTAAGAAAAAGTCCGTATAAGTTGATTCCCGTTTATAAAAAAAGAAAATACTCAAAACAAAAAACAATAGAAAATTTGGGCAGTGAGATTTTAGGAATCACGTTCTATGATACTTTAAAAAAATTTGGCCCAGTTAAGACATACCAAATTGATACCAGTCTCAGTTCAGTTTCCAAAATTGTTAAAAGAATTGAGATGCTTTTTGGAAAAGACAGGTTTCAAGAAGACCAAATCGATTGGCTTGGCTTGATTTCAAAAAAAGGAGATTTGAAGAGGTTCTTTCCCTACTAACTTCAAATAATGCTCCACAGATGATATAAGAAATGTTTGAGATTAAAAAGAGCGATCTTGCTGCAAGAATAGGAATACTACACACAAACCATGGCAAAATTGAGACGCCAGCATATGTACCAGTGATTCATCCCGTAAAGCAGACAATTCCTCCTAAAAAAATTAGGGAAATGGGTTTTGATCTTGTCATAACAAATGCTTACATCACACTGAACAACCATGGGGATGAAGCAATAAGACGCGGCATTCATGAAATCATAAATTATGACGGTGCAATAATGACGGATTCCGGTGGTTATCAAGTATTAGAGTATGGAAAAGTTGATGTCAATCCCAAAGACATGGCATCATTTGAGCAAAAAATAGGAACTGATTTTGCAATTCCACTTGATAGACCAACAGGATATGGTCTTTCGAAAAAAAAAGCAAAGTTCTATGTTGATCATACACTCAAAGTTTCCAAAGAAACTCTGGACAATTCTGAAAAAAATGGTCAGATTTGGCTAGGTCCAATCCAAGGTGGTGAGCACTTTGATCTGGTAAAGAGATCAACGAAGACGCTGGTAGAATATGGGTTTGAGATGTTAGCTCTTGGCAGCCCCGTTGAATTCATGGAATCATATGAATACAAGCTTCTTGCAAATATGATAATCACAGCTAAAAAACAAATGCCTGATTCTATTCCTTTACATCTTTTTGGTGCAGGCCATCCATTAACAATTCCATTTGCAGTTGCTCTTGGATGTGACACTTTTGACTCTGCATCGTACATGCTATATGCAAAACATGGCAGGTACATTATGGAAGATAGCACTATGAGATTAGAGGATATGGCATACTTTTCTTGTAATTGTGAAGTATGTTCAAGACACACTCCAAGAGAGATCCAGTCTCTTGAAAATGTAGAAAGAACAAACCAGATCGCACTACACAACCTATACGCAATAAAAGCTGAAGTAGATAGGGTAAAGGAGGCCATCCATGAGGGAAGGTTGTGGGAATATGTTCTCAAAAAGGCCAGGTCACACCCCAAGCTTTTTGAAACTATAGATATCTTTACTGAAAATCATCAGTATTTTATGGATACAACACCCAGATTCAAGGAAAAAGCCATCTTTCTGTATTCAAAGGAAGACCAGTACCGCCCAGAAATAGCAGCATTTCATAATACGGTTCGTAATTTTAAGTCAAACAAGGATACGATAGTAATAATACCAGATGGGACAATGCGACCATTTTATCTTTCAGAAGAATATAACAAACTAAGAAAAAAATTTGCCAAAAATTACGAAGACATCCAGTTCTGTCAATTCAATCCTTTTCTTGGAATAATACCACTTGAAATATCTGATATGTATCCAGCTGCGCATTATGTTATGCCAAGGGCGTCATTTAGCGAAGAGGAATTTCCAGAGTTTACAGATAGTTGGAAGAAATTCTTTGCAAACAACGGTTTTAAAACAGCATATTTTGCAAATGATAAATTTCTAAAACATTACGCAAAAATGCTTCCAAAAAAGATCAAAATAAAGTTTCTTAATCGCATTTAAAAATAATAAAAAAGAGTGCGAGAACAGATTCCGCTTATAGTGCGGCGTCTTCTGCCCAGCCTTTTACGAATACTCCGTTCTTGTGGAGAGGAACTGGTTGACCAGCAGTGTAGTTCATTGGTCTCATCCAAAAGATTGCTTTTGTTGGGCAAACTCCTATACATGCACCGTCTGAGATGCATCTTTCTGGATAAAAGACAAATGCTTTACCTCTCTTCCAACCCTCAACGGGCTTGACACGAAGTACGTCTGGACCAAGAGAAGTACAGATCTCTACGCAAAGCGCACAGCCTATACATCTT
>JACQCT010000037.1 GCA_016201435.1 Nitrososphaerota archaeon | reverse complement strand
GTATTGGATTATTATTTTTCAGTGGAATCATGTTCAAGGAGTTTTTTGAAGATGAAACAAAAATAGATACAACAAAACACAAGGTGGCTTACTTTTACATAGCCATGATAGAAGCAGTAGAAAATTCTGTTGCGTTGGCTACCTTTAGTCTCATTGAGATAACTAGTGCGTTAGCTGGATTCTTCGTGGCAATTGGCCTCATCATTGGTCTGTTACGATCAGGGATTGTAAAGAAAGTGTCACTACGAATTACCAGATTGATAGCGGGGATGCTTCTTACAAGTACTGCAATTCCATTGATCATCTACGGTTTTAACATTCCATCTCCAGATATTTTGCACTGGTTGATTCCGCCATTGCACTAACAAACCCCGACACTTACCAGAACTATTATTCTCGTGATCTGATTGCGTAGTCTCTATACAGACTACGAAGTAAAATATATGCAGTTTATTCCTACTTTTAGCAACTTTGTATTTACTTTGCAAGTAAGCCAATATTGATTGTATTATTTTCTTTGTGCGTAACTTTTTTAGAAATACAAAGTTTCACCAAGTTACGAATAAGAAGTGCCATAAACTTACGAACAAGCAAGTACAAGCTTGTAAGAAAGTGAGTTCAAAGTAAAAGATGGAGTTTTCTGAGCTTTACTTTGTGATCTTTAATTTCTTTTCTAATGCTTTTGCGTAATCTCTACACAGACTACGCAAAGTAATGCAATTTTTAATGAATAGACCTTATAGAAATTGATTAAATCTAACTTATAGCTATATTCTATTCCGTTATACGTCCTTTTTACAATAGAAGAATACTATCAAGTACTATTTTCCCAAAAGTATGTCAAAATAACGGTAGCCTTGCGAAAAGTATAATGAAAAAAATAATACGAGTACATATACACTAACAAATAGCCGTAAAATTCTCAATAATACTAAAAATCGTGATCATATGCAGTAAGTATTTGATAATACCTTTATCATACTATATTCCCATTTTCCCAAAATGTATCAAAGTAACGATACCCTCGGGAAAGATACAACACAAAAGAAAGTTACGAGTACATATACTCCAAAATATACGAAGGAATCATCAAAATATACTAAAAATCGCGAGTGTACGCAGTATCTTTTGTGTAATAGATTTTATCATATTATTCCTATTACACCAAAAGGGTGTCAAACTAACGGTAACCTCGCGAAAAGTACAACGCAAAAAATTGTCATCGTAGTGTCAGACCAATAAATACGAATGATTTTTACAATAATCATAAAAATCATGACTATCAACATGACAATTCTCTATTAGCTTTTATCATATCATGTCTGATATCATTATGGAAGTGTGATAGTATCATGGCTAGTATCATGGCTAATTTTGTACAAGTTAGGATATCACGTTATATATCACGCAAAACGTGAGGTTTTGTTCGTATCTTGGGTAGTCTAGACTAATACGGATCGTGATATGAAAATGATTTTCAAAAAATAAAATTTATTTAAAAAATCTAAAAAATTTAGTACGACCTTTGGCTACACTCGTATCTTTACTTTAAGTTTGGCTAATTCCGGATCATCAAGAATAGGATCAGAACCAGTTGATTGCATACGATATTTGATAATTGTTTTATCAAGTAACTCCCCTAATTTTTCAGCATCTTCTAACAGTTTAGGATTTCCATCTAACCACTGTGCCAACTCTTTGACCTGAGAATTTTTAATTTCACTTTTTTCTTTTTCTAATTGTGCTATCTTTAATTTGTCTCTTTCAGAAGAATCTATTGTGAGATTAGGAATGTGTTTCTTAAACTCCAAAAATAGTTTGTCCTTTGACGGATTAAGGTAATTGCCATCCAAAGCAAATACTCCGGCATGACCCATCAATTTTTCAGCAAGGGATAGATTAGCACTATCATTTGTTTTTAGGACTGTATTGTAGAATTTTCTAAAACCGTGGTCTAGTTGAACCGCATAGCGATTACCTGATTTTTCCCTTGGGATCTTTGCGGCTTGGATCAATCTGGAAATGACACTCTGAGCAGATTTTGATGCTAGTGGAATGACTTTTTCTATTCCTAGCTGATACTCTGTCCTAAAGACTGGAGATTCTCCAGTCATGGACTCGCCGTCCCGTTTTCGTTCGTTTAGATAGTCGTCCAATGCTTGGCTGGCTTCGGGCGTTAGAAACCCCGTATATTCCTCGTTTGTGCCCTCGTAAAACAAGACTGATTTACAGTTATCTTGCATATCTGAAACGTGCCTGATTCTTAGGTCTGATATGGTGCCTATTCTTGCACCAGTAGATGACAAAAACAGGATTAGAGCCTTTGCGCGAGACTTGCGCGCCTGCCTTAAAAATAATGCAATGTCTTTGTGCGACCAAGCTTGACTGCCACTTCTTTTTATCTTTGAAGGCATCATCTTTTTGATTTTTTTAAAATTGTATTCTTTTTCATTAATTGTAAGAAAGAGATCTATTGCTGAAAAAATTGGCTGAAGAGAATTGGGACTGATTCGCTTTTTTAGGTAGAAGAGATAATCTTCTACCAACATCTGCAGCTGTTCCTTTGGCAAGGCAAGGATCGAGTCAAAATCCTTTAGCTTTGCAAATATCAAAAATTTTTGTAAATAATAGGAATATACCCTTCTTGTCTGATCAGACCTTATGGAATTTTCGAACAGTACAATCGATCTTTGCATATGTATCTATCAATGTACTAATTAATTAACTACGATTAAAAGAGACAAATCTAGCAATTTATATCCAATAGATTTATCTGGAATTTGGATTTGGCACAAACAGTCAAAATGACATCAAATGGTATCGTATCAGTACAAAATGGAACAAAAATACATCTTGATCCAAAGCGAGCGACAAGTGACGGGCTGGCATTTGTCTCCCACGCACATATGGATCATTTACACAATCAAAATGGAGGTTTGCTTTTAACAACCAGACAGACAAGCGAAATAGCAAAACTTCGTGGATATAATATTGAAAACTATATCGAAGAGTATGAAGATTTTTCCATGGTAGATACTGGTCACATCTTGGGTGCACGCGGCCTTGCATTTGGTGATGTATTTTACACTGGTGACATTTGTACCAGAAACAGAGGTTTTATGAAAGGAGCCAAAGTGCCAAAATGCAAGACACTTATCACAGAGTGCACATTTGGGCTGCCAGAATTTACCTTTCCTGGAATAGATGAGACAGTAAACAAAGTAAATGGAATAATATCTGAAATGTATTCCAAAGGAAAACCAGTCATATTACTAGGATATGAGCTTGGAAAGGCACAGATTCTATCATATTTGTTTGGGCATTGGGAACCATACTATCATGATTCCATAAAACGTGTAAATGATTTGTATAAAAATTTTGGAGTTGATCTAAATGATTCAATTGGACATACCGAAGCTGAAAAAAGTGGGCTGCTTGACAAAACCCCATGGGTTATGATTGCACCAAACCTGGGTGCAAAAAACCAGTTCATACAACACATGAAATCAAAATATGATGCAATAACAATTGGCTTTAGCGGCTGGGCTCAATCTAACAGATTTTCATTTGCAAGACAGCATGATTACTCCATCACCCTAAGTGATCATTGCGACTACAACGAGCTTGTTGAATTGGTAAAACGATGCAGTCCAGAAAAAATCTACACCATACATGGTTTTGTTGAAGAATTTGCAAGTGATCTAGCCAAGATGGGATTTGACGCACAACCATTAACAGAAAATTCACTTGACGAATTTTTCTAGCTGAATTTTCGTAATGATCTGTTATACGCAACACCAAACCTATGTGCTTCGTCTCTTGCATGCTGTAAAATTTTTAACGCATGATTATTTTTTGGAATAACTAGCGGCTCTTTTATTTTTGGAATGTATACTTCCTCATTTTCTTTTGCTAATGAAATACAAGGAAGCTCAGTACTGATGCTTTTTAGAGCATCTAAGGCGGCACGTAATTGTCCCTTGCCACCGTCTATTAACACCAAGTCTGGCATCTCTGATTTTTCTTTTCGCAATCTGAGATAGCGCCTTTTTATCACCTCATTTATCATGGCATAATCGTCTCTTCCATGAACGGTTTTTATCTTAAATTTCCTGTATCCTGACTTGTCTGGCCTCCCATCAACAAACCGCGACATGGAACCAACAGCATAGTCTGCACCATGGTTTGAAATGTCAAAACACTCTATTATTTTTGGAATGTTTTGCAGGTGAATCTTTTCCTGTAATTCTACTAGTGCAGGATCAGAGTCTTTTGATTGGTATAGTGATATATTTTTCATGATGAGTTTTATCATTTCCTTTCTTTTACCTGATACTGGAACTATGATGTTGACCTTAAAGCCAGACGTTCTTGAAAGGACTTCCTCTAGAATATCTTTTTTTTCTGGAAGCTCGCTTACAACAACAAATTTTGGAACTGGGTTTGTGGAATAGTATTGTGATAAAAATGATGAAAATGAATTGTCCCCAATTAGATCAAAAGAAAATCTGTTTCTATCACGGATCACACCATTTGTCTGCCTAAAGCTCATGACATGTGCAGTCTGATCCTTTATTTTTATTCCAAAATATTCCTCGTCATAGTTTTTTGTTGATTCCATTTTCTGTCGTGTTTGCAAGTTTTGCAGTCTATGCATTGTATCGTGAATCTCTTTTGCCCTTTCATAGTGTTGGTGTGATGACGCTTCCTTCATTTCACTTTCAAGCTTTTTATTAAAATCTTCTAATTTCTGCTTGCCTTTGAGTATTGACTCTAGTTCCTCGATATGATTTCCATATTTTTCGCGCGCTTCTTTGAACTGGCATGGTGCTTCACAGTTTCCTAAGTGATATTCCAAGCATGCCTCTTTTGGCAGTCTTTTGCAAATTCTCACCTTGAATGCCTTGCGCAAAAGACCAATTGAGAGCATTTTCGAGCTTCCAGATGTAAAAGGACCAAACACCTTGCCTTGACCAAGAAATTCTCCAGTTCTGGTTCTTCTTGCTACCATAAGACGTGGAAATTCCTCGTTTGTAATTCTAAGATAGGTGTATCTCTGTTGGTCCTTTAGCTCAATGTTGTAGATTGGCCTGTATCGTTTTATCATGTTGGCTTCAAGCAAAAATGCTTCGCTTTCATTGTCTGTTAATACAAATTCAATGTCAGATATTTTTTCAACAAGTTTTTGAGTCTTGTAGTTTTGGTTTTTAAGAAAATATGATCTTACACGATTCCGGAGATTTTTTGCCTTGCCGATATAGATTATTTTTCCTGCCTTGTCTTTCATTATGTATATTCCGGACTGGGAAGGAATTGTTATCTTGGAAATATCAAACGTCATGTCTTAGAACTCTGCTCAAATATTGCCCGGTGTAGCTATGTGGATTGTGTGCTACTTGTTCTGGTGTGCCATGTGCAATTAATGTTCCTCCCTTGTCGCCTCCTTCTGGACCAAGATCAATTATCCAGTCAGAGTTTTTTATCACATCCATGTTGTGCTCTATTATGATTACAGTATTGCCAAGATTCACCAGTCTGTTCAAGACATCAAGTAATTTTTGTACATCGGCAAAATGTAATCCTGTAGTAGGTTCATCTAAAATGTATACTGTCTTGCCAGTGTCTCTTTTTGAAAGTTCTGCTGCAAGCTTTACTCTTTGAGCTTCTCCTCCAGAAAGAGTTGTTGCGGCTTGGCCAAGCTTGATGTATCCCAGTCCAACATCTGCTACTGTTTGCAGTTTTCGTTTGATTGCTGGTATGTTTATAAAAAATTCCAAAGCTTCCTCTACAGTCATGGATAAAATGTCAGAAATGTTTTTGCCTTTATACAAAACTGACAATGTCTCAGAGTTGTATCTTTTTCCCTTACATTCATCACAAATCACATACACATCTGACAAAAACTGCATCTCGATTTTTTTAACACCGTCTCCCTCACAGGCAAAACACCTTCCATCAGGCACGTTAAATGAGAATTGGCCTGGAGTATAGCCTCGTTCCTTTGACATTTCCGTGTTAGAGTATAGTTCTCGTATTGGGGTAAACGCGCCAATGTAGGTTGCAGGATTGGAACGAGGAGTCCTGCCAATTGGGGATTGATCAATTCCAATTACCTTGTCTGCATGTTCTACTCCAAGCACCTGTTTGTGTTTGCCTGGTCTATCTGCTATTATGCCAAAGTGTGCAGAAAGTGCATTGTATAAAATGTCATTGACCAAAGTGGATTTGCCAGAACCAGATACGCCAGTTACTGCAATCATAAATCCTAGTGGAAATTCAACATCAATGTGTTTTAGATTATTTTCTGCCGCACCTTTTACTATTATCTTGCCCTTTTGATTGCGAGTTTTTTTGACAAGTTTGATTGTATTATGATTTTTAAGATATTCACCTGTTACTGACTTGTGATTGTTCAGCATTTCTTTTATTGTTCCTTCAAAAACTACACTGCCTCCATGAACTCCGGCTCCTGGTCCCAAGTCTATTATCCAGTCAGAGTTTCGCATCACTTCTTCGTCATGCTCTACTACCAAAATGGTGTTGCCAAGATCACGCAGCTTTGTTAGTGTCTTTATTAATTTGGCATTGTCTTTTTGATGAAGTCCTATTGTTGGCTCATCAAGAACATATAGCACCCCAGTAAGATTGGAACCAATCTGAGTTGCAAGTCTTATTCTCTGCGATTCTCCACCAGACAAAGTAGCACTGACTCTGTTTAGGCTTAGATAATTTAGCCCAACATTTTTTAAAAATTCTAATCTTGAAAGAACTTCTTTTAGTACAGATTTTGCAATGTATTTTTCAGTTTCTGTTAGTTTGAGATTCTGAAAAAAATCATAACAAGCATCAATGGAGAAATCACACACATCCATTATTGATTTTTCATTTATCCTCACAGCCAATACTTCTCCTGTTAGCCTTCTACCATTGCAGGAATTACAAGGCGTCTCACGCATGAATTTTCGAAGATCTTCTCTTTTGGATTCAGAATCAGTCTCTACAAAATTTTTATTCAGATTTGGGATGACTCCACTAAATGTATTGGTGTATTGCCATTTAGAATCAGTTGTCTGGGATTCATATGAAAATCGTACTGTTTCATCTGTGCCATACAAAATGACTTGTAGTTGTTTTGGACTCATCTTGTTTATTGGGGTCATCAAATCAAAGCCAAATTTTTTACCAACATCTCTTAGTGTTTGTCTTCTAAATGAAGAAAATCTACCTGACCATGGAACTATTGCTCCATCAAGTATGGATTTTGTTTTATCAGGAATGAGCAAGTCAGGATCAAACTCCATCTTTACTCCTAATCCATGACATGTCTTGCAAGCTCCAAATGGAGAATTAAACGAAAATGATCTCGGTTCAAGCTCACCAATTGTTATTCCGCAATACGAGCAAGCATTGTTTTGGGAAAATATTCTTTCATCAGTACCAGAAATTAACACAGAGCCCTTGCCAGCTTTTAGTGCGTTTTGTACAGACTCGTACAGTCTGCTTTTTTCTTCCTTTGATGCTTTTACCCTGTCCACTACAATCTCAATGTTGTGCCATTTTTGTTTGTCAAGGATTGGGATTTCACCATTTAGTTCTATGATGTCATTGTCTACTCTGACTCTAGAATAGCCAGTTTTTTTGACCTGCTCAAATAATTTCTCGTATGTCCCTTTTTTTCTTCTAATCAATGGCGCCAAAATTAAGATATTTTTTCCATCTGATTCTTTAAGAACTGATTCACAGATTGATTCTGCAGATTGGTTTGATATCTTTCTACCACATTTTGTACAATGAGGTATTCCTATTCTAGCATAAAGTAATCGTAAATAATCATAGATTTCTGTTATGGTACCAACAGTTGATCTTGGATTTTTACTTGTAGTCTTTTGCTGGATTGATATTGCTGGAGATAGTCCCTCTATGGAATCCAAATCCGGTTTATTCATCATCTCCAAAAATTGCCTTGCATACGCAGAAAGTGATTCAACGTATCTTCGTTGTCCTTCTGCATAAATGGTATCAAATGCCAAAGTAGACTTGCCAGAACCAGAAAGACCAGTAATTGTAACTAGTTTATTTTTTGGAATATCCAAATTGATGTTTTTTAAATTGTGCTCCCTTGCACCACGAATTATTAATCTGTCATTCATGTTACCAACTCTTTTTGAATTTTTGCTAATTTCTCACGATATTCTATTGCATTTTCAAAGTCTAGCTCCTCTGCAAATCTTTTCATTGTAGCTTCTACTTCAATCGCATATTTTTTCAAGTCGTGCCTTGACATGTGTTTTAACTCTTCCAATTTTGCTGTTTGTTCTGGAATTGCTTTTACTATTGTGGTTGGTTTTATGCCCATCTTTTTGTTGTATTCAATCTGTCTGTTTCTTCTGCGTTCAGTTTCTAGTATTGCATTTTTCATAGATTGTGTTGTATTATCTGCATACATTATCACACTGCCATCAACGTTTCTTGCCGCTCTTCCAAAAGTCTGAATCAAACTGGTTATGTTTCTAAGAAATCCCTCCTTGTCAGCATCTAGGATAGCAACAAGTGACACTTCGGGTATGTCAATTCCCTCTCTTAGTAGATTAATGCCAACTAGCACGTCAAACTCGCCAAGACGCAACTGCCTGATTATCTCTGTTCGCTGTAGGTTTTCAATCTCAGAATGCAAGTATCTGACTTTGACTTGTTTTTTTGAGAGATATTCTGCAAGATCTTCTGCCATGCGTTTTGTCAAAGTGGTAACAAGAATGCGCTGGTCTTTTTCGATTCTTTTTTTAATTTCTATTACTAGATCGTCCATCTGGTTTTCAGTCTTTCTTATCTCTACTTGCGGGTCTACAAGACCAGTTGGGCGTATGAGCTGTTCTACTATTTGAAAACTTTTTGTCCGTTCATACTCGCTTGGTGTGGCAGAAACAAAAATGGTATTTTTGATATATTTTTCAAATTCTTCAAACCTTAATGGTCTGTTATCAAAAGCACTTGGGAGCCTAAACCCGTAATCTATGAGAGATTTTTTGCGAGTGTGGTCTCCCTGATACATTCCGTGTAGCTGTGGAATTGTAACATGCGATTCATCTATTACAAGTAAAAAGTCATCTCCAAAAAAGTCAAGCAAACAAAATGCTGGCTCTCCAGGATTTCTTCCATCAAAATGTCTTGAATAGTTTTCAATTCCAGAACAGTATCCTAGCTCTTCTATCATTTCTAAATCATATTTTGTTCGCATTTCCAATCGCTGTCTTTCAAGTTCTCTAAGCTCAGGCATTCTTTGTTTGAGTTCTGTTTTTATTGATTCTACTGCAACTTTTCTAACATCATTTGCAACAAGATAGTGTTTTGCAGGAAATATTTTGATTTGTGAAATGCTTTTTTTCTCTTTTAGTGAAATAGGATCACAGACAGATATTTTTTCTATCTTGTCTCCAAACATTGAAATTCGTATCACATCATCAGAGTATGCAGGAATGATGTCTAGTGTGTCGCCTTTAATTCTAAATCTCCCTGAGGCAAGCTCGGTATCGTTCCTCTCATATCTTGCATTGACTAGCTGTTTTATGAGAGAAGATCTACCCGTTTCTTTTCCCTTTTCAACAATAATTGACATTGACTCCCACTCTTTAGGTGAGCCCAAAGAGTAGATGCATGATACTGTAGCAACAATAATTGTAGGTTCACCTGATAGAAGCATCGCAGTTGCTTCAAGACGCATCTTTTCAATTTTTTCATTAATCTGAGTGTCTTTTTCTATGTAAGTGTCTGTTTGTGGCAAGTAACTTTCTGGCTGATAATAATCATAGTAACTAACAAAGTACCCAACATTGTTTTTTGGGAAAAATTGCTTTAGTTCTGAATAAAGCTGAGCTGCAAGAGTTTTGTTGTGTGATATTACTAGAGTGTTTTTGCCTGTTCTTTGAATGACATTTGCAACAGTAAATGTCTTGCCGCTTCCTGTCACACCAATTAATGTTTGAATTTTTTTCCTTCGTACGCCTTCTACTAGCTGTTCTATTGCTTGAGGCTGGTCTCCTGTGGGCTGGAATTCTGATGCTAACTCAAAACTTGGATTTTCTAACAACATAACAAATCAACAAAAACGAAATTTAAAGCAATGGTACTTTCAGTATTACTACCAAGAGGGGTCTTCTGAAATAACAAGACCGTCTTTTGTCTGTGAAATGCCCATTAGTTTGAGTGTGTTTTGTGTACTAGGCGTGTTTCTTTCCAATAACTTTTTGGCCAATTCTAGACGAGATTTTTTTTCAAGGTGTTGCCCTACCTTGTATTTTCCATGCATTGTTGTTGGAACTACCTTGATTATTGCAACCTCGTCTACTACTTGCATCTCTGGGCTAATACTCTCATAGCCTCCCTCTGGCTGGTATTTTTTCATCAAGGAATTAAGGGCCAAGGTCTTTTCTTTTCTGTCATTGACTATTATCCCGGTTCCCTTGATTACCACACTGATGTAAAGTGTGTCTGCCTGTGAGGCGTCTGTGGGATGTGTAAAATATGATGGAAGAAACTCTAGGCTTTGGTCTACTTCAAAACCCACCTTGCTGTTTTGTTTGATATTTTCAAGTTTCTCCCCTTTAGTGTGAGAATGCATGTATACCACATCATTGACAAAAACAAAATTCATTGGGATTATCTGTGGATAGCCATCTTTGTCAATGCTGCAGATTCTCCCAGTTTCCTGCTGGTTTAGAAATTCGATCAATCTTTCTCTTGATTTGATCTCAAGCCTGCCTAGTAGTTGCATAAATTTGATTATCAGGATTGATATTTTTGTATATGGTTTTTAAAGATAATATGTGAGTGTATTCTATTATTGGGCATGTCGATAAAAGACCTTTTTTCAGATTTTAGGGCATTTTTGATTGCAGGCAGTGCCGTGATCGCATTTTCACATTTTATCTATACTTTGTTTGGCATTACAATTCCTGCAGTAGTTTGGGATTTTTTCAAAGAGTTTGGGGCTGCAATAATTATGATGTCAGTTTTCGTTTTTGCTATTGCATGGTTGCTAAAAGCAAAGCCACACAAACGACCACAGTACTACTTTGTTGTACCATATGATGTGTTTGGGAATCAATCAAAAATAGATGGACTACGAACAGAATTTAAAACTCACGATGTGGCATGGAGCTTTATGAAACACTACAAAAAATCCTATCCGCTTTACAACTTTGCTCTTGTCTCAGATACCCCAAATTCTGAAAGAAAAACAATCTTTAGATATATCTGAAGAAAATTTTCTAATTATTTTCTAGTTCGTTTTTGTGTTTTCTTATGTTTGGTGCGGTGCCATAGAAAAATCAAAAATCCAATTACAGATGAGACAATAGTTCCAACTCCAACTACTGGTGCTATGAAAAAATTACCAACCCATAATCCTTGTGCGCCACCTATCTCCATCATACCTCTTTGTCTCACAAACATATTTAGCGAATCCTCTAACGAGTATGTTTTTCCTGATTTGTCAGTGTATGTACCATTTAGGTGAATATTTGCATGGGTTGGAATGCTAATGTCTTTTTGTGTTTGTACTATAAATTCAAAATCAGATGATTTGCCAGCTTCAAGATTTGTTAGGGAATAAATTTTTTTCCCACTTAATGTCACTTGGGAAGAATCAACACTGATCTGTATGTTCTGTGCCTCGCTTCCCTGGTTTTTTATTTCACCTGTAATTGAAAACGATTCACCTGCAAAAGCTTCATCAGGTGCCTGAGCATTTAGTAGTATCAAAGGTTTTGACTGTGTGTTAAACTCTATTGCTTTAGTAAAGGAATTTTTTACAGGTTTTTGATCAAAAAAACCTTTGATAAAATACTGTACTTCAACATTTGCAAGAAAGCTACCATCAGGCGTTCCATTTTTCACTTGTGCATTAAAGTTATTTCCAAGTGTAGAGTCTTTTGGGAGACTATCAATATGGAACTGGTTTTGTACCATGTCTATCTCTGGAGATGATATGGTAACTGTGATATTTGATACCTGGTCTGCAGTAGTTTTTACTACAGATGAGAGAACAAAGTTGTCCTGAGTTGTTAAAATGTCAGGATAGTTCAAGATGACTTGGATATTGGGATCCGATATTGTATTTTGCATTCCATAAGCTGGTATGAAAAAAAATGACACAAAAATGAATAGATAATAATATTTCACAGATTACAATTGAAAATCGTAACTTATATTGTTTGAATTATTTTCTAGGATTATCCATTTCCTTAAAGTATGGCATTACAGTAGATGCAAATTTGTCTAAGGAACCAAAGTATCCTGAACCCCAAAATCTGACAATAAAGTGATTTACTCCCGCTTTCATAAATTTCTCAAACACTGGAATGATGTCATCAGGTGTGCCCATGCCTATTGATGAGCGTGCCACCTTGTCAGGAATTGTTTGTGCAGCTTCACGCATCTTTACTATCCATTCTTGATTTGACATTGAATATTCTGTAAAGTATTTCTTAAAATCAAAACCTTGTACGTCAGGGATGTTGTGAACTTTTAATATCTCTGGCTTGAAGAGACTTACTTTTACGGCGTTTTTCATTTTTACCCAAGCTTCTTCTGCATCATCTGAAAAATACACGTCTATATCAACACCATACTGAAAGTCTTTTCCATCTCTTCCGTTTTCTTTCATTGAATCTTTTATTGCCTTTGCATGTACCTCAAATAATTCAGGGGTATATCCTATTGGTATCCAACCATCTCCATATTTGCCACATAGTGCAAGTGTCTTTGGAGCACCAGCTGCCATGTAAATTGGTGGATGAGGTTTTCTGATACTTTTTGCTTGAAGGCAAGCTTCTTCAAGTTGATAAAATTCTCCATTAAAACTAACTCTGTGTTCTGGCGATGAACCAAAAAGTAATTTTATTACTTGAAGTTGTTCTGCAAATCTTGCTACTGGTTTGTCCCATTGAATTTTAAATTCCTTGATGTTTTGAGCTTCGCCTGCACCAATACCTAGTGTTCCCCTTCCATGTGAAACTCTGTCCAAAGTTATTGTTGCAAGGGCTATGTTTGATGGATGTCTTCTTACGGCATCAGTGACACATGTTCCAAGCTCTACTTTGTTTGTAACAGAAGCAATAGAAGCAAGCATAACCCATGGGTCATTTACGATAGCATGATTCCACTGCGGGACGTTTGAATGGTCCATGTACCAAATTGACTCATATCCCGTTCTGTCCGCTAAAACACAAGAAGTAAGAATCTGATCCTCGGTTAATCCGAGTCGTGCAACATTTAAGCCAAATTGAATTCCAAACTTAACCATTTTCTAGTCCTATAACAAGAATGTGAACTAAATGTGGTATTTAAGTTTAGTAAAATTCATGAAAATTAGAATTTTTTATTAAAGAAAAACTGATAAACTGTAATTTTTTACAGATTGCCGTTTGTAATATCCTTTAGCAATTGCATTACATCTTCTTTTGTGACAGGGATTGGATTTGGATCAAGATGGCCACGGTCTGTCATAACAACATCTGCAGCTTGGTCCAGTGGTGCTTTCAAAGTAAGACGGTCAAACTTTAATTTCTCTATGACTTCTTTGAATTGTTCATAGAAAATAGATTTGTTGAATCTGTGTGCAACTGTTGTACAAGATGAAAGTGAGTATCCGTGTGGAACTCCTTCGTTTGAATACACGTAGGAAAGGGCGTGACCCAAAGTAGTTGAAGCATTTCCAAAACCAATTCCTGATAACATTGAACCATAAGGATAGTTTTCTGGCTTGTTGTTCATTATGGCATCATATAACACATCAAATGCTGCCTTACACATGGTTTTGGTAAACTCGTTACCTTTCTTGCTATCATATCCTTCTGTTGCTTGAGCACACGCATCACAAACAGAATTTTTTACAATTGCTTCAGGTGTTCCTTCTAAAAAGTATGAATCAACTACTGCCATGTCTGCAAGGAATTTTTCATCCTGTAAAAGTTTCTTTTTACCATCAAATTTTAAAACACAATAAGTAGTCATCTCACTTCCGGTTCCAAATGTTGTTGGTATGAGAATTTTTGGAATTTTTAATTCAGATGCAGCATATTTTGCAACATCTTGTGAACTTCCTCCACCTAATCCAATTATTGCAGAAAGGTTTTTTGTTTTATATTCTGAAATAACTTTTTGAACTGTCTCAATTGATGGCTCAGGTTCAACTTTATCAAATAGGAAATGATCGGTTATCTTCATTCTTGCTAGCCACTTTGATGATACCTCTGGGGGTGCAGTGGTTACAACAAGTGCATTTTTTGGATAATCTGCTTCAGAAAGAGCATTTTTTCCAAATTTTATTACTTTTGGTATCCTAATAACATTCATAGTAAAAGTTAGATTTTCAATTATTATTATACCTACGGAAAATGTGTGTTAAATAACAGAAGGGTTGATGCTAGAACAAAATGAAGCGAAGTTTATTACTGTTTGAAAGTGCGATAAAGTCAGAGGTAACTAGGAAGCAATATGGGTAATTTATCCTCAACATCTAATAGCAATGTAAATCAGTTACAAAAATTCTACAACTTTCAATAATTGTCGGAATCCCTTACGTTTTCTGTTCTTGCTTGAGCCTATCGACTTCTTTTTTTAAAATGACAATATGTGTGAGGATTCTGAACAGCTCATCAACTGTCATCAAGTTGGAGTACAAGTCAGAAATCTGGATGTGAGTTAATTCATTTTTTGTAGGTACCAAATCATAGGGCAACAACATCTTTTCTATGTATTGCCACATTTCATCTGTTGTTGAATTGCGTGATTGGATGATCATATGTATAAAATCAATAGTCCTTTAATGCATTACTAACCAGTCTTTTATAGAGTTTATTACATTCATTCGTGATTTATCTGAATATTTGGTATCTGTTTGATTGTAAAATATGGCATGATAAAACCAATGATCACAATCTAGGATTTCAATTTTCTTATCTTTGCTATTTGCTAAATTGCAAAACTCCTTTCCGATTTCTGGAAAAACATTTCTGTCTTTTTTTCCGTGGAGGATAAGCAATGGTATGTCTATATCGGATAATGCCTGTATCTTTGTGTTTCGTAATGCAAGTACATCTACAATATATCGGTATGAATAGAGAAAGTTAAGATCCTTGTCATTCATCATCTGCTGAATCTCTTGACCACCAACTTTTAGAAAGTTAGGTAACCTTTGAGCAGCCATTATCTTAGTTCTAGGTGTTATCAATCTACGTAAAAAAAGATACAAAAAATGAATGTTACTAGGTTCGATCTCACTTCTTTTCTTTATAGTTGGAATTCGTACATACGGTGATAGCAGAATTAATCCATCAATAGCGTTTTTAAAATTATGAGCATACCACAGTGCATAGGTGCAACCCAGACTGTGAGCAATGATGAATACTTTTGTACTCTTTAATGTTCTAACAATTTCGTTTATGGATTCAAGACACTTTTCAAAATCAGCGTCTCCCCTTTCTCCATATGAATTACCATGACCTGGCAAATCTATGCTATATACATTAAATCCATTTTTTGAGAGTTGGTTTCCGAAGTAATTGAAGATTCTTGCATCACTACAAAATCCATGAATGCATAGCACTGCCTTGTCAGATGGATGCAAAGACGGATACTTTATTATATTTATTTTCCCGTTGGATGTTTCTTCAAGAACCATCATAATTCACACTGGCAATACAATTTGTATGTTATACGTACTCGTGATTGCCTCAATGCAGCAAAGGATATGTGATTAGAGGAAAATATATTCAAAAAAGACAGACTCATTTTCTTCTTCCTATGACACTGAAAAGTCTAGAATATAATACAAAACTATGCGGGTCCATTGACATTTCTTTAAGTTCTTTGAATAATTCGTTGTATTCTTTGTCTCTCATCAAGTCAAGACTTTGAATTTGTGGTTTTAAGCTTTGAGCAATCCTCCATCCTAAGGTATTGTAAGGTTCTCTTCCCATTACAAGACAAGGTGAATAACATTCCACAGTCGTGTGTAGGTGCTGATCAACAAACATTTTGTATAGTTTTCTTCCTGCAAGAGGATCTCCTCTAGCTTTTTTTACAAGTTTTACATACATTTTTCTTAACTTATCAACACTTTGTCGTTTTGGATAAGACAACCAAGAATCAGGGGCATGATCAAGTTCTTGAATTATTATTGTGCCTCCTTTTTTTGTTATTCGTATCATGGATTTTAAGGCCTTCACTTTATCGGTTAGATGTACAAACATGAATCTAGAATACACCATATCAAAAGTTTCATTTTTTATGTCATCAGATTTGGTAATGTCATCACAGACAAAAGAAATATTGCTTTGTTTTGTATGATCTTTGCAATATTTGATGTAATCATTATTTATGTCAACGCCTAATACTTGCCCTTTTTTTCCTACAATTTTTCCAATCATTCTTGTAACATCACCAGAACCGCAACCAATATCGGCACACACCATTCCATTTCTAATGCCTGCCTTCAACAAGGACTCCTTGGCTATTGGCTCAAACAAAGAAGATTGTATTTTAAGACGTTGAATTTCTTCTGATGTGTTGCCAAGAACATAATTATTTTTCAAACTAATCACATGTTATGAACAGAGATGTTCAAACAGACTAGATTTAGATGATTATTATCAATTATGGTTAAACCAGTTCTAACATTTTTGCCTACTCTGTATTTGTAATTAGTCAGATTTTTGATCATTTACCGCATTTACGATTGGTTCATGTTAATCATATTGTATTATATCACATTTTTTATATATTTACAAATTTTCATAATTCTTGATAAAATCGTAATAATATTCTTATTTTTTTAACATAATTATCTAAAAAGTTATAATGTACTAGTATAATTGTCCTAATATGGAGAATCATGATACATACTTTACCTTAAATAGAGACTCAAAATGTGAAGGAGGGAGAATTTCTAACTACAAAATGGATACGAATTATTCTCTACATAGATTTGGTCAAATGTTACTATCAATTGGCACTCTTGTAAGATCCAGGACACTAGTGTACGTATTTGCAATTGTGTCACTTGGCACATTTCTTATTTCGACAGGTCCCATCATTCCAAATGTTCTGGTGGCTTCAAAGTTAATTTGTGCAGTTTATCTTCTTGCATTGGCTACATATCTCTACAATGATCTTACAGACTATAATGTAGATAAAATCAATAAGAGAAAGACAGCATTTAGTTCTGAACCGTCAAAATACAAAGCAACACTTTATTCTACTGTTGCATTTTTTTTAATTTCGATTTCACTGGCATTCTCAATAAATCTTCAAACTGGAGCTGCTTCTCTAGTATTTCTGCTATTAGCAATTACATACTCTCATCCTAGAACTCATTTTAAAGACAAATTTGTTTTGAAAACATTGGTCACAGCTGCAGGGGGATCAATTGCTTCACTTATGGGTTATTTTGCATCAGATAGTTCTTCATATCTTGGAATAATTTCTTCATTTATTGCTTTTATGTTCTGGTTTACGTTAGGCCCCTTGGGAGATGTCAGTGATATACGCGGAGATAAGCAGAATGGCAGACGTACATTTCCAATTGTTATAGGTATACGAAATACATTTCTCCTCATGCACTTAGTGATAACAGCTATAGTGTCATTAATCATTCTCTTGTATTATTTGCATGAGATAAATATGCTAGGTTTGATCTTGAGTACCACTGTATGTGCAATTACCTATTTCATGATAAGAAGAGTATCAAAGTACTATGAAGATAAGAAAATAATCAAACAAACTAGAACAACTTTACGATATAGTCTTTTTGCAATTCAGATTATGGTATTTTTAGGATTAATTACCAGTCAAGTGATTTTGTAGTCAGTAGGAAGTATTTGTGGCTATTTGTGGAGGATTAGTGCTAGCTTTTACCCACAAAGTGTTAAAGAAGCTTTCAAGGTGTACAGCAAGTCTGTGATCAGTTACAAAAATCGACGTTTTGAATTTGCTCGGATTGTAACTGTCAATGATTTCTAAACCCACATGTTTATTATCGACAATTAGAACACAAAATGGAACTTGAATATATCTGCGAGATATTTGAGTGGGATAATATGGATTAGCTACAACAGTGATTCGTTCGTTTTTATTTTTATCATCAATCTTTGTTCCGCTACCCTCTTTTTCAAAGAAGCCCTGTACCAGATTTACGTCTGCCAGTACCTTAACATTGATTCCAAGATTTGCCTTTTTTATCATCGTGTTAATAATTAATTCATTAGTAAATCTAGAAATCAAAATGATTTCTTTTTCTGCAAATTCCATTACCTCTAAAACTTTGTTAACCATATCATCAAAAGAGGACGTGATTACAGAAGTTTTTCTCGATGGATCCTCCAAGTCAAAGCTAGCTTGTGGATCGACTTTCGAAATAAAGCTCATTATGTCATCATCAGTGAATTTTGGATTATCTTTCAGTGTGTCTACCATTTCCAAGTATTTTGAATTCTTTATATTATTTGTCAGACCTAGAATGTGTTTTTGATAAACTACTTTTCCAAATGCAGTGTGCAAATACATTTCATTATGCTTGACCAACAATTCCATATCCACTAATTGTTTTAGTCTTGTATAGTACTGTTTTTTTGTAAGACCAATCTTTGCAGGAGTATCCATCTCTGATTTTATTCCATCATTAGCCATAAGAAAAATCGTTAACGCATCATTTTTTGAAAGAATGGATAAAATCTCTGTTAATTGACTTAATAGTTTTGAGTCATCTTTTGAATGAAGAGGTATGCCCTCAGTTATCAAGGAATTTGGCTTCATTGTGTTGTTTTTCACTTTATGTACCTCATATTCTGTTGTATGACATGTGATCGGACATATATCAATTTTGGTAAATTATTACTATGTTTATCCAATAAAGGATTTTTCATCAATTGATTCTAGTGTGTATGTATAGTGTCTAAAATGTGTAGAAAAACCTCTTTTTCATTCGTGGTTTTTACTTTCAAAGGGGAATAAATTATCTGAAATAGGATAAAAATAGTTATTATTATCTAATACAGGATAATGCTTATTAGCATATGGACAAATTGAGATTTGATGGCAAGATTTGTAGGGTTGGAAAATAAATTGGCTGTGGACATGAGAGAGGTAAGAAAAGCACTGGTCATGCTGGCTATAGAACAAGCACTATTAGAACATGGAACACCAGTCTATGATCATGTTGTCAAGAGATTAGAAGAAAGGTATCACGCTTACCTCTCTGATTGTTGTGAGAATCCGAGTTATTTACAAGATGTACTAAAAGAATTATTTGGTAATTCGTACTCAGTTATAATACAATCCATTACTAAAAATTTAAACGAATTTTCAGATAGAACACAGATTAGAAGATTTCTTGATTCAATAACTACTTAGCATACAAAGATTTTATTGCCTTCTACAAAATGTGGCAGTATTGCATAATTTACTCTTCAAAGACTATCGGATATTATTATTGGTACTGCTTTACGGTATAGTTAGCACGGGAATTGTTAGTATGATACCAGCTAATGCAATGGAGCCACTACTGCCATTGTATGAACCTACAAAACATATTTCATCTAATCTGAATCTGTATGTCTCTGCAGAAAATCCATTTTTCAAGAACTATTTTGGCGGACCACAAGTAATTGCGGTTATTATAATTGATCCTGACATTAGTAGATTAGATCAAGCGTATGGAGAACCTGATGTGACGATTAATGGAAAAAGATTACAGATGGCGCAAGCGTCAGATGGGAATTGGTATGCATATTTTGCAGATAGTAGCCAAGCTCAAATTGCTGACTCGACTCAAATAAGCGCTTCTGGAAAAGGTCTTGATTTTGGTAAATTCTGTTCTGCTACCAGCGCAATGATTGCCACAGGAGTTGATTTCTCTGAAACAAATGGAATTGCAATTGCAAGAAGTGCACCAGGATCAATAGATGGCTCTCAAAACCCATCTTCTGTAGTTTCAGCAACATGTACTGGACTTGTAAATCATGCAGTCCCAAGTATCATTGGCATAAAATCAAACTTGCTAAATCATGTAGTAAGAGAAAATAAAACGCTCAACTCGAATTCCCCTGGTAGACGGGTAGGTCAAATAGCTCCCGTATCTTATAATCAAGCATTTTCTGACGCTTGGCCAATAATTCAACTCTATGACTTTGGAACTTCTAGTACTGTGACAGTTCAATACAATAGAGGTTCAGGTGTTCAGGCTGTAACCCTAATTTTTGATAGAATTCCATCAGATATGATTGGAATAGTAAGCGATAATACATTTTGGCCTCGAGGAGGAAATGTAAACGCTGACTTGATTGACCCTCAACTTAACATCGACCCAACAGAAGAAGATTCTTGGACATGGGGTACATCTATGAACAACAATACCTTGTTTTATCAAGCATTTGACAGAAGTGGAAATCCTGATGCAGATGGAACAGTAGCCATGCAAAACCTGATCGGGAATTTAACCCAAATGATGTTTGATCATAGTGGCAGATTGACACAAAACCCTGCACCACAAGGTGTCGTGGTTGCTACACTACAAATCAACGGAATGCAAAAGTTAACAAAAGACAACAATGGACTTTTCAGAACATCATCAATAGATGGATTCTCCATTCCAATTACGGTGTTGGAACTTCAACCAAACGTAGGAATATTTGGAGATTATGATGCGGCAGGCATAGCAGAAATAAAAATGCTGGATAATGCAGAGCGAGGAAAATCATTCACTGTAAAATACAATGACAAATCATACAATGCAGTAGTAAAGTCATCAAATGCAAGGCTAACTGTGGGTGTGCCTAAAATGGAAACTATATCAGGAAAAATAACTACTCCAAACGGAGGATATGTGGTTCTGACAATAACAAAACCAGATGGAATTATAGAACAAATAAACGCCAACTTGGATAGTACTGGCTATTTTGGAACGTCAATAATTCTAGATAATTCTTATCCTGCAGGCACATACGCTATAAGCGGTAACTATCAAGGCATCGATTTTGACCAGACCGCTTTTACCGTAAAATAGTAAATCGTTATTGATACTGTGAAACATTTTACAGGAAGATTCCAAGGTTCATTAAGAAGGTGTTGTGAAAGCGGTTCTGGCATATGGAAGAAGTACAAAATTATTGCATGATCACTTGACTGCCTATTGACTTAGAAAATAATCCTTTATGCAATCTTCATGTGCATATCTGATAATATCGCAAGAGGTTTGACAAAACCAGCAAATACCTTTGCGAAATTTCAGCGATTTGGTCTCTCGCACTTGATAACATATACAACATTAAAAGCATTAACTATGATCTTGATTTTCTATGCCCATGTCCGTTGAGAAGTCCGTCAACAAACTTGCTGTTGTCAATTTCTGGATCGGCCTTCTTTGCTTCGTTTATTGCTTTTAGGAATTTTTGAAAAGTCTCAACTTTTACAGTAATGGTTTTGTATTCTTTGCGTGGCAATAGTTGAATTTGTCCGGTACTGTTGATAAATTATTGGTAGATATTTAATGGAAACTGATCGCGGAATTCACCTGCATGTGATAATATGATACATACATATCCCTTAAATAGGAAATGTACGGTACAACTTGTCTGGTTGATAAAATGAAAATTTTTGATCAAAGAGAAACAGCGTTCAAGTCGAATATCGTATTTAATGAAATGATCATCTCATACGTATGTCCTGATGAAAGAATAAGGGGTTGTTATACATACAGAAATTAATACAAAAAAAGCAAGGAAAAAAAATAAGGGATTTTAAGCCAAGCATGAAAATTTTATCACGGATAATGAAAGTTATGTTGGATAAGAATGCTATTCAAAGGACGAGCCTGTCGCTTGAAACAAACGTACAATACAGTAGGTTATCAAGGCATCTTGAATGGCTAGAAAGAAAAAAGCTTATTGAACCATTTGTCGAAGAAGGTAGAATATTCCTTAAACTCAATAGCCTTGGTAAAGAATTTGCGTCATCGGTATCCTTATTGTAATTCATTGACAAATAGTTAGCTGATTTGCTAAACAGTGCTTAATATCAAATGTGCAGCGGATCGGTATATCGATGGTGAACAAACAAAGCAATGAATTCGTTCCAAGTGGGAAATTATTGAATCGAGTCTTAAAGATTCTGATTAAAAGTACAATAGGAAGAACAGCTCTTGCAGAAAAGGTAAATGTCAATTATACAAGACTTTTAAAACATCTCAAGTGGCTTGAACAGAAAGGTTTTGTCAAGATGGTAATCGAAAAAGGAAAGGTAAATGTTGTGTTAACAAAAACCGGAAGAAAATTTGCAAAGACCTTTAGTTCCTTCAAATGATGTACATTTTTGTCAATAACATTTACAGATCTATCCATTACACTTACAGAACTGTCAATAAAACTTACAGAAATGTCAGCGCGGCTTATTAGCAAACTCCAAGAATGGAAATAACAATGACTTTAATGAATGCAAAACTGATAAAGACAATCCTCTTTGCGACAATTATTGTTGCAATGATAATTCCTGTTAGCGCAGGTAATCTAGGTGTTGTTTTTGCAGAACAAAAGACGAAATTCACAAAAGAGCAATATCTTGGGCTAATTGAGAAACACAAAGCTCAACTAACAAAGGAGTTGACAAAATTTGAATTGGATAAAATCGATGGACAAGTCAAACTCGACAAAAGAGTACAGGCTCTGACCACAAGCGAATCGCTCAGGCTAGATGGATATAGTCATTATGGAAATCTAATAGAATTGGAGAATAATCCCAATGCTGTTGTGGACATTATTATGCACTATACAGAGAATGGAAAGTCACTTACTGTACTAGTAGACGGTGCAACTAATGATGTCTTAGATTTACAAGAGCGTCCTATTGTCGGACCTCTTCTCCCAAGTAATGGCCTCATAGTTGATGTGTATGGTGGTCCCTCCATCAATGGAATTCGTATGGATCTCAACTCGCCAAATTTCACTCCAATAGTTGGTAGAGGATGGACAGCCATGTTAGTAAATGCATTAAAGCTTGGCTCTACAATTGGGAATGAATGTGTTCCTACAGCATTTCCAGGAACATATTGGGCACAATCTGGTGAATTGCTTGGTGACAGCGGTCCAGAATTAGATTGGGCTGATACGACAACATCATGCAATCCTCAGTGGTTCACTACACCAACAATACGTCCTAGTATAGGAAATAACCTAGACTTCCAAATTCAAGTAGACTCTTCTGGTCACTGGGTAATATATGGACTCAATGTATCGACTGGTGGAACATGGACACATACTACCACTGTATCGGGAAGTACATCCTTTGCAACCAATACTGCGGATACCAGCGTGTTCTTTGAAAATCCAAATACAGTATCCAAAAACTGGGCTCCTGAGTATAACAATGTGAATCCTAAAATATATGCTGGCTATGCACGAAATACTTCGACAGGGGTATGGGACTTTTGGCAAACTGAAACGCCACAGGTATACAACTGCTATCCTGGCGGAATTCCAATTGCTAGCTATGAAACTGGAACTCTTAAAGCTGGAACCCTTACTTATAATGTAGCCAACATCCAGTCTCACTGCGCGAAAGGACCTTAATACTTCAAACCCCCTCTCTTTTTTATTAATAAAATAATGCATTCATTCAAAAAAACAATTCATGCAAAAAAAAGACTCAAATATTATTTGTGCCTAACACTTATGAATCACTCAAACTCAGTTAATGAATTGAAATATGTTATAATCTTAATTTTTCTAGGATTTACCAGTCTAATGCTATCATATGATAATATTGCTCACGGATTATGGATCCCACAATCTCCTCAAGAACTTTTGGAAAACAGTGATGTAATATTTGTGGGAAACATTACATCTGTGAAAGTTTTGAAATTTGAAAAACAGTCCTCATATACTATACAAGAAAACGGTACTGATAAAAACATTGTAGAAAATTACACTTTAAATCTTGATGAATACACTGTAAATGTAGAAGAAGTTCTGAAAAACCCACAGAATTCAAGCAAAATAACAGTAAGACAACCGACTATTGGCGCAATTGGTCGGATTAGTGGATTAGATGGATTCAATGTGGGTGATCGTGTATTGTTTTATATTGAAAAGTTTGATGGAATTAACATGTATTCTCCAGAATCTTTCAAGATCCCAAAGTTTTGTGAGGGAAAAGATGTTCTAACCCAAAAAAGACTTGAACGTGGCAGTGATTTTAGTGTGATTCAAAATGGCATCAAAGTTGATTATGGTAATTTTACAGCAAACAAACCAATCCAGTTTATATCTTATAAAGACATGAATACACTTTCTGGAAAAAGCTTTGACGTTCTAGTTGGCATAGCAAAGATTGTAGGTCAAAGTACCGAGCCTGTTTTTAGTCAAGAGATCCACGCTAAATCCAAACCATGTGAATGGATAGCGTCCGCAGAGTGGGAGTTTACTCCAAAAGAAGGCAACTATGCGATGGGTATAACCACAAAAGAGGATGATGGTAATACAACAGGTACATCTTATACTGAATTTTCTGTCAAGCCAAATGCATTACTCAATCCAATGCCTCCGCTTGAACAATTCAAGTCAGGAATAGCAGTAAAAGATGTAACATGTAAACAAAGTTTTCAATTAATTATAAGAGCAGAAGATGGCTCTCCTGCTTGTGTAAGACCGGATACTGCTCAAATACTCATTGAACGTGGTTGGGCCAAAACATTACCGTAATTAAAAAAGCCTAGAATGTCGTCACTGAAAATAAAAAATTAGAGTGGTGCCCACTACAACTGTTTTCACGGACTCCATCGGACTCAAATCCTGATTCAGAAATTATAACTATATTTTAGCTGGACTGTAATTGTTTATAATTAATTTAGACATTTCAGACAGAAGTGAATCTGTTAAAAGGATAGTTTTATAATGCATTTATTTGATGAAAAAATTTCATAGCTATTTCATTATAATTACGTTTTCCATAAGTTAAATTATTATTATACTTACTTTTTATCATCGAGAATTAGGACTTTTACTACATAAGATACAATAATCATAAGTTTGTTAATCATTCCAACTTGTGATAATAAAAAATTTTAAAGAACTTGCAACAAACCGGGAAAAAAAAGACACGCTAGGCATTATAGAAGCAGGACTCAACGCAGCATTACCTGGTGATACATTAAGAAAAATTGTAAAAAGAGACAAACTTGTCATAGGTAAAAAGACCATTTTGCTCTCAAAACATGATAGAATTTTTGTTGTTGGATTTGGCAAGGCTGCCGATTCTATGGCAAAAACAATCTGTTCGCTAACTCGAATTAATGGTGGTATCGTAGTGATTCCGTGTGGCACAAAGTCTGTATTAATAAATAAAAAATTCAAGATTCATCATGCTGGCCATCCTATACCAAATAAACAGAGTGTTCATGCCGGAAAACAAATTGTAGAATTTTTAAAAAATAGAAAACAATCTGATTTTATAATATTTTTAATATCTGGAGGGGGTTCCTCTCTTCTTTCATTACCAGACGGCATATCGCTTTTAGACAAAAAAATTACTACTAGTTTATTGTTAAAATCAGGTGCAAACATACAAGAAATTAACTGTGTGCGAAAACATCTTTCTAAAATTAAAGGAGGAAAACTGGCAGAAAATCTTTCATGTGATGCAGTATCACTTGTAATGTCTGATGTTGTTGGTGATGACTTGTCAGATATAGCATCAGCACCTACCTATTTTGATGATACTACTTTCAAAGATGCAGATAAAATATTAACAAAATATGGTTTAAAAAAACACATGCCGCATAGTGTTCTAAAAAGATTAGATCTTGGGATTCATAATAAAATATCGGAGACTCCAAAATCTTCAAAAATAAAGAACTACACTATTGCTACAAACAACGATTGTCTTGATGCAATGGTGGAAAGAGCACGACAACTTGGATATGCTGTAAGTATAATGCGTTCTGTATCTGGTAATATATCACTTGTATCAAAAAATCTACTCAAATCATTTCCAATGAAAAAACACTCTTGTCTTATTTTTGGTGGTGAACCTACTGTAAAAGTAATAGGAAACGGAAAGGGAGGAAGAAATCAAGAGCTAGTACTATCTATGCTTGACAAAATTCAAAACAATAGGAAAAATGTTGTAATAGCATCTTGTGGAACTGATGGAAAAGATGGAAATACTGATGTCAGTGGAGCAATCATAGAAAGTTCAAAAAATAGACTTACTGACATACACAATTTTCTAAAAAATAACAATTCGTATTATTTTTTTAAAAAGCATAAAGGCTTGATATTTACTGGACCTACACACACAAATCTTATGGATGTTGGTGTATTGTTAACTAGACAATAGCTTTGTAGCAATGTTTTGTGATGGTTCATTTGATATTTTATCTAAATAGTTCTCAACATGATCTCGTGTCTGTTCAAATTTTGTCTTCTCATCTTGAATGACCCATAAGATCATTTTCTCATTGCCATCAAAATAACAGAGATGATCCATATGTCAACCAAAAAGGTGTTGATTGTCTATATATTTTGAATATAGCACTGAATAATAAAAATGAAAACTTGATGGCGTGTTAGAGACAAACTCTTTCTTCACTAATATGGTGGATGAATTAGTAGAGTTTTCTGAATATGATCCAGAGCTTGCAGAAGGCTTGAAATGGATAGATGGTGAAGCACAAAAGCGAGGTCTCACATTTTATGAGATGGTGTTTCATGTACTGCATAGATATGATATTGATATCAAAGCAAAAGAATGGCTATCTACAAGAAACTAATGTGTAATTCCAAAACAAATATCGTTTATTAAATTAGGATTGTATTGGCCTGCTGCTGTTTTGACATCTGATCTTGGAATTACTTTGCAAATAACATCAGGAAAAAGAAAATTTGTAAAAAGAAAAATACTCAAAAGTAAAACTCCTATTACAATAATGACGCCTATTGGTATTTTCATTTTTGTTTAAATCCTTTATTGCTGTCTTTTTTCCAGAGGTAAATATTCGCATCCGGACGGCCCACAATACTTTCCTACATATACTGCCTTTGGCCTGTAAAGCATTGGTTTTGGTGCCGCCTCTGCAAATTTTTCTTCAATGATATGAGCTGTCCATCCGGCAACTCTTGAGATTGCAAAAATTGGCGTATTCAAATCCATTGGAATTTTTAGCATATAGTAAGCTGATGCACTATAAAGATCCACATTTGGGAAAATATCTGATCCTTTTACCTTCTTCATCTCTTCTTCTGTAACATCTTCAACTTTTTTTGTAATCTGATACCAATGATCTCCTGTTTTTTCAGATAACCGTCTTGATAATTCTCTGAGCACTTCTGCCCTTGGATCAAATGTTTTGTATACTGCATGACCCATTCCCATTATTTTGTTACCATGAGCAAGTTTTTCTTTAATCCATGTCTCTACATTGTCTTCAGTTTTAATATCTAAGAGCATCTTCATTACCTGAAAATTGGCTCCTCCGTGCAATTCTCCACTTAGCGCTCCAATGGCCGCACTGACTGCAGCATGCATATGAGCACGTGTAGATGCTACTTCTCTTGCCGCAAAAGTAGACGCATTAAAACTATGTTCAGCATGTAAAATTAAACAAATATCCAAAATTCTTGCAAATTCATTATCTGGTATGTTTCCTGTGAGCATGTAAAGAAAATTAGCAGCGTGACTGAGATCTTTTGATGGTTGAACGATTTCTTTTCCATTGCGAATCCTGTCCCAGCATGCTACAATTATTGGTAGTTTGGAAATAAGATCAATGGCTCTGGTATAATTTGTAGGCCTGTCATCTGATTTTTCATTCTCATATGACGCAAGTATTGCCACAAAAGATTGTAAAACATCCATGGGACTTGCTGTTTTTGGCAAATTCTCAAGATTCCTCTCCAAGCCTTCTGGGACTTCACGTGAAGCGATAAGTTTGTCATTAAATTCAGAAAGTACTGTTTTTGATGGAAGGTCATCATTGAGTAACATGCATGCAGTTTCCTCAAAGGTAGATTTTTTGACTAGATCCAAAATGTCATATCCTCTGTAAATTAACTTGCCGTTTATGCCATCAATTGCAGAAATTTTTGTATCAGCTACCTCGATATTGCGAAGACCGATGTTTTTTGTTTGCACTAATATTACTGCGAAAAATGCATATTAAAATTATACCATACTAATCAACATAGTACATCGTAACTAAATACAAACTTTACAACAGATCCTAAAATCTTCTTAACCTACTTTGCATTTTATTTTGCTTATTTTTAGTAAAAATTCCCCTATTGGTTTTTGATAAGAGAATTCCTCTAATTTCTCATTGATTGATTCTAAGAAAACATCGCATGTTCCACTATCAAGCTCAGCAAATATGCCTCTTAGATATTCTGGATGATCATAGCAATCAGGCAAATAAGACTGAAATTTCTCATATAATATCCTAAAAACCTCATGTAGTAATTTACTTCCGCCTATTTCCAGTAATGATTCTTCCAGGGCTAGACTAACAAGCGCTTTTTTTACCTTGTTTGTATCAGGAAACACCATTCTCGTTACGAGAAATTTGCTAAAATGTACTTGTCTTTTAGAAAAGCTACATACAGTATATGCAGTCAAAAATTAAGCAGTTTGTCTAATCTGACAACTTTGCGCCATATAGCACAAATTTTCAAAAAAGATTGAAAATGACCGAAATGGAAGATAATTTCATAAAACTTGTTGATGAATTTGTTCTGGTTTCAAAGGAACCAGAAGTTCTAGAAGAAATAGGTCAGCTTGACAGGGAAGCAAGATTACTTGGAATAACGTTTTACGATATGTACTGCGTTGTTTTACAAGATGTAGCAGGACACCAAAATCTTGTGTCTCGATTCAAAATTTTCATGAATGCAAAGAAAACTGCTTGAATATTTTTGGTTTAAATGAGGGTCATTCTGCCTTGATAATTCTATGACAAGATCAAAGATCGTATGTGTTTCTCATAAAGAAGATGCAGACGGGATAGGTGCGGCTTCACTCATTAGGCAAGCGTTTGGTGGAGAGACAAAGCTGGTTGACTATCCCGGTCTTATGACTGAGCTTGAACAACTAAAAAGCAACGATTCTCTGAAAACTCTGTATATTTGTGACGTGGGCTTGAGTAAAACTAGTCAGGACCAATTTGTTGAGTTATTAACTGCGCTTAGAAAAAAACGAGTTTCAATTACATATATTGATCATCATGATCTTGATGAAACTCTAAAAAAGAAAATCAAATCACTCAAAGTTAAGCTGATTCATGACATCAATGAATGTACCACAGTTCTGGTATATGATGCATTTAAGAAAAAGTTGACAGATCACAGTGCTTTCATAGCTGCATGTTCTGCAATAACTGATTATATGGAAGATAGGCAATTGGGCTCAAAACTTCTTCAAAAATTTGATAGGCAATTTGCTTTGCTTGAAGCAACTGTCCTTACATTTACCATTGCCAGTCACCAAAAAGACGATGAATACCTACTTTATCTTGTAGATGAATTAAGTGAAGCAAAATACCCGCATGATATTCCAAACGCATTTGAATTTGCTCGCTTACAGGCAGAAAAAATTTCTGGTGTGATTCAAAAAGTAAAAGATAACATGAAAACCATGAAAAATCTTGCATACATGGAGGTTACTGACTCTGGCGCAGCCATGGTTGTAAATTTTGTTTTAGGCATGTCAGGAAAAGATGTGGGGGTATCTTACAAACTAAGAGAAGACCGCGGAATCTATGCTGTCTCTGTTAGGGGTTCTAGATCATCTAAAGCTCATCTTGGAAGAATTGTTAATGCACTGGCAAGTGAACTTGGAGGCTCTGGTGGAGGACACGACAAGGCATGTGGTGCAGTGATACCAAAAGAAAAGATGAACAATTTTTTAAAGAAATTTAATTCTAAATTAACATAACAATTACATCAAAAAACTTGATTTATTTTTAGAACTCACACCATCTCAGCTATTACATCAATTTCTACACAAGAATTTAAGGGAAGGCTTGCAACTCCTATAGCTATTCTACTATGTTGTCCTTTTGCCCCAAATATTTCAAAAATCAAATCTGAGGCAGCGTTAATTACTTTTGGCTGTTCAGTAAATTCTGGTGTAGAGTTAACAAATCCAGAAACTCGAATGATTTTTGAGATTTTATCCAAACTTCCAAGTTCGCTTTTAATCTGGGCAAGTGCATTTATTATGCAAAGTTTTGCAGCCTTCTGTGCTTCCTCAATTGAAACGTCTTTTGTTAGCTTTCCAAAATATGCTACCTTGCCGTCTTTTATTGGAATTTGACCTGAGACAAACACAAGTTTGCCTGTGACTACAACAGGAACATAAGAGCCAGCGGGTTTTGGAGGACTTGGAAGAATGATATTCAGCGAAGCAAGTTTTTCATCTATCACAAAATCTGGTTTTACTGTATGTGTTTTAACTTTATCTTCATAACATATGGACATTTGTACCTACAAATTTTATGGGTTCATCATAAGCTACATAAAAAAATCAAATCTTATATAACCCATCATGGGAGTATGAATTCTAAGGGAATGAATAAAACAATTCTAAAAATTTCAAGTGCTGCCATATTTCTGATCTTGTTCTCATCATATGTAGGAACTAGTTCCAATGCTTATGCAGTTTGGGGACATGGCATAACACATGGTCCGTCATTTGGTCATGTCTATGATTATACCTATACAGACGGAATGAAAATAGATAGTAATACTTTTGATATATCCAAATTTAGCCAAAGTGCACCTACTACTGAAACATTGTATGTTAATGTGCCCTCAACAATTACATTGAAGGTTTTTCACACTGATGGTGTACAATATCTAGAACATGTTGCATTATACATAACCAATAGTAACGATCCTACAGTTTACTCAAATGGCGAATCGATAGCATATGACAAAGGCACTGGTCTAACAATAAATGATCCTAACAAATTATTCAAGTCAGTTACAGTAAGTACATCCTCGCAAGGCCACTTTATGTATCTGACATTTAAGATAACGCCACAAGCATCAATGGATACTTCAAATATTATTGTAAAAGCTTATGATTATAGACATGCTGCAATACAAAGTACTATTACTGATGCCTTGCAGATTATAAAGTGGCAATCGTCACTAACCTGAAAATAACATTCCGATTAGAATAAAATAGTATCAGATTTTACACAGTTTGTCATTGATATGATAGATTTGATGAAATAATTTTTCATGGGTAAATTCCATACATAGGCTATATTATACTGTGATTAAAATAATCTATATGGAAAAAAGACATCATCCAGCCCAAAAAGATTTGGATGTATTGATATCAAAATTGAATGCTCTTGAAGTTTCAGCAGCTGACAATTTTCAAAAATCACTTATTGGTGTTTTGAAGATACTTGTTGAAAACCAACTACACTCCTTTAATGAATTTGAACATCTAAAAAAGGCAATTGATTTGCTTACACTGCAAATCTTCAAAGTTGAACGTAAAGTCGACGCATGATCTAAATCCTCAATTAGATTTTATAATTTATTTAAAAATGATGTTAAATTACTAGTTGGAAGGCATTTAATAAAAGATTAAATTCAGGCTGACATTTTTTTGAAGCACATGAAAGAGCCTCACAATTATCGAAAAGTAGGGTATTCTATGATTGTAATCTCTGTCTCACTTACTGTCATTGGTTTGATTGCTTGGGCAATAGGAAGTAACTATCATTTTGGTACTGAACTTATGGCTGGACAAGAAATTGATGCCATGACCCCAAAACATGGTTACAACATTGTCTCTTTTGATTATAGTGCGCCTGTAGGTTCAAAATTAAGGTTGCTTGATCATACTGATTCTATTAATGATACAAAAAAACTTCAAGACCAGTATCAACAAAATGCCGATGGATTCCAAACCCTTCTCTTTGGAAACTCTCGTGACAGTAATGTGGATTTGGTGGCACATGCAGAAATATCTGCTTTTACCCCAAACCAAGGTTACAACGTCATTTTCTTTAATAATGCAATGCCTGTTGGTGCAAAATTAGCCCTGAATAAACACGATGATTCTCTTGTTAATGCTACCGCAGACGAACAAAAACAACAAGAAGAAAATAAAGATCCAGATATTCGTGTAATAATTATGAGTTCATCATATGCAGATAATTTGAAGATGGTATTAGGTTCTAGTTCATCTGTTGGTGAGGTTAGTGCTCAACCTGTGACACCTACACCATTAGTGACTATGCCCAACGTTTCTCCTGTTACTAACACTAGTGCATCTATGAATAATAACAATGCATCTGCAGCAATCTCTCCAAAATTTAACGCCACAAATAGCACTTTCTCCCCTCAAACAGGACCAGAGGCGTTAACATTAGTTGAAAAAGAAAATGCTACAATGCCAAATGTAAATCAAACTACTACAAATGGTACAAACAAATCTGCGGACCTTGGTGAAAACATAGGCATTACTTCAAAATAATACAAATTATATAATTAAAGTAAATCCTCATCAATTTCTTCTATGGGATCTATATACTGTGTGCATGAACATTGTGGTATAAGGCACTTGCCTACTTTTGCAAGAGAGTGATTTTTGTCTGACGGTTCATGTATTTGGTCAACATGATGACATCTCTTGCAATTCATATGCAAAAGTAATTTTATCGTTTATTTAACATTTGAATTACATACAAATAACCAAACTAATCTTTGAATTGTGTGCAAGCAAATAACCTCATAAAAGAAACCAGCCCGTATCTTTTACAACATGCATACAATCCTGTAGAATGGTATACCTGGGGAGAAGAAGCATTAAAAAAAGCAAAAGATGAAAACAAACCCATTTTTTTAAGCATAGGATATAGCGCCTGTCATTGGTGCCATGTAATGGCACATGAATCATTTGAAAATGAAGATATTGCACAATTCATGAACGAGAATTTTGTTAATATCAAAGTAGACCGAGAGGAACGACCAGACATTGATGATATTTATCAAAAAGTTTGTCAGCTAACCACTGGCAGTGGAGGTTGGCCATTGAGCGTATTTCTTACCCCTGAACAAAAGCCATTTTATGTTGGCACTTATTTCCCACCACTGGACAACTATGGAAGACCAGGTTTTGGTAGTTTACTGAGGCAATTAGCACAATCTTGGAAAGAAAAACCACATGATGTTGAAGCTACAACTGAGAATTTTATGAACGCACTACAACGAACTGAATCAATATCATCATCGACAAAGCTAGAGAAAACAATACTTGACGAGGCTGCACTAAACCTTCTTTCTATGGGCGACCCAATAAATGGAGGATTTGGGCAAGCTCCAAAGTTTCCTAATGCTGCAAATCTTTCTTTTATACTAAGATACTCTAAACTTTCTGGAATTGCAAGATTTCAAGAGTTTGTTTTCAAGACATTAAACAAGATGGCAAATGGTGGGATTTATGATCACCTTGGTGGTGGATTTCACAGATATTCTACAGACTCTAGGTGGCTTGTACCTCATTTTGAAAAGATGCTATATGATAATGCGCTCTTACCAATAGTTTATGCAGAAGCATATCAAATCACTAAAGATTCAAGATATCTTGAAGTCGTCAATCAAACTTTGCAGTATGTATTACGTGAGATGACATCTTCTGACGGTGGATTTTATTCTGCGCAGGATGCAGATTCAGAAGGGGAAGAAGGTAAATTCTATGTTTGGAAGAAAAATGAGATCCAAGAAATCTTAGGTAAGGATACTGACATCTTTTGTCTTTATTTTGACGTAACTGATGGTGGAAATTTTGAGGGTCATACGATATTACATAATAGTATCAACACATCTACTACGGCATTTCAATTTGGCAAAACAGAACAAGAAGTAAAAGAAATCATAAAAAAGTGCTCTGAAAAACTCTACGAAGTACGCTCAAAACGGGTGCCACCAGGAAAAGACGAAAAAATCCTTACAAGCTGGAACGCATTGATGATATCTGCATTTGTTAAAGGATTTAAAATATCCGAGGAAAAAAGATTTTTAGAAGCAGCAGAAAAGTGCATCAGCTTTATCCAAGAAAAACTCACAAAAAATGGCGAGCTTTTAAGAACATACAAAGACGGTCAGGCAAAGCTTAAAGCATATCTTGATGACTACACATATTTTACAAACGCACTTTTAGACCTTTTTGAAACAAATCCGGATAAAAAATATCTTGAACTTGCAATTTATTATGCAGATTATTTACTTGAACATTTTTGGGATGAGAACGAAAAAAACTTTTTTTTCACAGCTGACAATCACGAGCAGTTAATTATTCGAACAAAAAACATCTACGATCTATCACTTCCATCAGGAAATTCAGTTGCAGCAAACACCTTTCTAAGACTATATCATATTACGCAAAACAAAAGGTATCTTGATGTTTCAGTTAAGATAATGGAATCACTTTCAACAATGGCAGCAGAAAACCCATTTGGATTTGGGCAACTTCTAATTGCAATGTATCTCTACTTGCAAAATCCAACTGAGATCACTTTGCTAAATGAGGAAAACCGTGAGATTTATACAAATCTCACTAGAATGTTTCTGCCAGAGTCAATACTAGTGACAATCCCAAAAGCAGAATATATAGAAGACTTGGCAAAGTACCCATTTTTTGCAGGAAAAGAGTATGACAAAACAAGAACCAAGGTTTTTGTATGCAAAAATTTTACATGCTCATTGCCGCTTTATTCCTTACCGGAAATAGAAAAATTACTTTAAACTTTTTTAATATTTATCTCTAATTTTTGTCCAACACTTGGGCTGCCCATTCTTTCGTATCTGCGTTTTGGCATGATGATTGTTATCGCTGTCTGCGCGTAACTTTTTATTGCAACTGTTGGTTGGGATTGAAGTATTGCTTCAATAAATGGAGTTATTTGTTCTCTGAGTTCTGGGTCTAGCTTGTTATTAATTGCATCAAGCATGAGCTGTTTTTGTGACATGGGTTCAGTTTGTACGTCTTCAACAAGTGATAATTGAACCGTCTGACCATTGTCTACAAGCTGCTGAATTTGGTAATGAATTACTTCTGACATGTGTGTCCTAAATGGTGTAGGGATTTATCTCTAACGCAAATAAACTAAATTTTCGCATCAAAAATGCCTTTTCTGATTTGATCTGCTCTTCGCTTGATGATTTGATGAAATTCCTGAATGTCGTCAAGACTTGGTTTTTGTTTCTGATTTGCATAAGCTTGTAAAAACCCTGAATATACACAACCAATTATTATTCCAAAAGTTGCAGTGGAGATATCTGTAACATCTGAAGCACATTCTTGTGCAAACTGCTTGTATGAGGAAGACTCGCTGATGTAATAATCTATGAGATTGTTAATGAAATCTTTGGTTGTAGCAGGGATGGTCAATACTTAAGATCTCAAACTATCGTTTATAATGTTTGATTTTAAAGAAAATGAACAAAAATTCCACATACATTCATTTTGATGTCATGTAATTAGAGAAAATACTAACATAATATTGACCCAGTTTCTTTTTAGATCGATCGGAAATTCTTTGTCATGCCTATAGAAATTAATAGAATAAACAAAGAATGTCCGCAGTGTAAAAACTCTACCATGTTTAATACTGGTAAAGGCTATTTTTGTGGAAAATGCTTGAGCACAACTCAAATGGCTTAATTATTAATCATTTTTACCTACAAACATGCAATGGAAGTTTGAGCGAGAAGGAGATTATTTTCGAATTTTTGATGAGAACAAAAACATTGCAGGATATTTTGCTCCAGAGTATGGAGATATATTTCCACAAGAAAAGACTGACGAAGTAATTGAAGAAATGCATAAAAAACATGAAAAAATCCCAGGTGGCTATCTATTACTTCCCATGATAAAATTTGGCATATTTAGTCTTGATAGTGAAATAGACATGGATTATCTTGAGGCAAGAATGGACGAAGTGAGAGATAGAATTTTGTGGTGGCAAAATTTTCTTGCATCTCAAAAAAACCAAAGCCACAAAATTCGTGTATCTCACACAGATCCAGACATGCTAAGTATCACATTCCCAGTTGCATTTGCCGTACCTGCTCCTTTAGAAAAAAATGCTCTTCTTGAAGAACTCCGTTTCACGCTTGATGTATTAAACAAACAAGGCTTGCTGTAGAATTTATGATAAGAAATTATTCTGAATTTGTTTTGGCCTTGTTAAATGAATCAAGAGCCCTTGTCTCATAATAAAATGACTGTCCTAGGAGTTGATCAGATCTTATCTTAGTAGAATTGTCTCCTGTCTGGATCCATTGTTTTAAGAGTTTATCACTATCAAGTTGCGCTTGAGTAGAAAGTCTGAATAATTCTAATGAAGGGGCAAAAGGCCCTGGTGGTTTTATCTTGTTATATTTTGATAACGTCTCGTTTAGAACAGCTATGTGTGTATCTGAAATTTGTAATATGTCTTGTTTTGTTATGTTTCCATTTTGATACAATGTAATTTTTGCATCATAATTGGCAGTCTCATTTTTGAGATCATTTTGTATCTGTGCAAGACTATCGCCAAAACTCTGACCTGATATTTTTGCTTGATCGAGATTATAATTTAGCATAATGACTCCTCCAATTATTATTGCTCCTGCAACAATTGCCATCTGCATTTTCTTTTTTGGATTTGGAGCTTTTCTTTTCTTCAACACTGTTGGTAATTTTAGATATGAAATAAATCTATTCTAAAAAACATGAATTTTTTTGAAAAACGTTCTAATCGATATAAGTTCCTTCAGCGTCTGCTTTGAGCTCTATTATCAGCACACTTCCACTGATATAGGAATCATTTCTTACTGTTCTAACACGCCCTACCTCCAAATGATACGGCCAAATGTCCACTACCACCGTTCCTATCTTTACATCAGATGGTGCATCAGTAATAACTATATCCTCTTTTTTTATTCCGTAATCGACAAGCTTCTTTATACAATGATTAAGTAACGGCTCTGGTAATCCGTGGTTTATTGCCCAAACAGTACCCACGTATTCAATTTTTTCCAATTTCTGATAAGTTAATTCACTTCTATAATTATCCTTCGAAAAACGATCGCAGATAAATTTAGCCTAAAAACAAAATTAATTTTTTATAAATATGGTTTTAACAATACATTATCTTCTTACATTTGTTATTGATTTACAATATTTAGTGTCATTGTACTTACAACTCTTGGCATACTGCGTATTTTAAGAGAAATTGCTTTGTCAAAGTTTTCTTGTGTATCGGCCTCCATCTCAACTATGATGTCATATGCACCAAATGTTACAAATGCATTCTTAACTTGGGGAACGCGCTTTAATTCCTCTACGACGTATTCTTCTGCTCCAAGATCACAGTTTAGTAAAATATATCCTCGATGCACAAATTTACTTCGAATTAGTTCTTACTTAACTTTTGTCTGTTATTTTAAAAAGCCAACGAAGGGATTTGGACCCTCGACCTTCTGATTACAAGTCAGATGCTCTAGCCAGGCTGAGCTACGTTGGCATTAAGTATGAGGAAAGTTAGGGTGGTTTAAAATGTTATTACATTGACAAGTTAATAGATAATTATTAAAAAATAATTAGCGTAACAACTATTTAATATCAAAAACCAATAACATGCAATGAAAAAAGACAATATATCTATTGTACGTGTAGATAAAAATCTTATTTTGCAAAAAAAGAAGTATTTTGTAGGAAGTGTAATACTACACGATATTTCACGTATAATTAAATCACTTGAACAAAAAATATACCTTGTAACTTTCCAAAAAGGTGCAAAAACCAAACTGCATTATCATGAGACAGGCCAGACATTAATTGTAACTGAAGGCATGGGAATGCTTGTCATATGCAAGAAAATTAAGGGTACTGTAAAAACAGGCTTGAAAATTAGGCAAATTTCAAAAACTTCTCTTAAAAAAGGAGATGTGGTCTTTATTCCAAAATATACTTTACATGTACATGGTTCTACAACTCAAAAGCAAAAATTTTCTCACATTGCAATTAATTTACACACATCTGCAGGAGAAGCAAAAACGATTTGGTTTGATTCAGATTTAGAAACTTTTGCAAAGAAGATATCCTAACGAATATTACGATTACAAGAAATCACGGTTACATTCAAAAGATTCTTTATTTGTACGCTGTGGCAATCAAAACATCCCATGGAAATTCTATCTTATCATTTTTAATAAACGGGGAGGTATTTTTTTCTGCTTCTTTTTTGATTATGTTCACTATTTCAGTTCCTTTAGTTTTAATTTTTGGCCAAATTGAATTTGCAGTAGAATTCATGTAATCTACCCAATATTCCTCAAAGTTACCTGTGTGATAAGTAAAAGTAAATTTTTTTATTTTTATATCCAAAAATCCTGAAGTACTTATTTCCTTTATTAGATCATCTGGACTTCCAAATCTGTGAACTGTCGGAGTTCCTTTTACTCTAATATCTGGAATATAGTGTAAAATTGAATTCATTATACAACTAAAATATGGTACACCTGCCTGTGTTCCATGAACTGCTATTGCTATTTTGCCATCATTTTTCATAATATCTCTAATTGATTTTAGTACTTTGTATGCATCTGGGAAAAACATCAAACCATATTGACAAACCATTTTATCAAAATTTGCATGAAAACCAAGGCTCTCTGCATCCATTTCAATAAAATCTACATTTTTAAACTGAATTGATTTTTTTGCAATATCAAGTGCTGCCCGTGAAATATCAATCCCAACCAGAGTTCCAGAATTTCCAAGTAGGTGTGAAATTTCTTTTGAAACTACACCTGTTCCACATGCTACATCTAATACAGAATCATCAGGTTTGATTTCTGCAGCTTTTACTAATTCGTTTGTTGATTTAAAAGGTCCAACATCACTATTTGCCCAATTATTATGATATTGAGATGCAACCGTATTCCAGTTTGTTCTAGTATTGATTTTGTATTCAATAGGATTGAATATTGAACTCATAATTGGTTTGATAATATTTATTCAAGTTTAATCTTTTCTGAATCATTATTATTGAGTCTTGATTTGTAACTTCAAAGGAAATTGGGAAGATATTCGGTTCTTTTGATTAAACAAAATCGGAATAGCCAAAGCTTAAATTAATTACAATTAAACAAATCATGTGCCATTTTTCAAAGTGAACGTGACAATCGAAAACAAGCCAGAGATAAGTGATCCCGAGGGTGAGACCATATTGAATGACTTGATTCTAAAAGATCATGATGTCACTGTGAAAAAGGTTCGTTCTGCAAAGATGCTCAAATTTGATGTAGACGCAAAAAATCGAAAGATTGCGGAAAAAATTGTACTGGATTTATGTAATGAATTTAGAATTTACAATCCACTTGTTAGTAAAGTATCTGTTGAAAGTTTTGATGCCTAGCTACTTTTTACGACCTTGCGGTTCAGAGCAGTGGTATCCTCAAGTGCGCCATCTATCAATAGTTTACTTCGCAAGTATTTTGCCAAATCTGTTTCAGTTATGATTCCAGCAAGTTTGCCGTCCTCAAGAACAAGGAGTCTACGAATGTTCTTGTTAATCATTTTTTGAACTGCATCCTCTATTGGAGTCATAGGCTCTACCCATCTAAAGTTGTGTGACATTATCTCAGAGAGAGGCACGTCTGAACTCTTTCTGTCTGAAGTTGAGACTTTACGAGCCAGATCTCTTTCTGTAACCAATCCTATGGGGATACCGTCTTTTATAACCACAAGGGAACTGATTTCTTTTTCTGCAAGTAAAAGTGCAACGTCCTTTGCTGTTTTATCATGTTCTATGGTAATTACGTTATGCACCATGATGTCACGTACTTGACCCATAGCTAGTACCAAAAAGTATTAGGATAAAAATGATTTCATTTTCATTCGATTCAATTTAATAATGCTGTCAAGCAATGTAGAATTGTGAAAGTAGCTGTTGTTGTATTTCCCGGAAGTAACTGCGATCGGGATATGCATCATGTGCTTTCAGATGTTTTTAAATTAAAAACAGAACTTGTTTGGCATACTGACGAACTTCCAAAAAATATCGACGCTATAGTTCTTCCAGGTGGTTTTTCATATGGTGATAGACTTCGTGCTGGAGTTATTGCTGCTCATAGTCCTGTAATTTCTGACGTTAAAAAAATGGCAGAAAAAGGAATGCCAATTCTGGGCGTTTGTAACGGATTTCAAATTCTTGTAGAAGCAGGACTTTTACCAGGGGCGCTTCTTAAAAACATATCACTTGCATTCATGTGTAAATGGACTGAGATTGTAGTAAAAAATAACAAGACTCCGTTTACTAACAAATTAAAACTAAATCAAAGAATTCCTATTGCAATTGCAAATGGGGAAGGTAGGTATTATGCTGACAAGGATACATTAAAACTATTAAAGAAAAACAATCAGATTGTCTTTACATATGGTGAGGAAGTAAATGGGGCTTCACTTGATATTGCTGGGATATGTAACAAACAAGGTAACGTTGTTGGCATGATGCCACATCCTGAAAGGTCTGCAGAATCTATTATAAATCCAAATAATTCAAAACCAGCCTCATTAATTTTTGAATCCCTGTTGAATACATTGGGTGTGGCGCAATGAGTCTTACTCCACAAGAACATGCTTTTCTTGAAAAGAAAATTGGTCGCAAACCCAGTCCTGTGGAACTACAGATAGTTGCAGCAGAATGGTCAGAACACTGTTCATACAAATCCTCAAAAAAACATTTGAAACTATTGCCTAGAGAGGGAAGCAGAGTAATATCTGGTCCTGGTTATGACTCTGGAGTTCTAGATGTTGGCGATGGATATGTTGTAACAATACATATTGAAAGTCACAATCATCCTTCGGCTGTTGAACCATACGGTGGTGCGGCTACGGGTGTAGGTGGTGTTATCCGTGATATTTTATCTGCAGGAACAAGACCAATTGCAATACTTGACGGTCTACGATTTGGTGATGTTGAAAAAGATTCTCACGCAAGATGGCTTTTTAAAAATGCAGTGCGTGGAATTGCAGACTATGGTAACTGTCTTGGAATTCCAACAATTGGAGGTGAAATTGAATTTGATAAATGTTTCACAAACTATGCATTGGTTGATGTAGCAGCTATTGGATTTGGTAAAAAAGATAAACTCATAAAAAATAGAGCCGATAAAGACGACTTTGTTGTTTTAATTGGAGGTTCTACTGGACGCGATGGAATGGGTGGTTCACAATTTGCATCAGATAAACTAGAGTCAGAAAACCGCTCCGCTGTTCAAATCCCAGATCCATTTATAGAAAAATTGGTTATAGAAGCAATACTCGAAGCAAGAGATCAACACTGCATAAAAGCAATGAAGGATCTGGGCGGTGGAGGTCTTTCTTGTGCTATTTCAGAAACCGCAGACGCACTTTCTGTTGGGATAGAGATGGATGTCGCACGTATTCACAAAAGAGAGGCTAGTATGTCCCCAACAGAATTAATGGTTTCAGAATCGCAAGAAAGAATGCTTGTCATAACGGATAGACAAAAGCTTCCAATATTAAAAAAAATATGTGAAAAATACAGAGTTCCATACTCTGTTATTGGTAAAGTAAAAGAAGATAGAATGATGCAAGTCAGAGTTGAGACAAACACAATCGCAAATCTACCTAGTAGTATAATTGCAAATGCTCCACTTTTAGACAGACCTGCATCAAAACCAAAATACCTAAAAAAAATTGAAGAGATAAGAAAACCAAATACCCCAAAAGATCTAACTGGAATTCTACTTCAAATGCTCGCAAATCCTAACATTGCAAGCAAGATCTGGGTGTATGGGCAATATGATCATGAGGTTGGAATAAGAACTGTAATAAAACCAGGACATGATGCATCTGTTCTCAGATTGGATAATGGTAAATTTTTGTCTGTAAAGATTGACGGTAATTCAAAACAATGCTACATTAATCCTCGTCAAGGTGCCATAGGATGCTTTGAAGAAGCATGTAGGAATGTTGTTTGTACTGGGGCCACACCAATTGGTATGGTTGATCATTTACAGTTTGGAAATCCAGAAGATCCTGAAATTTTTTGGGCGTTTAAAGAATCACTGGAAGGAATATCTGAACTTGCAAAATATTTTGAAATTCCATGTGTTGGAGGAAAAGTTAGTTTTTACAATGAAACAGACAATGGTCCAATAAAACCAACCCCCTTGATTGGGGTTCTTGGCTTGATAGATAAAAAACCATTATTTGCACAAAAAATTACAAATAACAACTTACTTGTTATTGTAGGAGAAACAAAAGATGAACTTGGCGGCTCTGAATATTATGAATATATACACGATATAATTGGTGGAACATCTCCAACAGTAGACATGAAATCTTCCAAACTAAATCAACAAACCGTATTAGAATTGATAAATCAGGAACTGGTAAATTTAGTGCATGATTGTTCAAAAGGCGGTCTTGCAGTAGCGGTATCTGAACTATGCATTACAAATAATATTGGTTGTTCTATATCAATAGATAAAATACCTGGACAAAAACTAAAGCCTGACGAGATTCTATTTTCTGAATCTCACTCCCGTTATCTATTAGTTATAGATCAAAAGAATTCTGATAAAATAAAATCTCTGTTAAAACAAAAAAATGTATCATTTGCATTCATTGGTAAATTTTCTGGTTCTGGTATAATATTTAGAAACAAAACAAAAACGATTACAAATCTAAGGATTGATAAGGCACGAGACAAATGGTTAAACGCGTTGGAGGTGTTAGTTACTCATGGTTAAGGAAAACTGTGGGGTTGTAGGCATCTTTAGTCTAGATGGTGTGAATGTTATCCCAATGATAATTGATTCCCTAAGGGCGCTTCAGCACAGAGGACAAGAAGCATGGGGAGTAGCTGTTCCAAAAAAACAACCATACAAACAACTTGGATTGGTATCCTCAGCAGTTTCAGAATTTGACAAAGTTACAAGAGAATATGCGTCACCTGCCGCAATTGGTCATGTAAGATATTCTACTATGGGAGGAAGTAACTTGGAAAACGCTCAACCATTAAAGGTAAAAGATCTTTGTATTGCACATAATGGGACCATATCTAATGTTGAAGAATTATCAGGAATGGTAGGAGGATGTACTTTTACACCACAAAATGCTAGTGATACATTGATTGCAGCAAAGCGATTGGTTTCGCTCATGTCAGATAACGGTAAGCTTGGCAATGCACTCTCAATTTTAAAAAATGAGATGGTAGGTTCATTTTGTTTTACTTTCGTATCTGATGATAATGCTGTGTATGCAGCTCGTGATCCAAAAGGGTTTAGACCAATGGTTGTTGGTTTTCGAAAAGATACTAATACGTATATTGTAGCCTCAGAATCTGCTGCACTTGCAGCAGTTGGTGCACAACTGATTCGTGATGTAAAGCCAGGTGAGCTGATAAAAATTAGTAATGCTGGTTTAGAATCAGAAATGTTTTCTGAAGAAAAAAAATCGGCTCACTGTTCGTTTGAGTTCACCTATTTTGCACATCCTTCTAGCGTTATGGAAGGTTCTAATATTTACATGGTAAGAAAAAAAATTGGGCAGTATCTTGCAAGAAAGTTTCCAATTAAAGACGCAGATATAGTAATTCCGGTGCCTGATTCGGCAAGACCTGCTGCACTAGGATATGCTCAGGAATTGGGAATTCAATTTGAAGAAGGTTTGTTAAAAGATAGGTACAGTAGAAAAGGACCATTACGAAGTTTTATTGAACCGCATCAGAGTGACAGAGTCGAAATAAACCGTTGGATAATACCAATTACCCAAGTTATTGATGGCAAACACGTAGTTGTAGTTGATGACAGTCTTGTAAGAGGAACAAGCTCAAAGGCAATCATAAAAGCTCTGCGACGCGCAGGCGCAAAAAAAATTAGTATGGTAATAACATTTCCACCAATAAAATTTCCATGTTATGCTGGAATTGATTTTCCTTCACAAGAAGAACTTGTGACGTTTTTTGATAATAATGAAGGATATTCTGAAGAAGCAATGATAGAAAAAGTGCGACAAGTTGTTGGTGCAGATTTTTTGGGATACAATGACGCAAAGAATTTGGCGGATGCGATTGGACTCGATGTTGATTCAATGTGTTTTACGTGTTCTACTGGAGACTATTCTCCGCTTGGAATAAAACCTGTCTTTAAGAGTAGAGCTGAAATTAAAGGAGAATAAATTGGAATTAGCATATGTCTTAGTAAAGGCCAAAATGGGACACGAGGTAGATGTTATGAATGATATTTTAAAAATAGATGGTGTAAAAGAGATTCTTGGAACTTATGGTCAATATGATATATTTGTGAAAGTTCAAGTTCCAACAAGAAATGAGATTGAATTAATAATCACTAAAAAGATTCGTAAAGTCAGCAACGTTCTATCTACCACTACTCTTTCTGTCATACCTAGTCAAGGCGACAAATAGACTTTATAATTAACCATAAATTATTTTATTTTGTGAGAAAAAGTTTCCTTACAGCAATATGTGGTGGAGTTGCTACTGTATCAATAGTTGTAATCATGTTAATTATGCAAGGACCTACTGAGGAATATGCTGTATTTTTAGATCCATTCAAGGATAAGCAATCACTGGTTACTGATACCCATGTAACAGTTCAAAATGTAGGAAAAGAACCTCTTACTAATGTTACAGTCTACTACGGGGGAAGTAGTAACCCTGATATTATTCCTATGTTAAAACCTGGAGAAAAAGTAATACTTTCACCATCTGCTGGAAGTGATCTTCAGGAAGTTACTGTAACAACAGATCAGGGAGTTCACGTTACTAAACCATATAGAACCCCAATAAACATGCCAGGCATGATGGGTTCCTAGCAGAACATATTTTATATCAGTTTAAATCTAACGCTGATCAACGACGCGTGTTTGAAGTTCCTTCGTTCAGGTAAGGTAAAAGACATTTATGAATTGGATGATGGAAATTTACTTTTCCATTTTAGTGATAGGGTTTCTGCATTTGATGTAAAGTTTCCTACTCCAATTCCGAGAAAAGGAGAAGTTCTTTGCAAATTTGCTGAATTCTGGTTTAAAAAAATTCAAACGCCAAATCACTATGTAAAAACGGAAACAAAAGACAAAATGGTTGTAAAAAAAATGAAAATGATTCCAATAGAATGTGTTGTTAGAGGGTATTTCTATGGGAGTCTAATTCAGAGATGGAAGGCAGGCCAAGTCACAATCCCAAAAAATACTGATACTAGAATTGCAGCAAAGATGACAGAACCTGTGTTTGATCCTACGACAAAATCGGAAACACACGATCTTCCAATTACCAAAAGTATGGCTTTGGATAGGGGTCTTGTCAGCTCAAAAGATTATGATTGGTTGGAAGAAACATCTGTTGATATTTACAAAAACATGTCTAAAATAGCAGAAAAAGCTGGATTCATCTTAGCTGATTTGAAATTAGAATTTGGGAAATCGTCTAATACTATATTGTTAGGTGATTCCATTGGTCCAGATGAATATAGGATGTGGCCAAAGGATGCATATCAGATAGGTAAAACACAAGAAAGTTTTGATAAACAACTCTTACGTGATTGGCTGGCGGCACGTGGTTATCAAAAAAAGTTTGATGATGACAGAAATGTAGGTATAGAACCAATAGCACCAGAATTGCCGTCAGAACTATCACACGAAATGTCTTCTAGATACATAGCTGCGTATGAACGTATTACTGGTCACTCACTTTGACTCGAATTTTAACTTTGAGCGAACCTTAAAATTTCTTATTTTGCTCATCGGGGAGTATCATATTGGCCATAATTTTCCCAAATGTTATTTTTTACAAAATTTTACGGGTTTTTTATAATGCTACTATATGTATGAGAATAGTATCATATTGATGATTATGATAGTATTTTAATTAGTATGTACTATTATTAATAGTAGAAGTATACTTTTTTAAAAACCTTAATTATATTTTTAGTAGCATAAAAAAAAGTAACGTATTGGCTAACAAAATGTGATACTGTGATCTTTTAGTAATAATTATAATTCAAAGGAGGAAATGTCCACTCTACTCCAAAAAGAGATCAAAATAAATCGAATCGTTACAACTAACGTAGAACAGGCAAAAGCACTAGATGACCGTGCAAGAATTAAGATCCTACAAATCCTATATCATAAACAATTTTCAGCGGAACAAATCGTAGAAGAATTACACAAAACCGGTTACAATAAAGCTACAACTACAATTAGGCATCATCTGGATGTTTTAAAACGGGCAGGTCTTGTGGAAATTGTAAAAATGGAAGAAATTAGAGGCGCAGTATTGAAATTTTATGGAACGTCAATTAAGCTTCTAGGATATGACGTACCTCCAAACTTTGATTCTGATTATTCTAAAACAATAACCAATGCATCAATAACGATGCAAAAGATGATAAAAAATATCGTTCAAAATAATATGTCAAAATCAAAAAAGAAAAATACCGAAAAACGTACTAGTGCAGAACAAAACTATGATCAATATCTCTTGATAGAAATAGTAAATAGGGCACTAACAAAAGTCTTAGAAAATCACAGTTATAACCTATTACAAAAAAAGTAGATTATTCTAGTTTATGTCAATAGAAAAAACTCCTTTTGAATCTGGATTCTGTAGAATCTTGATCATTTGACGAGGAATGGAATCTGAAGCCAAGTCACAATGAATTGCCAATGTTCGTGGACAGATAAAGGAGCTTTTCCTAATTACAATATCATGAGGATTTGTTAAAATTAAATTTTCATGACCATTACCTTTGACTTTAAAGGAAACATCATCTACTGATATTGTAAATAAAATTTCTGATTTAGAATTTCGCATAAGATTTTTCATTTGCTCTGGTATGTCATTACAACCACAAGATGCTTCAACTCCAATAATACAATCTCCATTTAATGTAAGATTTGGTTCTGTTGTTATCTCAATTGTTTTTGGATGAAGTGATCTAATATTTTTGTGACCGTTAAACGAGATCTCAAAATGCATGATCGCATATCTGTATAGACTTAAATTAAACCTTCAAAGGTATGAGAATTGAAATGTTACCAGCAGCTGCAGGTTATGATAGAGCAATTACTGTTTTTTCACCAGATGGAAGACTTTACCAAGTGGAATATGCAATTGAAACAGTAAGACGTGGAACACTTGCAATTGGGATAAAGTGTAAAGATGGAATAATTCTTGCAGTTGAAGAAAAACCAAGAAAATTACAAAATTCAGAAATCACGCAAAAGATATTTCAAGTAGATGATCATATTGGAGTTGCTGCCGCAGGATACATTCCTGATGCTAGGTCACAAGTTGATAATGCAAGATTTTTTTCACAATCAAACAGAATGATTTACGATGAACCAATAGAGGTAGAATCAGTCGCAAAACACCTTGCAGACCAATGTCAACAATTCACTCAATATGCCGGAGTTAGACCTTTTGGCGTAGCATTGATTATTGCTGGTATAGATAAGAGTGGAAGTTCAGTATTTCTGACTGATCCAAGTGGTACATACATCTCATATGATGCAGTTGCTATTGGTTCTGGCTCAGATCAGGTAACAGAATACTTGGAAAAGTATTACAAAAAAGACATGTCATTAGAAGAAGCAGCAGAACTTGCTATCGAATCAATATATCTTGTAAGCGAAGAAAAAGAGGGTACAAAACATGTTAAAATGGCACAAATACTAAACGACACAAAAGTTCTAACAAAAACCTTAGAAAAAGATATTGAAAAATATGCTGTAAAGGCAAAAGATTCCGCAGTTAAACGACAAAAATAATCTCTACTATTTTATAACGCAACAGAGAATTTTAATTTATTGAAACTTTCGATTGCAATTCCGGATTCTTCAGTGAGTGACGAGTCAACAAATCTTGGTAAATCTACGAAAATCTCTTTAATTGCTAGAGCATGTGCAATTTTTCGTGTACAGACTATTTACATATATCATGAAAGCTCTGGAAGTGATAGCGATAGGTCATTAATACGCACCATTTTAAAATATCTTGAAACACCACAATATCTTAGAAGAGGACTTTTCCAAAGAATTTCAGAACTACGGTTTGCTGGAAGCTTAAGTCCATTAAAAATTCCACATCATTCTTACACGTCAGATTCTCGGCAAGTCAAAGCTGGAGACATAAGAGAAGGAATGATTGTTTTTGCGAGGGGTAAAAAATCTGTTGATGTAGGACTTGAACAACTTATTTTGTATTCTGGACATGATGAAGTAGGAAAAAGAGTTACAATGCAATTTAAGACTGGATATCCAGAACTCTTGGCAAAGCAAATCTCTAGAAGCGAAATTAAACAATATTGGGGATATGAGGTGAAAGAAAGTGCAAATTTACGTGCACTTCTTTCTGGATGGAATTCTAATGTGATATTAACTTCAAGAAAAGGTAAACCCATACATAAAACGCAAAATTATTTTGACGAAATTTCAAATAACCCAGTTCTAGTTGTTTTTGGTACTCCTGAACGAGGAATACATGAAATTCTTGGAGTATCGATAAAAGAAATACCAAAATCACAGAATTTTAATTTCTTTCCTGAACAAGCTACTGAAACTGTACGACTAGAAGAAGCAATAATTGGGACTTTGGCGATCTTGAATGTTCTTACTCACAAGTAAGTTTATTATTGTTTTATAGAATAATTTTTTATTGTCTAAACAAAAACGCATATTACTTTTTGTAATCATTGCTGGTTTAGCTGGTGTTGTAATAGGTGGAATTGTTATTGTGATTATGATTTCGCGTTTGTAATTTCTAGATCGTTTTTGCAAAAAATTACTTTAATTTGGTATTTTAAATAGTAGACTTATAATGGGGTTTACGACATTTAGCGTTTATCAATGGGACATAGAAAACATAGTCAGCCAAGGCGAGGAAGTCTTGCATATCTTCCAAGAGGACGAGCAAAGAGCATGGAAGCAAGAATTCGTACTTGGCCACAAGAAGAAGGCGATCAACCAAAACTCTTGGCACATGCTGGATTCAAGGCCGGTTGTATTAGAATAGCAAGTATTGATGATCGAGATAAAACTCCTAACTTTGGCAAACAACTTGTTAGCCTTGGAACCGTAGTTGTCACACCGCCAATTGTTATAATTGGAATTAGAGGGTATTCAAAAGACAGGTACGGTATTGATTCTTCTTTTGATGTTTATGCAAAAGATTTACCAAAAGAACTGCCTAGGCTATTTACAGCAAAGTCCGATGAAAAAAGTCTTGAACGAGCAGAAAAATCACTTGGAAGAATTAATGACATTTTTGCCATTGCCGCAATTCTGCCAGGACAAGCAGGTATTGATCAAAAAAAACCATATGTTTTTGAGATAGCAGTAAAAGGAGGAGATATACAAAAACAATTTGCGTTTGTCAAAGATCTTTTAGGTAAAGAAGTTAAAGTTGATCAAGTTTTTCAAAAAGGCGCAGATGTTGATGTTGCAGCCATAACAAAAGGTAAAGGAATTGAAGGACCAATTACAAGATGGGGTGTAAAAAAGAAGCAACACAAATCAAGAAAAAGTGTAAGAGCGCTTGGTACATTAGGTCCGATCAGTCCTGCAACTATCATGTATACTGTTCCAAGAGCTGGTCAACGAGGTTTTCATCAAAGAACACAATACAACAATAGGATAATGATAATGAGTAACACACAAAATTCTGAATTCAAAATTAATCCTGCCGGAGGATTCAAACATTTTGGATTAGTAGAAGGAGACTTTGTTGTAATACGTGGTTCAATTCCGGGAACTTATAGAAGGTTGGTCAAACTACGTTCTCCAATGCGCCATAGAACTTCTAAGATTACACAACCAAAAGTTTTGGAGATAATGATTTGACCATACAAGTATTCTCGATAAATGGTTCAAAACAAGAAGAGATTGATCTGCCACTTGTTTTTTCTACACCACTGCGAGCAGATCTTTTACACAGAGCATACATAAATTTAGAATCACATAAGTTTCAAACTCAAGGACGCTATCCGCTTGCTGGTATGAATGTTGTAGCAGAATCAAATAGCCCTCCGACAGGTCATCATCAAGCAAGAGTTGCTAGGATGCATGGCGGTGGTGGTGGTAGACAGGGTCAAGGTGGAGGTGTTGCAATGGTAAGAGGTGGAAGACAAGCACATCCTCCCACAACAGAAAAAGTGACTTACAAGATGTTAAATAAAAAAGAAAATAAACTTGCTTTATGTTCTGCAATTGCAGCAACTGCATCTGAATCACTAGTAAAATCACGGGGTCATAAAATTGACAAACTTGAATCATTCCCAATTGTTGTTTCTGATGAAATTGAATCTATATCAAAATCAAAGGAACTTGCAAAATTCTTTGAAGCACTTAACTTGACACAGGACATTGATCGACTAAAAAATAGATTAAAGCGTCGTTCTGGAAAACCTCAGTTGCGAGGTAGAAAATCCAAGATTGGGAAAAGCATACTAATTGTAGTAAAAAATTCTAAGAATCTATCAAAAGCAACTGGGACCTTTTTGGGTGTAGATGTAAAAGCAGTGAATAGCTTGAGTGTTTTAGATCTAGTTCCAGGTGCTCAACCGATCAGATTAACAGTATTTTCAAAGGGTGCAATTGAGGAACTCTCAAAGATAAAGTCTCCACATTTGGAGCTAATGGTGATAAAAAGATGAACATAGAGGAAGCAAATCACATTGTGCTCAAACCGTATGTTACAGAAAAGACATTTGCGCTAGTTGAAAATGAAAACAGAATTTGTTTTCTAGTTAAGGACACTTCTACTAAACCAAAAATCATGGAAGCAGTAAAGATTCTCTACAAAGAAACACCTGTAAGCGTAAATGTTTGTAGAACAGTTTATGGTAAAAAGGCATTTGTTAAATTCCAAACTGTAGAGAAGGCAAGGGATCTTGCAACAAAGATAGGAATGCTATAATATGGTCTGTCCTGAATCATTTCGAATGATGGTGAATAAACGTGGTTAAGGAATTCAAGTATAGAGGAGTACCTACAGAAGAATTACAGACTCTGTCCTTAGAAAAACTCTTTGAGCTATTTCCAGCTAGAGCCAGAAGATCTCTTACTAGAGGCATTACTGATAATAAAAGAAAACTACTAGAGGAAGTAAAGTTGGCAAAAGCAGGGAAACTTACTACCCCAATTAAAACACATCTTAGAGATTTGATAATTCTTCCATATATGATAGGACTTACAATCAACGTTTTCACCGGAAAAGAATTTCATCCAGTAATAATAAAACCAGAAATGGTTGGTCACTATTTGGGGGAGTTTTCATTAACAAACAAAAGAGTTCAACATGGAGCTCCGGGTGTTGGAGCATCACGTTCTAGCTTGTATGTTCCATTAAAGTGAGTAATATGCAATTCAAATATGCTTTTCAAAATTATGACAGGACAAGACACGTTCGTGCCTCACTTAGAGAAAAAACAATTTCTCATAAACATGCACGTGAAATTGCAGTTAAAATAAAAGGCATGTCAATAGACACTGCCAGAGATTATCTACAAGATGTCATAAGACTGAAACGTGCAGTGCCATTTAGAAGATATAACAACGAAGTCGGACACAAATCAGACACGGGAGTAATGGCTGGACGATATCCGCAAAAAGCAGCTACTGAATTTGTTAAACTTATTGATAATTTAGAATCAAACGCAGAATACCGTGGGATGGACTTGGACAGACTAAAAATAATAAATGCTACTGTACATAAAGGAAGAAAACTTCAAAGGTTTACTCCACGTGCAATGGGAAGAGCATCGCCAAAAGTTGACATACTAACACATGTGGAACTCGTAGCTCAGGAGATTTAAAATGTCATCAGTAAAAAATGTGATAAATGATAGTTACAAACTCATGCTTCTAAAAGACTATCTTAGAGAAGCAATTAAAGAAGCAGGATTTTCTGAAGTTGATATACAAAAAACACCGACAGGAACTCGTGTCGGGTTACATGTCACAAGACCTGGCATAGTAATAGGCAGAAAAGGTTCTGGAATACGTGATCTGACAAAAGTTTTAGAAAAAGACTTTGATCTTAAGAATCCACAAATTTCAGTTATAGAAATTATCAGACCGGAACTTCAACCAAGTGTGATGTGTAATAGGATGTCGCAGCATCTTGCAAGAGGAACTGCATTTAGACGTGCTGTGATGTGGACTATGCAAACCATAATGAATGCCGGTGCAATGGGCGTACAAATTACAACTTCAGGAAAATTGAGAGGCGACAGATCTTCTTTTGAAAAACACAGCAAAGGAATTCTGCCAAGAGCTGGTCATTTTGCAGATGTTATAGTTTCTGAAGATATTGTTCATGTTCAAACAAAGATGGGTCTGATTGGAGTACGAATTAGAATTGCAATAAAGGAGCGATATATTCCAGAATTTGAACTTAAAGCAATGAAAAAAGAGGCGGTAATAGCAAAACCACCGGTAATAGAAGAAAAAGAAATTGAAGAAAAAGAAATAGCAGAAATAGCGGAAATTCCAGCAGATCCGACAAAACCAAGAACCGAAAGTGAACTAATTGAAATCGAAGAAAAACTTGTTGAACAAGTGGAGACTTTTGAAGAAATTGAGGAGGAATTAAAGTAATGACACGGATGAAAATGAAAACAATACGTCAATTTAATGAAACTGATCTAAAAGATAGACTAGAACAACTTCGTTCAGAACTTACAAAATTACGTATAGAATCATCAAAAGGCACCCTTAAAAAAGAAAGTGGTAAACTGAAACCATTGCGAAGAGATATTGCTAGAATGTTAACAAGACTAAATGAGATGAAAAAACAATGATCACTCAAGAAAATCTACTTATGCATGAACTAATAGGATTGGAAGCTATAGTAGTGAAAAGTAATAATGAACAAATCACTGGTATTTCAGGAAAGATTGTAGATGAAACAAGATCAATGTTATTTCTAAATACAATAAATGGCATTAAAAAAATACCAAAAGAAATTGCCGAATGGAAGTTTTCTTTTGATAAAAACGAATCTATAGTGAATGGGAACTTGCTAACAAAAAGACCTCAAGAAAGATTGGGAGGAAAAACATGACTCGTAATATTGGTATTCCTGTAACTGCGCCTACAACAGAATGTACTGACCATCTTTGTCCGTTTCATGGTACGCTTAGTGTGCGTGGAAAATTAATTCAAGGTAAAGTAGTAAGTGCAAAGGCGCCAAAGATGGTTGTTGTTCAACAAGAAACCCCAAAGTTTATTACAAAATACAAAAGATATGCAAGAAGTCAAAGCAAAACTCATGCATACAAACCATCTTGTATTGATGTAAAAGAAGGAGATATTGTTCTAACCGCAGAGTGTAAGCCTATCTCAAAGAGTGTTTCATTTGTAGTCGTGGAGGTCAAGTCATAATGGGTGCAACCAAAAGTCGTGCAGTATCTGCAAAAGGTGTTCAAGAATTCAGACCATATATTACTAGAGCACTCCCACTAGGAGCTCAAATTATTTGTGCAGATAATACAGGTGCAAAAGTTTTAGAAATTATAATGGTTCAAAAAACAAAAACTAGAGTTTCAAGATATCCTTCTGCGGCTGTAGGTGATTTTGTAAACGTAGTTGTAAAAAAAGGACCAGGAGAATTACGGGGTCAAATTTTTGGTGCTGTTGTAATAAGACAAAAATATCCAATAAAAAGACTCAATGGAGTAAGACTTTGTTTTGAGGATAATGCGGGTGTATTGGTTACACCTGAAGGTGAGATCAAGGGAACTGAGATCAAAGGCCCTGTTGCAGCAGAAGCATCAGAAAAGTGGCCAAGAATAGCAAACCTTGCATCTATGGTGGTATAAAATGAAGCCAACAATAATCCGAAACAGAATGATTTACCAAGCACCTCACCATTTTAAAAGTAAACAACTGGGATCGATGCTTTCAAAAGAATTACAAGAAAAATATCATAAACACAGTGTACGTGTAGTTGAAGGCGATAATGTAAAAGTAATGCGCGGTGAATTCAAAGGAATAGAAGGCAAGGTAACTCAAGTGTCTTCGGAAAAAAATGGCGTAGCAATTGAGGGAATAAAACGTGAAAAACTCAAAGGTGGTAATGTTGATCTTTACATTCATACATCAAATCTAATGATTACCAACTTAAATCTGGAAGACAAATGGAGACAAAACAGACTTGAAGGACAAAAAACAAAGACTGCAAAAGAAAAATCTGTGGAATCTCAAAAAGAAATTTCAAAACCAAAAGATACTCTTGAAACTAAAGCAAAATCCACTGGAACTAAAGAAAAATCAAAACAAATCAAAGAAACACCAAAAACAACGAAATCTAAAGTGAAAATTACTAAATCAGAAAAACTACCAGAAAAAAAAGGAAAACAAACAAAAACAGCTAAATCAGTAAAAAAGGAGACTAGGTAATGGTAAGCATAGCAGGAAGCAAGAAATTAAAACGCCAAATGGCTCCAATTTTCTGGGGCATTACTAGAAAGGATTCTAGATTTGTAGTAACTGTAAAGCCCGGTAGTCATTCAAAACATCTCGCAATACCGAGTGCTGTCTTTATACGTGATACTTTAAAACTTGTAAATACACTAAGAGAAGTAAAATCAGTAATTTACGGAGGAAAAGTAAAGGTGGACGGTATTATACGACGATCACTACACCATGGAATTGGTCTTATGGATGTAGTAGAGCTTGAAGGAATTCAGGATGTTTATAGACTGGTACCAAAGAATTCCTTTGTACTACGACCAATTAAGATAAATCCATCTGAAAAAACCAAGAAACTACTTCAAGTAACAAAAAAAGCCACAATAAAAAATTCTAAAACGCAAATTGGATTTCATGATGGCCGTACTCTTATCTCTGACGCAAAAGTAAATATCGGCGATACCTGTGTTATGCAGATACCTGAGACTAAAATTCTTGATATTATAAAATTAGAGAAAGGTGCTCAAGTTGTCATAACAAGCGGAATTAATGCAGGTCATGTTGGTAAAGTTATTGAAATAAAAGAAGGAACATTTGTACTTCCACGACGTGCGTTAGTAGATATTGGTGAAAGACAAATTGACATTCCATCGGAGCTTGTGATGGCGGTAGGAAAAGACAAGCCAGTGATACAAATAGAGTGAACATTATGTCGCAAAAATTAGAATCCAAAATGAAGAAAATAACAGTTGCGAAAGTAGTACTAAACATGGGTGTAGGTAAGTCAGGTGAACCAATTGAGAAAGCAAAGCGTGCCCTAGAACAGATTGCCGGACAACAGCCAAGTCCTCGTATGGCAAAAGCAACACAAAGAGATTGGGGTGTACACAAAGGTGAGCCCATAGGTGTAGCTGTAACTCTTAGAAGAGAACCTGCTATTGAACTAATTAAAAGATTATTTGATGCAAAAGGTAAACAGATAAAGGGTTCATCTTTTGATGATTTTGGGAATCTTTCATTTGGAATAAAAGAGCACATCGATATTCCAAAAGTAAAATATGATCCTAATGTTGGTATTTTGGGATTGGATGTATCAATTTCATTGACAAGGCCTGGATTTAATATCAGATTTAGAAGCAAACATAAAGCAAGTGTTGGAGGTCATCACAGAATTACAAGTGAAGAAGCAAAGGCATTTCTGACCAAAGAATTTGGAATAGAGGTAGTATAAAATGGTAAAAATTCGAGACTATGCAGTAACAGGAAGAACAGTACACAAATTTGGCAAAGGTTCAAGATGGTGTAAGCGTTGTGGGGACTATAATGCAGTAATTCAAAAATATGATCTAGACTTGTGCAGACGTTGTTTCCGCGAAGTTGCGGTATCTTTAGGATTTAGAAAATTTAAGTGATAATATGCCATCAAATAATATAATTTCAAACCTATTTGTTACGCTTTTCAATACTGAAGCTAGACGCAAAAACGAGTGTATTGTATTGCCGTCATCAAAACTTGCTATGGAAATACTAAAGACACTTCAAAATCATAGCTATATTGGGGAGTTTGAGCACATTGATGATAAAAAAGGCGGTAAATTCAAGATTCAACTTTTGGCAAAAATAACAAAATGTGGTGCAATCACTCCAAGATTTAAGGTGAAAAAAGATGATTATGCAAAGTGGGAACAAGAATATCTTCCATCATATTCACGAGGTATGCTATTAGTCACTACAAATCATGGAGTAATGTCTCATCATGAAGCAACAACAAAAGGATTGGGAGGACTTTTGATAGGATATGTCTACTAAACAAACGGAAAATCACGAATTGACAATCACCGTGCCTGAAACTGTTAAGGTTACAGAAAAACATCGAATCCTAAATGTTGAAGGACCATTAGGTAAAACAAGAAAGAACTTTAAAAAAATACCAGTAGATATGCAAGTAAGCGGAAAAAACATCACGTTAAAGTCGTTTGGAACAAGAAAAAAAGACTATGCCATATTCAAGACTGCGGAATCAATAATTAACACTCTCATTAAGGGCGTTCAGCAAGGATATACATTCAAAATGAAAATCGTTTATGCTCACTTTCCAATCACAGTAAAAGTAAAAGACAATACTGTTCTTGTAGAAAATTTCCAAGGTGAACGGGCTGCTCGCATTTCAAAAATAGTTGGTGATACTAAGGTAGTCTCTAAAGGAGACGATGTGATAATAACTGGACCTGTTTTGACAGATGTTTCTCAAACTGCTGGGAGTCTACAACAAAACACCAAAGTCAGAAACAAAGATCATAGAGTTTTCTTAGACGGAATCTATCTCTTTGAAAAATTAGATGGGATCCAAAAATAATCTTAGCAAGGATTAAATCCGCATATTCTACGAACAAATCTATTGCCGCCCTAGCTCAGCGTGGTAGAGCAGCTGACTGTTAATCAGCTGGTCGTCAGTTCAAGTCTGACGGGCGGCGCTTATAATATTTCTAAATTCGAATTTTGAAACATTATATTTTGTTAACTGTACTTCAAGCTTTTAAAAATTATGCGTGTTTGTTTTGTATGTTTCAAAACCCGAGTTTTGAAATATTGTTGTGCGATCACATTTGTGTTCATTCTATTAGACTACTTAGATCTTATACCGATCATAACATCTGGATATATGCAGGAGGTCCGCATTGGCCAGAACAAGACGCGCAAATAGATATTGCGTGGATTGTGGGGGAAGATTAGTCTATTACCCACGTCTTTCTAACCCAAAAGCTCCCAATGAACATAGAGTTCTGGTTTATGCTTGTCCCGACTGCACTAAAGATTTCGATAAACCAAAGATGTTTTCCATTAGGCGAAATGTAGTAGATGAACCCATAGAAACTGTAGAAATAGAAATAGTTCAAGCAAGGGAAAAAATTCCAGTTACAAATTAGAAATAGAGAACATTAAAACTCAAAAAATTAGGAAAATTTAAAGTTACATGTAAAAGCTAAACCCCTCTTGATTTACTCCGTATTACGCATTGGGTGATATTTTCAAAAAATCACTTTTTAGCGGGGGGTTTAACATTTGTGCGTACATATGCGTGCCAATGGTCAAAACACCCCCATTACCTGGTAAGAGTTGATCTGATCTTTTATGGTACGAATAGAAGCTCAACCCCATCATTTGTCATGGTTTTTATTCATAAAATAACCATTTGATATCTAGGGCTCTGCCATTTTCTCTTCTTCATCCCAGCACTGAATCATAGGATCCATTTTCTTGACAGTGACAATCTCCTTTTCTAATCTGCCTTCATCAAGAAAAACTTCTTTAATTCTAACATACGAAGCAAATTCTTCGTCTATTTGATTCATTTTTTGGTCCAAATAGGTCTCTTCCCTTATTTCGCTAACCATCTTCCTTGTTAAACACCCTGCTTTTGACCATAATTATTCGATAGATCATTAGTTTGTGATTTTCATAATGCCAAATTAGCGGATAAAAGGAAGCCGTTGGGTCAGGGGTCTGGGATGTGGGTTACGTGATGACCCAATCGGCTAAATGACTTCGTATTATTATCGAACTAATGCTTCATAATTTCTTGTATGTTTTAAAAAAATACACTATCTCTACCATCAGATACCTTCAAAATACCAAATTTTACTCATTCTAGCTCGTTTTACTATAGTGTGATTAGTTATGTTTGGTGGAAAGGACTTTGCCACATTCTCTACATTCAATACAGTTTTGTTCTTGGTGAATATTATCAGAACCGCATCTTACACAAATACGAATATACTTTCTTGACTCTTTTATACCAAAGAAATTCAAAAGTTCAGAATTATGATAGCCTGATACCATTTTCTTCCAACAGTTGATTCCGTTATGGTATGATTTAACCTCTATGTATGCATTGAATTGCATTGCAAACAAGAATGTTTTGTGTATTTTTAACTTCAAAATAGCGAAGATTTTCTGTCCTTTTACTTCCATTTTTGATTTTTGCGCCATTTCAGTTTTTGTAGCCTGTAAGTGTAATTTCTTAGAAAATCCTGTGTGAATTTCTTACCGTATTTTTTATGCATGAATATCATAAGATCATTCCAATCCAGGGTAGCCATGTGCTCCAATGTTTTCTTGTCAGGAGCAGGAATTTTACGTTCCATCTTGTAATATGTATATTGACTACCTGTAAGCCTTTTGATTTTCTGGAATGTGATACCAATTTATAGCGACTTTGATCTTTTCAAGTTTAGAATGGTTCTTTGCTACAAATGCTCTGACGAGAAACATGTCGAGTGTCTAGGGAAAATGGGCTTGTTTGATTGCGACTGTAAATTGTGTCAAGTTGAAAGCACCAAATCTTAATATGTTCTAAGTTTTTTGAACGAAAATAAAAAATGATATTTTATTGAAATGAGATGTTTCTAGGCTTCTCTCTTTTTGAAAACACTTGCCTGGATACTTGGCGTAACATTGGTATAATGCATTTCATGTTCCAATTTCTCATATTTATCCTCGACTACAGCTTTACCAATATGTGATTCTATCATTTGTTTAATTTTTTCATCATTCATTTGTTCAATTTTATAGAATACATCTATTATTTTATTTAATACATCTTCGCTGATTTTAGAAATTTTTTCGGTGTTGGTTTGCTCATTTTGATAATGATACGAATTTATGGTATTCTTAAATCCATTGTTTCCTATTTCACATGTATTTTTTTCCTCACTTGAGACTTGCATTACGATAGTGAAGATTCTAGTAATATTATGTACTAGTAAGTATCATTCTAGACTGACACGTTTTCATAATTGGAAATAAGGCCTGTCTAAAAATTTATAATGAAATCGTAATTATTGCTGGTAACATCAAACTAAAAAAAGAGTAATTTTTGGATTAGCTTAAGGTCAATTTAGTTATTAAAGAACCCATAATTCATTTAGATATCAGCTTAACAGTCATCAGTATGGAGAAATTCGAAGTTTCGTTAAGGACAAGTAAAAAACTAACCGATCAACAGATTAGAAACCTACAAGAATATTTTAACGAAATACCAATCGAAGAAATCCTTGCAGGCTTACATTTTGCAAAAAATAGATGGACTGCAAAAGATGCTGGCGTTCTAAAAGTAGGAAGAAAAAGCATAATCAAACGCGAAATTCATTCAATAACTTCAGAGCAAGCACAATGGAGATTAAAAAATTGGAAGATGATGATTGCAAACTATAGAAAATTAGGATACAGTTATCCAACTATTTCTAGGATAAAAAAAATCCTTCAAGAAATAAGTAAGAAAAAATCTAAGTAGTTGGTTCTTCGGTACGTGTGGTAGAAGGAAGCGTTGTAGGTACATCTGGAATCGTCTGGCGTGTCTGGCCTTCTAATACGGCATGAGCTTCTTCCAATATGGTAGTTGTATCTACATTTGTAGTGTCTATTGCTATGCTGGTATTTCCATTGACTGATGCTCCTGCCATGATATCTCCTAGTATATTTGAGAGATCCTGCATAGATGAATTAGCTTCTGGCATTAGACCGCCAAGCCCAGCACTTAATCCTTTTATTATTGACATGCATGGACTTAATGTCACTACTACATCGCCAAGTTCGGAAATTGTGTTTAATCTGAGTTGAATTTGCTCCATGGCAAGCTTTGCACTTGTTACCATGTTATTCATTTTTCTAATTTCATGTAATTCTGTAGCATAAGCTTGAGAATATGGTTTATTTTGAAGCTTTACTGCCTCTACAACTTTTTTGAAGATAAATTCATCTTTTTCTTGAAGTTTTTTTGTTATGGAATCAAGTTTTACTATTTGAAGCTGAAGTCTTTTTTGCGCCTCATCAATTTTTGGTTTAAGTGGCGTATCTGGTTTTACTTTGTCAATTACTTTCTGTGATATACTATCTTTCTGCTGATTCCATTTATTGACAAAGTTCATGATTTCTGACTGAATGTGATTAAAATTTAGGTTTTAAGATGCCTTGTTCTTGTCAAGTATGTGACCACAGTGACAGGTGGGGGGGATACAATTTTTTACTATTACCCGTATTGATTTATAATGTTTCAAAATTCGAATTTAGAAACATTATTTTTGAATACTGTTAGCCAAAGGTAAATGTGTATATCTGGAAGCCTGGCTTTGCAAGGATTGTAAGGGTATGTGAACCTGCTTGACTAGTTGAAACAATGTTGTATAACCTGTTTTCAGATGTATGAACTATTGTGTCGTTGACATCGTCGCCAGAATCTTCTGGTTTTATTGAATTTCCATCTAGAAGAATTTGCAAAGTTGAATTATTTGCTGCTACTATGTGTACTGATTTAGCAAAATAAGTTAATACTATTTTTCCGTTATCTGATACGAGTTTCATACTGTCAGCAAGGTTTTGCCATTTTCCTTCAAGATAATAATCGTCTCTATTTTGTTGAGCTGGCAAAGAATATGTTACTATTTGACCTGGATTGAATCCTTCAGAGTTTCCAAGATAGTTTCTTCCTTCAGCAAAAGCATATCCAAAGTAAAGTTCGGAAGTTTGAGAATTAGAAAATTGATGTTCTGGTATGTTTACAAGTGCTTGATCTGCAAGAATATTCAATCCAAGATGTTTATTGCGTTCATCTAAAAGTTGTTGAATTACTTTTTCAGTTTCATCATAATTTCCTTCACCAATATGATCGTGTCTTATGTATCCTTGATAGTCTGTAAGGTATTCTCTTGGCCAATATTGATTACTAAATGCAGCCCATGTCTGATGATCACTATCAAGTACCACAGGATATTTAATACCAAATTTTTGTACTGCATCCTTTACATTGCTAATATCTTTTTCAAATTCAAATTCTGGAGAATGCACACCTATTATGAGTAATCCTTTGTCTGCATATTTTTCATTCCATGCTGTAATATATGGAAGCGTTCTGATACAGTTTATACAACTATAGGTCCAAAAATCGTAAAGTACCACTTTGTTTTTCATGGCATTCTTTAGATCTTCTGGTGTAGTGTTGATGTATCCAGATATGCCTACTAAATCGGGAGCTTTCAAGTTGTGGCTCTCATCTATAGGTGGAAGTGTAGGCGTATTTGTTGTGGTTTGTGTAAGGGGGTTATCATTTGTTTGCGCTGTTTTGTTTATAGTCTGAATATTTGATTGAATAGGCGTAGATACTGGTTTTGGCATGTCTAATGAACTAAAATATGTGCCTATTGCAGCGATTGTAATCACTACTATAATTCCAACTATGATTGCGCTTTTAATTTCTGATTTCATATTATCATCCTAGCAATAAATTGTTCAAAAGTGGGAAACTTGCAATGGCCGCAAGCTGGTTTGTAAATACTAGAAATCCTAATAGAATAATGAATGAGCCCATAATTACTGAATAATATTTCAAATGTTTACTCATTGCTTTTATGATTCTTGTAAATCTAGAAAAGAAAATTCCCATCAAAAGAAATGGGATTCCTAATCCTAGTGAATAAGCAAGTAATAAAGTAAATGCATGACCGGGAGATGTTGCAGCTAGTGTAAGTATGCTGCCTAAAATTGGTCCAATACATGGAGTCCAACCTGTTGCAAATGCCAATCCAAAAAGAAATGACATTGGGTAACTTGCTTTTGTTCTATTTGGAAGAAACTTTTTTTCAAAATTTAGATTTTTAAGTTTAGTAGATAACAACATGAACACACCAAACGCAATTATTATGATTCCTCCTAAATGATTGAATCCAGCAAGAATGTTTCCTGCACTATTTGATAAAACACTATTTAAAATCACACCAATAACAGAAAAGACAACTGAAAATCCAAGAACAAAGAAAATCGTATTGAGCAAAATGTTTATTCTACTTGTAACTATGTTGACAGTTCCATTATTTCTTTGAAGATCAGTCAATGTGCTTCCAGAAATATATGCCAAAAATGCAGGTATCATAGGTAATATGCAAGGAGCAAGAAATGAACCAAGACCTGCTAATGCTGCTATGCCTATTCCAATGTCTGCCATGATTTGATTTTGCTGTTTTGTTATTAATGCGTTATTCCAAATCTATACCAAATTGTATTGATTTTATAGAATTCCAAATTTTTTGCCAGCAGATTCAAATACACCTATTGATTTTTCAATATCTTCTTTTGCAAGTAACGCTGTAACAGAAATTCTTATTCTAGCTGAACCTAGTGCTACTGTAGGATATCTGATTGGCTGCGCAAATATGCCGTTATCAAACAAATATTTGCCAAATTCCATTACTTTCTTTTCAGAACCTATTATGATCGGAATTATGTGGCTAAACGAATTGAAAGTATATCCAATGGAATCAAGTCCTTTTTGTATCATTTTGATATTATTCCAGAGCTTCTTTCTCTGTTTTTCACGTTTAGAAGAAAATCGCTGTAGTGCAAGCTCTACAAGAAAACTTGGCAATGCTGAAGTATAGATAAAAGGCCTAGATGTGTTTATAACAAGTTCTCTTATTTCAGATCTTGTTGCAACATATCCTCCAAAAGCTCCCAGACCCTTACTTAGACTGCTGACATAGACATCGATCTTATTTGCAACACCAAAATATTCTGCAGAACCTTTTCCATCACGACCTGTTACAAAATCACCATGTGCGTCATCTAAGACAAATGTTGCATTGTTCTTATTTGCAATCTCTGAAATCTTCTTTAATTCTGCAAAATCACCATTCATGCTAAAGATGCCTTCTGTAACTATGAACTTGCGATCCGCTTTCTGTCGAATCTTTTTCTCTAGATCGATAACATCATTATGTTTGTAAATGACTATTCTTGCCCCAGAAAGCCTACACGCGTCGATTATGCTTGCATGATTTAACTCATCACTGAGAATTAGGTCTCCTTTTTGTGTAAGTGGTGGTATTGAACCAAGATTAGTCATGTATCCTGTAGGAAATATGAGTGCTGATTCTTGGGATTTATGATGGGCAAGTTTTTTTTCTAATATACTAAAGGATATGTCATTTCCTGCAACGAGTCGCGAGCTTGATTGCAATTGCATATTTGGAATTTCGTTATTACCTAGTCCAAGATAATCATTTGAACAAAGGTTGACAAGTTTTTTTTTATTAAATATTATGTATGATCCTTGCACGCGATTATCTTGTAGTTTTCTGTAAAGATTCCTTGTTTTTATTTTCTCAAGGGTTTCATTTACAAAATCAAATTTATGTTTCAAGACCCATTTTTGAGATCATTTGCATATCTTCATAAGCTGTGTTTCCACCAATAGTCAGATATCCGCCAGTTATGATTCCGTTTGCACCTCCCAGAAGAACTTTTTCTTGTTCGTTTGCAAGGTGAACTTCTCGACCACCTGCTATTTTTAGTATCGTTTTTGGCATTAAAAATCTAAATACAGCTATTGTACGAAGTATTTCTGAAAGTGATAATTTTGTTTGAAGCTCAAGCGGAGTTCCTTTTTGTGGAACTAGAATGTTAATTGGGCATTCTTCTGGGCTTAGATCTGCTAAATCAAGACCAAGCTCTATTCTTTGCATTCTGGTTTCGCCCATGCCAATAATTCCACCACAACAAAGCTCAAGACCTATTTTTTTAATTATTTTATTTGTGTCCATTCTTTCCTGATATGTGTGTGTAGTGCATATTTTTGAAAAGAAACTTCTTGCAGCCTCTAAATTGTGATTGTATCTTTTTATATGAAGTTCTTTGAGACGTACAGCCATTTCCTCATTAATGAATCCAAGTGAGCAATTTACTTCGATTCCTACTTCAGAGTTTACTTTTTTGATTATTTCGCAGATTTGCTCAAAATCTTTTTCAGAAGGTCCTCGCCATGCGCATACAAGGCAGAAACTTTTAACTCCGTTTTCTTTTGCAATTTTTGCATTTTCCATTATGGTCTCGGTTGACAATAGTTTGTATGTGTCAATACCAGTTTTATAAAATCCAGATTGGGAACAAAAAGAACAATCTTCAGGACAGGTGCCTTTTTTTGCGTTAATTAAAGTCTCTACATCTATCGTATTTCCATTAAATTTCCTTGTAATCTCATTTGCGGCGTCTGATAGAAATTGTAATGATTCTTCAGATACATTGATAAGTGATGCAGCTTCGTCAGCATTAATTTTTTGTCCGGATAGAATTTTTTGCTTGCATTGCATGATCAATACATGCTCTGAATTCATAATCACTGTTTTTCTGACTCCATTAATAAGATTATTGTGATTGTAAACCGCTAAAATCTAATTGGTTTACGCTTTTTTCATTGTTATTATAATACGTATAAGAGATTCACTTGATCATAGTAGGGCAAATGTGTCCTTGCCACGCTTTGTACTTTTGTCCACATTTATTGCAGATTATAAATTCTGAATCCTGCTGTGTGCAGTTATGCATCTCATTTGTCTGCAACACTTTTTTACAAATTGGACATGTACGGATCTGTGGCATTGTTAGATCTATCTCATAAATACGTGCACATCATGTTAAAATGTATCTGAATAAAATCAATTACTGCGTCATGCTTAATTATTTCCTCATTGCAGGTTTTGCATGGCTTCTAAAAGACGATCAAGAAATGCAAAGAGACGAGCTAAGCCTGCGCCAACACGCAAACAAATGATAACGGTTCGTGCATCATTGAACAGAGCTAGAAGAGCACATGATATGGCAAGGCGTGAAGGAAACAGACTGAAACTGTCTGTTGCAGTACGCAACCGCAGAATAAGGGAGCTCGAAATGAAACTTAGACGAGCGCGAAGGAGATAATTTTCTCAAACATCCTTCGTGACTTTTTTTATTATATCAATTGTACCATCAAGTAAGAATTCCAATTCTTTTTCAGATATTGCAAGCGGTGGTACAAGCATCATAATATGACCTAATGTTCGCAAGTAAATTTTGTGTTTTTTAGCTTCCACAAAAATTTTTTGATGTATTTTTTTGTCTAGACTAATTGGAGTTTTTTTATTTTTATTGCTTACAAGTTCAATTGCCATGAGCATGCCTTTGTGTCGCACATCTCCTACGATGCTTAAATTAGAAATCTCACCAACTCGTTTTTCAAATTGTCTTGATTTAATTTTATTTTTTGAAATTAGGTTATTTTTATCATATAGTTCAAGATTTGTAAGGGCAGTGGCACAAGCAAGAGGATTTCCAGTAAAAGTATGACCATGAAAGAAATGCCTCATATCCTCATAACTTCCAAGATAGGAATCGTATATTTTTTGGCTAGTCAAAGTGGCTGCAAGTGGCAAATATCCACCAGTAAGCATTTTTCCATATGCGACTATGTCTGGAATGCTTTTTTGGGCGTGATATTCTATAAATGAACCTAATCTTCCAAAACCTGTTGCAACCTCATCTAAAATAAAAAGCACCTCATGTTTTTTACATAACTGGCTTATTTTTTTCTGAAATTCAGGTGGATAAATTATTACACCGCCGGCAATCTGTGCACCGCTTTCCATTACAAATGCGGCAAGATCATTATTTTTTACAAATATTTTTTCTATTTTTTCAAGACAATATTCCTGATATTCTTCGTAAGTGTATTTTTTTGGCATTCTATATTTATGAGGTGTTGGTGTTTTAATTACAGGAAATAGTATATTTTTAAATTTTGAAAAAAAAGTTGGAACATAACCAATTGACATTGCACCTATAGTGTCTCCATGATATCCATTATCTAACGTGACAAATTTTATTTTATTTTTTTTTCCAATGTTTTGCCAATATTGAATTGCCATCTTGATTGCAATTTCCATCGCAGTAGAACCATCGTCAGAATAAAACACTTTGTTCATTCCAGGAGAAATCTTGACAAGTTTTTCTCCAAGTAACTCTGCTTGATCATTTGTAAGATTAAACAATGATGAGTGTTGTAGTTTTTTTGTTTGTTTTATCATTGCATTAACTAATTCTTTTTTAGAGTGACCCCATACATTGCACCACATGCTTGCTACCCCGTCGAGGAGTTTGTTTCCCTTTGAATCTATAAGCCACATACCATCACCTTTTGTTATGACATCGAATTTTTTCCACTCGTTCATCTGTGTATATGGATGCCACACAAAATCTTTGGAATTCAATCAGTGAAAATTCTAACTTTGGCAATAATAATGGTACGGTGAATTATTAAGGAACGATGATAATCGTCTTCTGTGAAGGCCTATTTTATAACAGGCACAGACACCGGGGTTGGAAAAACCTCAATCACGGCTGGACTTGCCGGTTCCATGCGTAAGTTAGGCATAGATGTTGGGATAATGAAACCAATTGCTACTGGATATCCAAACAAAACGGGTTTCAAATCATCTGATGTTGCTAAACTTGTTGAGGCCACTTTCATAAAAGATCCTGAAAATCTAATAAATCCAGTATTTCTTCCACTTCCAACTTCCCCCTATGATGCAACAAAACTTTTGGAATTATCTGTTGACATACCATTAATTTTTGATCAATTTAAAAAATTGCTGTCAATGCATCAAATACTGTTAGTTGAAGGAATTGGTGGAATTATGACTCCTATTACAAAAAATTTCTTTATAGCTGATATGATAAAGGGAATGGACATAGAGGCTATTATTGTGACAAGAGCAACAATTGGAACATTAAATCATACTGTCATGACATGTAAAATGTGTAAAGATTATGGAATTAAGATCCGCGGTCTTGTCATAAATAATTTTGATGAGAAAGGAACTCCTGCAGAAAAAAATTCACCATCAACACTTTACGAACTTACCAATGTTCCAATCTTAGGTACAATTCCTTTTATCAAGGATTTGAATAATACTGAAAAGTTAATTGAATATGTTGACAAATATGTTAGTGTGAGATCTCTTATATCTTAAAAATTTTAAGTTTTGATTGCTTTCTATTTGAGGTAAACCAAATGATATCATTTATGATATTCGTAAATGGTTCCTTCTCACTGTTATCAATCTTGTATGTTTTTACTTCTAATGGCAAATCATTTTCTAGAACAAACCATATATTTTCTTTATGTGGCTGAATCTGTGTTAATTCCATGACCCTCTTCTTTATTGATACAGGATCGTTTGTTTTTGGAAATGCTATTACAAGTGCATTTTCTGGTATTGAGGAAAGAGTAGAGACGTCTGGAATGACTACGTCTACACCTACTGAAGCAAACACGACTTTTCTTTGGCTTGGAATTAGTGCTACTGTTAACAAATAATGAATTAGTCCTTCGGCAAAAGAGACTGTTTTCTCAGATTTTATGCCCTCTAATTTTTCAAGAACAGGCATGCATTCATTACATAATGTGTTTATTGTCTGTGTACTATCACCTTGTGCAATATCTGATATTATTCTGTGTTCTTGATAATTTCTGATAGCATTGTATAATATTTCTTTAATTTCCATCATAGATCTTGATCTAACATGTAATTAAAAGATAATCTATTTCTTGAATTTTTTATTTGTAAACCTAGTTAATCCCAGTTTTTTTAATTCGTCAGATTCTTTAAGAACCGAATGATGTTGTTTTTGTTTGTGTTGTTTTAGTTTTCTTTGAAGATCGTTGAACTCATTAGCAAGTATTTTCAGAGCATATAGTCCTGCATTTGTAGCCTTGTTTACTCCAACAGTTACAACTGGAGAACCTGTTGGCATCTCCGATATGGACAAAAGTGAGTCCAATCCACCAAACGCAGAGAACTTGAAGCGATCAGAATTACTAGACTTGTCGTTATACACCATTATTGGTACACCTATTACTGGAATGATGGTGTGAGACGCAATCATTCCTGGAAGATGTGCTGAACCTCCGGCTCCCGCAATTATGACTTTGAATCCGTTTTTTTCAGCATGTTTTGCATAGTCTGATAACCTTGTTGGTGTTCTGTGAGCAGAGACTATTTGATCTTCATGTTTTACTTTGAATTCATCTAAGACAGTAGCTGCCTCCTTCATTATTTTGCTGTCTGAACTTGAGCCCATGATTATTCCAACAAGTGGTTTTTTTGAATAACTCACAAGATCAGACTATCTTGAATTTTAATAAACCCAGCGAATTGAAACTTGGTACATTTTGCTAATCAAAACATATATCATGTAAGTGAATCCATAACTACATGGTCGAAATAAAAGCGGCTATTGAGATTAATGCACCAGTAGACAAGGTCTGGGAAGTCATATCTGACCTTGATAATGATTCCAAGTTTTGGACGGCTATTACATCGATAAGAAACATTTCTCACGAAAATAACGTAGTAAAACGTGAAGTCTTACTTGCCAAGATCAATAAATGCCTCCAAACAATTACGCTGTATCCAAATCAACAAATACATACGGAGTGGACCAAGGGAACAATCAAGGGTACAAAGGATATCTTTCTTACTTCAAAAAATAATACTACTTATCTTGAAGCCGTATTAAATTATAAATTCACAGGAATGGCAGGCCTTATGGGCGGAAAAATTACTAAAGACATACAAACCGAGACAGAAAGAGCAGTTGAATTCATAAAAATAAAAGCCGAAGGCGTTAATACTGGTTTAAAGATGGAAGAAAGAACACATTGGGCAGACATGTATGATGATAACGAGAAATAATCCTTATTCTAGTTCATTTAACAAATTTTTCAAATTTTAAACTTTTAAATTATCATAAAAGTAAAATCGATTATTCTTTATGCAACAAACTCCGCTTGAAGTAAGGCGTGCATTTGGGCTTCTTTTTATTGGCGTTTCAATATCTGTGGGCACCGCATCAATTCTAAGTGAAGTCGTATTCGAACAGAATGATCCAACTTACTATTATGCCATAGTTTGGTTTGGAAGTTTTGGAGTTACCTTTGGAACCATTTTTGGCAGGTGGAAAAAAATAATTCCGTCTATTAGGGGCCGAATGAAAAATAGCGTAAATTGGTCTACTCCAATAAAAGCAGTCAATGGATTATGCTGGGCAGTGCCCTTTGCAACCATTGGTGTATTTCCTTCAATGTATCAATATTTAATATTGATAGGAATTGGATTGGGAAATGTCTCAACTTATCTGTTTATGAAAAAATTTAGTGGTCTTGTTAACAATGAACAGATAATTGTAGGCGGAATTGCTCTTATCGCTATTCCAATAGCGGTTTTGATAGATACGTCCTATGTATCGAACCAGACACTAGCTGTAATTTTGTCAAGATTTATGATTGCAATTGCTTATGGTGCTGGAGGCATATTTGCCATAGCCAAGAAGTAGTTTAATTGATAAATTTCGAATTGTCTTGACATACGATAGAATTGTAGAATGTATAATTCGTATGAGGATAACAGATTATTTCAAATTGATGACTATGCTGTGAACTGAGCCGTCATCTAGTGCAACTGTAATGGTGTGAGCACCTGCAGCAAGTCCTTTTGTGCTCATGTTAAATGTATACATGACTCCATTAAGTTTGATATTGTTTCCTTGTAGAATGTTATCGTTTGAGATTGCTGGGATGCCATCAACTGATACTGTACCAGTAGCAGTTGTCAATAAATTGTTATTTGCATTAAATATCTGGAACTTGATTGGAATAGTTCTTCCAAGGTTGTACTGACCTCCATCAGTTACAGGGGGCATGAATACGCCAAACTTGTATTGCACCATCTGTGTCAATACTGAACTGGTACTTGGCTCATAGTTTGAGTTATCTGAATATGATGCGGTGATGGAATGAGAACCCGATGAGAGTGATGATGTGGAAAACATGGCTACTCCACCGCTTAGTATGCCAGTACCAAGAATAGTTGAACCATCAAAAAATGTCACTGTACCTGTTGGAGTTCCATCAGGACTAGTCACAGTTGCAATAAATGTGACAGACTGGCCAATGACAGATGGGTTTACACTTGATACAACAGTAGTGATTGGATCTGCCTTGGTAACTGTTTGTGTCAGCGGTGTACTAGTACTTGGATTAAAATTGGCATCGCCTATATATGATGCTGTAATTGGGTGTGTGCCAATTGAGAATGAAGAGCTAGATAATGTACATGAATTACCAGAGAGTGTGCAACTACCAAGATCAGTAGTACCATCCATGAAATTTACTGTACCAGTTGGAGTTCCATCAGGACTAGTCACAGTTGCAGTAAATGTGACAGACTTGCCAACGACAGATGGGTTTGCACTTGATGCAATAGTAGTGATTGGATCTGTCTTGTTAACTGTTGGTGTAGGTTGTGGGGGTGTTGTAGTTAGGGAAGAATCTATAACAGAGATTGTGTTTGCCCCAGAGTTGGCTACGTAAATTTTTCCATTGTAATCATCGTAGACTACTCCATAGGGATTTTGATCTACAGCAATAGTGGTAGTTACAGTATTTGAGGTTCCATTAATAACAGAAACTGTATTTGAGTAAAAATTTGTGACATAGATATTATTAGAAGTGCTATACGTCACATCAATAGGTCCAGTGCCAACCGATATCGTATTTATTACATTATTTGATGACGAGTCTATGACAGATACTGTGTTTACTCCATTGTTGGCTACATAGATATTTTTGTTTATCGAATCATACATCAATCCACTTGGATGGGAACCAACTAGCAAGGATGATATTTTCTGAATCTCCGTATTTGAGGATGGGTCTATGACCGAAATATTGTCTGATCCAAAGTTGGCTACGTAAATTTTTCCATTGTAATCATCGTATGTTATCCCGTCAGGCTGCGTTCCAACGGTTATAGTAGCAATAACATTGTTTGAAGATAAATCTATGACAAAGACTTGGTTTGAAGTCATACTTGTCACATATAGATCTTGATTTGTTGAATCATACATCAATCCAGTTGGATTTGTAACACCTGATATTGTCTGAATAACCGTATTTGATGACGGGTCTATGACCGAAATATTGTCTGATCCAAAGTTGGCTACGTAAATTTTTCCATTGTAATCATCGTATGCTATCCCGTAGGGCTCTATTCCAACTGCTATAGTAGTAACTACATTCTCAGTAGTTGCGTTAATTACAGAGACAGTATTAGAAATCAAATTTGTTACATAAACGTCGTTCGATGTATGAGAAATATTTGTGGGATTTGAATCCGTTGGTGATAATGTGATAAGAGAATCTGCATATGAATTGTTAAAGGAGCTTACCATTATGATTCCAAATACAGCGACAAAGACAATCAAATATGACTTGAAATTGTAGAATGTAGACTCGTTGTATCTGTTTTCAAATGTCTTTTTGTGCTCTACTTGAGGTCTGCTCATTAATTATCATCTTTTTATTTTTTATTAAAAACATTGCCTGCCACTGTTGGAAATCAGAGCAATTATAATTAAAACATTGCCTACCACTTTTGGAAATCTAGAAAAGTAAATAGACAATGAAAGAAATTTTTATGAGTTTAATCAGACGCGTTCATCTTGATAATAATTTTGGAAACTACCACCATGGTGGTCTCTTTCCATGTTCTGCAACATGTTGATTGTATTCTATACAAAACCTATGGCTATCTAGAATTTGAAATACGTATAACATAAAATATCCAGCTACTAAAATTGGGAGAAAGAATGCTGAAACAGTATTAGGAATAGTTTCTTTTGGTATAAGCCCAGTAACATATGACATGCTAAATGCAGAAATAAGTAAAGATAATACGAGGATGCCGGTCCCTCTTGCAATTCTTCCTACATAAATGTGGCCAATCCCTTGTAATGTGACCAATCCTAGCACAACCGAAAGGATGAGCGTAACCTCCTCATTCTTGTTAGATGTGATAACTGGTTCATGTTTGAATTTTCGTACGTCTTGCTTTTGAGATTCAACAATGGGTTGGTCTTCAGCACCTCTATCCGTTCGCCGTTTGTTCTTCAAGATGTTTTCTAATTGTGAGTTCAAGTTCATCAGATCATTTTCTAGTTTTCCCAACGCGTTTGATTCAACTTTTGCTTCTGCAGATTCTGTCATATTCATTTGGTTTGAACTTAATAAATTCTCAAGGTATTTCTGATCTGATAGATAGAGGTACTTGCCCTTCTCAAGTCTATCCAGTATGTATTCCAATCTTGCTGCATCTCCAATTCCTTCCTCTATCAATCTGTGGACAGATCTTACCGAATCATATGACATTCTTGTTTCTCCGGTCGTTTTGTCTGAATAGATGTGTCATTGATACTAAATAAATGAAATTATTACTCTCGTACATTCTAAACATTAATTCATAGTCCTACTTTAAAATCATTGAGTTTAGATTTTCTTTGAGTCTTGAAACTTCTTTCCTCAATGAATCTATCATCTGATCACTTTGTACAACTTCTGGTTGCATCACATTACGTTTACTTTTGTATTCTGCAAGCCCCGCTCTTAGCACGTCCATATTACTTTGCTGATTTCTTTCGGAAATCATAAGATCAAGCTTAGTTTTGTATTCTGCAAGCTCCGCTCTAAGTGATATTATGGCTTGTTGATATTGAGGAATTATTTCTAATGGAGTTTGTGATTGTCTATTTTTGTATTCTGCAAGCTCTGCTCTTAGGGAATGTATGGTTTGTTCATACCTAGAGATCTCTGGTTGTATTGCGTTAAGCTTACTTTTGTATTCTATGGTCTCTTGTTTAAGCGAGTCTATTATTTTATCATCTAGCATGATCTCATTTGATTGTACTTGTTGAATATTAGAATCTTTATTTACTTCTACAGATGTTTGTAGACGATTTGTTTCCTTGGAAATTAATTCTAGGATATCATTAGAACTAGGAACGGATGAAAAAGTACTTGGATTCTTGTTCTTTGCCAGCTGGCTAATCAAGTCATTGAATAAATTATTGTTATCAGAACTATTATTTGTCTGACTAGAATGTGACCACGGGAACGGTTCTTTGACTTTTGGTGATGGCTTTTCATTATTTTCACTTGAACTAAATTTTTCCTTGAAAATTTGTTCAATTTTCTCTCTTGATTTTTCAATTGTCACTACTATCTACCTCCATTGGCAATGATGTCTAATGTCATAATTTTCTTACCTAAATTACACGTATTAACCATAAAAATATCATCTACCAAAAGTGGAAATCATGATAAGGATTGATCATATGATATCTGAATGAGATTTTGATTCTTATTCGGTAATGTCGTCCTTTTTACTGATTCATGTTAAATGTTATTGAATTGTTTATCTCATTTGCTTTAGAGATCAAATGTTGGATATCCATATTGTCATTCACATCTACTACATTAAAGTGACCCATTTTTCTCATAGGTTTTATTTCCTTTTTTTGATACCATTTTACATACACATGGTCGTCTTGTATTATGTTGACTGATTTACATTTTCCATTTAGATCCTTTGGTCCCAAAATATTGCACATTACAGTTCGATGCAATAGATCTGTTTTTCCTAGCTTTAAGCCTAGAATTGCTCTTAGGTGTTGTTCAAATTGTGACGTAGTACTTGATTGTAATGTGTGATGTCCAGAATTATGCACTCTTGGGGCTATTTCATTTACCAATACCTTCTCATCTTTTGTAACAAACATTTCAATTCCAAAAACACCTGCTCCGTGAAACGCACCCATTACTCTTTTTGCTATTTGATCAGCTTCTTCAGAGACCTGTTTGTTAATCCTAGCAGGTGCAATTGTCATCCTCAATATGTTTTCTTCATGTATGTTTTCTACCGCAGGATATGCTGCTATTTCACCTTCCGTGTTTCTTGCCGCTATAACTGATATTTCGCAATGAAAATCTACATATTTTTCAAGCATAATATCTCTGCCAACAAATTTTGAATACCCTTCTGTAATGTGAGCCAAATTTTCTATTCTAAAGTTACCTCTACCGTCATAGGCATCACGTCTTTGCTTAAGCAACGCTGGATATCCAAAGGAATCAATTCTTTGCTTCAATTCATCTATGGATGAAATCGTGATAAAATCTGTAACGGGTATTCCATTTTCACGAAGAAATTTCTTTTGCACGTACTTGTCTTGAATTATTCCAAGCGTTTTAGGAGAAGGATTTATTGTAATATCTTCTTTGATAGATTGCAAAACCTCGGTATCACCAGATTCTATCTCATAGGTTATGAGATCTGATTGTAATGAAAGCTCTACTATTGAATTTTTGTCATTAAAGTTTCCCAAAATTTGTTTTGCCCCAACTTGTGCTGCAGGGCAATTTTCATTAGGATCAAGTACTATTACTCCAGTGATGTGTTCTGGCATTTGCTTTGCAGCTTCTGTAAGCATCATCCCTAGCTGACCTCCGCCAATTATGCCTAAAATTTTTGTCAATGTGTGTGTTGTATTCATGTTTTACATATAGTTAGCTTCAAAATCCACTAGTTTGTTATTTTAAAATATTACTTGGATGTTTTTGTTCTTTCAAAAATCTTCCTTGTCTTTAAATATTATTTTATGAGATTTTTAGTGTGTCTCTATCTCAGAAAATAAGGACTGGAATCCCGGGACTCGATTCTATAATATCTGGTGGTTTTAGGGAAGGCATGAATGTTGTGTTGTCAGGATCTCCAGGAAGTGGCAAAACTACACTTGGAATGCAGTTTCTATATAACGGAGCCAAAGACTTTGACGAACCTGGAATATTTGTTACGTTATCAGAAAGTCCGATATCGATAAGAAATAGTTTCATATCCTATGGCTGGGATATTCAAAAATTAATTGATGAAGGAAAGATGATAATCATAGATGCTCGACCGTTTAAAATGGAAGAAGGATTTGTAGCATTAGACGAATCTCTCTATAGAGGAGAAACTTTGCCGTTTATGCATTTGTCACAATTAATTCTTAGTAGTATGAAAAGAATAGGTGCTAAAAGATTGGTTGTTGATTCATTGTCTGTCCTTGCAATGCAATACACTAACATGTTTTATGCAAGACAGGGATTACAAGGAATGGTTCATGCTCTTGAAATTCAAAATTGTACCTCGATTCTAATTTCCGAGACAAGGGAGGAACAAAAAATCCCAACCGAATGGTATGTGTCTTCAGGAATTATTTTACTTCACAACATACGAAGGGAAGATACAATGGAGCGTGCCATTCAAGTAGTAAAAATGCGCGGGATAAGACACAGTGAACAAATCCTGCCCATGAAAATAAGTGAATCTGGAGTTCAAGTCATGCATCCCAGATTGATACCTTGAGTTATAGATGGATATTTTTTGATTTGGTCCACATGGATTCAAAAAGAATCTTCATGGAATAAATCATAGATTCTGAATCAGTCCATATTGCTGTGACTTCAGAAGTTTGGCTAGCGTTCTTTATAAAGAACAATAATTCTGTACCGTCTTTTAATATGAAACAAAGATTTTCTTTTGTTTCCTTTGGCATCCTTTTTACTTTATTTCTATCTACTTCATCAAATATGTACATCGATTTATCTGAAGTTGACGTCAGAAATTTGTAATCTATTTCGGATTTAGATAATGGTTCAAAAAAGTCAGAATGGTAAAACTTCAGATAGTCTCTTTCAGAACCAAGAACAGAAAATTCTGTCATTGAAGTGCTTATCATTTCCTTTACCTTGCTGTTGATTTGATTCATTCCTTGTAGCATTTGAAATTTATTCTCTTTTGATTCTGTTGTGGTAAACTCTGGTATGGAATTCCATAATTCTACCATGGGTTTTTCTTTTTGTTCTAGCGTATTCACACGTTCTTTTTCTGCATTCACTAGTGTCCATACTGCTTTATCTAACGGTACAGCTGAGAATCTTATTGGATGCTGAAATGTGGCAGAGACTATGCCCTTGTTTTGTAGTGTGGTAAGAAGATGGTATGTTTCAGTTCTTGGCAATCTTAATGCCCTGCAAACATCCGGTGCTGTCTTTGAACCGTACTTTCCAAGAAAGATGTATACTTTGGCTTGATTTGACGTTAGACCAAATCTAGAAAGTTCATCTCTTAGTTTCTCAAGTGTTAGTCTGTGTTCAGACATTGTAGAATCGGATGAGGTATCAAATATGGTAATTTGTGTGTCTTCGTCTTTCATATCGCGACCCTTACCTTTGTACCACTAGAATATATTGTAGGAAAGTCTATTTGTTTTGATCGGCTCTGTCTACTTGACGATCTAGTGATACAATATATTTCATTTATTTCTGTAAATAATTGGAAATTCTCTATATATTTCTCTTTATTCATATTAAATTTTAACCTCAATTGGTTTCTCCGCCTCAACACTAAAGATCGATTTATAGGCAAATCGCGCCTTTTTCTGACTGCCTCTTAAGAATGTCATTCTAAACGAATCTACAGTTATCAATACAAGACAGCCCAAGTCTTTTTTGAGTCCTTGCGCAAGCAATGCATCTATGGATTCGGAAATTTTCTTCAATTTTTCCAATTTGATTTTCAATGCTTCAAGACCCTGGAAATAGATTTCAAGCTCACCCTTAAGGCAAATTCCATCATAAATCTGGACTGATTGAAATTGTTTCCACTGTGTGGATTCTTTTTTCTTTACTGGTTTTTTCTTTCCATCTTTGGGTGCATCTAACACTGCTTTTATCTCATCAAATTCACCAGGAGTGCTACTCTGGCCGTCTCTGAGTTTTTCTCCAATTAATTTTGAATATTCGTCAGATTTTTTTTGCAGCAAATCTATTTCTTTTTTTAGAGTATGCTGTAACTCTTCCATGGTGTTAAATTTTAATACTTCATGTTCCTGCATTTTTTTCCACCTTCTCCATTTGCATATTGTCAGTGATCATGGTATCATCTATACTGGTGCCTGGAAGTCTCTTGATCTTCTTAGTTCCCTCCTTTAAGAATGCAATCTTCTTACTCTTTATCATTCTGTCTGTTCTGGCCATGTTGATAATCATTGGAATTGCATATCGTAAAACATCTGATATTTCATCAAGCGTAAATTGATCCAGCCTCTTTTGTTCAGACTTGAAATTGGGTTTTATAATAAAAATGTCTAACGAAGGTGCAAGTATTGCTCTTGATTGAGGGGGTAGATTCAAAAGATCTGCAGGCAAGTCAACTGTAAAACTAAGATAACCTGTAAGTATTTTCAAAGAATTGTAAAGATCATCAGTAACGTTAACTTTCTCCTTATCTAATTCATAAACCTGAACTGCCTCGTCTACGAGGTCTTCCATGGCCTTTACTGCCGCGGCTAGATTGTCATCATTCTGACTAGGGTCAGATGTCATTACCAAAAATGGTCTTTTTTATATAAAGAAGGTGTGTATGTAAGAAAAAGTTACATTCTGGTTGAATTGGCAGAACAAATGTTATGTACCGAGTGCATGTTGTTTTTCTCTTTTTATCTCATCTGTTAAGGCATATGCACATCAAGTCGATTTGAAATATTTGGTATTAGACTTTTGTTCACTATTATGTGCCAACCAGTGCAATGTAAGGAAGACTCTGGGCGTACGAGTTTCCGGCTGCGGCTTGACTAGTTGAAAATTTTCCATATATCAGCATTATAGTAAAGAAATTATCCGTGAAACCAAGATTATTCAAATTGTTGCCTTGTTTAGTTGTTGCTCCAAAGTAAAGGGGAACACTCTTTCCAGCAGGTATTTTTATGCAATAATCATTTGGACTTGGGCAGGTATAGGCTTGAAGACCCAGTGGAGAAAGGCTAGAAGTGGTATTTACAAGGAAAAATTGACCGCTGTTTCCTCCACCAGTTCTGGAGAAATAAACTTGAGTGTTTGCCGATATATAGAAATCACTAGTGCTGTTGTTATTTGTCATGTTCACTTTAATTACTGTGCTTGAAGCATGTGGAAATGACCAGCCCGTATTCCATGTGTTACCCTGAGTCCATCGAAAAGTCGTATAGTTCAGTGAAAGTATTCCTGTATTTTGAGCCAAAGTAGTTTCGGCAAACGTTACTGCCGAGCCAGTTATTGTCGCACTTGCGGAATATCCATTGTATGGGCTTGCAAGGGATGCACTATACGCGCAAGTCTGGCCATTAGCTCCCGATAATGTAACATTCCACGCGAAGATTGCTGTATTGCCAGGTGCCAAATTTTTATAACTTGCTGGAATTACCGAACCTGCAGTGCATGTGAGCGTTCCTGATGGATTAGCTAAAACTGGTGTTATAGTAGTCAGTGTCCCTGTGCTATTGTTGTTTACTGCCATAATAAGTTGCGTCTTAATCCCAATAAGAGCACTATTTGGTAAGGCATACAATTTGATATTTAATGGTGTTACAGTTAAAGATTGTACAAAAGTTACCTGTGTTAAAGTTATAATTGCTTGTGCATTATTATTAGAATATCCATTTTGAAGTGATGCGGTGTACTTGCAAGTGTCACCCTCAACTCCTCCTGTTACTGTTACGTCCCACTTGAAGATTGCAGTAGTGCCAGGTGCCAAAGTATTATAGCTTGTGGGGCTTGCTGAGCCTGCTTGGCATGTAGTAGTCCCAGACCCAGTATATGTTGGAGCCGATAAAGACGGTACTATGTTGGTCACTATGCCAGTGCTGTTATTAGTTACTGTCATTGTTAATTCCGTTTTAAATCCATTAGAAACTGTATTTGGTAAGGCCAGTAATTGTATATTTATTGGAACTGTACTTACAGAATTTACATTGAATTGTATCATATTTCCACGTGAAGTAACAAGTTTTACATTATATGGTTTGTTTGTATTCAAAGAGCCTGACATAGATTGACCTATGTTCGTTAGAGTCAATCCAGGAGAAACAACTTTGTTGCTTGGAATATAGTTTATGTTACAAGACCAAGTTGCGCAGGACGTTGTCTGATTAGATATCCATATTTTTGTAATGTTTACTGGTAGACTGCCTGTGTCAAGGATTGTGACATTTAATTTATTGTTTACAAACGTGGCCGAACTTAGCTGAAATTTTTCGTTTGCAATATCTGCATTTTGTTGATTTTTAGCCAAGACCGACTGATTATAATTATCTAAAGTTGTCATACTGTATGTGATATAGCCTACAGTAGTTCCAAGTGCAATAATTGCAAAAACTGCGCCAACTACGGAACTTATACCCCTTCTACTTTTCATGGATGCATCGCCTGTGTTGTTACTGTGGTTCCTCTTACTGTGGTTACCTGTACGGTGACAATTTTATTGGATGACCATCCGAATTGATAGTAGAACCATCCGGAAGAATGTGGTAATATTGAAGCACCTTTTGCTGAACAATTAGGAGCACAACTCTTGGCATTATTTACGATAGTACCTGACGAATCGCTTACTTGAATTGTTGTTACATTAAATCCAACAGTTCCAGTATTTGTTACCGTTATATTTATCGCAGCAGGTATATCAGGAAAAGGAAGAGGAACATCAGGTTTTAACACAACATTTTCGATTATGAGATTTTCATTGATTTTGTTGGTTTTATCAGAAGCTGATGTTGCCAAGTTAAATTCATAGGTTCGTAAGCTTGTGTTTGACCAAGCAACTACTGCGGTTCCAATCGCCGCTACTGCAGTTAACATTATGGCCATAGTAACAACGGTGCTTAGCGCTCGGCGTCTATTCCTTACAAATCTCATATTGAAAACTAGTTTCAGGCATCTATTATCGACAAGTATGTTATTAATTCGGACTTACATTCTGCTCTTCGATTAACTTCTCAAGATCTTCTAGCGGATCAGATTGTTCAGGTTGTGGTTCTTGGATTTGTTCTATTATCTCTTCTTTTGGCGCTACTGGTATTTCTACTGGTAATTCAGCTGGAATTTGGGTTGAACTTTTGATTGGTGTAGGTGCAGATTCTGAAATTTGCGAAATCTTGTAGGCAGGACAAGGAATTTCGACACTTTTTGTTACAATGCAAAATAGTGGAAAAAGTTCTTGATATATTGTGTTTACTATATTAGGAATGTTTTTTTCATCAGGCTCTAGATATTTGGTTACTTCAGCTTCATTTCCAAGTATGGAAGCTAGTCCTTCTACGGTTATCTTAGAATTGGTGGGTGTAGAAAGCAAGAGAAATTTGTATTTTATCTTTATTCCGGATTCGTTATTTTCTACTTCGTCTATTGATACATCGATATTATATTTCTGAAACGTAGCATCACTTTTTAATTTACTTACAAACAGTGAACTTATCTCTACTTTTGGATTCATAGAATTACTTGCACTCAGATAAGAACTTAAAATACTGTCTGTATTACGTTAATACATATTATACGATTAACGTATCATATAATTACTCATAACGTGAGTGATTTAGAAGAGATTAATCAGAGAATTAAAGAAACTAGTACCTCAAAATCGGTAAATGAAAAGTTCAATGTCAGCGTGACAATGTCAAAATTAAAAAGAAACACTCATGTCTTATCAAAAAATTACGATATCAAGAAATATCTAGACCCAACAAAGTTTACTTTTGCACCTGAAATTGGTGAACTAGTTCCAAAAGATACGCCACCATATCTTGATAATGGTGACAAGTACGTTGAGCGAATATCTAGAGCACTTGCTTTCTTTAAACAATGTGCCCTTATTGGTCCAAGTGGTACTGGAAAAACTCACATAGTATATCTTGTTGCAGAACTTGCCGGCCTTCCATTATGGGAAATTAATTGTGGTTTGCAGACTTCGGTATTTGATCTCTTTGGAAGGTATGTAGGACTAGGAAAGGAAAATTGGATAGATGGACTCATAACATTATGGTGCAGGCATGGTGGAATTTTATATCTCGATGAAGCTAACATGATGAAACAAGACATTGCTACAAGACTTAATCCAATCTTGGACCAACGTGGACATATGGTATTAACAGAAAAGGATAATGAAATCATTCAACGACACAAAGATGCATTTTTGATAATCAGTATGAATCCGGTATCATCAGAGTTTGCAGGAACTAAACCAATCAATGCTGCAATGAGAAGAAGAATGAGTGTCTGGTTAAACTTTGATTACATGAGTGTTGGCGCAAAAATTGATGAAAAAGAAATTGATCTAGTGGTGAGAAAGACGGATGTTGATAGAAAGGACGCAGAAAAAATAATCAGGATTGGAGCTGAACTAAGAAAACAGTACAAATCAGGTGATATTCCATATGGTCCTTCTATTGGTGATTTGATAAATTGGTCAAAGTTAATAGCTGATGGTACCTCCTTTTATGATGCAGCCGAAGAGACCATAATTGCGCTTACAAGTGATGACATTGAAATCCAAGGAATGGTAAGAAAATTAATTCACAAGATAGCTGAATCCGCATGAATCGTGATCAAGATAATTTTTATGAATTTGTGTACAAGACATTCTACAGCTTTTCAGAAGTTAAACCAGAGGATGTTGGTCTTACTTTTTCAAAAGATGTCAAACATCCCCTCTTAGAATCAATTGATAATCCTAGTATCGTAGTACCGCTTCCAAAACTTGTTAATGAGAAATATGAATATGAAGGAATGATCTTCGAGAACACCCCAGAGGGTAGAAAAGATATCTGGTCTTTGTTTTTGGCTACAATATACCATTTATCTGCTCACGCAGCCAGTTCATTATATCCAAAATATGATAAATGGAGGAAAAACAAGACAATGGATATTTGTTGGCAGGTAATCGACTTTATTGAGGATATTTCAGCTGATAGATATCTATACCATAAGAATAAAGAAATATGGAATAACATAAAAGTAATTGAAAGCAGAATTTTAGATTCAAATAATCAGATCTGCTCCGGACAAAAAGAAATAAAAAACAACTTTCATGCAGCTAGTGATCATACTAGAATAGATTCTGTACGTAATCTGATAATAAAAAACATCGGCAAGGAGGGGTATGAAAAAAAACTCTTGTATACTGCTGACTATTTGTACAAAAACAGGGAATTACTTTCAAACACAATTCTTCCTTTTCATGAACATCATGATACTTCTTGGTCGCCAAAGATAGAAAAAAAGAATGTCGCCTTTGAGCCATTTGGAGAATTTGAAGAGCAGACTACTAGGCTAGATGAGTTGTGGGAAATAAATGAACAAATGAGACGCAGGGTTTTCAGAAGATATAAAAAACATTTGAAAGGCCTCAATTTTGATAAGATAGTAATTCCACAAGGAAATTTTCCTGCTTATGAAAAAATACAAGTAAGGGCACTTCCGATGCTAAGAAGAATCAGGCAACAAATAAGACTGATTGCTAATCTTACAGATGAGCCTAAAATTGATGAGATTGGTTATATCGATATGCAGATGGCAATTCAAGCAATTGCATCAGAGGGACAATCAAATGCTGTTTTCGAAAGAGACGAACTACGAAGAGGTGAAGAGGCATGGGTTATTCTAGTTGATAAGAGTGCAAGCATGGAGCTGCGATTTGACAGACTACAAGAATTTACAATTTGTGTCTCTGAATCAGCAAATGAGCTGACAGGAAAGGCAGATGCATGGGCTTTGTTCAGTTTTGATAATAACTTTAACATCCTCAAAGATTTTAAGGAAAGATACAACATGGAAGTAAAGTCCAGAATAGGAACCATGAACAATGGTGGACTCTCATTGCTTCCTGATGCTATAGAGTTATCATCTAGGGTTCTAGCTGAAGATCCGAGAGAAAGAAAGTTCCTTTTTGTTATAACCGATGGCCATCCTTCTGGATATGACAGGATTCAAGAAGCATTCTCAAGAGTTGTCAAAAAAACTGAGATTTCTGGAATAACCCTTGTAGGAATAGGAGTAACAAAAGCAATAACCCGCAAGTTCAGAAATAATGCAAGAGGTACTGACCTAAAAGAGCTTGTAATCAAATTCATAACTGCATACAGAACTGCCTCATCGCAAGATCTGTAATATGAAAGTACATACTAGTTTGAATATGCATGCAAGATGGTTTTAGATTATACGATGATACCAAGAACAAAAAACAGAAAGGCAATCAGTGCTGTACTCACAACCATGATTATCTTGGTGGCATCAGTAGTTCTTGCTACTGGCATTGTATTATACGGTACAAGCCTTTTTCAGACAAACGCTAATTCCGAATCAATTATCACAACAGGTACACAGCTATGGGTAGACTCTTCAGGCAACTCTGGCTGGGCATGGGGCGCATTTGATGTTAGAAACACCGGTGACAAACTTTTGTCAGTTGACCAAATACAGATCCGTGGCCAAGCAGTACCATACGCAAATTGGTTTGCAGATACAAATGCAACTCAATTGACTAGCAGCCAATTCCAATCGGCGCTGATCTACACCACCATGCTACGTGGAGTAGGTTCCAATGATGGAGAATTGAAGAATGGTACAGCAGCAGGCTTTCCGATTATGGGTGCTGTAACGTGTCCATATCCATCTGCAGCTCACATGACCATGCAGCTGACTTCTACAAGCCAACCTCTTTGCTTTGATCAGCAAAGCGGTCCAGTGTCTCTAGCACCAGGTGCCAAGGCAATCATATACTTTAAGGTGCCACAAAACCTATTGACATCAGTAGATGCAAGTTCCACAAACAGTGTCGCAGTATATGCAGGCAAAGTGGGATCACCAGTATCAGTAACTGCTCAATCCAAATAGCTTGTAATCAAATTCATAACTGCATACAGAACTGTCTCATCGCAAGATCTGTAATATGAAAGTACATACTAGTCTGCATATGCATGCAAGATCGTTTTAGATTATACGATGATACCAAGAACAAAAAACAGAAAGGCAATCAGTACTGTACTCACAACCATGATTATCTTGGTGGCATCGGTAGTTCTTGGAACAGGCGTTGTATTATACGGTACAAGCCTTTTTCAGACAAACGCTTCATCCGAAGCGATTTCC
>JACQCT010000036.1 GCA_016201435.1 Nitrososphaerota archaeon | reverse complement strand
CCCAAATGTGAGGTACGCCTAAAGCAAGATAGCTCTGATTCTTTTATTTGTCCAAAATGTGGTTACAGTGAAAAAGGCGGAAAAGGCAGAAAGCAAGTAAAAGGGGAGAGTAGTTCAACCATTGATGTATTAGATGAAAACGAAAAGGTAGAAACATTACCTGTTATAAAAATAGACTGTGGAAAATGTGGAAACAACGAAGCAGTGTGGTGGATGCTACAAACTAGAAGCGCAGATGAACCAACAACTCAGTTTTATCGTTGCGTTAAATGCAATTACACATGGCGTAACTACGCATAACGTTTAACTTGAAGATGTTAGACAACTGATTAAGTTTGGTATTTTCTGCAAAAACTAGTGGATCGGATGAATGGAAAGCAGTTATCTCTGCAATTTCTACGTTGGTAGAAGAAGCTACCTTTGAAGCAACAGGAGAAGGAATAGCATTTAGAGGCATGGACCCATCACATGTTGCATTAATAGATATTGCATGGCCCAATTCTGCATTTGAAAAATATGAATGTGATAATGATGTCAAATTTGGTGTAAGAATTGATGAATTCTCTAAGCTAATAAAAAGAGCTGATAAAAAAGACAGTATTGAAGTCAGTATTTCCGAAGAAAACCTATTGCTTGTTACAATAGGAAAAATTAAAAAATACAAAATGAGACTAATTGAAAGTTCTGCAACAGATACTCCTCTTCCAAAAATCTCATACAATGCAAGAATTGGGGTTACTTCAGCAGAGTTTGACAAAATTTTAGGTGATATCCAAGTTGTCTCAGAATATCTTTCAATAAACTCAACTACATCCAAAGCTGAATTTTCTGGAAGAGGTGATTCTGGAGAGGCAGTAATAACACTAGAAAAGGAAATGGCAGAAATGCCTGAAATCGAGGTAAAAGAAGAAAGTACAGCAACCTATAGTTTGGAATATCTTAACAGTATTGTAAAAGCTGTTGGAACTGTTGCAGGTACAGTGATTTGTGAATATTCTACCAAGATGCCACTAAGACTAGAATTTAAAGTAGCAAACATAGGCAGGATTCATTTCTATTTGGCACCTAGGGTAGAAAGTTAAAGCATTTAAGGACAATTAAGACAGGTATTACTGAATTGAAACTAGTACTGAAGTTTGGTGGAACATCAATTTCTTCTGCTGGAAACATTAGACACGTTGCTAATTTTATTAATTCACTATCAAAACAACACAAGATAGTTTGTGTCTTTTCTGCAATTACTGGTGTCACAGATGATCTGATAAGAATAACAACTCTAATTCAAAATAGAAACAAGGATGCTGCAAATAATCTTGCAAAAAAAATAATTAAAAATCACATGCAAATTTCAAATGCATGCGTCAAAAATTCTAAGATAAGAAAAGATTTAGTCAACAAGATGACAGTAGATCTTTCTGAACTACAAGAATTATTGCATGGAATGCTTTTACTTGGCGAAGTAACCCCTCGTTCTTCTGACTATCTGATCTCATTTGGAGAAAGATTATCTATCAATCTAGTCGCAGCTGCTCTAAATGATTTAGGCACTAAAGCAGTAGCCCTTACTGGAAAAGATGCAGGAATAGTAACTGATTCTAATTTTGGTGAGGCAAAACCCCTCATGGACACAACAAGATTACATGTTTCTCATACAATTGATGCATTCTTGGAAAAAAGGACATTACCTATCATTGGAGGATTTGCAGGAGCTGATCAGCATGGAAACATCACCACTTTTGGAAGAGGAGGTTCAGATTATACTGCAACAATCATAGCTTCTAGTATAAAGGCTGATGAAGTCTGGCTTATGAGTGATGTAGATGGTTTAATGACAACTGATCCAAAAATTGTGAAAAACGCCAAGGTCCTAAAGGAGGTTTCTTACATTGAAGCTATGGAGATGGCACTCTTTGGTGCAAAATACATTCATCCAAGAGCTCTGGAACCGTTGGTTGCAAAAAAAATCCCACTTAGAATAAGAAGTACATTTAATGCTAAAAATTCTGGAACATTTGTAACTGCTACCCCACAAGCTGATGCACAAAAAACAGTAAAATGTGTTAGTGCAATACGACACACTGCACTCATAGATGTTAGAGGAGGAAGTATGGTTGGTGCACCTGGAACTGCTGCTACGATATTTTCTACACTTGCCAAAGCTGGAGTCAACGTTATGATGATCTCACAAAGCCCATCAGAATCAAGCATATCAATCATAGTAAAAAAGAATGATCTAGACAAAGCCGTTAATGCACTTGAAATGAATTTGTTAGGTAAAATAATAAAAAAAGTAGATGTGACAGTTGACGTTGCAATAATTGCACTAATCGGATCCGGTATGAGGGGAATCGTTGGTGTTGCGTCAAAAGTCTTTGCTGCTGTTGCAAAAAAAAGAGTAAACGTTGTGATGATTGCACAGGGCTCATCTGAGCTTAATTTGGCATTTGTAGTAAAAGACGCTGATTGTAATGTGGCAGTACAGGCACTACATGATGAATTTGAACTTGCAAAAATAAATTAATCTCAATAAAAGGAGTTCAAAAATGAGAATTGAGCCTTGGAAAAGGCATTTATGTAAAACAATGATTCAGACTTTATGAACAAATACATTCTTTTGATTGCAATTGTTGCTGGTTCTGCTGTTATGCTTTCTATACCATTACTTTCAAATCAATATGCCAATGCAGGAATGATAAAAAAAATTCAATTTACACAGACACTGACTTCATCCCAAGATCCAGGTCAAGGACATGATAGTGAACAGATGGCAATTATTTTATCACCCAATAATAGAACCTTGTATAGTGGTTCATTAACATATACTGCAAGTGAGCCAGTACAAATCATAATTTTGCATCAAATAGACAAAGCGGATGCAAAAGGTCAGCCTACATGGACAGTTGATGGTAACACCATTTTTGCTGAAACTATAGTGGATCTTGGTACAAATGCAGGTTCTTATGATTTCACAGGAGCAGCCGTTGGTTTACATTCTACAAATTCTGCAGCATTTACAGCAACTATCAGTGTTGATGGATGGATACGAGGACAAACACCTGAAGCAATGCAACATTATGCAGACTCTGCAATAACACAATCTTCACTAAAATTATCAAGTGCAAGCGTTACTGCAAAAATTCCATTACATTTAGGATTCTTTAACACTAGTCCTGTTTACTATATCATAACTGATACTAATGATAAAAAAAGTGCTACTGTAATCTCTGAAAAGCAAAAATGGAAAGTTGGAAACTCACCAACCCTAAGCAACCTTCCAAAAGAATCGTTAGGCAAAGTCTACCTCTTCGATAATGGAGTTATGGGCAATGGAATTAGCGGATTTCAAAATGATGTCTTTTCAAGTACTCCTGCACAAGATCAATACACTCCGCTTAGATCTGTAATACATGTAATTTGGAATACAAGCAATACCACAGAAATTTTAGATTCTGAAAAAAAAATTCTTGATGCAAATATGACAGGCAAAGTAAAGCTTACCGATATTGGCATAGTCATAAACATGCCACAGATCATGTGGCCAGGTGGTCAAATGTCAGTTCGAGAAGATAAAAATCTAGAACAAAAACCATTCGAAGGGGGGCAAATTCTTGATATCAATACCAATAACATGGTCGTTACCTTTGTAGCTCATAGATCATGGGGACCAGATGGTAAAACCATTTACTATATCATAACTGATACCACAACAGAAGGACCTGCTAAAATGATGGGTGTAACAAATACACCGTCACTTTCCTCACTGAGCCCTGCATTCATAGACTTCTTTCAATTTACAAACGGGATAATTGGGTCGGGACCTTTTGGTTTCCAACCGGGAATTAGTAGTGCATCTACAGGATACGATACATATGGACCACTATGCAAGATATCTCTGGTTTCTTGGAACGATCCAACTCAAGCAAAACTTCTTGAAAACATGAAAGATATTAACACAAAGAAATCTGCAGGAGACATAACAATACAACCTGCAAAAGTTTTAGATACTGATTACATACTAGATTGTCCATTCATAGATCCATTTCAGTAAAACTAGTTCTTTTTTATGAAAACGGATAAATTTCCTTAAACAACGGTTTATTGTAACATGACTGGAAAATTATACATTGTAGGAGTTGGTCCTGGTCATCACGATCACATGACTTTTCGTGCAAAACAAGTGATCGAAGAAAGCAATACCATTGTTGGATATGAAACCTATGTCAACTTGGTAGAGGATCTTATTGCTGGAAAGGAAGTTCACCGATATGCTATGACTCAAGAGGTAGAAAGAGCTCATCAATGCATTGATCTTGCCAAATCGGGGAAAATAGTTTCACTTGTTTCAAGTGGAGATCCGGGAATTTATGGAATGGCTGGTCTCATTTATGAAGTACTTGCAGAAGAAGGATGGGATAGAAAAAATGGTTTGTATGTTGAAATAGTACCAGGAGTGTCTTCACTCAACTCTTGTGCAGCTCTTGTCGGTTCTCCACTAATGACAGATTTTGCCGTTGTAAGCATGAGTGATTTGTTGGTTCCATGGGAAATAATAGTAAAAAGAGTAGAAGCAGCTGCACAAGGAGATTATGTAATAGTTATCTACAATCCATCTAGTAAAAAAAGGATCCATCAACTACAGGACACACGAAAAATTTTGTTAAAATATAGATCTCCAACCACCCCAGTTGCAATAGTAAAAGGAGCATTTAGAGAATCGCAAACAATAGTTCTAACAGATCTAGAAAACCTTGAAAATCACGCAGATCAGCTTGGTATGATTAGTACTGTAATAGTTGGAAACTCTTCTACATATACATACCAAGACTTGATGATCAATCCTCGTGGATATACATCAAAGTACAACATAATAGATCCACAAAAAACTAGAAACTAGCATGAAATCAATCCAAGTGGGTCTTACATTACCACAAGGATGGCTTGACGAATTTCCTGATAACAACGCTTATGATCAATTTCTTTTTTCAAAATCTGTTGCACTAAAGGCTGAACAACTTGGATACAATGCCGGTTATGTCTATGATCATTTCATTCCATATTATGGAGATAAGAGAACTATGCCATTTTTTGAAGCCTATACACTTCTTTCTGCAATAGCTGGTGTTACATCAAAACTTAGAATTGGTCAGGTAGTGACTTGTAATTCATATCGTTCTCCTGCTCTTTTGGCAAAAATGTCTTCTACTTTAGACGCAATAAGCAATGGAAGACTAGAGTTTGGTATTGGTGCTGGATGGTTTGAGTATGAATACAAATCATACGGGTATCATTTTGACAAGGCCTCAACAAGGATAGAGCAACTTGACGAATCCATATCTATAATTAAAAAAATGTGGCAAAAGGAAAAATCCACTTTTAATGGAAAACATTATTCCATAAAAAATGCAATATGTAGTCCAAAACCGTTGCAAAAGCCATATCCTCCAATAATGGTAGGAGGTGCTGGTCAAAAACTCATGGCAGTGGTAGCAAAACACGCTACACGATATAATCATCCATTTGGAACTCCAGAAATTCTACAAAATAAAATTGAAATGCTCAAAACACAATGTAAAAAAATTAAGCGTGATCATAGTGAAATTGAAAATTCTGTTTTGTTAAGAGTGTTAGTTGGAAAAGACAATGAAAATGTTAAACAAATCGTATCTAAGCTAAAAAAGAAAAATGAATCAATAGCAGAATTTGTTACCCGTTCAAAAGATAGTATCGCACTTGGCACTCCAGACGATGTAATAGATTATCTTAGAAAATACATAGACATTGGTATAAGCTACTTTATTGTGAATTTTATAGGACTTTCAAATTCTCTTGAAATGCTCTCATTATTTTCAGAAAAAGTAAGACCACAGCTTAAGTAGTTTGTTTTATTGCATTAGAAAGATCTTCATTTAAAACAAGTTTCTGACGAATGGGTCTGATAATATCTATGATGTATTTGGAAACTGTTTCTTTAAGGTCAGAAGGATGTAACTTCTTTTCTGCAAATTCTTTTTCTAGTTGTTGATAACTGGCGAATGTTGCATTTCCACCAAACTTTGAGGGCCTCTCAACAATAATTTCCTTAAATTCATGGAAAATCAGATGTCTTGAAATTTCTAAAAGCGGATTATGTTCAACAATTCCTTCAGGGCACCAAGCTTTTTTGAACTTTGATCTTATCTCATCATCAGAATCATGAATAAAAATTCCTGATCCTGATTTTGATTTGCTCATCTTAGTAAAGCTAGAATCTTCAGCATCGCTAGTTTGTGGTTCTGATAAACCTGGAAGAATATGATGATGAACAGCTACAGGAACCTTCCATTTCATTTTTGGAAAAATTTCTCTTACAAGCATGTGGATTTTTCTTTGATCCATGCCTGCATGAACAATATCAAGATCCATAGCATGTATGTCTACAGCTTGCATAGGAGGATAAAGCAGCTGACCCAAGTCTATTTTTTCTTTTTCTGTTCTTCCCATGATTGTAAGTGATCTCATAGCACGTTCAAGCGACATGTGTTTTGCAAATTTTACTAAATCTAACCAATATTCTTTTCTTGATTCGTAAAGCTCAGAACCTTGAATTATTTTTACGCCAGGACAAAAAAGTTTGAATGCATCTGCATAGTATTTAGAAACACTTCTAATTTTTTCCCAATCTCCTCCAAGCTTATTATTGATAAAAGTGTGCCAATCAGCTAAAAAAACGGTAGACTCGACTCTTGCCTTGATAAAATCATTGATCTTAAAACCGGTTAGTATGAGACTTCCAAGATGTAAGAACCCAGAAATTTCTAATCCAATGTAGTGCTTTGGATGTGAATTTGTCTTGAAAAGATTTTCAAGTTCTTCGTTGGTTACTACTTCTTCAGTAGGATCTTTTGTCACAAGTGCTATTTTGTCTGTAACATCCAACGCGAGTCAAATTTTCCTTTGTAACCCTATAAAGTTACGCATCAAGTTCATGATGTTGTTTTCTTGGTCTGGTACTAAGATATAGTGCATGTGTACTTATTATAAAACCTGCAAGGAACATCTTTGTTGCAAAGATTAGATTCCATGGTCTATTTGGATCAGGATATGCAATAGTTAATGAATCTATGTCCGGTACCTTTCCAGCCACAATGCCCGCAGTAATTTGTGCATTAAGAACTACAAAATTATAAATCGCTTCATAAAGACAGATTGTAGAAAATCCTACTAACATCAACTGAAGAAGAGACAATCTCCATGATGGAATACTAGTAGTTTTTTTCCATCCTATTCTTGTTACACAATACCATCCTACTATAGTAGAAAAGAATAACCAAGTTGTCAGTTTAGCAAAATGACTGGTAGGAAATTCAGTTTTTACAAGAACCTCTCCCATCACATACGTACCTTTAGTTGACCACTCTTCAAACATGGCATAGATTCCAAATGCTGTGATAGATGCCATTATTACTGCACAAGCATAGAAAATGTACAGAAATATCCTGTATCCGACTTCATTTTCTTGCAAGTGCACTTTCATTCAACTCAATTGTTTTCATCTGAAATATAAAAATTGGTTTTGAATAAATTCCAGAGGTTTATTATAGTATTTATAATCATAATTTCTGCAGTTGAAAATCCCGATAAATATACCAATAATCGGCAAAGAAGAAATCAATGAAGTAAGATCTGTACTAGTGGAAAACTCTCTTACATCTGCAGCAAACTCGGGCGGTAAAAGAGTACAAGAATTTGAGAAGCTTCTTTCTTCATTTGTTAAATCAAAATATGCAGTAGCAGTAAACTCTGGTACTGCTGCACTGCAAGCAGCACTATATTCACTTGACATCAAACAAGGAGATGAGGTGCTTCTTCCATCATTCACATTTGTTGCGACAGCAAATTCCATAGTGTCAGTTGGAGCAAAACCTGTTTTTGTTGATATATTAAAAGAAAATTATACTATGGATCCTGATGATTTAAGAAAAAAAATTACAAAAAAATCCAAGGCAATAATTCCTGTTCATTTGTATGGAAATATGTCTTACATGAATGAGCTGTCTGAGATAGCAAACAAATGCGATCTAGAAATAATTGAGGATGCTGCACAGTCACTTGGTACAACTTACAAGGGGAAACATTCAGGTACATTTTCTAAACTTGGGTGCTTTAGCTTGTATGCAGCAAAGGTAATGACGTCAGGTGAAGGGGGTGCAATAGTTACTAATGATAAAAATCTCTTTGAAAAATTGCGCAAAATAAGGAACCATGGTATGTTACACGGTTATGATACGAGAATTCTTGGTTTGAACTTGAGACTCCCCGAAGTTAATGCTGCAATAGCAAAAATACAAATGAAAAAACTAGGTAGCTTTCTAAAGCAAAGACAAAAGAACGCTAGAGTTCTTACTGAACTTTTGTCTGACTTGGATATTGTAATTCCTCACGAAAGAAAAGATGAGAAGGTTAATTGGTATCTTTTTACAATTGCCATTAAAAACAGAAACAAAATAATGAAAAAACTAAACTCTGAAGGAATTGGCGCAACAGCTTACTATTCAATTCCTGTACACAAGACTCCGTTTTATAATACAAAACAAAACCTTGGTGTTACAGACTGGGCTGCCTCTAGCGTTTTAAGCTTACCAGTTCATCCACTAGTAAGTATACAAAATCTTGAATACATATCAAAGACTATGCATAAATCTGTCAAGACATGAATTTAATAGAAAACCTAGCTGGCGAAATATGCAAAATTATTCTTCCTATAAATGAGGAAGTATTTTTTGGGAATTCCAAATCTTCACTTGCAATTTGTACCCTTTCAAGCATGAATCTGCTAAAAGAAATTGCCAATTCTAATATGTTGTCAAAAGTTGCACTCGTAGGAAGACTGTTTTCTGAGAACAAAGGAATTGATTCATTGGTTAGACATGTAATATCAAATAAAAATTTAAAAACAATTCTACTTTGCGGAAAAGATACGCCTGGACATAGACCAGGGCATTCACTTCTTAATCTTTACAAAAATGGAATAGACAGTCAGGGAAGAATAATTGGTTCATCTAGCCCTGATCCTATACTGACTATAACAAAGTCAGAAATTCTTGAATTTCAAAATCAGGTAAAACTTATTGATGAAATTGATGAAACTAATATTTCCAAAATTAAGCTTTCAATTAATGCTACAGTAAAAATCTAATAACCATTTTTCTGTCGTTCTTGATTAATTTTATTTTTCTTTTGATATTCATTTAAGATATCATCAGGTGTCATATTCAATTCAAGAGAAGCTTGTATAACAAAATGCCATATATCTATGAGTTCCTCACGAGCTGCAGCCTGATCAAAAGTAGTTGGTTTTTTCCACCACTTCCAGTTTGTAGTTCTTTGTAATTCTATTGCCTCATGAATTATGGCTGTACAAAGAGCAGAAATTTTTCCTTCTACATCCTTTGGATATCTATCTAGATTCATCATTTTTTCCAAATTCTTTTGTAACTTGAATATTGTTTCTAGCTTATCTTCCATGAGTTTGATTTTAATTTGATATCTATAACCTTTGTTAGAATCTAACCATATTCCTATATTTCTTAAATCTTTTCTGAACTTGTGATCTCTTTAGATTTGTTAAACCGTATACTCCGTATTTTTCTACAGCAAATGATCCCATAATGTTTCCATATACTGCAGCTTCACGAATAGTTGAGATTTTTGTGCTATTCTTGCTTGCCATGTATCCAATCATGCCACCTGCAAATGAGTCACCTGCTCCTGTAGGATCTACAATAGATTCCATAGAAAATGCAGGTGATGGGAAAACCACATCATCATAAAAAAGTAGGGAACCGTGCTCCCCTTTTTTGATAATTACATATTTTGTTCCCCACCCCATGATCTTTTTGGCACATGTTATGAGGTTGTGAGTTTTAGTCAGAAGTTTTGCTTCCTCGTCATTTATTACAACAGAATCTACCACACCCATCATTTTTATGACATCGCTTCTTTTACTGGAGATCCAAAAATCAATAGTATCACACATTGAAAATTTGACTCCATCAAACTCTTTTATGATTTTAGTATTCTGTACAGGATCATTATTTGCAAGATAAACAAATTCTGACTTTCTGTACTTTTCTGGTACAATTGGTCTAAAGCCTCCAAGAACATTAAGCTCTGTCTTATTTGTAGTTCTAAAGCTTAGTGTTTCATCATAACTTCCATCATATCTGAATGTTTTTCCATTTGCACGTACTATGCCGTTCAAATCAACAAATTTGTTTAAAATATTATGATATCCTTTTGGAAAGTCTTGACCTATTACTGCAATAAGCCCAGGTTTCACAAAAAAACTGGCTGAGATTGCTGCATAAGTGGCAGCACCACCAAGTACGTTTTTTAGAATTTTTGAAGGCGTCCTTATAGTATCTAGTGCAACAGAACCAAAAACTGTCAGCATATTTTGCTGATTTACGTACCGTGTATAAATGCGCTAGCTTCGTCTTGTGTGGGATAGTATGTAAAGGGAATATTAATTGAAGCAACAAAGAAATCATATTTTGTAATTCCAGTTAATTTTACAGATGGAACATTGTCATTTTTGTTATATTTATCAAGAATGACATTATCAGCTAGAAATGGTGTCTTTTCGATAGTATTTCCCATAGCAGGTATTGTAGACGGTTCTAGTGTACCGCTACCAAGATCTTGGCCTTCAACAGATATAACAAAGTCAGTTTTTCCTACATTTAGAATCATTAATGATGGATTCATAAATTCAAGCTGCATGTTGTAAAGTGTACCGTCATTAGTTCTCTCTACAACCTTGCTATCTACTATAGATACATGAAGATGAGTTACAGAAACATACTGAATATAACCAAAAGCACCAACCGCGCCTATTATTGCTATTATAATAATTATCTTAGAATTCTTTTGCACACTATCTCGACTAAAAAATTCCTTTTTAGCACACATAGGAAAAAAAACCAAATAATTTGTGTAAAAATTTTGATCTGTTTTCTAAGCTACTTAGAGCTAGTAGAATAAATGAAAATACTCAAATGGATTAATACGAATGGCCAAAATTAGACTAAAATTCGGTGAAAATGAGATAGAAGTAGAATCTAAGGACTTTTACGTAGACAATAAAAGTATAGACGAAGTTATATACAATCTTTCTAGGTTTGTAGCAAGAAATCAAACAGAGGAACAAAGAGCAGACACACAGGTAGAAATCCTAAGAGAAGCACTAAACAATGAATCAAAAACAAATTATCTAAGCTCGCTTGAAGATGCTGAAATCCATGAGCCTGAATTTGTTCAACCAATTTCTATTGATATGAATCAAATAAAAAGCAAAATACACATACTAGCACGGGATTCTTTTTTTGAACAACCAAGAACCGTTTCAGAGGTTGTCGCACAACTTCGTGAATATGGTTGGGCTGCTGTGCCACTAGATGTTTCAAAGGTACTAGCAAATATGGCCTTAAAAAAAGAAATACAAAAAGACATGCGAGAAAGACGCAGCTATTACTCAAACAAGATAATAATACAATTCAGCTAGACTCATAACCACAAACTTTGCAGGAATCAAACACATCTCCTTCCAAGTGGTCAAAATGAACATTACATTTTCTACATGTGTGATGCATATCAAAATACCCATCACTTTCGATCTTGCCTATCTGTTCTGATTTTAGATCAGTACTTCCACATTTTATACAATGACAACCACATTGCATAAAATCCATTTAGAGATACTCCTAATAATCTAGTTGAAATTCAAACGGTTTCTGAATTGTAATGCAATTACAACAGTTATTCCTATGACCAAAGGCACAAACAATGGAAATTCAGGAATTGCAGTTGTACCCGTTAACTGAATTGTACCAGATTTGGATGGGTGAAATCCAATCCATGCATGAGTTCCATTATTGTGAAATGTGCTGGTTAAAGTGCCATTACCATTAAGCTTTCCTTGATATGGTCCCCATAAAAGCTCCTGTGGCATTATTACCGTTACAAATGAATGTGGTTTATTGACGTCAAATGCATATGCTTTTGCTGATTGGTCAAATGTGTAAGGGCCCAAATCTGAAAGAGTTTGTATGCCTATTATGAAATTACTATCTTGCCATTGAACATTTTGATAAGTAACAGGTTCATTGATGATATAATGTAAAGCAAATCCATTACCATGTAGTCTAATTCCCTTCTCACCAAGATAGACTGGCGTATTGTTGGACCAAATCATGTCCACCCCTTTTGGGAGGTAAAAATCTGTATAACCAGCATCAGTTGGTGTTGTATAATTCCATTCCCAAACACCATTAATTTGAGATACAACATTTGTAAGATCATATTTGATTAGAGTCATATTTCTCGATGTGGGAGGAAATAAAATTGATTTTTGAGCTGTGGCTACACTGAAATATTGTACAGAACTGTTATTTTGATCTGTTACAGAAAAATTTGTCATGTTTCCTTTTATTGTAATTACTTGAATTGCTACTGCACTGTTACCTTTAACATAATGTGTCACATGAGCAGTTCCACTTTCATCAATTCTGACTTTAATATCTTCTACTGGTTTTTGCCCCATCGTTAACTCTTGACCAAAAACTTGTGACACCGATAAAAGCATCAAAGATATTATTAAAATTGAAAGTAATTTTCTCAAACTCATTATTCCTATTCTGTTATTGTCACGTGAAGCATTTTTGCTTCTTGATTCGGGCAATCGTTTTTATCTCGTGGTAAATTTACTATTTTGTCTGCTACATCCATACCGTCTGTTACTCTGCCAAAGACTGTGTACTGTTTATCAAGAAAAGTACTATCTGTTATAACTATGAAAAATTGTGAACCTGCACTGTTAGGATCCACTGCACGAGCCATAGAGACTATTCCACGAAGATGTGATTTAGAACTAAATTCTGCTTTGATAGTATGACCTGGACCACCCGTCCCCCACTTACTTTTATCTGGTTTTTTGGTATTGGGATCTCCACCTTGAATCATGAATCCTGGAATGACCCTGTGAAATAATGTCCCATCATAGAAGGAACTCTTTGCAAGTTTTGTGAAATTTCTTACTGTCTCAGGAGCAAGATCTGGTAAAAGCTCAAAAATTATCTTGCCAAAATTTGTCTCTATTGTAGCCTTAGGCATTTTCTTCAAATTGTGTCATTTAATCATAAGAACCTTTCTTCACAATTGTTTATGTTAAGATGATTTTGTAAATACAGGTACATTAATCCTGGAGAAATTATACCAAATAATCTAATTATCACAAAAATAAATCAAAAAATTCCAAGACTTTAGATTTAAAATCAATCAACCTAACAATAGATAAAAGCCCAATGTGTTATCTTTTGATAATCATATATCTAGATTCAATCTTATCTGAACTAAGCAAAAATCTTTTTATGTAATCAAAATTTTTTCATTTTTTAAATATCTAATTAATACTACAAAAACGATAGTAACAGTCTTATATAGAAGATCTGAAAAATACAAAACGTGAATCGCTCTACTCAAAGCACAAATATTAAACAAGCCATAAACTCGTTGCTTGACAAGGGCCTTACAGATAAACAAGATATCTATACCAAAGTGGTAGAAGAGCTTGGTGTTCCAAGACCAACAGTAAGGCGAGTGGCACGAGATCTACGAAATGAACTTTTACAAAAAATTCAGATTTTGCAGTCTGAGATTCCAAAACTTGGATCAGGCGATAAAGATACTAGTAGTGACTAGCAAAATCTTTCCTTTTTATAATATGCATTTTAGTTCTGATAATTTCCATTACTGTTATATTCTAGGAATCTTGTGATAAAATTATGGGGCACATTCCTACCATAGTAGTTACTTGCCTAGCTTCTGCTCTTACAGGACTATACTTCATGCTTCCTGATACAACACACTTTGCTATGACAGTGTTCATAGCAGCAGCATGGTTTCTTGCTGCAATATGTTGGTTAGCTCAAAAGAGTGCTGACTATATTACGAAGGGTGGCTATGGTCATGAAGAAAAAAAAAAGCTAGTCAACACTAGTAATCATCAACAAACAGTACAGGTAACTTCAAACCAAATCAAACAAGCTAAAGTTGCACTTGGTGCAGAGTTAGATGAGCTACGAAACACCGTAAAAAATAAAGACAACGAAATTGAAAACCTAAAAAATGAGATTGCCAGCCTGCAGACTCTTGTACAAATAGAAGCCCTCAAGACAGAGCTTGCAAATCTAAAGGCACTGGCAGCAAAGGAAAGCTCAAAGAGAAAATAACTATTTACAATGTTGACAGCTATGCTTTCCGTGATTTTCTTTACAGCTTGGGCAGCTTACTGCACCACCGAAATGGCAATTACAACGACATCCATCATTTAGTTTCTCTTCTGGTACCAATTGATACGAACTAGTTATACGTCATCTTAATATGTAACTTTTTCAAAAGGGAATTTATGAAATATGTACTTGGTATGGCAGTAGGAATCTTTTTACTTTTAATACCAAGCCTGAACTCTGTATCACAAGGAGTCCAATGGGATCCAAAATTAATTGCCAGTAATGATATTCAATTAGAAAAATCAATAGTGTACATGCATATTCCAGCTGATAACAAACTTCCATTTGGTTGTGTTTGGGGCAAAGTAATAGATGCTGTACCAGGATATCCAGTAGTAGTTCAGATTTATCAAAATAGTAAACCAGTTTATTTTGCCCAAGTAGATGTGAAAAGTGACGGTTCATACGAACACTATTTTAGAATTAAATCTGTAGATGGTGATAAAGTGATTAATGTTTTTGAGGGAGATTACACTGTTAACATCTTCAAAACAGTTTACGTTACAACTGCTCCAACTATAACCTAAGAGAGTTCAGTTTCATCTAATACAGTAATAAAGCGGGCTCGGAGGGCTTCGATCCCTCGACCTGTAACTTAGGAGGCTACTGCGCTATCCATGTTGCGCGTCAATAAGACTCTGCGCTACGAGCCCAGAAAAAATCAGTCTTGTTAACAATTTAAGCGTAATCAAGATTTGAAACTATCATCTGTCTGATTTGATTCCAAGTTGGATCATCAAGACTGTTCCATTTCTCATAAAATACAACATCTTTCAAATCAAGTCGTGGAAGCCAGCCAACTGTTTCTAGATCTGGCTTTTCTGCAAACTCTGAAACATGACCAAGACACAAATATGCAATGGGTACAACATGTTCTGGTATTTCAAGAATTTTTTTCAGATCATCATTTGAAAGTATGCTGACCCAACCAAGTCCAATACCTTCTGTTCTTGCAGCAAGCCAAAGATTTTGTATTGCACAACACACACTGTAAATTCCTGTTTCAGGAATACTTGATCTTCCTATCACAAAAGGGCCAAACTTTGTAGGATCATATGTTACACAGACATTTACTGCAGAAGACAAAATTCCTTCTAACCTTAAGGAAAGATATTTTGTTCTCTTTGGATCCTCAACAAGGGTTGCAGAACGTTTTCTTTCATCATCAAATGATTCTTTTACTTTCTTTCTAGTTTCAACATCTTTTATTAGAATAAAGTTCCACGGCTGCGAAAAACCAACAGATGGTGCATGATGAGCAGCATTTAGAATTTTAGACAATGTCTTGTCATCAATTGGTTCTGGCATAAAATGAGATCTCACATCACGTCTTGAAAAAACTGCTTTGTAAAAACCATTTTTTTCATCTTGGGAAAATTCCTCATTCATAAAACACTCACCAGTAACAATGCATATTATTCTTGTTTTCTCAAATTAAACGTTAATAACGCCTACAAGAAGAGTCGTATTTTAACGGGCCGATCGTCTAGTTGGTTAGGATACCGCCCTGACACGGCGGTGG
>JACQCT010000041.1 GCA_016201435.1 Nitrososphaerota archaeon | reverse complement strand
GGTAAGGCAGGCCAGAATGCAAAAATAAAGATCACCCAAGTAGGTGGACGATTTGCTTCAGCCGAAATAGTAGGTTCTCAATCCGCAGCAGCAGAACCCGCAGCCGAATAAGATTTTATCTTATCCAAAAAACTAATTTTTCCCAATTTTTATTTATTTTTAATTATTTTAAAACAAATCTGATCTAGCATCATTGTGACGCGATTTTTTTCCAATCTGTTTCTACCTTTGTAACCCACTGGAATTTCTTTTGTAGTGCAGATGTGTACAGTTTTTCCCATTCCAATTCTACCTGATCAGTCCACGCCTTGAATACTCTTGGGTCAATATAATTTCGAAGTGAGGTTCCAAGATTGTAGTCCTTTGTTTTCTCGGTAAGTTCTATTGTTAACTTCATCTTTTCTTCCCGAAGCTTTTGTTTTTCACGTTGTTTCTCTGTCTTAGGTGGTGTCTTCTTTAATTTTTCTAATGCTTCTTTCTTTTTTTGTAAGGATTCTTCAAAAGTCTTTGGAATTGTTCTTTTGTGATTACATGTAATTGCAGCTTCAAGGTTTGCTAATTTGGCGTGATAAATCTTGATATTTTCTGTTTTTGAATCTAGTTTATCGACATTTTTGAGATAATTTTTCACTACAGTTGTAGCAAGATATGTTCTGAAAACTTTGGCGGTAAGACCTTTTACTATCTGTCCAAGAAATTCGTTTACATGCCTTGATGTAATTCCATCAAAAATTAACTCGTCTTGTTTTTTCTTTTCTGTAAACTTCTTGAAATTATCGTATAACGTTTTATCTTGGCCGCTAATTGGAAGTGATTTTTGCCATCTTACACTGTCTTTTCCTAAAAAGTCAAACTCAATAGCATCTGGTTTTAGTTTGATGTGTTCAACTCTTAGTGTGGTTGCGCCTACAGTATCTGCCTCATCAGGATCTTTTTCATCTCCTACTCTCATAGCAGTTTTAAATATCAAATAACAAACAGTTGCAACTCGTCTTACTTTTTCATTACGATCTGTCATTTTTTTAACTACATTTTCTAGTACCTTATCAATATGTTCTGATAGTTTTATTGCCTTGTTATACTTCATCTGGTCACGTTCTTGTTTTAAATCAGACGTATCAGAAAGCCAAACATACTTGCGTTTTTCTGTAAGATAATCTTCCCAGCTTGCAAGCCACATAAAGTCTGATTCATGAATAATTTTTCCCCAGTTACCTGGTGGTACCTTGGCTTCCTTTCCTAGATTTAGTGTGACATCTTTTTCTGAAATTCTTGGCTTCCATTTTCCACGTAATGGGTGGTCTCCTCTTCCAATGAAAAGTCCTGGAGGCTCTGCCATCCAGTTTGCAACATCGACTTGTTTTCCATCAATTATTGCAATTCCATATTTTGCCTTCATCTTTTCCTTGATCTCTTTTCTTGAAGCTGCTATCTTCTTTTTTTGATCCTTATCTAGTGTTATCTTGGCATCTTTTTCCAAATCTACAACCTTGAATGCTGCAGAAAATTCAATGTCGGATAATACGGCGTTCTTGAATTTTGGAGGTAATACCTTTACGAAATCGTCTAGAAAATTTTTGCAAAAGGTTTTGTCTTGAACATATGGTGTATCTTTTTTCTTTGCCCATTGGTAGACCATTTCCTCTTGATCTAAACTTAGGGATACCTTCTCGCCTTTGATCTTGATCGTTATTCCTTTTGATTCAAAAGGAGGCGGAAATGCTATGCCATTGTGTTGTAAGGTTTTCCATTTCATTTTAGATTATCACCAAATTTGTGCCTAAATATGTTGACTTTGATAAAAATTGACTTGGCGACGTATATCAACCTAACCACTAAATCATACGTACCTAGAATGAATAGTGAATCAAACCAAAATCTGTGTAAATCTCTTTTCTAGCTGAAAAGCTCTTTTTTGATGTAATTTTCAAATTCTAGATCTGTCTTGTTCTTTTTTGCCTCAAGGAACATTATAGCATCATTTCCTACCGTATATCGCGGTAATGGGTTTTCAGATTTTATTGCCTTGATGATTGTAGTTGCCACTTCTTTGGGGGGGGTACCCATCTCTGACATCATGGTTATTCCCATGATTACTTTGTTTGTAATGTCTTTATATGCAGAATCTGATTTTAGAGATTTTTTTGTTGATGACATGAAATTTGTCTTTATGACTCCAGGTTCAATAATTATAACATTAATTCCAAACGGAGAAAGCTCATACCTCATTGATTCACTTAATCCTTCTATAGCAAATTTTGAGCTGATATATCCTGGAGAAACTGGAAAACCTATTCTTCCCGCAACAGAGCTTACATTTACTATGATTCCAGACTTTTGTTTTCTCATTACTGGAATGGCTGCTTGCGATACTCTAACTACACCAAAAAAATTTGTCTCAAATTGTGCCTTTAGTTCTTCCATAGAAATATCTTCAAGGCATCCAAAGAGTCCATAGCCTGCATTATTTACCAAAATATCAATTCTGCCTTTTTCTTTAACAATTTTATTTATGGCATTTTTTACACTGTCTTCCTTGTCAACATCAAGCTCAAGTGTTTCAAGTTTCAAATTTTCTTTTTTTGCAATTTCTTTGATGGCTTCTCCTTTTTTTGTATTTCTCATGGTGGCATATGTGAAGTAACCTTCTCGTGCTAAATCTAACGCTGTCTCAAAGCCAATACCACTTGAACTACCTGTTACTATGGCAACTTTTTCCATGATTGGCAATTAATATTGGTATTAATAATTTGTCTGATTTTTCTTAATATTGGTTAACTTTTCAAGTTTAGAAGAATATTTCAGAAAATGGTCTAGATTAACGAATTTTTTCCTAGACAAGTGGCTTATCGCCTTCTACTGGCTCAGAAACCTCTGTTGCCTCGCCATCATTGATTCTCTGTAAAATTTCTGTACATGCAAGCTTGTGCAAATATTCGTTGTTGTTTCCACATCTGTACGAAAATGTGCATCTTGGACATCCTGATTCGCTTTTGCAAGGACATTCTTTTACAATGTGCAAGCTTCGCTCAAATGCTTTTTCCAATCTATCATACAGTGCCTTACTTGCACCGTTTCCGCCAATGGCTCCATCATAAATGAAGATCAATCCAGACGTGCCAAGTGATATACCTCCTAAATCCTGTGATACTCCGCCTGTTATCATATTACTCCCTTCAATTACAACGTGTTCTGTTGCATGATATCCACTAGCTTCTGTGTATTCTTCATTTTCAGATTTTTTTATTTCATTGATTGGTCTTGGTGCCTTGAATACAATTCCTTTTGTGACAAAATCAAATTCCAAGGGTTTTTCTAATAACACCCGTTGACCTTGCGTTACCTCATGACCGATTTCAATATTGACATAACCATAAACTCTTTTTTGAATATGTAATCTGCAAAATGCAACATCGATCCCATTGGCATTTCTTTTCTCAAAAATAGTTTCTATAGTTGGCCATTCTTCGGTCAACGCCTTAGTATAATATGGATAATCCCTTGGAAGAAATTCTATTTTTGCATTCATCTTTCCAGGATATTCTAGCTCCTTTACCTTGTATCTTGTTCCAGCTAGAAAATAAACTGCTGATTGGTGTAGTTCTTCTAATGCTATTGGAAGATTTCTCTCACCAACTTTTTTGCCATTTAAAAATATGTCAATTGATTTTCCAATTCCTCTGATACTATAATCTTCAAGTAAGGATTTGATCTGCTCATGATTTGGAACATATCTATTCTCAATTAGTACAAGATTGCTAACAGATGCATGTCTTGCAATCACTTTTCCATGTTCAGCTAGTTCATGTTTGGCAATAGGCTTATCACAAGCCATTGCAAGTACTTGAAATTCTTCTACAAAGGGATTCTTGGGATCTATGTAGATTTTTTCAATATCTTCAAAATAATCAGTTGGATGATTCTTGTAATATTGTGATATTGGGTCATTACCAAGAACCAAAAACGCATAACCATTTTGTCCCTTTCTTGCCGCCCTACCTATTCTCTGAACCAATCTGTTGACTGGTATGGTAGATGAGATTACTCCATCTACATTGCCAACATCTATTCCTAATTCAAGGGTAGGAGTAGCAGAAATTGCCATAAGGGTGTCATTTTTAAAAGAATTTTCAACTGATCTTCTGTAGTTTGCCATCAGTCCAGCCCTGTGCACTTTGATGTCAATTTTTTGCCTTCTTGCTTGCATTGCTAAAAGCTCAGAGTTCAAGTGCGAGTTGTTAAAGACTAATGTTTTGTGCTTTTTTGACGTAAGTTTTTTTAAAATTTCAATCATTAGTGCTCGTTGTGTTCTAAGAGATGGAAACAACATGCTAAAATCTGTCTTTCCTTTTTTTCCAGAACCTATTATTAATTTCATTTGCACTCCAAATAACTGCTCACAAAATGATAGTGCATTTTCAAGTGTTGCGGAAGAAGCTACGATTTGTAAATTTGGAGTGATTCTTTTCAATCTCTTTATGATATAGTGAACGTTTGAGCCAAATATTCCAGAATATACATGAGCTTCATCAACTATCAAAAATCGTACCGTGTTTAACAACGTAGCAAATCTGCTTCTGTGCCACATGTGATAGTGTAACACATCAAAGTTTGTTATGACTACTTGTGGAGGATTTTCTAAAATTTTCTTTCTGTCTAGTTCTTTTGTATCTCCATCAAATATTTCCACCTTGATGCCAAGATCATCTGCGATTTCTTTTATTTTTGGTAGTTGATCTTTTGATAGAGATTTAGTTGGATAAACAAAAAGAGCTTGAATGGTGTTATTTTGCCCCTTTTCAAGAATTTTTTGTAAAATAGGGATTACAAATGCTTCAGTTTTTCCAGATGCTGTAGGCGCACTAATTATTACATTATTTCCCATCATGATATTCCGTATTGCATCTTCTTGAAACTTGTAGAATTTTTCTATCTTTTTTGATTCTAAAACACTGGTTATCTTCTCATTTAACCCAGATTCTGATACCATGTTCCCCATCTCAGGGTCTGGCTCAATTATTGTTCTAAAATATGATACGTAATATTTTTTTGCAAACAAAATAGAGTTGGTAATCTCATCAAGTTTGGCATTGCCTATCATTTTTTTTATCTCGTTTTCACTTTGAACTATTCCTTCTTTTTCAAGCATGGTATCTGATTTTTTCTTGCTTGGTATTTTGCCAGAATCAAACCTGTTAAGAAAATCTAGATATGCTTCATCAATATTTTTGGTATAGTTTACAATGTCTTCTAATTTACAATCTAGACAAGCAAAAACAATTTTTTGATTAAATGTTTTTTGCATCTCCATTTTTGATTTACATTTGGGGCAAGAATACATGCTTCATCAAAGACTTGTGGTGATTTAATTTTTAGTTTGTTTATCAGATATTTTGCATGAAATAAGCCTTTAAACAACAAATCACATCTTAAACCATTGAAAGTCCTTGTTACCGGTGGAACAGGATTTATTGGTTCAAAGCTTGTCGATAAGCTAGTAAATCGAGGAGCTTCAGTTACATGTCTTATCAGAAAAGGAATTTCAAATCCTGCTGCAAAAACAGTGACAGGAGATCTTACTTATCCTGATTTCATACTTCCAGACGAAGAGTATGATGTAGTTTACCACCTTGCTGCTGCATGGCCTGGAGAAAAGAACCAGAAAATTCTGAAAGCAGTAAACTATGATGGTACTGTAAATTTATTTAGCCTATTAAAAGAAAAAACCAAATTCATTGTATACGTGTCAGGTCTAGGTGTATTTGGAAATCCTGGAAATAATGTTGTGGATGAAAATTCACCAATAAAACCGCATACTGAATATGCCAAGATAAGGCTAGAGGCTCAAAAATTTCTGGAATCAAACTGCAAGGAATTAGGAATTGCATTTAGTGTCGCATATCTTGGAGACGTTTATGGAAATGGAGGATGGTTCAAAAACATCTTAGTTGAGAGATTAAAGAAAGGCGCATTCAGACTTCCTGGATCTGGAGAATATTATCGAAGCTTTGTACATGTAGATGATGTTGTCTCTGCACTTGAATCCATAATCGAAAAAAATGCAATAAACCAATCCTTTGTTGTTGCTGATTCTACGTCTGTCACATTCAAGAATTTTGTTAGTCTTATTTGCAAAGAACTTGGAGTAAAGGAACCCGGTTCCATTCCAACAATTTTGGCAAAGGCTGTCATGGGCGGTGATTTTGTAAATCTTTTGACCACATCGATAAAGACATCAAATAATAAAATTACATCGATATGTGATTTTGCGTATAAATCCTATCTTGAAGGCATCCCTGCAACAATTTCTGAAATGAAATCTTGAATTGACATATAATATCCGAACATTCCAAATTTTGTATGGGTCTTGGAAGTTATTGGGGCGAAGTACTGGATGTTCTGGAAGATATAATTCCTGTTTACGATAAAGTCAACTCTGCAATTTCGCTTGGTAAGGACGAAGATTTTCGTACAAAAGGAATTTCTGGAAGAGTAAGACAAGGAAATCTTGTACTAGATGCAGGGTCTGGATTTGGTAACATGTCAAAAACTGCATTAAATATTTGTAATGATGATTTGCAAATTACACTTTATGATCCACTACAACCTATGCTCAAAAACACAAAAAGATTATTCACAAATGCTACTAGTCTGGCTTGCGGTGTATTCGAACACATTCCATTTCAGAATGAAAAGTTTGATGCCGTAATGTGTGGTTACTCATTACGTGACGCTATCAGCCTTAAAACTGCAATATCTGAAATTCATCGTGTATTAAAAAAAGGTGGAAGATTTGTCATTGTGGATCTGGGAAAACCAGATAATTCTTTTCTAAGATTTGGCGTCTCATTTTATCTTAGAATAATACTTCCAGTCATAGCGTCTGTTGTAGCAGGAAAACTTGGCTTCAAATTTGGGACACTTTATAGAACATACAAATTGTGGCCACAAAACAAAAAACTTGAAGCTCTATTGCTTGAAAAATTCTCTAAAGTAGAATTTGAAAAGGGAATGATGGGTGGTGCAATAATGGTTGCAGCATACAAGTAGTTTACAAAACTTTAATTTTGGAATAGTGCAATTTGAATCATGTTAGATTTTTCGCTTGATATTATTGGTAATGAATGGATAATCATAGCTTTTGTTGCAATAATTCTATTTTTAGGAACAAAGCGTCTTCCTGACGCATCACGAAAGATTGGGAAAATCATGGGGGAATACAACAAGACAAAAAACATGGTACAAAATGAATTGCAAAAAGTAACTGCAGACTATAACATATCGGTACAAGGTCCAGTGGAAACAGAAAGACAAAAGAATGAAACAATAGCAAAGTCACTTGGAATTGATTTTTCCAACAAGTCTGATGAAGAATTAAAGAATTTGATCGCATCAAAATTGGGTAAACCGCAGTCAACCCAAGGTACCGATAACCCCACACCATAAATTCTCAACAAATTTAAATAGAATATCTCGTCACTCAAGATGGTATAATTTGGTAAAGATAGATCCTTGGCAGAATGCATTAAAACAACTTGATGACGCAGCAAAAATTCTAAAACTTGATCCTGGCGTTCACCAAATGCTTGCGACACCAAAAAAAGTTCTAACAGTAGCCATTCCAGTAAAAATGGATAACGGAAAGATCAAAGTTTTCACAGGATACAGATCACAGCATAATGATTTTAGAGGACCTCACAAAGGAGGCATACGATATCATCCAGACGTTACAATAGAGGAAGTAAAGGCACTCTCGATGTGGATGACATGGAAATGTGCAATAGTTGATGTTCCTTTTGGTGGAGGAAAGGGAGGAATAATTTGCGATCCAAAAAGAATGTCTGCTGGAGAAAAAGAACGAATGACAAGAAGATATGCATATGCAATTTCTGAAATTATTGGACCAGGAAAGGATGTTCCAGCTCCTGACGTTTACACGACTGGAAAAGAAATGGCTCAGATTATGGATGTTTATAGTGTAATGCATGGACAAGGTGAACCAGCTGTTATAACAGGAAAGCCACTTTCTGTAGGTGGTTCTCTTGCTAGAAATGTAGCTACTGGTTTAGGTGTGACATATTGTGTAAGGGAAGGAGCAAAAAAACTCAAACTCAAACTAAAAGGTGCTAGAGTAGTCATTCAAGGATTTGGAAATGCAGGAACATTTGCAGCAGAATATATAGAAAAAATGGGCGGCAAAGTTATTGCAGTTAGTGATTCAAAAGGTAATATAACAAATCCAAAAGGACTAGATTCAAAAAAAGTTCTTGATTATAAAAACAAACATGGTTCAGTTGTTGGATATCCAGGAAGCAAAAAAATAACAACAGAACAACTACTTACTACACCGTGCGATATACTTGTTCCAGCAGCTCTTGAAAATCAAATTACGCCAAATATTGCAAAAAACATTAAGTGTAAAATTATAGCAGAAGCAGCAAACGGACCAACAACTCCAGAAGCTGACACTATTTTATTCAAGAAAAAAATAATGGTAATACCGGATATTTTGGCAAATTCAGGTGGAGTATGCATATCATATCTGGAATGGGTACAAAACCTACAGAGATATTACTGGACATTTGATGAAGTGGCAAAAACTATGGAAAAACACATTGTCAGAGGCTTTAATGATACATACAACTTGGCACAAAAACACAAAGTAGACATGCGAAAAGGTAGTATGGTTTTAGCAGTTAGCCGTGTACTGGAATCGTTTGAAGCACGTGGTTTGTGGCCTTAGGATATATTCAATAGCAAGGAAAGTCAAGTTAGATAATGGCCAAAGCATTTGTTGCAATTCATTGCAACACAGGAAAAGAAAATCAAGTAATTAGAGCATTAATGGAAATAAAAGGAATCTCTGAAGTTACTGGAGTTCTTGGACTGTATGATGTCATAGTAAAGATAGAATCAGACGATACCATGAAACTTGAAGAAATTATTACAAAAAAAGTAAGAACAGTGCCTCATATTCTTACAACCATGACACTAGTTGTCATGTAAAAATTTTTACAATGTATTGACTAGATTATAAAATAAAAAGTGATTTTAGTCTGGTTTAGGATGTGCTAAAGGAGCTTCCACAGGAACAGCTCTTTGTCACGTTTGGATTGTTGATTTTAAATCCAGCGCCCATCAGACTTTCAATATAGTCAACATTTGCACCTTTAAGATAGTCAGCACTGTAGCTGTCTATTACCATCTTTATGCCGTTTTCTTCTATCACAAGGTCGTCCTCTTCAGCCTTTTGCTCAAAACCCATTCCATATGAAAGGCCTGAACAACCGCCGCCTTGAACATACACTCTAAGAAATTCTGGCTTGTCTGCTTCCTCTTTCATAAAGGCAGCTACTTTTTCTGCAGCTTTAGGAGTAATTGTAAGCAGTTTGGTGGTCTGTGAGTTACTCATGACTAATGTGAGTCTTTTAAATTATAATAAGCTTTTCATACTTGACATATTAGGAATCTAAAAAAACGGGTTTTTTCTACTTTGACTTGTTTACAAAAGCAGTCATTCTTTCTGCTCTGTCGGGATGAGTAAAACATAATCCCCAAGTGTATAGCTCCAAGGCAAGTCCCGTGTCAATGTCAGAATTTCTGCCTTTGTTAATTGCAATCTTTGACATTCTTACCGCCATTGCAGAGTTTTGTACTATCATCTTTGCCATGTTATTTGCTTCCTCTGCAAGCTTTGACAATTCAACTACTTGGTTTACAAGACCAATTTCTTTTGCTTCATCTGCTTTTACCTGTCGTCCAGTATAGATCAATTCTTTTGCTTTTGCAATTCCTACAATCCTTTGCAACCTTTGCGTTCCGCCCCATCCAGGACAAACTCCTATAGTTACTTCGGGTTGACCCATCTTTGCAGTGTCTGAAGCAATTCTGATATCACATGCTAGAGCAAGTTCGCATCCTCCCCCTAAAGCAAATCCATTTACTGCAGCAATTGTTGGCTTGCTACAATTTTCAACTGTAAAAGTTAAAAGGTGTCCTGTTTTTGCATATGTTTCTGATTCAATTGGTGTGATAGTAGACATGTATGCAATGTCTGCACCAGCAGAAAATGCCTTGTCGCCTTCTCCTGTAAGTATGATTACTTTGACTGAATCATCTTTGTCAATCTCGTTGAAAACTGTAATTAGTTCTTTAGCAACCTCGGTATTCATTGCATTGTATTTGTCAGGTCTGTTTATCTTTACAGTAGCAATTCCATCTGATTTTAAGACGTTAACTAGTGACATGAAAAAACTCCAATCTACAGGAAATTAAACGTTGTCAGAAGGTTTGTGTTTTCCCCATTGATGTAGTGAAGATGCAACTGCCACCCATGTTCTAATGTCATCATAGACTGGAACATTGTGTTTTTCAATCAAATCTGAAACCTTTTTTGTATAAGGACCGCCATTTCCGCCAATTAATATTGGTTTTTTTCTCTGTTTTGAAAACTCTCCAAGATAATCAATGATTGTCTCTTCTAATGGGTCGTCTTGAAATACAAACCATGGCATGATGATATCCACATTAGGATCCTCCATGAATTTTTGAATTGTATACCTATAATCATCTGCATTTGCTCCGCCAGTTACATCTACTGGGTTTCCACTTCCAATAACATATGTTGCTGGATAATGCGCCTTCATTTCTTTTACAGTATTTTCTGTTACCTTTGCAAGTTCTAATCCAAATCTTTCAAAGTGATCTATTGCTCCAATCATAGGTCCTGCACCGTTGCTGACAAGACCGATTCTACCGCCTTTTGCAGCTGGTTGCCATGCAAGTGCCTTTACTGCTCCTGCGAGTTCCTGATAACTATCAACTGAAATTATTCCAGCTTGTTTGAATGCTCCCATGATTATTGCATTAGAGCCTCCTAATGATCCTGTATGTGATGCTGCCTGTTTTGCTCCTAATGTTGTCCTGCCACTCTTCCAGATTACAACAGGTTTGTGTTTTTCTGCCATTACGCGCTTTGCAGTCTCTATGAATTTGCGACCATCACCAAATCCTTCTACATATAGTGCAATTACTTTGGTTTGAGGATCGTCTGCCAGATACCAAATCATATCTGCCTCGTCTACATCTGATCTGTTTCCATAGCTTACCATCTTTGAAAGACCAAAAGTATCTGCAGTTTCTAAAAAGCTAATTCCCATAGTTCCGCTTTGAGATAATAATGCAACAGGTCCTAGTTTAGCTCTTACCATTCTTTCCTGTCCCTGGAATGCGCAATCCAATCTGTTTGCTGCATTGAACATGCCTATGCAGTTTGGACCAATTATTCTAATTTTATGCAATTCGGACAAACGCTTTACTTCTGCTTCCATTGCAGCTCTATCGCCACCAAGTTCTTTTCCACCGCCTGACACGATTACAACATTATGGATTCCTTTTTTTGCACACTCTTCTAAAACCGGAGCTGTAATTGAAAGATCTACACAAACTACTACCAAGTCTACCTTGTCTGGAATTGCAGATAATGATGGATAACATTTGAGCCCCAAAATTTCTTCTGACTTTGGATTTATTGGATATACTTTTCCTTTGTAATCGTGTTTTGCAATACTGTCCAAAACAGAATTGCCAATTTTTCCCGGAGTTGCTGACGCTCCGACTAGTGCTACTGATTGTGGCGTAAAAAATGTCTCCATAAATTGTGCATTTGGCTGTGCTTTAGAAATTGCATCTTTTTTGAACTCTTTTCTTAAAAGTATCTTTGCATCAACAACATAGTATGATTTTGGATACACCACAATTGGGTTAAAGTCAATGCTGTCAAAGTAACTTGCATTATCAGTTCCAATCTTTCCTATCTGAACTAGTGCTTTTGCAAGCATGTTTTGGTCTATTGACTTGCTTCCCCTGTACCCTTGCAATATTTTTGCACCTTTTAGCTCCTCAAGCATAGACTTTGCATCTGCAATTGTAATTGGAAGCATCCTAAATGCAACATCTTTGAATATTTCAGTTAATACACCGCCTAATCCGACCATTATTACTGGACCAAACTGTGGATCATTTTGAAGACCAACAATAAGCTCTACTCCTTGTGGAACCATCTTCTCAAGAAGAATTCCTTTTAGATGGACACCTTTTTTCTTTGATAGTCTTTTGTGCATGTCATTGAAGGACTTCTTTACTTCTTTTTCGGTTTGCAGTCCAACTTTTACTCCGCCAACATCTGTTTTGTGAAGAATTTGTGGTGAAACAACCTTCATTACAAGAGGATAGCCAAGCTTCTTTGCTGCTTTTGTAGCTTCTTTGGCAGAGTTTACCAGTGCATATCCTGGTACTTTGATTCCATATTTTTTCAAAACCGCCTTTGAAAGATCTTCGGTAATTACCTTATGGTCTGTAGCAATTGTTTCTTCAAAGACTTTGGTAACTGTACTCAATTTGAAAACTCCATTGTTTCCATAATGTATTTTAAAAATTTTTGTAATTTTGCCATAACAGATCCGAAAGTCTTCTCATCATTATATTAAACTTTTGTCATAGATTGAATTTTGACTTGAAATTTTGATAAAAGATTTTCATGTTGTTTTGTATTGTTTCCGTGTTTTCAGGTAACTTTCTGATTATCTCTCTTGGATCAATATATGGCGTTTTACTTAGCTCATTTTTTGATTTTTCTAGCCATAGTCTAATTGTTTCTTCATCTACTTCTAGGTGAAACTGTACTCCTACAGCGCTACCTATCTGAAATGCCTGATTTTGATAATCTTTAGAGTGTGCTAGTCTTGTAGAATTTGGGGGCAGATCAAACGTGTCTCCATGCCAATGAAATACTGTGGCAGGACTCTTAATTCCAGAAAATAGGCCTGATGCTATGTTGTCAAACTCTATGTCGTAGTATATTCCTATTTCTTTTTTATGTCCAGAGTATACTTTGGCATCAAATGATTTGGCAATAAGCTGCGAGCCAAGACAAATACCAAGTAACGGAATCTCTTTTTTTACCGTATTTCTTATCAATTTCATCTCTTCTTTTAGATACAAAAGATCGTCATTTGCACTTTCGGGAGCGCCTAAAATTACAACTCCAGAATGGTTTATTTCTGGGATTTTTTCTTTTTTGGCAAAAATGATACTAGTTTTAAATCCGTCTTCTTCTAGGAGTTTGCCTAGATTTGATAATCCTTCATGTTTTGCATTTTGTATTACAAGTATGTCAGACATAATTTTGAAAAGTGCTTAATATGTTAAATACTAAATGATTTTGTGAATTTTGACGAGTCAGAAATATTGCAACTTCAACATTTGATTCATTCATTAAATTCAAAAAAAGACAGTATGGTAGTAGTTGAAGGAAAGCGGGACACATCTGCATTACAAAAACTAGGATATTCTGGTAATATCTGCGAATTTCACAGCTTCAAAGGACTGGCAAAATTCGCTGATTCTGTATCAAGCTACAAAAATCTGATAGTTTTGTTTGATGGTGATAGAAAAGGCAAATATCTAACAAGCAAAATAATATCTCAACTAGAGCATCGTGTCAGAATAGATCTCTCATTTAAGAAAAAACTTGTATCCATAACAAAGGGAAAAATCAGGCATATTGAGGATCTCTCAAAATACGTGACACATGATCGATTTACTGCCATATCATAGCAATAGCACTTATATCAGACTCGTACGAAAATAAATTGATCAAAAATTAAGAGGATTATGAATTGCCACCTACAGGAATTGTCAAGTATCACGTTAAGCTCAGCTTTGACGTCGATGGATTGGTTGAAAAGGCCGACATAATAGGCGCAATTTTTGGCCAAACAGAAGGACTGCTTGGACCAGAGATGAACCTAAACGAACTTCAAAAAGTATCG